>NZ_RHOL01000016.1 GCF_003946465.1 Lacticaseibacillus hegangensis | reverse complement strand
TACCGATGCATGGCGTAACAGCCTAGACCACTATCAAGAATTCGTTATCATCGTTGCACTTGACTTGAAAATTGAGGAGCTAATTTTGCGATGTCCCTCTTCGGCCGAACTCGGGAGAAAAGAAGAACGGCAATCAGCAGTGCGATTGTACTCCCGGTCCCACCAATTTGACCAAAGACATCACGGAAGGTGTTGGTCAAAATATACGGAGCTGGTTTGCCGTGAGCAAACGCCAGCATATTCTTGTTCATGTTAATCAGCAGAACCGGATCAAGCAGCGTACTGTTCACGAACGGGTGAATCCCAAACCAGAAGAACGAACTCCCAATGCCGTAGATGAAGAGCATACCAGGAAGGCTCGTGTTTACTCGACGAAGCGGTTCCTGAATGATTGTCGTGATGAACGCCATGATGCTGCTGTTCGTGAAGACAATCAGCAGCGCACCGATCAGAGCAACAACTGACAGTGTGATCATTGACGGAATCAATGAGTCAAAAGACTGGCCAACTGCTGGCGGAATATTCTCACCGAGGTTGATATGAAGCTTCTTGATGCTTGAAACCTTTAAGAACAGCAAGGTCCCGAACAAACCAATCAGCAGCCCGGTAAACATACCATTGGCACCAATGTTGCTGTAGGATAATACGCCGGAGATCGACACCGGCTTCTTTCCACCAACCGGAATCAGATCAAGTGTCAGCGGCATTGTCATAATAAACGCCGCAATGGCAACAATACTGCACATGATTGGGTTCTTAAAGTTCTTGTTGCGACCCAGCATGTAGGCAACGACTGGTGCTACCATCAGTCCCCCAGCATTCAAGGTCCCGTTGGTGATGAGTGTTCCCCAAGTCTGAGTTTTGACCAATGCATCTCCCTTAAGAATAAGTGGGAAGAGAACATTATTCAGCAATACCCCAAAGCCGGCGAGCGTATACAATGGCATGATCATAACGAATGCATCGCGCAAGGTTCTCATATAAAGATTATTGGCGAACTTGGCAGCAAACATCGTTAGCTTATCAACAAAGACGTTTGGCTTTTCCATGATGACCTCCTTGGTTCTATATTTGTAAAGCCAAGGACATTGTAAACGCTATCCGTAATCTTGTAAAGCCAAATATAAAATTTTAGTTTACATGATGAGCGGCCTCGTTTATACTCATCTCGTGTCAAAGAGTCAAGATAGCAAAAAGGCCGCATCTATATGAATAGATGCAGACCTTGCTAAAATTTCCCTTGGGAGGGAACAAAGATACCAAAACGCCCTTTGTCGTATTTCTGATCAACAATCGAATATTCGAACGGCGTCCCGTTCTCAAGATATACCACGTTGGTAATGACTAGGACTGGATCAGTGCTCTCGTTGCCCAAAAACTTGATATCGTCTTCGGAAGACTTCTTTGCGCTGAACTGCCTGTATGCTCCCCCGACTTCCAGGCCCAAAGATTCCTGGATGTAGTGATAGACTGACTTGCTTAAGATGTCGTCACTCAATCCTGGAATGATACTGATCGGCATGATGGTGTGCTCAATTGAATACGGAGCCTGATCCACCAGTCTTAACCGCAGTATATCGTAGACCGCATCAGTCGGACCAAGGGACAGTTTATCGCGTTCCGTTTCTTCCGGATATCGAATCTCGAATTTCAACACCTTGCTGGTGACCTTATGTTTGCCTTCCATTAATTTCGAAATTCCGACATATTGGTCGACGCCAATGTCTAAATTCGCCAGACTATCGATGTTGTTCTTAACGTAAGTTGCGGACCCCTGTTGAGAGTAGAGATACCCCTCTGCTTTTAGCAGTGATAGCGACTTTTGAATCGTCATTCGACTGGTCTTGTATTCGTCTGCCAGATTTTTTTGGCCCGGAAGCGGCTCGCCTGGTGCATAAGTCCCCGCTTGGATTTTTTTCTTGAGATCATTGGCAATGTCAATGTATTTAGACATAACTACCTCCTTCGTAAGATGAGCTTACAAGTCACACATAAGTGCATTATAACGCGAAGACATGTAAGTTCAAACTACGAAGAGATATAGATTAAGGAGTGCAATCATGGCAATTCTAAAAGATGGCTTTTATTGGGGTAACTCCACATCTAGCATGCAGACTGAAGGTGCTGCGTTGACTGATGGCAAGGGCCCCTCTGTGTATGATGTGCGCAGCCAAGACATCTGGGAAAGTGCGATTGACGAATACCACCGCTACAAGGAAGATATTCATCTGATGGCCGAGGCTGGCGTCAACTGCTACCGTTTCCAGATTTCTTGGAGTCGAGTCTGCCCCACTGGAGACGGAGACTTCAACGAAGCTGGAATCGAGTTTTATTCCAAGTTAATTGATGCGCTCATCAGCGAGGGCATCACCCCCATGGCTTGCCTCTATCATTTTGACATGCCGCAACACTTGGCGGAAAAATACGATGGATTCATCTCTGATCACGTGGTCCAAGCCTTCATTCGCTACGGGAAGGAAATGCTGTCGCGTTTTGCCAGCAAGGTCCCGCTCTGGCTAACGTTTAACGAACAGAACCATTACGGACTGCCCACTGTATTCAGCATCAGCGGCTATTCCGGCAATCAATCCATTCGTGCACTCTATCAGATTCAGCAACACGTGATGGTTGCACATGCAGCCATCGCAAATGAAGTTCATACCAATTACCCAGGCCTGAAAATTGGCGGCATGCTGGCCTATCAAGAAGTCTATCCTCACAGTCCCCTTCCTGAGGATGTCGCTGCTGCTCGCAAGTTCGGTGAATTTGCTAACTTTAACCTGCTATCACTGTTCACTACGGGCCGGTATTCCACCGAAGTGTTGTCGTTCATGCACCAGCAACGACTAGACGACATCTTAGACACTGACGAGATGAAAACAATTTCGCAATGTCGTAGCGACTTCATCAGCTTGAGTTATTACTCGACCACCACCATCGATAGCACCAAAATCCCGTTAAATACTGCCCCTAATTTGTTCCTCCTCAAAGGTGAGAAAGCAAATCCGTATCTTTCTTGCAACGAATGGGGCTGGCAAATCGACCCTCTTGGCTTCCGTACGGCCCTGACGGACATCTATAACCGTTGCGGTTTGCCCGTTTTCCCGATTGAGAATGGCGTGGGCATGCGCGAAGAATGGGACGGCACTCACCAAATTGCTGACGACTACCGAATCGCCTACCATCGAGATCACATTGCTGCACTCAAGGATGCAGTCGCCTATGACGGTGTTGATGTCTTGGGTTACCTGGTATGGGGTCTCATCGATATACCGAGCTCTAAGGGGGATATGGATAAGCGGTACGGGTTTGTTTACGTTAATCGATCTAACCAGGAAACCTACGATTTACAACGTGTACCCAAAAAAAGCTATGAATGGCTCCGCAGAGTCACGAGCAGTAATGGTGAAGTGTTGTAAGCCTGCATTAGCCTTTACAGCTCTTCTGCAGACATCATTGGATGGGTTTCTTCGCTGATGACGTCTGCTTTATGTGACTAGTCGGTGGCAGGCAACCCAGCACACCCTCCTTTCAAAACCCCGCCCAGCAATAAATTTTTTGTTCAGATGACATCCAGCTTGGCGGCCCCGCGTTGTCCGTCACCCATCTATGAAGTGTCAGTTGGCTCTAGTTGTCTTCGAAATGTGAACACGCCTGACCCCAAATTCGCGCAGAAACAGGCGATTTTTAGACCACCTGCGGTGAGTTGGCGGCCCCCTGCGGCTGAACTCGCGTCAGATTCACGATCTGATGAAGCGGAGACTGCTGATTTTTCTGTCCTCGGCGCAGGTGCACGTGCTGCGGCTCAAACGCTGTAGTCTCGGCGAGGACCCCGCTTCCCTTTTCCTCAAAAGGGCTTGAACTTCGGGCTTGGGCTTACTGTATGGAGGGGGCAGCACGCGCGCGGGCTGGTGGCGTGGGGGCGAGGCGCTCGGCGGCGCAAGAGGATGAGGCTGAGTGTTAATAGGTAAACCTATGTGGGTCGCAGGTCGGTGTTGTCGGCGTGAGGGCGGGCCTGGGGCGGGCCTGGGCTGGGACTGCCGGCCGGAGGGCGGTGGGCAACAGGCCACACCCGCCCGGCGGTGCCAGCCGGGTACCTGAGGGAGTGCGGATTCTCTGACCGTGAAGGGCGGCAGCCCAGGTCAGGCGGCGCGAAGCGGCGCAAGCACTTCTGGCCGGTGAAGGGCGGCAGCCCAGGCCAGGCGGCCGGAACGGGCGCAAGCACTTCGTGGGGCGGTGGCGGACGGCTGCCATGAGACTGAGCAGGAGGGCGGGACTGCGACCGTGTCCCGCCGGGGCTTGGCGGGTCGCGGGCGCATTCCCGACCGGGGCCTCTAATCGCACTATTTGTATATGGTACACCCCTACCCGAACTGCTATAGTGAATTTAGCTACTATATAAATGTACGGGGGAACAGCTATGGCAACATCAAAGAAATCCGGATCAACGCGAAACACCAAATCCCACGACAATCTAAACTCAAAGTCGAAAGTCGGGTCAAAACGCCTTTCAGATCTTGCCGACACCACTATTAAGGCAATCGGCCCACAGGTTGTCGAGAAAGGGAGTGCCTTTTTCGCAGCTCATCTGAATAAACACAACGATGATATCAACATGCCCGACCTGGTCGGCCTGCCGCTCGCTGAGGCTAAGCGCATTTTAGTGTTCTACAAGTTTCAGTACTCGATTGTTAAAGTTGACCCAGATCCGCAGTACGCGAAGGTGAAGCCCAACTCCATTTTGACGATGTCTCCGGCAGCTAACACTAAGGTCACGGCGAACACCAAGACTTTTGTGCGCGTCTCATACGCTGACAAAGCCACGGTCGCTGCCAGCCAGAAAATCATCGACGATCAGATTGCTGCCGACAGAGCTGCCGAAGAAGCCGCTCAAAAAGCTAAGGACGACGCGCTGGCCGCTAAACAGGAGGCTCGCAAAGAACTGGCTGAAAAGCTGACTGGCGAGGCGAAGAAAGGTATCAAGACGCTGGCATCGGGCACCGGTCATTTGATCAACAAAATTCCCCTGCCCAAGAAGACCCCCAAAGTCACCACGGCACCTAAAGATGTTGAAAATCCGGAAGAGATCGATCCGAACCGTGATGAACAGAACAGCAAATAAAAGAAGGCTCGCAGCTTACCTCAGTGTCTGGTAAGTCTGCGAGCCCTATCTTTTAGCTGAACAAGATTGATGTTCTGGCCCCCTAAGGCCTCAAATAATCTCAGCGCTGCCTCGCTCGCGCTCCCTAGCAATCAAGTCGGAGTACCACTCGATCCCGCGTTCCCAGTGTCGCAGCATATCGATCTCCTGCTTCTCCAACTCCGGCATAGAGCCATCGGCTATTCCGCGATTGTAGGCCTCGATGATGTCGCCATCGTCATCGACCCTTAAAAGCGCACGTACATACGCCATCGGGCCATCATCATTCAATAGTTTCGCGACCAATTCTTCCCTGCTCACTGGATCCAGATCGTCATAGTACCCGTCTTCTGCAAATGTCTCACGCAGCAGGTTAAATTCCCTGAGAAGCTCGTAGTTTTCAACCTCTCTCATCATCTCCAGATGGCTGATTCCCCACGTAGCAAACATGGCGGGATACTGCATACGCCCAAGGTCGTCCCTTCTATACTCACTCATTGGTCAATCCCTCCTGTCAGCGGGCATCATGAGTCGCTGTCATCAACACCGACCACCAGATGGCTCTTGATCAACTCCTCTTTCTTGAACTCACTCTTGTAAGAAAAAAGCCGCGCTGACTTGCGGGTCAACGCGGTGAAAGGTGGAAAATCCCAAGTACCAGGGTCAGGATACTGCCTGAAATGAGCCTTGTCATCTAATTTGACTCGGCATCTATACAAAGGCTACTCTGCAGGCTTGTCCGCCATGATACTAGCAGGCTCGCCAAGAATGCGCTGGAACGTCCTCATTTGCGACGGAGTCAAATCCCCCAATGGGAGCTCACTCACTGGGACTTTCTCGTCAGTAACATCTCTTGCAGTGACTAGCTTCCACCACAGCGTCTTATCGATCCCGCAGTTACCGCAAGTCCGAGGCCCAATCACCCCAAACTCTCCCAGTCGCGGCGGGTAGTCCCAACCATCGTTAAAAGCGTCCTCGGGTGTGGGGTACATCTTCACTGTACCGCAGCCTTCGCAGATATAGATCAGTCTGGAGTAATCGATCTCTTCAGCCATTTAGTCGTCCCCCTTTAGCCAACCACCTGAACTGCTGATGCAAGCATCTCAAACTGATGTACGCTCAGATTTTCAACCTGCATAGAATCCTCATGCGGACTTCCTTGATAGGTACCAACTAAGATAAACCGCCCGTTCGTGTGATGCGGGTGGCCGCCATATGACAGGGTCAATCCGTCCCCCGTATCAACCGGATCTGGAATAAAGATCACATTCACGTCAGGATTGGTTACGCCGTCATACTCAAAGTCGAATGACTGATCAGGATGTTCGTCCAACCATCTGTCTAAGTAACCCCAGGCTCCGCTGCTTTCTCTCGGGGTCAGCCATTCTAAGTGCGTTACTCCCACCCGGAAAATTCCCACCGCATCGGGTTGACCATCGAGAGAAACAGGATCATCCATCGTCATTCCGTCTCCTCGAATCCAGGATCGATGGCTGGCATCGTAAAAGTGCCCGTAATCCCGGCATGGTCAAGCCTGCTGCCGGCCGGCTTAGGATCATAGCGCAGATCATCGTTCATCTTGATGCCCGCGCTGATGGCAATGTGATCGATGGCTGTGTGATATCTGCCATCCTCGCTTGTAAACGAAGTGCCATTGGCTCGCAGCAGTCTTAAGCCCACCTCAGCCAGCTTGGCTTCTTGCACCTGGAAACTGATTGGGGCCTGAGCCAAGTTTTCATAATTGCCACTCTCCACGATGCGAGCATGATTGAAGTCGCCGGCTATGAGGAGTTCATCAGCGCCTTCCTTCTTCAACTTCTTGACTAGCTCAAGGAGCTCCGGTAGTGCAACGTCCGCCATGTCCTGGTAGTCCGCCGCCAAATCTGCCTCTTTCCCAAGCGAAGAGTGAAGCCGGACACTGGCGATTCCCAGTGCGCGGCCGTCCGGCTGCGGTACCAAGGTGGCCAGGTAATCTAGTCCAGACTTCTGACTCGGCTGGAAGACCGGCAGCTTGGTGCGCGCAGGTACCAGACGCGAGTTCAAGGCCAGCGCACAGGTATTTGCCAAGGCCTTCGGGTCTCTTGAATCGTGGAAGGTGTAATAGCCTGCCTCCTCTAGCATGGCCTCAAAACGGTCGTAACGATTATCGAGATAGACCTCATTGAAAGCAAAGATGTCGATGGATTCACTGTTGCTCCACTCAGGAACGACACCATTTATCAGATCTGGATTTGTGTAGTTACTACGCCCGTTTAAATTCTGCGCAAGGAATCGGAACTGTATAGGCTCTAGCCGCGCAATGTAGCGACTCATCAGCAGGGACGGATCGAACAACGAGCAGGTGGCGTTGCACTGATCTTTAAGCAACTGGATCAGGGCGGCAACTTCGTCTTTGGTTGGTAGATAATTGCGCGAGGATGTATTCATCAACCTTCTAATCTGTAAGAGCACCCTCGACACGCGGCTCTCTGCCAGAGCGAGAAACCGCGCATTCTTTTCATCTACCGGCAAAATCTTCAGATTGCGCTTGGCTTGTAATGCCAGACGCTCAGGCGTTGGCTCGATTCCTTTACTTGGCCGAGTAAAACGAAATTCACTTGGCACCTCTTCGGCGTTTGGATCCTCTACATCAGGAGAAAAGTAATCCTCCAGATACTGAACTTGTCTCTTCCACGCTCGATACATCTCTCTTGCATTTGTTTGAGTGTACGTGTAAGTCTGCGGCCGATCCGAAAGTACCTGAACTAACTCAACCACGGCCGTCAGGTCTCGAATTCGTCGTGTCGTCACTTCCACGAACTTCTGATGCCGGTCTGCTGTTAGTGGTTCCATATTTTTGCCCTCCATTATTTCGTGTTTATATGCTGCTCCGCTATTACTCTTTAAACATACGCCCCTCCACATACTTTGGCAAGAAGAAATTTAATATTCAGCAAAGACAAAAAAGCCGCCACAGACGCACTGCTGCGGCGGTAATAAATAGCTAGGGCCCAATACTGACTTAATCTGTTTGTTTCTCTGCCTGATTCTCCGCAACGCGCCGCATCAAAGTGGCCTTTGAGACATCGAATGCGCGCGTGGTCTCTTTAACGGTGTGCGTCTTGTAGTAGTCGAGCATCTGCTCGAGCCGCTCGCCCGCAATAACCGGCTTACGACCCTCGCGGAAGTGCGGATCGTGCGCTTTGGCGTACGCCTTGCCACCCTGGGTGCGCTCAACAATCATGTCGCGCTCGTACTCGGCAAAAGCGAGCATCATGGTACGCATCATTTTTGCCATCGGGGTGAGGTCGCCATTCTTATTGGTCTCAAAAGTCCCAATATTGCCGATGCGCAGCGTGACGCCTTTGGCCTGTAGCTTATCCATGACTTCCAGAGCCTCTTTGACGTTACGGCCCAGGCGGTCGAGCTTGGCAACAATCAGGGTATCGCCGGATTGAACGATGGTCAGGAGCTTCTGGAACTCTGGGCGATCCACCGTGGTGCCGGTGAATTTTTCGCTGTAGATCTGTTGGGCACCCATTTTCTTCAGCTCTGAAACCTGCTCATCCAGACTCTGGGCCGGGGTGCTGACCCGGGCGTAGCCGTAGATGGTACCGGTACCTGAGAATGATCTCTGGGCCGCTGTCTCCTTAACAGGCATGTGCTTCGGCTGAGGTTTCTTTTCTGCTGTGCCCTCGCCTGCCACGGGTGACGGGTCGGCAATCAGGCGGTTAAGTTTATTCCAATCCGCCACTGCCAGGATCTGAACGTCATCATTGGTTGATGATAGGACTGTCTGCTGGTTGAGTGCGCCTTCCTGCAGAAGATAAGTCACGACCCGCTCCCAAGCTGGAGTCCAGCTCTTGGCTGACCAAACCGACCGCCACCGGGGCTTGACCTGATTTTCAACATCGCGCTCATTGATCAGCTCCAGCTCTGGCGCCTGCTTCGGGTGTATCGTCTTGGAGCCGATTTCGCGAGCAATGGCGACCGCCATCTTGTCGACCGGCGTCTCTGGTTGCGGGTGCAGATCAAGCTCAGGCCGACCTGCAGCCATGTCAGCGGCGACCTGCTTCGCCTTTTCACCATCCATAATAGTAATCTCGGTTCGCGATTCGGTCTCCCCGCGCTTGGTAAAGTTATACGCCTCTGCCGCCGCGCCGGCGTGCCGCATCCGATCCAAGGCTTTATTGAATGCAAGATTCCAAGCGCCACCCTCTAGCGAAATGCCTGGGGCTGTTCCGTCTTTCTCGATTCGCAACTTAATCAGAGTTTTGCTGACACGACGGTAGCCATGCCGAGTGAAGTCATAGATTGCCGACTCACTGATTGCCTTCGCGATTGCAACTGCTAACTGATCCGATTTCGATGCCTTGGCCATGTGACTTCCCCTTCTCGATTAGAGACTAAGATATGAGACCTATCCAAGCCTTATTTTACGGGGGTGGTGTCTTTGTGTCAATACTTTTAAGTTGTGAGACTCGAGAAGCCTCGCAATTCACTATCAAGCCTTCCCTTTCTTCTACAAAGACTTTCAGATGCCAGAAAGAAAAAAGCCTTAGCACATATTGAAAGCGCTGTCTAAACGTGCTACCGTCAAGATGTTCAAACATTCACAATATATGAGGAGGTTTTATCATGGCTGTTGACGAATTAACCGGCAAGGTTGTATTGGTAACAGGTGCGGCAATGGGTAATGGTTTGGGAATTGCGCGTGTAGTTGCAAAACATGGTGCCAAAGTCGCTTTAGCAGATATTTCTCCAAAACTAGATGAGACGGTCGCGTCTTTCACCCAAGACGGGTACGAGGCATTTGGCGTAAAAATGGATGTGTCGAGCACTGAAAGTGTGAAAGCTGGCGTGCAGCAAGTTCTTGATCATTTTGGAACCATTGATGGTCTGATGAACAACGCTGGCGTTATCAAACTAGGTTCATTACTAGCAACTAGCGATAAGGATCGTGACTTCCAATTCGACATCAACATCAAAGGTGTCTGGAATGTAACGAAAGCCGTTCTTCCAACGCTAATTGCTAATAAATCCGGCCACATCTGCAACATGTCTAGCGTGACTGGCGTCAAGGTTGCTGATCCTGGTGAATGTGCGTACGCAACGACCAAGGCAGCTATTATGGGATTCACCCGTGCAGTGGCGCGCGAGGTCGCTGAGTATGGCATTACTGCCAACGCGATTCTTCCGGGCTACGTTCAGACACCAATGGCCGATCAAATCGCAAGAGAATCAACGCCAGATGATCCGGACGTCACTACCCGTGGTATTGCAGATGCAGTGCCTCTGCAGAAGCGCCTGGCAACAATCGATGAAATTGGGGAACTGGCATCATTCCTTCTTAGCGACCGTGCCAGCTACATCACGGCAACACCAGTTGTCATCGATGGTGGCAGTACATTGCCTGAGACGGTTTCTGTGGGTGCATAGTTATGGCTGCCGGAGGGTTAAAAAAGAGCCTCAATCTAGTCTACGTTTATATTGCCGCAACCGGGGCAATCTTCACCTACGTTGCTTACTGGGACTCGGTATTCTATAAGTACACCGGTGCCGGTACTTTTCTCGCATTCGCCCTTATGGCGATTTGCATCTTGCCTATTGGCTTTGTCTATGGTGAATTATCTTCCATCTTTAAGCAAAACGGCGGTGAACTCATCTACAACACTGTTGGTCTGAATAAACACCTGGGTTTCTTTTCCTCATGGCTGATTATGGCGGCCTGGATTTCTGTCCCGCCAGCTGTTGTCATGGGTATCATGACATGGATCAACTATCAGTTCCACGTGCACATGAGTTTCCAGACCATCATCATCTTTGGCTTGTTGCTTCTGCTGATATATTTCTTTCTCAGCCTGCAAGACGTAAAAGTGTTAATCAAAGCGCAGGGCATCATGCTCTTTGTCAACATTGCGACAACGCTGATTACTAGTTTCATGCTGCTCTTCAGCGGTCACTGGTCGTTCTCAAACTTCACCCCGCTACTTCACTCAGGGCTGGCCAGTACTGCAGGAATTCCGGCGTGGATAATCGGTATGGCATTGCTGATCACGCCGTTCTTCGGGTTTGAAACAGTACCTGAGCTGGTAGAAGAGGGAGATTTCCCAATTAAAAACACAAGCAAAGCAATCCGTGGTTCGATTCTCACCTGTGCGGCTATCTATGTCTTCTACTTCTTCTGCATTGCAGGTCTTGGCACCAGCAGTCAACTGCTCACAGCACATTCCGCAAATGGCTTCCTAACCATTGTGGCAATGCAAGACCTTCTGGGATGGCGCGTTTGGCCACTGATTTTCGGATTCTGCTCTGTCCTACTAGGTATGGGTGCTTCACTATTAGGCTTCTGGATGGCTGTTGTCCGCCTGCTCTATGCAATGGGTGAGCAGAATTATCTACCTAAGGCCTTCATGAAGGTCAATAAACACCAGCAGCCCATCCTACCGAATGTCTTCCTGCTAGTAATTAGCGTTATCTTCATCTTTCTTCAAAACGCCAGCACGTTTATGGAAAGTTTCTTCAACCTAATGGCCTTTAGCTGCGCCTGCGCATATGCACTGACAATGATCAGCGCAATACGGATACATGCTGCGCACCCAGACTGGGCAACCTATAAACTTCCTGGTGGGCAGGCGACCCGTATTATTGCACTTGTTGTTGCGCTTCTGGTCGCATTCTTCACGGCTCTTGGTCAGGGCATCAACTCATGGCTGTCATTTGCTGTCTATGTCGGTGTTGGTGTTGCTCTGTGGCTATGGATGGTTCTGCGACGGTGGAAGCACAGTAAGGTCGAAGTCAACACGCCTGACGGTCCACAGGAGCTCTAATTTGTCTCGGAAATCAGCCGTCAAGAAAGATTCAAGCTCAGTTTACTGAGTTTGAACCTTTTTTGACGGCTTTAAGTCTCGTCAGATTCGCTAGCTAGTCGCGCTCATCGCCTCTTGTCGAGTTTTACCCCGAGCAACCTGAATCGTATACCTATATATTATCGCCACTAAACAGGCCTTCTTTCATTCGGCGGTCAAAGATACAAGCGGCTAAAGATACAAATTGTTACGGTGGATTTCCAAAAAACGAGTGTGTTCAAATAATAAAGTGTAAAAGATTGACAGCGCTTTCTCAAGTGCTATAATTCTATTGTCAAGTAAATATGTGTTAAATGAAGAGCTACGAAACAAAGAATGCTCGAATCTCAACTGCGATGGTGCAATTGAGTTGCGAATAATCTTTTTTCGGGCTCTTTTTTTGTTGCTAAGGGGGGATATTTTATGGATAAGAATCTTCATTGCATCATACCGTCTGTTGTAAATCTCAAGTTCTTAGATCAGGCTTGCCGCACTCCCTCATCCATTATCTTTTTGACTGGCTGCAATATTGGCAACCTACAGGCTGTGGTTAGGCGGGTCCATAAAGCACACAAACTGGCTTTTGTTCATCTGGAATTCCTTTCCGGATTCAAGGCCGATCATGAAGGCCTAAACCTGCTTCATACGATGTTCAACTGTGATGGGGTCGTCTCAACTAACATTAGGAGCCTTTCTCTGGCAAAGAAAATTGGCTTGCAGACAATCTTTCGGCTGTTTCTTGTCGACTCTGTCTCCTACGAACGCAGTAAGAGTGCCCTGAAAGACGAAACCTTCACAGCTATCGAACTACTGCCGGCTATCAACGCCGTAGCCCAATTTCCCTTGATTTGGACCAGCGGGCTGAAGGCGCCACTGATTGCTGGCGGCTTTATTCGGACTCAGAACATGATCAGCAACGTCTGGAATGCAGGCTTTGATTATCTGGATACCAGCCAACCGGATCTTTGGATCCCTGCTTCCAAGGACTTTCTCACCAATAAGGAGGTTGAAGAGGATGTCTTATAAGTTCAAACAGATTCACGTTAAGTCAAATGGTCGTCGAGTAACTTTCTCTAACATTACAGATGAGGTTAAAGACTTTATCAGCAACAGTGGCATTGAAAATGGTATCTGTGTAGTTTCGAGTCCGCACACGACTTGTTCCGTTGTCTTTGACGAATTCACACATGACAAAGACTGGAATGGTGACGAACTACTACAGGTCGATCTTGTAAAAATTCTGGATAAGGTCGTTCCCCGAGAACTCACAGAAACAGATTATCTCTATCCCGGTCCTAAACACGTCGCTTTCTTAAAAGAGTTGAATGAAAAAGATCCTTCATACGACGCAGATCCCGCAACAATCCTGAACGCCGACGCTCACATCCGCGCCTCTCTCTTTGGCTCAAGCCAAACCATTATCATCAATCAAGGCGTTCCCCTTATTGGTTCAGTTGGTTACCTGTATTTTGTTGACTGGGATCAAAATCGCACGCGGACTCGCAAATGTAACCTCGCTATCATCGGCGACTAACCTAATCAAACTCGTATACAAAGGAGATGCTAAGAAATGGCTCAAAAGTATGTTATGGGTATTGACTTTGGCACTAACGGAGTTCGTGTCGGAATCTTTGCCCTTGATGGTCGTGAGGTCATCTTCTCAACCGAGGATCTAAAAACCTATATTCCTCATAACGGCTGGGCAGAACAAAGTACTAACGAATGGTGGGAAGCGCTCGGCAAAGCTTCAAAGAAGGCGCTGGCGCAATCGAAAGTTCGCCCCGAAGACGTCCTTGCTCTTAGCTTTGACGAAACAAGCTGTACTGTAATTGCCTGTGACGATAGAGGAAATCAGCTTCGAAACGCCATCTTATGGATGGATGTACGAGCAACCAAAGAGGCGGCCAAGGTCTCGCAGAGCGAAGATCCCACACTTGGAATTAATGGATTTGGTAACGTGTCACCCGAATGGATGATGCCAAAGGCAATGTGGTTAAAACGCAACGAGCCTGAAGTCTACAATCAGGCCAATGTCATCTGTGAGGCTGCTGACTGGCTTGGTTTTAAGCTCACGAATACTTGGGCCTGCAACGTGAACAACGCTTCAATTCGCTGGTACTACGATGAAAATAATGGAGGTTGGCCAGTTAAGTTCTACGAGCGCATGGGAATTGGCGACGTTCTGGATAAGTTCCCCCATCAAATGAATCGGCTCGGCGACAAGCTGGGTGTCCTAACTGAGGAAGCTGCCGATAACCTTGGCCTGTTACCAGGAACAATTGTTGGTCAAGGCGGGGTTGACTCAAACGTTGGCCAAGTTGGTATGGGAGCAATTCATGACAACGACACAGCTCTAGTCACTGGTACCTCACACCTGCTCTTCGGTGTAACGTCGACCAACGGTCATCGCCCCGGCATCTGGGGAACGTATTCAAACAGTATTACAAAAGGCCTGAACTTGATCGAAGGTGGACAAATCTCAACCGGATCAATCATCAAGTGGTTCGTAACTAACATGTGTTCTGATCTTGTCGCTGAAGCAAAAGAGAAGCATGTCTCAGTCTATGATCTGTTAAATGAAATGGCTGAGCCGCTCGAACCCGGTAGCGACGGTCTCATGATGACTGATTTCTGGCAAGGAAACCGGTCCCCATACACCGATGGCGAAATTAGGGGTATGTTTTATGGCTTATCACTTAAAACTGATCGTGGAGCAATGTACCGTGCCATTCTTGAAGGCATTGCCTACGGCACAGCAAACGTTATCGAATCTTTTTCGGAAAATGGCTTTAATCCTGAGAATATTATTGTCTGCGGGGGTGCAGCGTATAACGATTTCTTCTTACAAATTCACGCTGATGTGGCAAACGTTCAGTTAAAAGTGCCAAATCAGCTTGAAGCACCCGTCTTTGGATCAGCAATCTTGGCCGCAGTTGCAGGTGGTGCGTACCCTGATATCTTCACGGCTGTAGATCGTATGGTAACTTACGACAAAGTTATTACGCCAAATGCTGAGAACCATAGCAAATATGAACGCTACTTTGCACAATACAAAAAGATCTATCCAGAATTTAGCGACTGGATGCATTCAGTTACTAACCTTTCTAACGAATAATGGTCAGTTTGACCTTGGGAGGAACGGTTTATGAATCAAACAGGGCTATACGAAAAAGCAATGCCGATAGACATGAAGCTTACCGACAAACTCAATCTGGCAAAAAAACATGGGTTTGATTATCTACAACTCAGTCTTGACGAATCGCCACAAAGATTAGAACGTCTTGACTGGTCTAGAAATCAAAAAAAAGAGCTCGTCGATTACATGTTTGATCATCAAATCCGAATTGGCTCGTTATGCTGCAGCGCGAACCGTAAATGGCCAATTGGTCACCCTGATCAATCAGTTCGTGAAACGGGCATACAAGTAATCAAAAAAGCCGTTGATTTGGCCGTCGACTTGGGCGCAAGAAATATTCTTACCTCTGGCTATGATGTTTACCAACAAACCAAAACACCACTCTCACGAGAAAATTATATAGAAAGTCTGAAAGAGTGTGTCAATTATGCAGCTTCAAAGCAGGTAGTTCTCTCGATTGAGGTCATGGATGACGAATTCGCCGGTAGCGTCACGAAAATCCTTCAGATTGAACGAAGTATTCAATCGCCCTTCCTCCAAGTCTTTCCTGACTTGGGCAACCTTACTGCATGGGTCGGTAATCAAGCCGGAGATGAGCTGGAGTCAGGCTTCAAAAATATCACCGAAATCCATTTCAAGGACGGTCGCTTAGTAGATCCCAATAGCAAATTAGATAGCTTTCGTAATGTCCCCTACGGCGAAGGCGACGTCGATTTTGATGGACTGATGAAAGTTCTAGGTCGTCTGAACTATACAGGTCCATTTGTTATCGAAATGTGGGCGCATGACGCAGGCTACGAAAATGAAATCGCCGTAGCTAAGCATTTCCTCGATGGCTATCTGCAAAAATATCATTTCGATAAATAGGAGGAACTATCATGCTCGTATCTTCAAAAAGTTTATTGCTTCAAGCGCGTAAAAGTCACTTTGCCTTCCCTCACTTTAATTTCTGGGACAGCAACTCTATTCGCGCTGAAATTGCTGCAGCAGAGCAGCTAAATCTTCCGGTTATTCTTGCTTGGGCTCAGAAACATTCACCGGAGCTCAATATTTACGATGCCCTTGCGCTCGGTAAATACTTCGGTTCGAAAGCTTCTGTCCCTGTTGTGCTTCATCTTGACCATGGTACAGACCCTGAGCTCGTAAAGTACGGAGTAAGTAATGGATTTACTTCGGTCATGATTGATGCCTCAGATAAACCGCTTGCTGAGAACATCAATATTACCAAAGACGTTGTTGCCTTCGCTCACCAGCGGGGTGTTGTTGTTGAGGCTGAGGTTGGGCACGTAGGAACTAACTCAACAACAGATAACAGTATGTATACCGAACTAAATGTCGCCAAACAATTTCAAGATCAAACGCTATGCGACTCTATGGCTGTATCAATCGGAACCTCACACGGTGTCTATAAAACAAAAACGCCTCCAAAACTCAATTTTCAGAGGCTTGAAGAAATCCGAGAAGCCACTTCAATTCCTCTGGTATTACATGGAGGCTCATCATCCGGAGACGACAACTTGACTCGATGCGCAGAGGAAGGTATTGCCAAAGTTAATATCTACACAGACCTCGCCAATATGGCCTTGAATGCCAGTCAAGCTAAACAATTTGACTCAGAGGCAGACATGGCGGCCTACCAACGTCAACAAGTCAAAGAACTGGCACTACACTATTACTCGGTCTTTGAAACAGCTAAGTATCGTTACGAAGTCTAAGAAAAGGAGCGCTCAGAAATGAAGAAGCCTTTCTTTATTGTTAACCCAAAGTCCTACCTGTATGGCACGGAAATTCTTAAATTAGCCCGGCTTACAGATAAGGTGGCGGCAAAATACAATATTGATGTTATGTTCACTGCTAAATTAATCGATTTTCCCGAAATCATGGCAAATACGAGCCATCTAATTTATACAGCTCAGCATATGGATGCCCTCACTCCTGGCCGAGGTATGGGAAAAGTCCTACCTGTTGCCTTAAAAAATCGCGGTATTCAAGCCGTCGTATTAAACCACGCCGAGCATCCGCTCACACTTGCTCAGCTAGACGCCAGTATGGTTCTCGCCAAAGACCTTGGCCTCATGACCATTGTTTGCTCCGACACCGTAGCACAAAGTAGAGCAATCGCAGAACTGCATCCTACTGCAATGATCTGTGAACCAACCAGCTTGATTGGCACCGGTAGCACTAGCAACGATCAGTACATCAAAGACACAGATGCTGCAATTCGCTCCGTAGATCCAGCGATTCTCATTATGCAGGCCGCCGGGGTAAGTTCTGGTGAGGACGTTAAAAAGGTCATGGCGTTAGGCGCGGACGGTTCGGGAGCCACAAGTGGCATTATTAAAGCCCCGGACTGGGAATCCAAGCTTGACGAAATGATTGGTGCCGCGGCTCAGTTTTCAACTAGATAGGCTCACTGGACACTGCTGAATCTCAAGTTTCAACAAAGGAAAGGAGAATCTCTCGTGGCAGTCATTCAAACCATTATCAACCTCGGTGCTGCGGTTATGATGCCAATAATCTTCTTCATCTTGGGGATTATATTCGGACTAAAGCCAAGCAAAGCGTTCAAAGCAGGTATGCTAGTCGGCATCGGCTTCACAGGTGTGAACATGGTAATTAACCTGCTGTTAACGAATCTTGGTCCAGCATCCAAAGCGATGGTAACTCAAATGGGATTAAAACTGACAGTCGTTGACACTGGGTGGCCAACCGCTTCCACTATTGGTTGGGGAACGCCCATCATGCCCGTTCTTGTTGTCAGCTTCCTAGTTCTTAACGCCCTAATGCTAGTCTTTAAACTAACCAAAACTGTTGACATAGACATATTTAACTACTGGATTTTCCTGCTGCTCGGCGCCGTTATCTACGCAGCCACGAATAGCTTTTGGCTGGCCGTCGTCATGACACTCATTGTCTTCGGCATCACCCTGGTCGTCGCGGATCTGACAGCTCCTTATGTTCAAAAGCAATACAACCTCAAGGGTATTTCTTTCCCTCACCTCACCTGCCTTGCTTGGGTTCCGTTTGGGATAGTAGGTAACTGGATTTGTGAAAAGATTCCTGGCCTTAATAAAATTAAAATGGATCCAGAAACAATCCAGAAAAGATTCGGAGTTCTCGGGGAGCCACTTACGCTTGGTTTCTTACTAGGCTTAGCCATAGGTATTATGGCACATTTCCCAATAACGAAAATCATCTCACTGGCTATCAACGTTGCCGCGGCTATGTATCTATTGCCTAAGATGATTGACGTCCTGGTTTCTGGCCTTGTTATTGTAAGAGATCAAGTAGAGGGCCAATTAAAGAAGTGGTTTCCTAAGCGAGAGTTTTATATTGGCATGGATACCGCACTTCTCATTGGTGAGCCATCAGTGCTCGCATCCGGCCTGATTCTCATTCCAATTGCTATTGTCTTGGCCTTTATACTGCCAGGAAACAAAGTGCTGCCGTTTGTCGACTTGGCATCACTCATGTTCTTACTGGCACTGATAACACCGTTTGCCCATCGCAATATGCTGAGAATGATTGTCTCAGGAACTTTGGTACTTATCTGTATTATGTATGTGGGTACCAGCATTGCACCCTTCTACACAAAAGCAGCTGTTCAAAGCGGTATCGCTGTACCAAATGGGATTAAATACATGACAAACTTTATTGGTAGTGCCACCACTTGGATTGGCTGGGTTTTAACTGAAATAGGCCTCATGCTTAAACCTTTGCTGTAGCTCTTCTCTCCTAACCCCTGAACATAACGTGTTTACTTGACAGCTAACCGTTATATAGTCAAATTTACAATTAAGTAGACTCACTCCACTCTGTTGGAGAAAGAATTCCTTTGTGATTGCCAGACGAAATATCATAATTCATCTGATAATCATGGAGGAATTTTACTATGCGCTCATGTAGCCAGACAATCCTGGAGAAACTTTAAACCGTTACGGGAATCTCACAGTCAGTCCCCACTCCAAGCACAACTGCTATAAAGCGCGGAATTAATCTGTATTCAATCTATTCTTAGCAGACTCCCTTTGACTGATATGGTCTCTAAACGCCCGAGAAGCAAACAGAGGAAGTGCTATGCAACAGTGAGCATGCAAAACTCAATACTAGTCTATCTGAACGGAAAAGAACGCCCAAAGGGCCTGCACCTGGCAAAGACTAAACTCTGCTCATCAGCAGCAGGACTGCTTTTCCAAGTGCCGAATCTACACTTTAAGTGTAACAAATCAGCTAAAAGGCTACACTCCTACGCACCCTATGTGTTATTTCGCAACGATTGATTCGCTTGTGGTGTCTCCTGTCTATGCTGCATGCTCGGCTCAATACCGATAAGGTCGTAAGCGACAACGAGACCGCAGTCATTCACATCTCACCGGTAAAATCGTACAGTCTCGTATCATTGACAACGATGCTGACACGCAAAAAATTGCTCGAATCTAGGTACCCCTATTAAAAAGGTAGCAGCCTGCGGAACTCTAATCAAACTTCTGCCACTTCTTCAACTGATCCTGCAGCTGTGTGTTAAAAGGACTCTTGCCAACCAGCTCTCTCCGGGGAGAACTTGGGACAGCCTTTGGTTGAGTAGTGCTCTCTACACTGTGATACTTCTCGTATAATTGCTTTCTCTTAGCGTGGTCGGCCGCTTGTTTTTGGATGAACTGGGCATGCAAGAGATCGCGCTGTTTTTTGCTAGCAGTCCTCTCTCGCAGCATCTCAGCCTTTTGCTCGTCTTCGCGTTTCTTTTGCTGAAGTAACTGCCTCTTAAGCTGCTCAAGGTCTGAGCTCTTGCTCTGATTCGTGGCGCTGTCACGTTGTCCATGTGCGTGCTTTTTCTTGTATGCTGTGGCACGTTTAGCCGCAGCCCTTAAGCGCTCACGCTGCCGTTCCTCCATCTTCTTGCGATCTTCTGGAGTTAGCTTAGCAAGCTTCTCCTGATAAAGGTCATCGATACCTTGTCTCTTCTTGTGCCGCGGCAACGGCTTCGGTTCTTCAGCACGGAGCGGCTCACTCGAAACGGGACTAACAACGTTCTCCTCTTCCAGCTCGGCTCTAGGACGCGGCAAATCCTTCGCATCAGGATTATATTCCCCGATATTCCTGTTCTTACCCTCTTGGGAATAAACCGGATTCTCTTGATGAAAGCCCTGATAAGGAACGCCATGCAACTCAGCCAAGGTCATCGCCACAGCCTCATCAAAACTATAGTTGCTATGCAAATATTCCTTGCTTGGACTCGCGACTTTTACCGGAGGCTTCTGCTCTCCACGGGGACCAGAACTCGCAGAACGCGGCACTTGTCCTTGGAACTCAGAAACGAACCTCTTCAGAGCATTCTTATCACTCTTCGTCAGGGGCAAATCGGCAACCGCAAAACCATGAAGCCGTCGTGCGACTATCGATTTAGAATTGCCAAACTCCCCAGACATCGCAATCTTACGCATACCGTTGGCACTCGGAAACCGCTCCCCTATCCGATACCGCGCCAGCATCTCATCCATCTTGCGTTGCACCTGGTTAAAATTAGCAAACACCTCTCGCGATACCGAAACAGGTATTCCCAAGTGCTGCATGAAATGACTCGATCCCAGATTAACTCGCCGATTGTGACCATCTGTGGAGACCAATTGGTACTGATAGCGGAGCTGACGGCCGCACACACACCTCAAGTTTGCTGATCTACGGGGATCAGACTTCCTGTATTCCCAACCGTAATCCACTCGAATCCCGATAAAACGCCAGCTCGGGGCTTCGTCAAAAACCATATTCATCACTTGATCAGAAAACGTCAGCTGGATGCTCTCCGCATAAGCCTCGCGTTGTTGCTGAGTCATCTTCATCAAGATGACCGCTCTCTGATCGCTCGTAAAAGTCACATCGGTAAACTTCTTCTGCCTAGGAGCTCGCTTGTGGACCTTCTTTTTCAACACCGGTTCCCCCAATATTTAGGTATGCAAGTATTAAATCGTTCCACGTGGGAATGACCCACCAAACGTTTATATAAATGTACCCGAATACAGTTCCGATGTCATATATAAAATCCCAAACTATCAAAATAAAAATAACAGTTGTCTCCGTTCTACCTCCTACTTTTTAAAATCAATCTTCAGGTACCCACGGCAAAGAAATATCAGTAACCTCATTACCGAATTCCCACATTGGCAACGCCAACTGTCGACAAACAAACTCGAAGTCATCACCTGAGATCTGAGCAGACTGGCGCGCTAATTTTGAAGCACCAAAAGCGACTAAATACGCTAAACCAGGCGTTCTTGCGAAGAACAACGCCTTTCCATTCTCGTCTTTCTCCTGATCAATCACCTGAAAAACATCATCGACATTCAGCCAGTAGCGTCCATACCTATCCGCATCGACACCCTGAACAGAACAGCTAAAAGACTTCGTCACTCTGTAAGTTTCGAGACTCATCATGCCACCTCCAAAAACCTCAGTAAAAGCTCAAAGCAACTATATCGCATCAACGGGAACGTCAAAAGGGGAGCCCTAACTAGATATATGTAATGGCGATTGTGACCATTTATTTTGCTTATCCATCTGTTTCAAAAAGTTGCCAAATTCAAACCTCAATGACATCTGCGTAACTGTCGCATGGTCACCCGCACGACGCGTCCTCACACTTCTAGTCCGTCTTTCTTCCATCACGTACGCAGCAATCATTTGCGCGGTTGCCAAATACAGGCCGCCATTGCGTCCGCGTACGCGACGAACACTCATCTGCGCACGATTGGCAAGCTCATTCAGCACCCGCACTAGCGACTGTCGACTGATTCCAAGACGCTGCTGCAACTCGGCGTACGTAAACCGCGCATGACCACGGACAAGATCTGTGGCCTCCTTTGTCAGGATCAGCAGATCCCGCGCCCATTCTTCCTGGTGAGAGTACTTCCGCTGCTGCCGTGGCTTTCGAAAATGCGACCACGTCTGCGCCCCGCTATTTATCGTGACGCCCGGCGCGTACCGCTCGCACAGCTCACGGACATAACTCATATTGGCCCCGTGATAGCGCCCTGAGTACGCCGACCGCACGATTGCACGTACTTCGCTGTCTCGCAGCGGCTGAGCCTGAAAACTCGACCACTGATCCGCGTAGTCCCGCGCCTGCTCCTCCGGCACGCCTGAAGCATACTGCGCCAGCACCAGCGTCAGCAAGGTATTATTGCGTCCGTATCCGCTCCCCTTCGCACAGGGCACCTCGGCGCGCGTCAATGCATCAAACCAGGCTGTATGCACCTGATCACTGACTATCTGCGGCTGTGCCGTCGCCAGAGGCTCTCCGATACGCATCGACCATGCTCGCAGTTCAGCAAATGTCGGCCTGGCATCCTCGTCAACTTCGACCAGGCTCTCAGCAGACGGCATACGGAAAAAGCCGAAATCATTGGCTCCGGTGTCAGTATATGGATTGCGAGCCGCGACAGCCGCACGAATTGCCTGGGATATGCGTTTTGCTGATGTCAAAGCCGGATAACGCCCATCCTCAGTGCGCCGGATCCAAACCGGCGAAGCCATCACGTAGTAGGCCTGGTAGCCATGCGGTGTCGACAAAATGCAACTCGGCCGTAGCACCTCTTCACCCAAACCAACCTCAAAGCAACTAGCATCAAACTCACTGTAGTCAGGCTTCTCCCCTACCGGATAGTCAACATCAACTACGAAGGTCGTGATTGCCTTGAGGTTCTTCTCCTGGTGCCCGCAAATTGTGCCAAACTTGCTACCACGGCGTTCATAAGTCCCATACCGGAAGACATTCGGCGTCCAGTGCGAGGCCCCTTCAGCATCAACCACGGCCTCCTGAGACGTCATCACGACCCCTTGCGCCGCCCGCAGTAGATCCTTGGTCCAGCACACAAAAACCGCCCCACTCTTACGCGGAGAACCATCCGGCACCAGCGCCGATTGCTTGTAGCGCCGCGCCGAAAGTGTGTCTTGTAGAATGATTTTGATCATGTCTGCTGCGTCAGTCTTGCGCATCATGTCTGCTCCCGTCTCAAAGGTATCAAAAAGGCGCAGTGCCGTGCTTTGCGCACACTACGCCAATTGCTGACGAGCGTACACAAACCCAGAAAACACCGCGCACCCTTGTCAACCTTCCCAAACGGGT
Organism: Lacticaseibacillus hegangensis; assembly: GCF_003946465.1. Classification (GTDB taxonomy): domain Bacteria; phylum Bacillota; class Bacilli; order Lactobacillales; family Lactobacillaceae; genus Lacticaseibacillus; species Lacticaseibacillus hegangensis. Next base: position 37,761 of record NZ_RHOL01000016.1, on the reverse strand, counting down.
TTAGAATGACCTTATCAACTAACAAATAAATTTGTTTGTAGGGCGCTACCGATTGCCGTCGGTGGTGTTTTTTTGTGCCTTTATTCCATTGCCCTAAGTATCTTAGACCTTGGTTCGAAAAACAATAGACTGAGCCAACTCGTTCATTTACCACTTACCATAATGGTATAACCATTTACCATTATGGTATTACCATTTACCACCATATCAAGAATTGTGTCTTGCCAGCGTTTTTCTCGGATAATATCGTTCTCCTCAATAGTGGTAAATGGTATTACCACGTACCATTTACCACATACCACAACATACGCGTAACCGAGACACAGCAATTCCCGACATGGTGGTAAAGTTTTAAAGTACAGCTGCAATAGTGAATAATGGTAAGTGGTAAATGGTATTACCACTATGCACTGAATCCTAATATAAAGCGTTTCTTGACATAGTGGTACATGTGAGGGTACACTTTGGTCAAAATCAGGGGAGAGGTGCATTATGACTGCAACTGTACTGAGTTTTGCCAACTTCAAAGGCGGCGTGGGTAAGACCTCGACGACTGCACTGGTGAGCTGGAGCCTGGCGAAGAAGGGCAACAAGGTGCTCGACATTGATTTTGATGCGCAAGCCAACTTGACGTCGCTGCTGCTGAAGACCAAATCCAACCAGTCTGACATCATCACGATTGATTCATCACTGATGGCTGCCATCAACGATAACAAGCCGCTCGACGACATCAAGATTGAGATTACTCCTAACTTAGATCTCATTCCGGACGCTGTCGATTTTTCTCAATATCCGCGATTCCTAGATCGCGAATTTAAGGAAGAAATCGACAAGGTGAGCTATTTCCGCAAGCTGATTGAGCCGCTGCGCGAAAAGTACGACTACATCTTCATCGATGTACCGCCGACACTCAGCCTGTCGAACGATACGGCGTTCTATGCCGCAGACCAGATCATTGTTGTTCTACAGACGCAGGAGCGGTCGTTGTCAGGGGCGGAGAACTTCATCAGCTACATCCAGAACACGCTGATCGATCAGTTCAACAGTCCTGTCGACATTCTTGGCATCCTGCCAGTCCTCAGCAAACGTAATGCCGCCGTTGATCGTGAGATCTTGAAGGCTGCTTCCACCGAATTCGGCGAGGAGAACATCTTCCAAAACCGGGTCATGATCATGGAGCGCATCAAGCGCATGGATATGACCGGCATCACAGACGATCTGCACGATGGCTGGGACAAGAAGGTTCATGCGGTTTTCGACGACGTGGCGGACGAAATCGTCAAAAGGCTGGGGGCGAACTAAATGGCGTTAGTCACTCACAACAACACACCCAAAAACGAGCCAAAATCTGCCGGCAGCAAGCGCAAGCTGCTGACGCGTGGTCCCAAGGTTGAGGTCAAAGAACAAGTAGGGCGTCAGGCTTTCACCGACGAAGGGGAGGGGACACCCGCCAAAGTCGATATTCCCGAAACCGTGACGATTCCAACTAACGTCCGCGTCGACAATCACGTCCGCAACCAGGTTCAGGCGCTGATCAACTTGGGTTACGGCGAAACAACGAAGGACGTCATTCAGAGTCTGCTCAGCGAGCGCGTCGAGCAACTGGAAGATTCCGAGTACAAACGCTTCTCCGACATGGTCAACATCCTGGAACAAAAAGACGTGCTGCATGCCGCCAGCAAGAAGCGGAAAACTCGCTAGTCTGGTGCATGGTGGTAAATGGTATATGGTAAATGGTAATACCACTTTGTTGAGAATTGCTTAATGACAGGGATTCTATCAGAAACGACGACTACCGACCGCTAGATTTCCAGCATCCGAACTTTCACATTTGCTGATTGCGCTGCTAGTGCGTCTTCGAAAGAACTCAGAAAATACTATGTCTCATTAACGCAGCCCACATGAAAACCTGCAGCATGATCTTAAGCAGCCTCAACATCTCTACCTGATCTGTCTCAAGAACTTCTACCTTACGGAGGAAAAGACATGAAAGAGACGAAGACTGAACGACACACTGCGCAAACGATCGCCAGTGCGCTCTGGAACACAAAGACCAAGCAGGGATTGCTAGCAGACTTTAATCCCAGCTTTATCAAGAATTACAAGGCTCTGCTTGACTACACAACGACTGATCCGGTTGCTCTCGACAATATCTTCTCGGTGTCATCTGTCTCTCTAAGTGGCAGAACCGAGTTCAAGCCAGAAAATTTTGCAGAACTTACATCAGATGGCGACTTTCATCACTATGTTTGGATCGAATTGAGTAAGAAAGGGCAGATCATCGTCATTGGCCGGGCAAGGGCTAATCTTAAGACCATAAGCGATGATGACCCCAGCCGCGAAAAAGCAAAACTCGGTGACTTATTTGACGACTATCAGATTCATATGGGTAAGACGGCTCGCCTCATTGCCAAATGCGACAAAGACTACCAAAAGCATGTCGAGCTCCCCCTGAAGAACATCCGAGATGAGATCAATGACTACGTAGCTGGCGCCGTCATTATCCCAATCAATGCTGGTAGCACTAAAGTCGCCAGTAAGTTGGAGACGGAAATCGGCGATATTGTCGTTGAAAAATATGGCGCCCTTAATCCCACATCTCACCGCTACTATTAATCAAAAAGACAAGGCAGAGGCCCATCCACCGAGTCGCCATGGATGTGTCTCTGCCTTATTTTTGCTGGTTATTTGAAGACTAGACAAATAGCTGCTGAAGGTATGCCTGTTTTAGCTGCTTTAGCTTGTCTAGCTCTTGCTGATGAAGAGCGATAGCATTGTCTAGAGTTCCGAAGAATTCGGCTATCTTATCCCGTTCGAGTTTGGCCGGGACCATAACTGACTGTCCTGCAAGATCAGACGCTTTCAGGTTTCCAATCGCGCCATTTCCCCCCGCCACAAAGGTTGCAATAAATTTTCGATACCAAGGGGCTGACATAAGGGCATTTATAAATACAGACTCAGGAGTTCTAACAAGAAGCATAAACCCACCATGTGTTGTTGCGCCTGATAACTCCTTTACAACAGCATGTTTCCCGACTAACCGACTGGAACCATTGGCGGCTGTAATTAAAATGTCCCCGTTGTTAACCTCTTCTAGATTTGCTGCGCTTTGCTGAACAAAAACATCGTCAGGTCGCTCCACAAATGTATCATTATCTATGTTTGAGGACCGAAGTACTCGAATTCCACTCTTCGATACTACATCAGAGGGTTTATAAGTTAAACCTCTTTCTAATTCGACTAGTGCACCGAACTTACGCTGTTCCCAATCACCAGTGAATCCTGGAAATCTTAACTCTGAAACTTTTTGACCATTTCGTGGAAAAAGTTTCTGCAGATATCCCTGCTTGAGTCTCTGTAATAATACCTGCTCCCGCTGATGAAGAGCGATAGTCGAGCTAATTTGTTCAATAAAGTTTCCAATCGCTTCTTGCTCCGAGATTTCAGGCAAGGTAAATTCCATTTTTTTGAGATCTGGAATGTTGACTGATTGGACAGTGGTTCCAGTCTTCACAATGTTATGAAGAATGAAGCTTTCCTTGCTTTCCAATTCCGCAACCACAAAATTATTTACTAGCACTGCCGGATCAAATATCAACGCCTTAATATCCTGATTAATTGCGACATCTCTAGTTGGCCGCGAAATTGGAAAAGTATGAGCCAAAATACCACTACGGTAAACAATCAGAGGTGTCCCTGCTGGCACCATTTTTGTAGCAGAATCTTTAACCGCAGTTTCAGAAATAGTGTACGTGCCATAAGATATAAAGCGCTCTTTTATTTCCTGGGATGAGAGCCAAACAATAGGACCCTTCCAATAATCAGGCTTTGCTTTTGAGGGGGTACCACCACCAGTCAAAGAAATGATATCTCCAAACTTACGCTGTTCCCAATTGCCAGTAAAACTTCTAAACCGAAGCTTCGGCACCAAGCGCTTCTGACTAGTCTTTGTCATCCGTCTTCACCAGCTGAGCCTTCATCTTGTTGTATTCATCCGTCAACTTTGCAATCTGGTCATCGATATCAGCGATTTCCTTCTCAGTCGCTTCAATGTCGATTGGCTCTGGCTCCTCAAAGGTATCCACGTACCGCGGAATATTCAGGTTGTAGTCGTTGTCCTTAATCTCATCCATCGTTGCCACATGGGCATATTTATTGACGTCCTTGCGCGCTTTATAGGTCTCAATGATCTTATCGATGTCTTCAGCCCGCAGCGAGTTCTGCTTCTTGCCCTTTTCAAAGTCATTCGAGGCGTCGATGAAGAGCACGTCCTTGTTAGTCCGGTTCTTCTTAAATACGAGAATCGCCGTCGGAATGCTAGTCGAATAGAAAAGCTTCTCCGGCATACCGATAACGGCATCGAGCTGGTTGTTCTTTAGCAGGTTTTCGCGAATGACACCCTCGGCGGCGCCGCGGAAGAGCACCCCATGAGGCAGCACAATTGCCATCGTCCCATGGTCATTCAAGTGATACAGGCCATGCAAGACGAAGGCATAGTCCGCCTTGGTAGCCGGTGCCAGGCGCCCGTAATCCTTGAAACGTGGATCCTTCATCTTGCTATCGTTATTGTCCCAGCTCTGAGAGTACGGCGGATTAGCAACCACGGCGTCAAAGTGCCGCGGACGGTCGATTCCATCGACTTCGCCATCAGGCCAGTCGCCTTCCAGCGTGTCCCCGTTGCGCAGATCCATATTCTGATAGTCGACCCGGTGCATCATGAGGTTCATGCGGGCTAAGTTGTAAGTCGTGGTGTTCAGCTCCTGGCCGTAGAACTGCACACGGCCTGGCTTATCGCCATTCGGCAATTCATCCTGAACGGTCAGCAGCAGCGAGCCAGAGCCCATCGCCGGGTCGTACACGCTAAACTGGCCGTCAGCCGGCGCATCGGCCGTAGCGAGCCGAGCAAGCACGCGAGAGACTTCGTGTGGCGTGTAGAACTCGCCCGCCTTCTTACCTGCACTAGCAGCAAATTCGGCGATCAGGTACTCGTAGACGTTGCCTAAAACGTCGCGTCCGTGCTCATCATCCATTTCCAGGTTGTCGATCACCTGCGCGATGCCACTAAGTGCCCGGGCGCGTGCCGCCGCTGTGTTACCGAGACGCGCCTCAAACAAGTTGACATCACTGAAGATGTTCCGGAAGTCTTGGGACGAGCGTGTGTTGATCTGCGCGTTTTTCTCAAAATCATCAAACATGCTTTGGAAGTCGGATGCAGCAATCGCATGATTGTTGATCTTCTGCATGATGGTCTTCCAGGTATACTGCGGCCGGATCGCATAGCCAAGATAACCAGCAATGTCCTGCAGGTAGTCATCCAGCTCATCATCTGGGACTTCCAGGTATGCGGCGTTAAGATCCTGCCCGTCCTCTGGTTCGAGCAGCTTCTGGTCCTTGATGTAGGCCTCCTGGTGCAGAGACAGGTAGCGATAGAACATGAAACCTAGGATATAGTTTTGGAACTCGTTGGCGCTCATGTTGCCTCGCAAACTATTCGCCATGCTCCAGAGCTGGCTTTCCATCTGTCTTGGATCCGTCTTTGAGTCAGTCATTTTTATCAGTCTCCTTTTGGGTTAGAACTTGTCGTATTTCTCAACGATTTGGTCGGCGAACTTAGCAAACGCATCGCGCAGCCCAAGCCGGTACTTCATGCGGGACAAGGATTTAACCTCGTCGTCGCCAGCGTAGTCTTTGTAGTTATCCTGTGACTTGAAAACAATGTCCTTTAGCCCGCCATCAGTATCGAGGTCATCTTCACCTTTCACATGGCGCTTTAATAACCGTTCGATGTCCGAAATTGGCACGTCGAGCAGCCCCCATTTGCGGACGAACGCTGCAACGTCGGCCTTTTCGGTCGTCCTGTTGTTTCGCTCAATCAGTTCATCAACATCTGCCTGATCCAACGGGTACTTATCCGCGGTCAAACTGCCATCCATGAAGGCGGAAGCCGCACGCTCGATGTCGCCGGCGCGTTTCCGATCCTTATCTTGGGCCGTCACGCGCAGGATGTCTCCATGCTTGCTACGCGCGGTATCCATGTCATTATCATGTACAGCATTTGCTAAGGCGGCTAAAAGCTCCATCAGATAATCATAGTTGACGATGACCTCATGCACTTGCACCAGCTTCAAATCCATGTCTAGCAATGCCGGTGGCACGCCGCCACCGACTGGCTTGCGATGGCCAATGGCTTCCTTGAGATCCCGGGCGAGTGGGCCAGTGAGCTGACCCTCTTCCTTTGCAGTCAAGCCAATGTCACTGAGTAGTGCCTCTGGATGATCGTAGTCGAATTCAGTCGTCTGTTTGAGCTTGCTGACAAGGTTACTGTACTGATGCAGCAAGTCGTACGTACGGTCCTGCTCGCCCTCACTAGCCGGCACCACGGTCATATCTTTGGTCAGTTTCCGCAGATCCTTCACAACGCCTTTGACGTCTTTCTTCAGCTCGTTATACTTGGGCGCCAGAATGCCAGTATCATCGCCTGGCTCGACTTCGCCTTGAATATCAGCTGACTGGCGATTTGCGTACACGGTCAGTGCGTCCTTCATCAGCTGCTCGGTGTGTGCCGGCCAGCGGAAGTTGACGATGTTGCCATATGGCTTGTGGTCCATGTCCTGGATCCGGTTGGTCCGCGAGTATGCCTGGATCAGGTTCTTGCCTTGCAGCGTCCGATCGACGTACAGCGTATTCACAAACGGCGCGTCAAACCCAGTCAAAAGCTGATCCACGACGATGACGAGGTCGAGGTACTGACCATCATCGATTGAACGATTCAGCCGGCCCATGACGTCATTCATGTAGTCCTTCGCGTTGTCCTCGCCGAAGTGCCCACCAAACGTCTTCGAGTAGTCCTGCATGGCTCCCAGCAGCGCGTCATTTTTTTCAACGTTGTTGGCATCATTGCTAGTATCCAGCGAAAAAGTGATGGCGATCTTCAGCGGGCGTTTGCGCAGCTGGTTCTGCTTCTTAAACTCCTCGTAATACATGAGTGCCATTGGTGTTGAGGCCTGATTACCGCCGACATGGGTGGTGAGAATCGCCGAATAGCGGTAATCATCAGAACGGTTTTGCCACTTCGCCATGACGCTCTCAACGACCGCCTTCACGTGTTTCGGGTTGTTATCGTAGACGCTAGGCTTGACCATGTCATCCATGTCATCGGCGCTCAAATGCTCGATTTTGTTCTTGATGTCCGCCTCTGACCACTTCGGAAAGTTCTGCTTGTAGTATGCCGGCAGGTACACATTCTTCATCTGGTCGTCCGACAGCGTCGTGGAAAAGTCGACGTTGAACCCGAGCACGTTGTGATCCGCAATGGCTTCGCGAATGGTATACAGCGGCTCGATTGGATCGCCGAAAAGCGATGCCGTGGTCGTTCCTTCAAACGACGGCGTGCCCGTGTAGCCGATCCACGCCGACCGCGGAAACTTGTCGCGAATGTCCTTTAACATGTCCCCGGCTGTCGACCGGTGCGCCTCATCGACAATGAAGACGATATTCTTGTCTGGCGCCTTGAAACTCTTGCGCTCAACTAGCCCATGCATCTTCTGAATCGACGTCACCGTGATACCGCGCGCCTGCCGCACCCTCTTCGCCAAAATCCCAATGTTGGCGGTGTTCGAGACGACGCCTTCGCCTTTGCTCATGTCGTCTGGATCAAAATCGGGATCATAGGCGTGGTAATCATCGTAGGTCTGTGTCGTCAGCGCGATCCGGTCAACCATGAAGACGACTGAGTCAACATTGGGCAGGCGCTGCGCAAGCCAGGCCGTCTTGAAAGAGCTGACCGTCTTGCCTGAGCCGGTCGTGTGCCACACGTACCCAACCCGCCTGTCCTGATAGCCGAACTGGAACTGCCGCAGTTTCCGCAGCACATTGCGCGTCGCGTAGACCTGATACGGCCGCATGACCATCAACTTGGTCTTGTTCCGTGTCCCATCCAGGATCATGTAATTGGTCGCCATTTCGTGCGCCATCGGTATGTTGAGGAACAGGTTGGTGAAGTCCTTCCAGTCCAGCACTGGCGAGTTGTCCTTTTCATGTTGCCAACGAAAAGCAAATGCCGTGTTGAATTGCTCCAGCGTCGTATTCGCCATGTAGCGAATCCCGTGCGGTGACATACCGACTAAAATCTGCAGCGTCGAGTATATGTCGCTGTACTGATCTTCTGCAATGTACTGACGCATCTGGTTAAGCGCCGCCGTTTCATCGCGCCTCTTCTCCTCAACTTGGATAATCGGCAGCCCGTTAATCAGAAAAGTAACATCAAACCGGCAGCTGCGTTTACCGGCGATCTTCGCCGGCCGCTGAATCTGGTTCACGATTTGGTAGCGTGTGTTGCCACCGCCGACGTTGCTCTGATCCAGCGCCATCAGCAGCACCTGCTTACCATTGTCGAGGTTCACCGGAATCTCGTACTTGCCGTTCATGCCGTACAGGCGCTGTCCCGCCTCGTAAGGCGTCTTGAGGTCGCTGATTTCCTTTTTGACCTGCGCGAACTCAATCTCCGACAGCGGCTGGTCAAGCTGAGCCTGGTTGTTGTCTTCCAGGATCTGCTTAAGATTCGCCCACAGCTGATCAGTCGTCTTAATTTTCGGCAGGTAGGTCCACTGCTGGACCCCACCGACATGCTGCGTGAACTCAATGAATTCCTGCTCAAACTTCAACTCTGATGGGTCTTGATTGCTTATCGTTTCCACGACTAATTCTCCTTATAGGCTTTCTCCAGCAAAGCATTGCTGCTCTCCCGGAACAACTCTGAGCGTCGAGCCGAAAGCTCTGTCAGTGCCGTCTGCCGTTCGTATATCTCGCCGATCAGCCTCTGCCGCTTAATTGATGGCAGCGTGATCTTCAAATCCTCAATGATTCCCATCGATAACCGTGTCAACGCCGACCCTTGCGCCCCAACATCAATTTGGCGCCGAGCCTCTTCACTTTCGTTGAACCACCAAGCCAGAAACTTCGCATCCAGCCGCTCGCTGGGCTTAATGATGACGTAGTTTGTGCTGATGATGGTTGGTTGCTGTGACTCTTCAAACGGGACGACTCGTTTAGGAATCAGTGCCACAATAACTTCACCCTTCTGAACAGTCCGGAGCTGCTCGTTCGTGTGAAGGTATTGCGGCGTCTCATCCTGCGAAAAGATTCGATACCCGCCCGCCTGCTCGTCAACAGGCCCAAGCTTTCTAAGCCTGGTAATGGGAATACCAGAATCCATCTCGGTCTCATCACCCAAGAGGTGAAGTTCCGGCCTAAAGTGTGGCTGCATGTTTGCTCCTCCTTTGTCTGGCATCAGGTAATTACTTGATGAGCCCATGATAAGCCCTTGCATGTGGAAGTTCAACCGAAATTTTGAAATATTCTGATATTTCAACTATTCTTCTATGTTCGTGGTTAACTATTACGCTATAATCGGTTATGGTTTAACTTAAAAAACGCCCATCATCTTAACATCTGATGAGCGTCCTGCTTGTTCGGCTCCACTGTTATGAAATGCCGTTAATCTCGTCAATGAATTTGAGAAAATAGCCAGTATCATCGAACTGATCAATGTTGTAGTAACGGATCTCGTGTTTCATCTCTGAAGATAGCAACCGAATCTTAGGAGATATAAAGGCAATCCTGGGATACCTGTCAATTAGCGTATTTAGCTGAAACATATTGGATGTTACCTGAATCGGGCGCTTTATATATCTCGCAATGCGTCTAGACAAAAGCATTCCGCGTAGATAGTCGTCGTCATAAATCAGAACCAAAAGTCTCGAACTGCTTGGCTGTGCCGAATGCAAAAGCTTATCGAGTGTATTAAGTACGGCTGTGTCGGCTTGATTAAAACGCAGCTCAGTTAGACCGGCCACGCTTGTGGGAATATTTGTTAAAGGCGACATTGGGAAGAAATGATAAGTACGGGCATCGCGGTGAAGATAAAGATTGGTCACTAGTACCCGAAACATGTCCTCATCTTGTACACCGTTGGCAGCTATTCTCAACTTGGCGATCATTTGCATATAAGGTGAGCCTGCAGGTAACTGAATCGGCAGTGAAGAAACCCGGGTATGTGCAAACTCCTCGAAAAAGCGCTGAGTCTCTGGCGGTAACTGTCGCAATCCAATTTCATCGGTAGGCTCTTGCCGGAGCAGCAGATAGGTCACGAGTATGAGATACTCGTCACGATCATCTAGTTGCACACTAAAGCTACTGAGCAGCTCCTGGCGCAAGAGCAGCATCATTCTTTGTAATGACTGGCTGGAATAAGCATCCGCAAAGATATGCGATATATAGGCGTTAGAAATGCGTCGGTTGATTCTGGACAATGTCATCTGAGCTAGACCGAACTTCTTCCAAATCATTGAGCCCTTCAACACTAAACCGTCGTGTAGCCCTACCACTGACAAATGCCACTGAGCAATTGTCTGGCGCAGATTTGCTAATGTTTGTGTTAGAAGCGTCTTTGACAGATGTAAGCGTTCAGTAAGTCTCTCAGCTGTGAGTGGATGTCTGGCCTCATACAACGTAAAGTAAATAAGAAACGGCCAATCCGTTGCAAGATTTAAAGCTCCGTGTTGATCCTCTGATGAGTATAAAAGAGTAATCAGGCGATCAAGATCCTTGACCCAATATCTACGACGCTTTGGATCAAATAAGATTATTGGCACTTCTAAGGCTGAGTTGATGGCGTGGATATCATTAAGTACCGTACGAGCTGTAACAGACAGTTGCTCTGCCAATGTAGTGCTACTCAATTCAGAATGTCCATTTACAAATGCGGTTAAAATTAAACGTTCTCTGTCTTTCATAGAATCACCATATAAAAATGACGGCTCAATCGCAAGCCGTCACCTTTAGATTTATTTATCCTGTTGCTCATTCGCCAGTGCTTGCTTGTCCGCGATGCGGGCAAATGGCAAATAAATCAACGATGTAATGATAATGACAATGACTTGCAGGATTGCAAAGGCAGGGCCCGATTGGAGCAAGCCTGTAAGAATTACCGGTGTCTGCTCAGGCAGAGCGAGGCCAATTACAGGCTTTACCCATCCCACAACGGTTGCACCGTAAGATAACCCGAAGCTGACCAGTGGTGCAAGGACAAATGGAATAAACATAATTGGGTTTAACGCAATCGGCATCCCAAAAATTACTGGTTCATCGGTGTTAAAAATGACGGCTGGCAGAGAAATCCGGCCCAAGGTTTTGAACTGCTTAGACTTAGCAAAGAAAGCTAGGAAGATGACTAATCCTAGTGCACATCCAGTCCCCCCGATCTTACTAGTCATATAGAAGAAACGCCAGGTGACGATGTTGGGAATAGCATGACCTAATTTATAAGCAGCTAAATTTTGGAAATCCAAAGCATAGAGAACTGGCATGACGATGGAATTAATTGCCAGCGAGTGGATACCGAAGAAGAAGAACAAGCTGTTCAGTAACACAACTAATGCAATAGCCCATGGTGAGGTTCCAATCTTCATTAGTGGCATCTGCAACATTGAGTAAATGGCTGTATTCAAATCTCCAAAACTGGTAAGACTGAATAGATAACGGATAACCAAAGCTACAGTCGATATGATAATTACTGGCACCAGTGACTTAAACGATTCACTGATTGTTGATGGAACACCGTCTGGCATCTTGATAGTCCAGTTAGCTTTAATGATGTGAACATAGGCGCTCCCAACCATCAGAGCTACAAGTAACGCCATGAATAATCCTTTGACACCGATATTCTCAAAGCCTATGAATAGCGTAGCAACTTTGTTGACATTGAATGAGTGCAGCGGTGCAAGAATGAACATGACTACCACCGCCAAAACCGGTAAAACTGCTGTATCAGACTGCTTAGCTTTAGCATAAGCGCGTGCCGTGAAGAAGGCCACAATAATACCAAGGGTATTCATCGTAAACTGGTAAGGAAGATTTAGAAATTCAGTGAAACCCTGCTTTGCTAGCCAAGTGGTCCAAGGCGTATATGGAAAACTAGTGATAATGCTGAACAACGAGCCAAGAATCAGGAATGGAAGAGTTGAAATCATACCTTCTTTGATCGAGGTCAATAAGACACTTTGGCCCATCCGTGCAGCGATAGGCGAAATCCACTTTTCCAAATATGCTTGAAACTTATCTAGACCTTTGTTGAAAGATTGCATCGTTTAATAAGCCCCTTTCTTGATGAGCTGTTGATACCAGTAGAAACTTTTTTTGGGCAGTCGGTTCATGGCCTTTAAATCAAAATTTGTACGATTAACTGCCACGATTCCGTATCGCTTATTCATACCACTGTGACCACTAATTACATCAGTAAAACTCCATATGCAGTATCCAAAAACTGGAATGCCAAGACTGATAGCCTCTTGAACCGCTCTAATATGGTCTCCTAAATAAGCAATACGTTTCGTATCATCAATGGGCTTATTTGGACTAACCTCTTCCTCTTCGCTAAACCCATTCTCGGTGACAATCATTGGTAAATGGTATTCGTAATATAGCTTACGCAGCGACAGTTTAAGACCCCGCGGATCTATGGTCCACCCCCACTGTGTCGTCGGCAGTTCTTTGTTCCGCACTTTTTGGTAAATGCCACGCTCATACGACGGAACTGGCTTACCCCCAATTTCACCATCGTCTCCATTCGCTGGCATATACGCTACCGTATCCGAAGAGTAGTAGTTAACCCCAATAAAGTCGGGGCTATTTGCCTTTATATAGTCCAAATCGGAGTCAGGAAAATCAGGCCAAGCATTGTGACTCTCCAAGTAATGCCGAAATACCGGATCGTAACGTCCGGAACACTGTAGTTCCAACAGATAGTCTTGGGTAAGTAGTGAGAGGTCCATCGCTGCCTCTGTGTCCTCTGGGCTATGTGTGGCGGGATAATAAACTTGGTAGGACAGTGCGGGCCCCACCTCAGTGCCTGGATATTTCGTGTGAATAAGATTAAATACCTTGGCGCTGGCGACTACCATGTGATGATTAGCTTGATATTCCTCTCTCATGCTTTCGCTATAGGTCTTTCCAAGAATACCGAGTCTGTAAGGCATCTTGGTAATATGATCTTGTTCATTAATGGTTATCCAGTAATGAACTTTATCGCCGTATTCATCAAGCAAAAACTTCGCATAGGTAACGAAATCATTGATACTCCTACGTGAGAGCCAGCCACCATATTTATCAACAAGGTGCTGCGGGTAATCGAAATGATACATCGTCACAATTGGTTCAATGCTAGCTGCGCTAAGCTCATCTATAACATGATGATAAAAAGCCACACCTTCTGGATTTGGCTTACCAACGCCTTGCGGAAAAATTCGAGTCCACGCAATTGAAAATCTGAACGCTTTTAGGCCGGCCTCCTTCATCAGACCAATGTCAGTATGATACTGATGATAGAAGTCAACTCCTTCATCAAACGCTGTTGTTTGCGCTTCTGTTTCGGTATGACTGATTACCGAATCTCCTTTGCCGCCCTCATGCCAGGCCCCTTCAGCCTGAAAAGAAGAACTGGATGCTCCCCACAAGAAATCCTGCGGAAATGGTGCAATTTGTCTGATCTGCATATAATCACTCCTTGGTTACGCTTTCAGTATCAAGCTGCAGAAAATCATTAACAAGACTGCCTTCTTCGTCTCTTAGCCGAAATTTTATGTCTAGAAAATCTCTTAACGATAACAAATAAGATCGCGGAACGAGGATATCTGAGGCTACATTAGGTAACCACTATCTTTGTTATGACGCATCACTTTATATCTTCGATACCTGCAAGCGGCACCCTAACTCCCAGCTATATCTTCCACTTGCCTTGATTTTTGCAAACGTATGTTCGATAATATAGCCACATACTCGAACATAAGGGAGATGGCCTCATGGATCGCTATGCATACGTTGAAGTGCCCCGCGAGCGCTGGCTCTACGCGGACCGCACGATGAAGAAATGGATGGGCTGGCTGCTGTCGGACCACTCGGCTTACCTGGCTGAGGAGGCAAGCAGCGAGCGCCCAGGCCCGCTGCTGCCGGAAATGACGCCGGCAGACATCGACGAAAAGCTCCAGGACGCCTGGACCAACAGCCAGCCGGTCGCCATCCAGCTGACGGCGCTGTACGACGGCCGCACGCTGCCGCTAATCGAAGGCGCGGTGGTCGGCAGCACCAACGGCCAGGTGACGCTGATGAACAAAGACACGGGAAAAATGCGCACGCTCAGCACCGCTGACATGCGCCACGTCGACATCATTAAGCCCGAGCACTGGTGGGCGGCATGACCACGCCGCTGGATGACCCGACCCGCCTGCCGAGCCGCGATGTGATGTGCATCGACTGCAAAAGTTTCTACGCTAGCGTGGAGGCGATTCGCCGCGCCGAGTACCCGCTGGCCGCGAAAAACGCCGTCCTCAGCCGCGCGGAAAGCGCCGGCGGCCTGATTCTCGCCGCAAGTCCGCTGACCAAGGCGAACTACGGCGTAAAGCTGGGCACGCGCTATTTTGAAATCAAGCCGTGGATGGATATCCAGATCTGCGCGCCGCACATGCAGCAGTACATCGAGCGCAACTACGAGATCAACACGATTTTCCGCGAGTTCGCGGCCGACGAGGACTGGTACGTCTACTCGATCGACGAAAGCTTCATCGACGTGACCCGCAGCCACAGCCTGTTCGGCGGCAACCACGCCATCGCGACCGCTATCCAGGACAAAGTTTTCGCCAAAACCGGCATCATCACCACGGTGGGCATCGGTCAGAACCCGCTGCTGGCAAAACTCGCCCTCGACAACGCCGCCAAGGAGGCCCCGCCGTGGCAGGCCAGCTGGGGCTATGCAGACGTCCCCAACACCATCTGGAAAATCGACAAGCTGACAGACTTTTGGAGCATCGGCAGCCGCACCGCCACCAAGCTCCAGAACATGGGCATTTTCAACCTGTACGCGCTGGCGCATACGCCGCGCGAAAAACTGGAAGACCGCTTCGGCGTCCTCGGCGATGCGCTGTACTTCCACGCCTGGGGCATCGATTACAGCGTGATCTCACGCCGCTACGTCCCGCGCACGGACACGCACGGCGTTGGCAACAGTCAGGTCCTGATGCGCGACTACACGACCCTTGAGGACTGCGAAACGGTCCTGTGCGAAATCGGCGACCAGGTGGCGACTCGCCTGCGCAAGCACGGCCAGGTCGCCGAAGTCATCTCGATCGGCGTGGGTTTCAGCGAGCCCAACGCCGCCGGCAAAACTCACTGGGGCGCGCAGATCCACATCGAGCCGACTAGCCGCACGGACGAAATTAACCACGCAATCCGTTTCCTGTTTGAGCAGCACTGGGACGGCGAGCCGCTGCGCAACGTCGGCGTCCGCGCCTCAAAAGTCTCAAAGCCCGACAGCACCCAGCTGTCCCTTTTCGAAACCGCCGAGCAGAAGCAGGCCACCGACAACCTCGAACTCACCATGGATAAGATCCGCAGCAAACTCGGCTACACCGCCATTTTCCGCGCCAGCTCCATGCTGGAAGGCGGCACCGCCATCGGCCGCGCAGACCTGGTCGGCGGCCACGCGAAGTAGGAGGCACCATCATGATCCGCGAATCCAAACAGCTCATCGAAAAGTTCGACGCCAAATTCCTGCGCAAGTACGGCTGGCGCTACCACATCCTGGTGGTCGACAACCACTACCTTAACGAGTACCTCTTCTTCCTGCAAAGCTACCGCCACGGCACCAAGCTCCACTACTCAGACGACCTGCTGGAAATGCCGCACAACAAGACCCTCTACGGCCAGGTGATGAAGGACCTCAAAGCGCACACCAACCTGTCGATCGAGTACCGCGACACCCACCACCTCGTGCACCCCGGCACCGACATCACTTTCGACGCCAGCCACGGCCACGCCTTCAGCACTAGCTACCACCCGGAAGAGTAAGGGCAAAATCTCCAAAACGGCATAATCTATCCATGTAGACCTCCAAAGGCCTACCTCCTCACCTATCCCCCAAAATAGGCGAAAGCAAGAACGCCCGTAGCCAAACTTATCGTTGCTACGGGCGTTCTTTGTCTTCTAATCGTTGTCAAGTAGTCTGGTCATGCCTTCCGGATTCTTACTCGTGAACAAGCTTAACCGGAAAATTATATTCAGACTCAAACTGATAACTCCGATTATGAATCTTCTCAATCAGCAGATTGCACATCAGTTCAGCCATCTGCGGTATCGGCTGGCAGACTGTTGTCAGATCAGGGAAAAAGGTACGAATAAAATCCGATCCATCGTAACCTGTCACCAATGGATGATAGTCCATCGCATCTGCTACTCTCTTCAACATAAGCGCCGTCAAATCATCAGTACAGCACACTGCATCGTAGTCTCTTGACGCAATCAACTTCTGAATTAGTAGCGCTTTAACTGACGTCGAACTATCAAACTCGAGTGCAGCAGTCTCCAATTCTATATCAGCGCGATTGAAGACTGACATCATACCCTTGATCCGATCGTCTATTGGATATAGATCCTCAGTACTACCTGATAGTATCAATACTCTTTTAGCACCACGAGAAACGGTCCAGTCGGCTACCTTTCTCCCTCCGGAAAGATTATCGCTTTGTACGGAAGGAATCTTCGTGGAAATATTACGATCAAAGCATACTATCGGATAGTTCTCGTTGGCCTTCCGCTTCAAAAAGTCACCATGTGAGCTCGTTATGATGCCCTCAACCCGGTTGGCCCTGAGTAGGCTGAAATATTCTTCCTCCTTATCAGGCAAATTACTACTGGTACAAAGCAAAGTCTGATAATGAGCTGTACTGAGTTTTGACTCAATTGCCTCGAACAATTCGGAATAAAGTGGATTATCTAAAGATGGCAACACCACGCCGATGGTCATGCTGTCCTTTCCCTGTAGGCTTCGAGCGGCCGTGTTCGGAACATAATTTAAGTCACGCATTGCCTGCTTAACCCGATCAACGGCTTCTCTGCTCAAATATCCCTTATTATTGATAACTCTTGAGACCGTAGCTGTCGATACTCCTGCGCGGGCAGCTACTTCTTTTATAGTTATTGCCATGTCATAGCCCTCTTTAAAATGCAAACATGTAATCGATTGCGGCTTTTATATGCAGATATGATAGCACTTAAATCAAGCATTTGGACGAAAATATGTAAAAATATGTAAACGATTGACACCATGTTTCACCAACCCTACGATGATAGCGGTTACTAAGTTATTGAAGGTTAAGGTGGTAGCATGAAGTTTTCAAACAAGGTGATGCTAATAACATATCCAGACAGTCTAGGCTCTAATCTGGAATCTCTGAATCGGGTAATTCAGAGCTATCTCAAAGGCGCAATCGGCGGAATTCATATCCTCCCGTTCTTTCCCTCCACGGGCGATCGAGGCTTCTCACCGACCAGATATGATCAAGTCGATCCACAGTTTGGAACCTGGAACAACATTGAGCAATTGAGTCAGTCTTATTACTTAATGTTCGACCTTATGGTTAATCATCTGTCACGTATGTCTATTGAGTTCCAGGACTATCTGCGTCAAGGCGAGACGTCGCCATACGCTGATATGTTTATCAACTGGGATAAGTTCTGGCCGCGCGGCCGTCCCAGCCAGAAGGATATCGATTTAATCTATAAACGCAAAGATCGGTCTCCCAAGAAGACCTTTGAACGGGCAGATGGTTCAAACCTGACCGTCTGGAATACCTTTGGAGAAGAACAGATTGATCTGAATGTTAGCTCAGCAGCAACCCAACGCTTCCTCAGTGAAGCCATTAATTCTTTTAGTAACCACGGCTGCACAATCGTTAGGCTGGACGCATTCGCATATGCAATTAAAAAACTGGACGCGAATGACTTCTTCGTTGAACCAGAAATATGGGATCTGCTCAAATGGCTATCTGATCAGGCCGCAAAGAACCAGATGATGATTCTTCCTGAAATTCATGAGCGCTCTGAGTTCCCACGTAAGGTAGCTGACAAGGGCTACTTCACCTACGACTTTGCGCTCCCAATGCTCGTTTTGTACTTTCTGTACTCTCAAGACAGTGGTCCACTCATCAAATGGCTTCTCAGCAGCCCAATGCAGCAATTCACCACACTTGATACACACGATGGCCTTGGCGTTGTTGACGTCCAGGGGCTTCTATCCGACGACCAGATCAGCTTTACTACTGATCAGCTCTACTCGCGTGGAAGCAACGAAAAGCGCATCTATTCCGGCCCCGAATACAAGAATCTAGACATTTATCAAATTAATACAACCTACTATTCGGCGGTCGGAGAAAAGGACAACTGGTATCTGCTTGCTCGAGCAATTCAAATCTTTGCCCCTGGAATTCCACAAATCTACTATGTTGGTCTGCTTGCAGGAAAAAACGACTTAAATCTTCTTAGTCAAACCACTGAGGGAAGAAACATTAATCGCCATTACTACGATGAAGACGAAGTCGCGCAGGACGTTCAACGTCCGGTTGTGGCAAAACTTCTGCACCTATTACGACTTCGGAACACCTCTCCTGCGTTCTCACTTGATGGGCACTTCACTGTTACTCAAGGCAGTAATTCCTTCGACCTAATTCGGTCTGACGCTTCTGCGACTCATACAGCAAAACTCCACGTAGAACCGGCGACTTATCAGTTCCAAATCACTATTGATGGATCAGTCTTCACGCTCTAAAACAATCTAGAATGAGGTGAATATTTTGAACAGCTTAACAGATAAACTTCAAGAAAAGCTTATGCCATTGGCTCGTAAACTTGATACAAACAGATACTTGTCCGCAATCAAATCTGGCTTCTTAGCTTCAATGCCACTACTGATTATCGGCTCAGTTTTCCTGCTCTTCGAAAATATTCCATGGGCTCCTTACACGAACTTCATGGTCTCTGTACTCGGTAAAAACTGGACTCAATACTTCAGCATTCCGTTTGAAAGCACCTTTGATATCATGACCCTCTTTGTCATGATTGGTATGGCCAAGTCTCTTGGCGATTACTACAAGCTCAATCCCATTGCTTCAATCACTATCTCCTTGGCGGCATATTTTGTACTCACGCCAGACCTAACAGCTAAGGGCGGCCTCCTTGGGATTCCTAAATCAAGCCTCGGCTCGGCCGGCCTCTTCCTTGCAATGGTATCAGTTATCTGCTCTATCGAGGTCTATCGTCTTGTCACTGCGAAGGGCTGGACAATCAAGATGCCTGACTCTGTTCCGCTAAACGTTGCCGAATCATTCTCTTCTCTGATTCCTGGCATGATGGTCATTCTCCTCGCATACATCGTACGCATCGTATTTCAGTTTACTGACTACGGATCAGCTCAAGCTTTCATCTATAAAATCTTACAAATCCCATTGCTTGCTTTGGGTAGCACTCTACCGGCGCAATTGATTGCACAGCTCTTTGAAAGCGTACTTTGGTCGGTCGGGATTCACGGTGGTAATGTTGTTGGCTCTGTCATGGATCCAATCCGCATGACTCTGATGGCACAAAATGCACATGCCTTCTCAATCGGGGCACACATTCCAAACATCATTCAATATCAGTTTGGTGCTTTGTTCATCTCAATTGGTGGCTCAGGTACGACTATTGGTCTGGCTATCGCCGGTTTCTTCTTCATGAAGTCTCGTCAATATAAGGCAATCAGCCGTGTCTCCTTTGTCCCAGCGCTGTTTAACATCAGTGAACCTATGATCTTTGGATTCCCCATTATCTTGAACCCAATCCTGATCATTCCGTTCATCATTACTCCTCTGCTTATGACTGTTCTCACCTATTTCGTCATGGCAACTGGCATCGTTCCGCCAGCTAGTGGTGTGAACATTCCTTGGACCACCCCTGCTATAATTTCTGGCTTCCTAGTGTCTGGTTGGAGGGGTGCTGTCTGGCAAGCAATCGAGGTTGCTCTGAGTACTGCCATCTACTATCCGTTCTTACATGTTCTCGATCAGCGTGCCCTAAAACAGGAACAGAGCGATGCAGAAAAGAGCAAGACTGTAGATGCCGCTAATTAGTCAGGAGTTGAATAAACTTGAATCAGTTTCCTAAAGGATTCCTCTGGGGCGGCGCATCTGCTGCTAGTCAGTACGAAGGTGCTTTTGATTTAGACGGAAAGGGCTTATCTACAGCTGATGTCGTTCCTAGATATACTTCAGAACAGCGCCAAAAGTATGCACATCCTTTTGAGGTTTCCAAAACGGACGCATTGCGTAACATGAACGACTTCACGTCAAACTATCCTAAGCGGCGAGGCAGTGACTTCTACCATCGATATCGTGAGGATATTAAATTGATGGCTGATATGGGTTTCAAAGCCTTTAGGTTCTCCATCGCTTGGACCAGAATATTTCCAAACGGTGACGATGAAAGACCAAATGAAGCAGGCCTGCAGTTCTATGATCGCGTCATCGACGAATGCTTAAAATACAATATCGAACCTGTCATTACGCTCTCTCACTATGAAACACCCTTACACCTTGCTCTCAAATATAACGGTTGGTCCGATAGGCGCCTGATTGCATTCTTCACGCGCTTCGCTGAGACTGTTATCACGAGATTTAAGGGTAAGGTCAAATATTGGATTACGTTCAATGAAATCAATGGTATCTCCATGACGCCATACACAGGTGGTGGATCATTTATTCCTGCCGGTCGCGATGCACTTCAAGTTGGCTATCAGGCCGCTCACCACCAATTTCTTGCTTCTGCGCATGTAAAAGAACTAGTAGAAGAAATTGACCCTCAGGCTAAAGTCGGATGTATGATGGCAAAAATGGTCGTCTATCCTGAAACTAATGACCCAGCCGACATTCTCGAAGCGCAGAAACAAAATGATCTTAATAACTTCTTTGCTGACGTTCAGGTCAAGGGCAAATATCCAACCTTTATGCAGCACTACTTCAGTGCTCATCATGTCACTATTAAGATGGAACCAGGTGACAAAGAATATCTGATGGCTCATACCTGTGACTTCATCAGCATCAGCTACTACATGAGCTACACCGTCAGTGCTACTGCAAAGGCTGATAACGTAGGTGGCAATCTAAGGACCGCCATCCGGAATCCTCATTTGGAGCAATCTGAATGGGGCTGGGAAATCGACCCCCAAGGTCTGATCTGGGGCCTACGCGACTTATACGACCGCTACGAAAAGCCCATCTTCATTGTCGAAAACGGGCTCGGTGCAAAAGATACCTTGACCGATATGCATGAGATTCATGACCAATACCGAATTGACTACCTGCGAGCTCACATCAAAGCAATGGCTACAGCAATTGCAGAAGGTGTAGAAGTCATCGGCTACACTGCTTGGAGTGCCGTTGATCTGGTAAGCATGTCCGGTTCTGACATGTCCAAAAGATACGGATTTGTGTACGTCGACGTCGATGACTTCGGCAACGGTTCCTACAATCGATATCCTAAGGACAGCTTCTACTGGTATAAGAAAGTCATCGCATCTAATGGTGAAGAACTCTGATTCTCTCCCTCAAAATAGGCGAAAGCAAGAGCGTCCGCAGCCGGGAAGCAAGTCCCTGGCTCTGGACGCTCTTTGTCTTTTGCTCTGATCTTGTCATCAACCGCAAGACTTTCAAGCAGCTCGGCTCTCCGACCCCAGCCTGCGAGAGCTGAATGCTCTGAGGTCATAGCGGCCGGGGGGTATCCCCCGACCAACTACTGCCGTCGCCTCGTGACTTCAGCCGTCGCTGTGCTGTGATGCCTATTGGCCTGCATATCGCCCCTGCAGGCGGCCCGCTTCCGAGCCGGCCAGCCGATTATCCGCTCCCGTTTCCTTACGATTTCGGCCATTCGCTTGCCGGGTCCGCGCTTGACCCTCTCCCATCATCAATGGCCCACCGGAGCGCACTCCCCCCCGGCTTCGGACGTGGCTCCAAGCATCTTGCAGCGCTTGTGACGGGTACACGCCTGTCCCGACTCCGCCTTCCTACTTATCGGCCTGAAGGGTAACGAAAAGGCCGGACTTGACGTTTTGAACGACAAGACCGGCCCGCTGCGTGGTACACTAAGGCGGAGCAAAATATGCTCATAGTCTTGTCTGCGCTAGCTCTCAAGTCTCGAATCGGCGACTCTCCCCAGCCGCCGATTCTTTTTTTATGTTCAGTTGCAATCGCTTACTAATTTCAGCCAAATTATCTCACGCGTTCACCCCTGCCGCTAACAACTATGCTTGTGAACTTAGGCTCTTAATGGCACCCCGCGCGGTGCGTGGGATTGCGGTTTTTGCAATCGTACGCGCCGGGTGGGGTCTCACAGCAGAGCTGTGTTGCGGCGGCACGCCGCGCTTCCCTACTTAGTGAAAGTGCCCCAGTAGCTTGTCCGTTTGGTGCCAGACGCGGTACCGCTGGCGATGTAGCCGTAATCCTTACTACCGCGCGGCTGGCGAACAACGACATAACCGCCGATGTACGCGTACGCATCATACTTAACCTTGTCACCCTTGTGGAGTAGCGCGATGACGCCCCCGGTCAGCGGCGCAGCGCGCAGATAGACATCACGATCCAGGATGAACGTGCCAGCCTGCTTGATCCAGGATACGGCCGCCGCAGTGGGTGTTGGCGCGGCCGCTGGTGCTGTGACGCCTGTATACAGACCCTTGTAGTCGTAAGAGGCATCAACATTCAGGCCGCTCCAGTTGCTGGTAAACTGCCACGTGCCGACTCCGGACATCTTCACAGCTGCAACGCCGAACTCCGCCACCCAGAGATTTTTCACGGTCAGAAGCGACGGGACCAGATGACCGTCCTGAAACCAACTGCGCATTGAATACACGTCTGCCTTGGGGAACCCTGCGCCTTTAGTGGCGGCCGTAAAGGCGTTGGCTGCACTAGTCAGCGCTGATCCTTGCGCGCGCTCCTCAATGTCGTCTGCCAGCACGCTGTCGGCACCGAGTCCCAGCCACTTGGCTTCTGCAGCGAAGAACTTGCCTTCTGCCGTGGCCTGAGTCGGATTGGTCCATCGGGCGTAGTGATAAGCATGAACCGCCATACCGGCCGCGCGGGCCGCCGCCAGTTGTGCCTTGGCCTTTGGATTGCGGTAGGTGGTGCCTTCTGTCAATTTTACGATTACAGCGCGGGCGCCTTTGTCATAGGCGCTGCGGAACCAGCTTGCGGTATCAGGCTGGTAGCTCGCCACGTCGAGTACTATTTGTGCCACTATCATCGTCTCCTATCGGTCGTAACCTTGGTGTCGTCTGCGGCTTAGTGCCGCCATTGCCATACTGCTGCATGATGCTGGGCGCCAGATGCGAAGTGTCGAGCAGCGCACTTTCGGTGTAGTGCGCGGTCATCGACAGGCTCTTGTGGCCCAGCAGGTACTGGATTTCCGTCATCGCGACTCCCTGCTCGAGCATGCGGGCGGCAAACGTGTGCCGCAGCAAGTGCGAGTAGAAGTGCAGACCGCTGATTTCGGCGTAGTTCGTTGCGTATTCCTGTAGTGTCCGCTTGCTGACATGAAACAACGGCAGTCCGGTCGGGTGCTGATCCAGCCAGTAGCTGTAGAGCACCCTGGCGGCCTTATCGTCGACTACTGGCACGGTTCGGTCCGACCCCCACTTAGCGTCCCGGATGTCGATCCAAACCGCGCCGCCAACGAGCTTCACATCCGTGTAGGTCAGCTTTGCGACTTCGCCGACCCGTGCGCCGGTCCCGAACATGGTCCAAAACGCCGTGCGGAGGTTAGCCTGCAGCGTGTCGAAATACGCCAGGACGTCTCGCAGCTCATCATCGGTCAGTCGCTGGATCCGTGGCACAGTGCCGCGCAGGCTCATGCCAGTCGGCACCGGGTTGTCATCGATGCCATCGGTAATCACCAACCATTCGTAGTACAACGAAACGGCGGAAATTTTCGAGTTGATGGTTCTGGCGCTGTTCTTTTCACGCAAAAGTTGACGCTGCCACTCGATCACATCGGCTCTTTCTGCTTCATCAAGCCGTTTTCCCCGCTCTTCTAAGTAGTTCTTCCATAGTCTCACACGCCTTTCATATTCGTAGACTGTGTTGGTCGACCGCCCAATGTCGCGTAAATACTGGGCCCAGGTATGCATACCGCTTCGCCTCCGCGCCAATTTGCAAATTTGTCGTGTGTACTTTCCCAAAATCCAGCATGTGGCCTCATTTTTTTTCGCTATTCATCTTCTCGACCGCTATTAGCATTTGGCGCGTGAAATCTTCAAAACTCTTCACCAATTGATCCAGGCGCGCCTCAACGCGAAAAATCAAAATCACCGCGATGATCACGCCGGCTGCCTGATCCATGATTGCTTGTAAGATGCTGCTTTCCATCTCGTTCTCCCCTTGCCCCGCACCGGAGCTAGATTTCCTCGTCCCTTCCTAAATCGAAGCGCTGCAGCACGACCTCATCGGTGAGCTTCTGGTCCGTGATCTGGGCCAACTCGATGCCGCACGTCTCGCAGAGGTCAAAGCTGCCGACCAGGAGTTTGCCGCTCGCCGCATCGCGCACCGTCATGTGGTAGAAGATGTCCTGCACCCGGCCGCAACACTCACACTTGCGATAAATGGGCTTGCTGTACGCCTCGATTGGCAGTCTTTCAGCCATGCTCACTTGCGCTCAACCTCCTTTTATCTAAAAACACGGGCCGCTGCCCGTGTCTGCTCACTGAATTTCTTTAACAACTCTATTGCTCGTGACGATTTCCCACGTATATGACGAATAGACAAAGTTGTCGAACTTATAACCTGGTGGCGCTGGCACTGCTCCTGATGCTTTCATATTGGAAATGATTGGCCAAATCAATTCAAAAACCGCTGATTCCAGAAACCGGCGTCGCTCTCTAACCAGATCCCGCTCCCAGTCCGGGCCAACAAAATCGATTGTGGTGTGTGGATCAATCCAGATTGCTCTTGGGTCCCAAGGATCGTTCGACCGTGTTCCATCATTTGGCATAAACAGCCATATCACGCCGATATCAACCCTGAGAATCGACATCTAAATCACCTCGGACGATCTCGGACTCGGCAATCGTCTCAATGTTCTCCGGCCGCCCTCCGACTGAACCGGCAAGCCAATCCCCAATAACAATTTCCATTCTTTCCGGTCCGGTACCACCCAAGTTACTAAAGTTCGAGTAGTATGCTTCCTGATCAAGACTAAATGGGAATACGGTGGTGATTGTTGTCGGCCTCATTGGATCATCGTTCACGTGCGTCGATACGATTAGTCGTGTTCTCTTAACTTGTCGCATAGTCTAACCTCCATACACAAAATCTGCTACAAATGCTTCTGTTACAGTCGTCCTTTGCACCTTGGCGCTCCTGATATGCTGAGCGCTTAAATCCTGGCCGGTATCCGTAACGATGTCCAGTGCCACGACCCGTTCCGCGAAGTGCTTTAGCATCTCGTATGTGAGTCCTGCCTCTGCCCAGGAAAGCCGGATCTGAAGGAACCGACCAACGTGACTGGTCGTAAACTCTAACGTAACGATGCTTTGTGTCTGCGTCATCCGAGACCCTTCTCTCTGTAATCAACCTCTCCCCAGGCATTGATTCCCCAGCCCAAGTCTACGAGCCACGTCCATTGGAGTTGCTCTTCTGTCAGCTCCGGGTGTGCCTTTTTAGCCTGATCGTGGAAAATCAACCAGTAAGCATACCGTTCCTCAATGTCGGTACTGTAATCGAGGACGTAATATTCCAGTGCCTCTTCAGGCGTCATCTCATACCAGCGAACCCAACTCTGAATGAAAAATTCCTTGAGTTCCCTTGCTGCCTGCTGTTCTACCGTGACTGGGTGATACATATCGATGTGGTACATGATCATCCAGTTGGTCCATTGTTCCTCTGTTGCATCCGGAGCTGCCTCAAAAAAACTCTCGCGGTACTTAGCAATCCGCTCAGAGTTAGTATCCATAATCTCCTTGTTGCGTTCGATCAGTGTGATCCGGGTTGGTGTGGTCTCTCCGTATGGCGGCGTGAGTTTGGCGATTTCATCCGCAAAGTCCAGCAGCGCCTGGTCGTCTTTTTGCTTGATATTACTAAAATTGATTGTCTTTAACGCCGGATCTGTGCCACTCTTCAGCGTGATACGCAGCGAACGCTTGCGTAGCTGTTTTACCATTGGCTCACCGCCTATTCCTCATCCAGGTTGGTGCGGGTGGTTTCAATGAGTGTGATGCCGGTGACTTCTTCGTACTGATTATCCTTGTCTTCATCGCGCCACATGTGCAGCGCCGCCATCAGGTTTGCCAGGTCTCGCGCAGCCTGCTCGTTGATGGTGCTCGGGTTATAATCGCCGAACTGACGGGACTTGGAGGTGCCGTCAGTGGCTAGGAATGTCATGCGTAGTGCTGCCATTTTTCCTCACTCCTTCTATTCGATGTCAAAATCGTCGCGAACGACCACGGACTGCAGCTTGATGCCTGGCTTGAGCTGAGCGATCAGCTGCGCCACGCGGTACAGGTTGTTATCCGAGATGTTCAAATTCAGGTTCGAAAAGGTGATGTTCTCGCGCTGGATGGGCTCCGCTACGGTCACGGTGGTCACTACCAGCGCCTTGCCTGCTCGCTTTTGCATTAGTCCTTAACCTCCTCTTGAAGTTGGAACGCGTCTGTCACGATGCGGGTGATGATCTGCCCGCCGGCGACGGTGCCGTTGAAGCGCTGGCCGGCTTCGGACAGCAGCGGGCTGGTCGCGAAGAAGTCCGCGAACCGCTTCACCATTGGGGTGGTGAGGCCTGGACCCACTTGCGGCACCCGCAGCAGGGTCGATGAGTTCTTCCCGCGCAGGGTGACCTGCAGGACTTCCGTTTTTACTGGTTCTGCCATTGGTTATTCCTCCTTATTCTTGCGGCTGGCCGGATGGCGCCATAGTCGACTCATCCGCCAGAATTTCGCTGTAAATGCGCAGACGCAGGCCGGTTTGGACCACTTTTCCGTACGGCGGCAGCATGGCGATCAGCTCGTCGGCGCCGGCCTTCATTTCATTGTCATTGGCGCTTGGGTGCACCTTGGAAAAGGTGTAGCGGTAGTTCTCCGGCTGCGGGTGGTTCGCAGCCAGTTTGTCGTAGCTTTGATTAAAACCGTCGACCTCCAAGGTGCGGCGGGTTTCCTTACGTTGTGCCATTGTTATCCTCCTAGTCATTCATGATGTTGTCGTGGTCGGTGGCGATGAGGCGGGCATCACGCAGGTGCACGCCCTGGTGCGGCGCGGAGTCGCTGATGAGTTTTGCCAGCATCGCCAACTGCTTCTTATCGATTTCCTCGGGCAAGTATTCACCGAGGGTGAGGCTGAGCCATTTTCGATTGCGCTTGGTGACAGCATCGGTGTATTCGAACCGGAGCTGGATTTTTGCCATCAGAGCACCTTCTCTCTTAACGTCAATTCCACGCCCACCAGCTGATCGCCCTTGCGGATGGTCGCCATGAGCTCGCCGGCGCGCCACAGGTCATCCGGACTCATCCAGACGGTCTGCCAATGCACTGAAAACGCGGTGCCGTCGCGCTTTTTCAGATGGAAGGTCACGGTTGCGCCTTCGTAGGTGTCATCATTCATTAGGCCCACCCGATTTCCATTGCCAAGGCGTCGGTCACGGTGGTGCGGATCAACTTGGCTTCTGAGACTTTTGAGACTTGGCGACTGCCGTCTTTGGTGACGATGGCGCCGGACTCAAGGACCTCCGCCAGCGCCTGAACGCGCGCCGGGTCTGGAACGCTGCCGACGCGACTAAGCTTTAGATTGGCGCTGTCCGAGCCGATTTCAATTTTTAAGGTAAGGACTAAGCTCTGCTTTGACGGCATAGTTCACACCTCCTGGATCCTGCGGGTCACTGCTGGCCGGTCTGGTTTTCGCGTCGGGCGTGATGTCGTAGGTGTAGTAAACGTACTGATCCGAGCTGGCGCTCCAGTCGTCGACGTCGCCCATCACGATGGGCAGCATGGCTTCGGCGAACTGCCAGAGTTCTTCTCCCCTGATGTCATCCGCCAGCCGCGGCAGGTTCTGCACCACGGTCACGCGCTCGTCGTGCTCATCAAACCAGCGGTAGTAGATTCTGCCGGTCGTTCTGCTTCGTGTCAGGTATGCCATTTTTACGTCTCCTTCCCTCCTTTCCCATTATTTATGCCATCTGCGGCGATTTTTTTGTATGTGCCAATTTATTAATTGGCGCTGGATAGCGCTTACATTACTACCGAGACATGGGTTTTGTCTATGTTTTGCGAATATGACTTTTTTGGTTTTGCCCCGCGCCGTGGCGCGGGGCTGTGGGCTTCACGCTAACGTGGCAGTGGGTCTATGTAACCGCGGGAAAGGTCAGAAGCGGGCAATGGCGCATTCCAGCCATGCCTACTTCTGACCTTTCCCGCTTCTCGAACCCAATGGTCGGCGAGCCTGCAGCGAGCCGCCATGCCGAGGCTGTTCCACGGTCGCAGCGCCTGCAGCGCTGCGCTGTGGAATAGCCAGGGCGCCATAAGCGCCCGGTCGGCCTAGCGAGCACTAGCGTAATCTCTACCGCTCTGTCTGGTTCGTGCGGGTGGGTGGGACCTCTTACGCTCCCCCTGTCAGCCGCTACCCCTGAGCCCCACTGCTCTATGGCCGCGATCAGCCGTGGCATGGTATTGGCTCAGATAGGCCTCGCCTTGCCCCGAGCCGCGGGACGGCTGACTGCCCCGAGCGGCCGCTGTGGCTGCCGGCAGCCGCTGCTGTGAATCGTCTGCACACTCTTTTCAACGCAAAAACGCCGCTCTTCTGACTACGAAGAGCGGCTATCGGCCCGCTCGCTGCGCGCGATTGGGGGTGGGCGGCACTGGCGGCGGGACTGGGAAGATGCCGGCGCCGTCTTTAGCCCGAGGGCGGGACTGAGGCCGTGTCCCGCCTGGGCTTGGCGGGTCGCGGACTCACTCCCGCCCGGTGCAGCGGCAATATGCTGGCGTGTTGGCTGGTACCGTGGTTCTTGTCCCTGCGCGTGGCGAATACTGATGTCAGACTGGGCGCACGCGTTGAGGGCTTGAACTTCGCTGCCTCTAGCTCACCGAATCATCTAGGCATGTCCGCCGGTGAACTAGGGTCGAAGTGCATAGCACTTCGGCCCTTGTTCAAGCCCCCTTGGTGTCCCCACCAGGACTTAGATTAGTCCTTATGAACGGGGGTAAGGAAAGGGGGGTCTGGGGGGAAACCTAGGGGGCGGCCGGCGAACATGCCGCCGCCACACGGTAATCGCGATGGGTCTGGGGGCTTCGCGCCGGCCTTGGTCTTCTGGCGCGGGCGGCCGAGGCGGCCGCAAGCACTTCTGGCCGGTGAAGGGCGCAGCCCAGGCCAGGCGGCCGGAACGGCCGCAAGCACTTCTGGCCGGTGAAGGGCGCAGCCCAGGCCAGGCGGCCGGAACGGACGCAAGCACTTGACCTACGGGCCCGAGCCTGGCCCGCCGGGGTTTGGCGGGCTAGGTGAGCGCCCGGACCATAGCACGCAAAAACGGTAGTGGTTGCACACTGCCGTCTCTTAAGTTCTATCTATCTGTATATCTTGATACTAATCTTGACCTGCTGGAGCCGCGGTGTCTGCATCTTCACTAGCTTCTGCGGCTTCCTTATCTTCAGCGTCTTTCTTCTCTTTAGCCAACATGCTCTTATCCAAAATCTTCATGAATGGATACCAAAGAGCTAATCCTAACAAGAATGAAAGAATCTGGGCAACGGCACCCATAATGTTGAAGTTTGTCGCCAGAAGCCCACTGATGATTGGCGGTGTGGTCCAAGGCACCGGTACAACTGGAATCGGAATCCAGTGAATAACAGCCAATCCATACATGAGAAGAAATTGAAGGATATATGCAAAGATCCAGGGAATGAACAGAATCGGGTTCAGGATAACAGGTAACCCGAATAGGAACGGCTCATTGATGCAGAACATCGCCGGGATAATAGACATCTTGCCCATTGCCTTCGCCTGAACAGACTTGCAGAACAACAGCAATACTGGAATGCAAAGGATAAACGGCTCCGAGTAGACCTGCCAAAAAGTCTGAGAAACGATGTACGGCAGCGCTTTGCCCGCATTATATGCATCCAAGTTGGCGGTCATCATGGTCAACAGAATTGGTGACCAAACTGACATGACAACGTTTGTCCCGTGAATCCCGAAGAACCAGAGAACCTGCTGAACCAGAATGAAGAACAGAACCGCCCAGACACTATCTCCGACCTTCAGCAACGGTGTGGTAAAGATCTGATAGATGAAGTTCTGGAATGACTGGAACGGTGTCAACAGAAACAGGTTCCGCACAATGATGAAGAACAGCAGCGTCAAAGTCATTGGAAGTAAGGATGCAAAACTCTGCGACACATTAGGCGGTACGGCATCTGGCATCCTGATTGTCCAGTGCTTCAAGGTAAAGAAGTGATAGAGCCGTATTGAAATCAACGTAACGATAATGACAGTAAACACGCCTGATGAACTGAAGACAGATGTTGGAATAACATTTTCAGTCACCACGTTATGAACGACTTTGCCCTTAACCATTGAATCCCCTGTATTGCTGAAGATGGTAATGGCTAGGAACGATGTAATTGCGACGATGACGCCGTAGATCTTATTCTCTTTCAACTGTCCGGCGTAGCTATTCGCCATGCCAATTAGGACCAGCAGCGCAATCATCCCAATGGTGATTGGGTTGGCCTGTGAGAAGAAATTACTCAACCAATTCTGAACGCCTGGTGCGACTTTGTCCAAGTATGGAATGTTCGTTAGAATCAGTGCTATCGCACCAAAAATGGTGGCTGGTACTGCAACAACCATCCCATCTCTGACGGCTGTCAGTTCTTTGTTTGCACTAAGTTTATTAGCTATAGGCATAATATGCTTTTGCAAGAAATCTGATAGCTTATCAAACATGGATGTCCCCTCCTTCATAAATAATCCGCTTATTACCTAATGGCGACTGGTAATCCTCGATCTTCACTTGCCCATTGCCAAAGCTAAAGGTGATTGTGGCCTGATTGTTCAGGGACATTCGCACATCGCCTTCCCAATCCTTAGGGCAAGCTGGCAGCAATATCACGTCCTTGTCGGTCTCCTGCACCAACATCTTCTGGAGACCAATCATTCCCGTACCACCCCAGTTGTGATCGGGAAGCCAATCATATCCAGGGCCCCAAAATGCCGGGAATCGTTGCCAACTATTCTTCAACTTTTCGTATGTCAGATTTGCCGCATCATCTGCGTCCCCTAACAACGCCACAAAAATGTTGTCCTGATGCCAGCCGATCTTTCCCCGCTGCTTCTCACTGTCTACCCCATAGCGCCAGGTATCTCGTGCAAGATCAAGATTCGGTCTGCCCACGCCGTATTGT
This sequence comes from Lacticaseibacillus hegangensis, assembly GCF_003946465.1. Classification (GTDB taxonomy): domain Bacteria; phylum Bacillota; class Bacilli; order Lactobacillales; family Lactobacillaceae; genus Lacticaseibacillus; species Lacticaseibacillus hegangensis. The sequence goes on along the minus strand of NZ_RHOL01000016.1, from coordinate 6,476 downwards.
TCGTAAGGAAAAACCGGGTATAGCTGAGGAAGTTCAGCATTCATAATGTCGGTAAAGTAGCTGGCTGGCGCGATTGTGTCGTGTCCTTGCATCTGCCGATGAGGCAACTCAGGCAACGCCTGATAGAACTTGTTGAACTCCGTTCGCTCTTCTTCATCGATTTCGTTATTGAAAATCTTCAGATACAGCGGCACAGTTGCTCGAAGCCCACTAATTACCTCCGTCGGATTGACCGCATTCTTGTATGACTCAGTCGCCGTAGACGGTGCAATGACTAGCTTCCCGTCCGCATCATAATCACTGAGCGTTGTAATCCGGTGTATGTACCTGTAGTGATCATAGAAGAACAGCAAACATTGCTTGATCAATTCATGATACTTGGTAATGGAACGCCCGCTTGCCTCTGCGTAGCGCAGAATCATGTAGCTGAGTTCGATTTGGCTAGCAAAATAATATCTGGTGTAAGGTGAATCAAGCTCTGCGGGATCTGTAAATCCATACCTGCGCTTACCCGTCTTGGGATTAAGCCAGCCATACTCGGAACCAGATGACAGCCCAAATTGCTCGAGCTGTTCTGCAAACATTGCTCCACGATGGCCCCAAAGCTTCTTAACGAACCCCATGGCAAGCGGTAATCCCCGCCGGTAAAGCTCAAACAGCGGGATCATGGCATCATAGTCTCCTGCCGCTAACATAGGCCAATAGACTAGCCGTTGATTTTGACTGGTGAAGATTCCTCCCCACATACGAAAATCCGGATCGAACTTTTTGAGTGACAAATGATTCCCAGGATTGTCTCCCTTTTGAACAGAATCAATGTCCTCCTGCCCGCTCTTACCGACAAACGGCAGGTCCGGATCAACAGTGAACAATCCGCCATTAAATTTGGTTGGAAAAGCCCCGGCTTGATTGCACAACAGCATGTACCTGAACAGCTCATAGTTCTCGCTGATTTCTTGTGCTCTATTATCGTGGCTGCGAAGATGAATCCAGCTTCGCACAGCCGCCTCATGCCAGAATTTATCGGCGTCTTTCTCCTGTTGCAAAACGTCAAAGCTTTGCGCGCGGGCTGTCAAGCTTTCTTCCCAATTGTCTAGGATCATAGCTTGACTGTGATCCAATAAAACAAGAATGCTAGCACCGTCGGTAATCTCAACTGAGTATGTGTAAGCAACTGCCGGCCTGCCATCATAAGAGGTGGTCCCTGCTTCACATCCGTCAAACAGTGAAGAGGTCATCAAGCCGCCAAATATTGCGCCACTCAAGTAATCAAAGGCCTGTGAACGGTAGTCATCTAGATGCTGCTGATGGACTGTGTCGTCAATGATCGCCGAGTTCTTGTTTTGATGCCAAAAGCTCAAGCGCGTTGAATCTGCAACAAACTCATCACGGTGCTTAATTACCTTCCCTGGAAACTTATAGAAGCCTTTGCAAGGCCAGCGTGAGTTGTCATTGGGCAACTCATGATCGTGGATCCGCCAATTCTCATAAGTAACGCTGGCAGCAATTGACTGCTTGCATGAGAATGAAACAATTGCCGCCGACTCAGTGACTGAGCAGAACCAAGCGATGGTCAGCGGCTTGTTGTCAACGGTTAGCTTGATGGTAACCTTCCCAGCATCCGTACTAAGGCTCTGAGAGATGAAATGAACGGACTTTTTAAAGACGATTCGCAATCTTCCGGCCTTTAAGAGTTCATCATTCTCATCAAAGAAATCGCTACGGCTGATATATGCGAACACCTGATGATCCTCACACCAGACGTTCAGGCCCACATCGTGACCGCCAACTGGCATACTCTCACTAGCGTTGTGGCTCTCTGTCTTCCAGGTTAGAACGCTCAACTTTGATCCTCCTTTCTGTTTATAATCTTCTGTCTTAGAACAACAACTGAAGGAATCAGGGTTACAAAATTACAAAGGTATATAGATGGGAGGTTCATGACAAGTCCGTAGACTATCCAACACACAACACCAATGCAAAACGCCACATACGTTGCTAGCGAGATACTCGAGGTATCCTTCGTCCTGATCACCCTGATTGCTTGAGGAAAAAATGAAACACCTGTCAGCACACCTGCAGATATGCCGAGAAATTCAATCATGATCTCACCACCTTGTAAGGGGCTTTATAAAGCTCCTTTACAAAGCCAATGGTATGCGTTTACAATTTCTGTGTCAACTCCTAATATAAATTAATTTTTGTGATACAATGGCCTCTATAGGGAGGTGTCTATATGGCCTCAGATTCTTCTGTTTCAAATAAAGTAAAAATCTTAAACGCAATTCGAGCGACGTCTGGTATCACTCGCGTGGAGCTTTCTAAAGAATCTAAATTAACGCTTCCATCAGTGAACTCAATAGTCCGAAAACTGGAGAAAGTTAATCTAGTTAAGGAAGCCGGAAAGGCTGCTTCAACAGGCGGTAAGCCAGCCTCTGTGGTTGCCTTCGATGGAAGTCACTACCATGTGCTTGGCATTGATATTGGCACGACTCATCTCACCTTTTCCGTTGTCGATTTGGAAGGTCGCATAATCTATAAGGAATTAGTAGGTACGCCTAAGGACGATGCCGACATCGTCAATGACATTGTCGAAATCTCACGTAAAATTGTCGGTCAATTCACGACTGCCCATCATCGGCTCCTGGGTATTGGTGTTGGTGCCGCCGGGATTGTAGACATCAGCACGGGGAATATCCTGCTCTCTCCAAATATGCCTTACTTTACAACCAATATTGTGGAGGCTCTGAAGCAAGCAATCCCTGACTTGCCGATTAAGATTCAAAACATCACCAAATGCATGGCGCTTGCTGAACTCAACTTCGACAATCAATCAGACGCCCAGTCTTTTGTCTGCATTAATCTGGGCCATGGGATTGGATCTGCGACAGTCCTGCAGGGGCAACTTTATGAGGGTAGTTTCCGCGGGCTTAGCGAGATGGGGCATACAGTTATCAAGCCTCATGGTCCCTTATGCAGCTGTGGCAATCACGGCTGTCTTGAAGCTGTCTCCTCCTCTCGAGCCATTATCAGGGACGTTAAAGCTGCGCTTGATGATGGCGCACAGTCCTCTTTGAAGCGTGATGAAGAGCTGGATGGCAAAAAAATTTTTGAGGCGGCTATTGCCGGTGATTCACTGGCGTCTAAAGTGACACAAGAAGATCTCTATTACCTTGGCGTCTCCATCGGCAATGTCATCAACTTTATTGATCCCGAGGAAATCATTCTTGAGGGCGGCATGACGAACTCCGCAGACTACCTACTGGGGATCTTGGCCCCTGTTGTTAAGGACAATCAACTTAGCCCCTCTAACTCACCGCGTCTTCGGATTTCTCGGCTTGGCGATGACGCGGGCGTTATTGGTGCTGCCTGTTTGATTATGAACCGCGTCTTTAATACCGGTGACGTTGATATGATCGACTAGCTGACACAGAACGAAGATTGTGTTTTATCACTCAGCGGTGCTGGCCTGTGCGAATTGTCTCTCAGACATCATGCTTACACCGTTGGTAATCTCCTTAGACTGCTGGATGCCCGTAACCATCCAGCAGTTTTCTTTATGCCGTGAGAGCTCCTTTTTAAGTGATACCTACCCCGAACGCAGGAACCAGAACATTAAAGGGGAATCGAATTTCCGCTAGCCAACAATCTTTTCAAGATTATCAGTCACAAGTAAGCATTCGATCTCACGCCCTCCCGGCCATTTAGAGGAGCCGGCTCGTATGCAAATTTTGTTTTGGTGATATGACATCACGATTTGTGGCAGACTATTGTGTTTAGTCCTCTCGTGCCGCACGGAATCACCTTGGCTTGTTCCCGAATCGTAAACAAGTTGGTAAACAAACCCGCGTAGAAACAGGCGACTTTTAGACCACTTGCGGTGAAGTTGGCGAACCCCAGCGGCTGAACTCGCCTCAGAATCACGATCTGATGAAGCGGAGACGGCTGATTTCTCTGTCCCCAGGGCAGGTACGCGCCCTGCGGCTCCAGCGCTGTAGTCTCAGCCAAGACCCCGTTTCCTTTTTCCCAAAACGGGCTTGAACTTCAGTCTTGGGCTTACAGTATGGAGGGGGCGGCACGCGCGCGGGCTGGTGGCGCGGGGTGCGATGCCCGGCAGCGCAGGAGGATGAGGCTGAGTGTTAATAGGCAAACCCGTGTGGATTGCAGGTCGGTGTCGCAGGCGTGAGGGCGGGTCTGGGCTGAGCCTGCCGGCCGGAGGGCGGCGGGCTACAGGCCACGCCCGCCCGGTGGTGACAGTCGGGTGCTGGGGAGTGCGGATCCTCTGACCGTGAAGGCCGGCAGGCCAGGTCAGGCGGCGCGAAGCGGCGCAAGCACTTCTGGCCGGTGAAGGGCGAAGCCCAGGCCAGGCGGCCGGAACGGGCGCAAGCATTTGACCTACGGGCCCGAGCCTGGCCCGCCGGGTTTGGCGGGCTAGGTGAGCGCCCGGACTGTGGGGGGCGCCGCGGCCGGGGGAAAGCGCACAAGGGCGGGACTGGAACCGTGTCCCGCCTGGGCTTGGCGGGTCGCGGTGCCACTCCCGCCCGTAACCCCGCTGGCAAATGAACCGAACGCCGAGGGTACATTAACTTGCGCCTCATAGACAGAAATGTCGGCAGACAAGAAAGCTCCACCTCCCATTATCCGGAGATGGAGCCTTGAAGTTAGTCTAGGTATGCGCCCTGATTCTTCAATGTCTTGCGTAACTGTGCCACATCAACTTGATGGAAATTCGAGCTGCTAGCAGTTGCCAACGCAGCGGCAGCCCCACATGCTTGGCCCAGGATCATCACAGTTGGCGTAGTCCGAATTGAGGCCTGCACATTGAAATCAACTGAAACGCAGCGGCCTGTAACTGCTAAATTGCTGTACTCAGGCACTGTCATGACTTCGAAGGGAATATCATGATAGTCCCTAAGACTGTCACGGTCGAATGAGGAAGGATCAGACTCATGATAATCATTCGGTGTACCATAACCACTTCCCATAGGGCTGTGTATATCCATCGGATATGGTGTGTGAGCAATGGTAGAGGCAAACTTCTTATGTGATGCAAAGTCCTCAGTAGTCAGATAATAGGAACCTCTTATCTGCCTAGACTGACGCACGCCGATGTTCGGTCCGGTGAACTCAATCTGGCAGTGCTCAAAGCCCGGTATCGTCTTTCGCAGCCAAACGAACAATTCATGACACTGGATACGGCCTTGAATTTCCGCGTCCGATAATGTCTTGGCATCAAATGAACCATTGCTCAGTATCCGAGTCGCGTTGACGATATACTCTCCAGGTGTGTTCGTCTCAAAGAACAACAAATCTTTACGCGGTATGGAGAGCTCTCCATCCATTCTGGCCTGGCGAAACTCCTCTTCATAACCACTGACTGCAACGCGTGCTGCATTGTTGAACGCATCCAAATCTCGCTCTGCACGCGGGAAACGCTCTTTATGCGCCAGAACGTCCCGCCGGATTTCCTCAGTGTCAACGTTATAAAGTTTCATATTGAGCGTCATTGGTTGCGTTAAGTTATCCTCTTCACGCCCGAGATTGAATGGGACGCCTACCTTTAGTGCTAGGTCAGCATTCCCCGTTGCATCGATAAACGTTTTAGACGAGATATTCGTGAGGCCATCCTCGTTTGCAACCTGAATAGAAGTCACACGGTCACCCTCTTTAACGGCGTCAACGAGCATGGTGTGGAAGAGCACATCTACCCCAGCCTCTTGGGTCATCGTGTCCAGCGTTAGTTTCAGACCTTCAGCGTCGAACGGCGTGTTATAGGACACATAGTTCGTTGCGTCTGGTACATGGCCTGGCGAAAAGTGCTGTTTCACTAGCCGGTCGATCAGCTCCTGAGCAAGCCCTTTGATGACTTGCTTATCCCCTGCGAAGAACGTCATCATCGGCCCGACACCCATCGATGTCAATGATCCACCGAGAAAACCAGCCTGATCGATGATGAGGGTATGCGCCCCGTTCCTAGCAGCGGCAACTGCAGCCATTGTCCCAGATGGTCCCCCGCCAACGACTACAACATCATAGTCAGTTGAAATGCCCGTCAAATTGTTTCCTCCTTAGCGCTCTGGTTAAAGATGTGATCGGCAATCTTCATGAATGGAAGGTAGATCAACACATCCATCACAATAATCAACGTGTGAACAACCGCCGCACGCCAGTCACCACCGGTAGCTAGGTATGCATTCATGATTGGTGGCGTCGTCCATGGTACCATCACGACCACTCGATTCATCCAGCCAATCGCGGTTACCCCATAGGCAATCAGAATGTTTAAGACTGGAATAATCAGGAACGGGATAAACAGCGGCAGGTTGAAGACCACTGGATAACCAAAGATCGTCGGCTCGTTGATTTGGAAGACACTTGGTAAGATAGCTAATTTTGCGACCCCAGTTTACAATTCAAGTGCAACACCCTGACGACTAGACCAAAAAGGCCATGAAGACCTATTCTTGTTAGTACTA
>NZ_RHOL01000015.1 GCF_003946465.1 Lacticaseibacillus hegangensis | reverse complement strand
AACCGCCGTATACGGAACCGTACGTACGGTGGTGTGAGAGGTCGGTAGCCGAATTAATCGGCTACCTCCTACTCGATCGTTAATTCTGACCCGCTTCCGGCACCTGATTTTCCGGCCGGTCCAGCAGGTGCTGCCGGCTGATGACGGTGGTGACGACCAGGGTCAGCAGCAGCAGGCCGCTGCCGGCGATGCCAAACAGCAAAGGCGCCGCGAAGTAATCAAACAGGGCCCCGAACACCAGCGTGCCGATTGGCGCAAGCAGCGTCGAAATCGTAAGGTCGAGGGAAAAAACGCGGCCTTGCAGATTCTGCGGAATGATCTGCTGCTTGAACGTGTTGGCGGGGGTGTTGATCAGCACCATCAGGACGCCGTTGAGCATGCTTTGCAGCCAGAAAAAGGCGGTGCTGAGCCAGCTGGGCCAGGAGAACAGGGCCGGCAGTCCGGTGGTTGTGAACATGGCGCCCAGCAGGAACAGGTTAAAGTAGGAAAAACGGATGGGGTGAGTGCGGATGGTGATGGCCGCCAGCAGAATGCCGCCGCTAAACATGCCCACGGCAAAGCCGGAATCCACCAGCCCGTATTGCTGGTTGGAAAGCTTCAGCGTCTGAATGAGCAGATAGGGCAGGCCAACATTCATGGCCGCAAACAGGAAGTTGACCGCGGCTGAGGAAATCATGATGGTCAGAATCAGTCGTTGGCTTTTGACGTAGGCGAACCCGGTCTTGAAGTTGTTCAGGACGGATTCGCGCGGCTGCGGCGTGGCTGGTTGGACGACTGGGCGGAATTTCAGCAGCAGGATCGCGACCAGCGCGGTCAGCTCGAACAGTACCTCGATGTAGGCGAAGGTGTCGATGGCCACCAGCGTGTAGAGCCACGCGCCAATCAGCGGCGCCAGGAAGGCGGCCAGGCTGGTGATGGACTGATTCAGCGAGTTGACCCGCTGCAGCTCTCTGCCCTCAAACAGCTGTACCAGGCTGGCGGTCAGCGTGGTGCTGAGAAAATTGTCGGTGACCTGCAGCACGATGATCAATGCAATCAGTTCCGCGAAGTACTGCGCGGGCCAGAGCTTAAAGACTGCCCCAAAAGCCACCAGTGCGGCACTGGTGACCACCTGCGCGCTCAGCATGATGCGCCGGTGGCTCATGGTGTCCACGACATAGCCGACAAACGGCGTCAGCAGCAGCGACACCACCGGTCCAGTGACCAGCGTGACACCCATGCTGAGGGCGGAGCCTGTGCGGTGCAGAATGTACAGGCCGATGGCAAAAGACAGCACGCTGGACCCGAACGTGCCGGCGAATTTTAAGACCAGCATTTTAATGGTTTGAGGGGTTAAATTCTTCAAGAGGATTCCTGACTTTCGTGGGCAATTTTGCTTGGCGCTGGCTTCAGTTGGCAGCTGCTGGCACCTGGTTCTCGGGCTTGTCATACAGATGGCTGCGTCTGATCAGACCAGTCACAATCAGCGTGAAAATAATCAGGACGATACCAGTGACGCCAAACAGCAGCGGGGCGGCGAGGTGATCAAACAGCACCCCGAACATTAACGTGCCCAGCGGGGCCAGCATCTGGGAAATCGTGCCGTCGAGCGAGAACACGCGGCCCTGCAGGTGATGCGGAATCACTTGCTGCATGAAGGTGTTGATTGGCGTGTTGATCAGCACGATCAAGACCCCGTTGACGATGTTTTGAATCCAGAAGTAGCCGGTGCTTAAAAGCCCCGTCCAGCGTAGCACGGCAGGCAGGCCGGTGAAGGTGAAGAGAATCGCCAGCAGAATGATGTTAAAGAACGAGAACTTGATCGGGTGGCTGCGCATCTTTAGCATTGACAGCAGGATGCCGCCGCCAAACATGCCGATGGCAAAGCCGGAGTCGACGAAGCCGTACTGGTTATTGGTCATTTTCATGGTTTGGATCAGCAGGTACGGCAGGCCGACGTTCACGGCGGCGAACAGGAAATTCAGAAAGGCCGAGGACACAGTCAGGATGAAGATCAGCTGCTGACTTTTCAGGTAGGCAAAGCCGGTCTTGAAATTCTGCCAGACGGATTCTTGTGCTTCCGCAGCCTCGACTGGCGATTGGGCCGCGAAGGGCTGAAACTTCAGCAGGAAAATGGCGACCAACGCGGTCAGCTCGAACAGCACTTCAATAAAGGCAAAGGTGTCGATCGACACCAGCGTGTACAGCATGGCTCCCATCAGCGGTGCCAGAAACATTGCCAGGCTGGCGATGGATTGGTTCAGAGAGTTGACCCGCTGCAGCTCATTGGGCGCAAACAGTTGAACCAGGCTGGCCGTCAGTGTCGTGCTGAGAAAATTGTCGGTCACCTGCAGCGCGACGATGAGGGCAATCATTTCCGGGTAATACTGCGCCGGCCAGAGCCGAAAACCGAAGCCGAACAGCACGAGCGCAATGCTGGTGGTGACCTGCGCGGTGATCATAATGCGGCGGTGGTTCATGGTGTCGACCACGTACCCGACAAACGGGGTCAGAATCAAAGAGACGATGGGGCCGGTGATCATGGTGACGCCCATGCTGAGCGCGGAGCCGGTGCGGTGGAGAATGTACAGGCCAATGGCAAATGAGAGCATGCTTGACCCGAAGGTGCCGGCAAATTTGAGCACCAGCATCTTGATGGTTTGAGGTGTGAGATTTTTCATAGCGAGCTCCTAGATGTAGTGGATCGTGACGTCGCCCATTTTAAAATCGCCGGCGAGGACTACGAGCGGACCGGTTTTGGTCGGGGTTTCGCCTTTTTCGGTGAAGTCGACCGCGAAGTTGCCCAGGTTGGGCTGAACGTTCCAGTCGCGGGGGATGTATAGGCTGATGTCGCCCATCTGACCGAGCACTTCGATCAAGGCCGGTTCGTTGATGATGGTTGCCTTGTCAAAAAAGACCTTGACGTCGCCCAGATTGGTGCGGATCACCGCGTGGCGGAAGTCGCCTTGCTGGACGTAGCGGGTGGCGCTGCCGAGTTTCACGTTGACGGTGACGTCGGCGGATTCACTGCTTGGCACGTAGCTTGGCGCTTGCTTGGCCTCTTTTTGCAGCTGCCGCAGCTCGCTGATCGTGTAATGCTTGTCATTAATGGTGACGACGCTGAAGTGGTGCTTTTTCAGCGGCTTGAACAGCAAGGTCAGGCCAATCGAAAGCAGCAGGGCTGCACCGAGAACTGTCCACGGCACGAGCTGCTGGATGCCCAGCGGTTTGGCGAAGAGCATCGCTAGAAACGCGAGGCTGAACGAGAACCCTGCGAACGACAGGCTGGCCAGGCTCTTGATGGCGGCGGCCACCAGGATCAGCACCAGGACCAGCGTCCAAAAGTGCAGGTGATAGGTGAACAGGCCGAGCTGGCTCAGCACTAAGATGCCGGCGCAGACGACGAAGAACAACCCCCAGAACCAGTGACCCCATTTAACTTGTTTGGTTTCCATTACAAACCCCTCATTTCGTTTAACCGCTCGACCAGCGCCTTGTAATAGCGCCGCGACGCGTAGACCTGTTTGTGACTGTTTTGAAATTCCACTAGGCAATCCGACAGCGAGCGGTTGATCGCCGCCACCTGGTTCAAATTGATGATCACAGATTTGGCCACCTGCATGAAACTGCCGGGCAGAGACTCGGCCAGCTCGTACAGCTTTTGCTTGCTGGTGAAAATGTCGTCCTTAGTGTGAACCTGGAGCGTGCGGTCCTGCGTTTCGATGAACAGGATCGTCGGCAGCGGCAGGAAGCGTTCCACCGTGTCTTGGAACACGGGCAGGGTCGGGGCAGTGGGTGCGGCCAACGCGCTTTTCATCGCGGCGGCCGTCTCCTGATCCTTGGCCCGAATGACCAGTTCTGGTTCCTTCAGATCCGGATCAGTTTCAACCCTGATTTTCATTGCCCCACCTCCTCGCTTGGTACTTCATTATTAGACCATTAAAATTCGCTGAGTGAAATACCTGGTGCGTATCCGGTCAAAAAAACCGCGTGACTGGTCAGGCACGCGGAAAGCGGATAACAGGTTTCAGAGAATATCGAGTTTTAGATGGGCTGCCTTGCAGCCTGCCGTCGAGTGGCAGTGCGTAAGCGGCAAAGCACTACACGCTGCTGCTTCTCTAGAAAGCCTGCTATGCAGGCTTTCGTCGAGTAGCGCGCTCTAAGCGGCAGAGCCGCTAAGAGCGCGCGTAAAAAAGGCCATCACTGGGTGGGTGATGGCCAAGGAGTAAGGATTGGCGAAACGGCTGGGCGGCCGTTTCGCGATTTTTACTTTGGAGGAGTAAAAATGAAAAAGTTGGGTATGGGTATGGAAATGAGTGGGTGGCTCATTTCTATACTGGTTACTTTAGTCCCATAATGTGAAGAAATTGTGACGTTCACGGCCCTAATCAAAAAAATTTTGCTGCGCCAAGCACAATCAATTGCCCTTTTCAAAATCAGGGCTTAGGCTGAGCCTGGAGGTGAATGAAATGGAGCTAACTTTTGACGACGCGGCGGCAGCGAAGATCCAGCCGCACCTGGGACCAGGCAAGAAATTACTATTAACGTTTGAGGATGGGGTCGGGCAGTACTCACAGCACGCCATGATCCACATGATGATTCAATTCACGCTGAATGTGGTGGCTCAAACCGCGCCCACCGACGGGTACAACGTCGTGGTCGACTCGAACCTGGGGCCGATCCTGATCAAGGATTACTCGGCTGAAGACCTGGACGAGCACCTGACCGTCCATCTGAACCAGACGTTGAACACCATGCAGCTCAGCGGGGATGGCGGCGTCATCGACAGTGACATGGGGTTCTTGGATTTTACTGAAAAGAAATAGGCCAACACGACTTTCTCTTGAATTAAGTGCCGCTTGGGTTAAAATTTAACCTGGCAATTGAATTCGGGAGGTTAAATTTTGAATTACACGTTTGAATCGGCACTGACGATCCATGAAATCAAGGCGCTTTACGGCGCTGTCCACATGACGCATTACCTCAATGACCCGGCGGAAACGGCGCGCGGCATTGCCAATTCGACGCTACTCACAGCGCGCGACGGCGACAAGCTGGTCGGCGTGATTCGCGGCGTGTCGGACATGCACACCATTGTCTTTGTGCAGGATCTGATCGTGCTGCCTGAGTATCAGCATCAGGGCATTGGCACCGAGCTGCTGGACCAATTCGACGAGTACTTCAAGCAGGTCGACCGCATTGTGATCGTCACGACCAATGAAGCCATGGCGGCTTTTTATGAACACGCCGGCTTTAAGCGCGGCAGCGATACGAAGGTGGCCACGTTTGTGCGGCCGCGCAAGCTGCTGGAGCCGAAGTTCTAGTCCGAGCAGGGAGGCAGACATGGAGCCAACAGAAAACGTCTCAAGAGAGCAAAAAGCCGAAGGGGCCAACCTGCTGCTGGAGCAGGGCTACATCACCGAGCGCGACGAGCCGGCCATGATGGACGAGAAGTGGTGCGATGAGTACCTAGCCCAAGTCAACGACGAGCTGCGCCTGCGCACGCTGACCCCGCGCGGCACCTTGAAGCTGTTCCACTACTACATGGGCCCTGGGTCGATCATTTTTGATCCCAAGCGCTTCTCCGAGGCGCAGGCTAAGGCCGTGCTCCAAAAGGCGCTGGGCTTTGCCAAATAGGCTCAATCGACAAAACAAGGTGAAGACGCCATGAAACGTCTTCACCTTGTTTTCATTTACCCTTCAAATGGTCCATCAAGGACGATCTTGCCAGTTTGGTGACCGGCCATCAAACTGGCCAGGCCAGCCTTGATGTTGGCAATGGTGATGCGATCGTAGCGGGTCGTGACGCTGGGATCGAGCAACCCGACTGACGCCAGCGTGGCCAACTGAGAGAGAATGTGGCCCTGGCTAGCCATGTCATGGTGGTAATCGCTTTTCGCGAACATGAACTCAAAGTCGAGGCTTGCCGCTTTGCCCTTGAGCGCGGTGACCTCCAGCGGTCCCTGCGGCGTCGCGAGCGCGCCGACGTGGCCAAACGGGGCGACCAGTTGCGCTGCCAGTCCCAGGTAAGGCTCGGTCGCGTATAAAATGGCGACGGCATCGACGATCGGATAGCCTGCCTGGTGGACGGCGCCGATCAAGTCGTCGTGGTAGTCCAGCGGGACGGCCGTGCCGTGTTGCGTCAGCCAGTCAAAATGCCGCGGACTGGCAGTGGCGAGCACGGTCATGCCGGTCCAGTGCGCCAGCTGGCTGAGCATCGAGCCCACACCGCCTGCGCCGTTGATGATCAGCAGGGTCTTGCCGCGGTTGGCGTCTGCGGCCGGGGTGAAGTGCATTTTTTCAAACAGCAGCTCCCAGGCGGTCAAGCCGACCAGCGGCAGCGCGGCCGCCTCGCCGGCCGTCAGGTTGGATGGCGCCGCGGCAATCAAATCGGCGGATACCGCCTGGTACTGCTGGAAGCTGCCGGGGCGCTTGGTGGTGCCGGCGTACATGACGCGCTCGCCTGGCTTAAACCGGGTGACGCGGCTGCCGACTGCGGCAATCGTGCCGCACGCGTCGTAGCCGAGGATGCGCGGCTGCGTCTGCTTGGCCAGGGCTGCGCGCTGCTTTTCATCGACCGGGTTGAGGGCGATGGCTCGGACCTGGACGACCACATCATTTGCCCCGGCACTGGGCCGCTTCAGGTCGACCGGGACCAGGCTGGCAGGATCATCGAGGGCCAGGCCGTCATAGGCGGCAAAGCCAAGGTTTTCGAACATAGAATACGACTCCCTTCGAATGTGCTATATTAATTGTAGCCGTTTTTGACTCGTCTGATGAACTTACTGAAAGAAGGCCGCGTATGCGCAGCAATAAAAAGGGGTCGCGGACCCAACTTTGGATCAACCTGCTCTTATTTGTGTTTGGCTGCTTGTTCAGCTGGTTTGCGTGGTACGTGACGCAGCCGCAGACGCCAATCGCGATGACCGCCGCGCTCAGCTTCGGCTTCGGCACGGTGATTCTCCTGGGGCTGTTGGCCTACTTTGATTCTGCCGCCCACACGCGCGTGACCCGGTTCTTCATCGACTTCCTGTTCGGTCTGGCCATCGTGGCGCTGCTGTACGTGTACTTGATCGGGCTGCTGCTGATGTGGCAGGTGATCGGAGCGACCGTGCTGCTGGTGGCGGCACTAGCCGGGCTGTTTGCCTTTCGCCAGCCGAATCGCCCAATCGACCGCGGCCCGATGCCGCCGGACTACTTCGGGGAGCAGGCGCACGACCATGACCCGGATGCCGGCAAGTAAGCCGGCTGGGCAAATTAAAACCGCTTGACCTGTCTGTGACGGGCCAAGCGGTTTTGCATTTCAATGAAAAAATTACTGGACCTGCTGCACGCGGATCTCGACGTTTTGCGGCACCCGCGGGCGCAGCACTTGGATCAGCGACTGCAGATCGCTGCGGAAGGTCAGGCGCACGAAGCGGCGGGCGGACAGGCCAAACACAGCCACGACCATGGCCTGGCCATTGGGCAGCTGCAGTGGGGTCAAGGTGACACCGACCAGGCGCGTGTAAGGGATGACCCGTGAGAACAGGCCCACGTTGATCAGGCGCGTTGGCGTCAGGCCGGTGCTGCCTGTCATCACGGTCAGAGTCAGGAAGGCCGCCATGAAGACGACATAGTACATGTTGCCGACGCCGGTGCTGACGAACCAGAAGCCAAAGAAGACGGCCATGACCAACTGAAAGGTCGAATACGCGCCGCGCACGTCGATTTTACTCTGCCAGAACAGGTAATACGCGCCCAGTCCGATCAGTGCGGCATCTAAAAGTATCAGAAAAGTGTTCATTTTGAGTTATCTGCTTTCTCCTGCGAGGTGAGTTGCAGGGTCTTGTCGGGAACATCGCTGGGGTAGAGCCCGGAGACTTGCTGGTACCATCTGAACAGGCGCACCACCACGATCTTGATCACCGCAAAGCCGGGGATCCCCAAGATCACACCCACCAGTCCGAACATGGACCCTGCTGTCAGCAGGACCACGACAATGGTGATCGGGTGCATTTCTAGTTTACTCCCCATGACAAACGGGGAGATCAATTGCGTCTCGAGCAGCCACTCGATGAAGAAGACGACGATTACCGCGATGAACATCTTCGGCCCCTGAATGGCGCCCATGATCAGCGCTGGCACCATCGCGAGCGCGGAACCAAAGTAGGGGATCAGGTTCAACGGTGCTGCCAGCATCCCAAAGATCAGGCCGTAGCGCAGGCCGATGATCGAATAGCCGACCATGAAAATGATCCCGACGGCGATGGCGACGGTCAGCTGGCCTTGCACGTACGAGCCGACCTTGACGTTCATCTCGTGCAGCATGTCGCCAAAGCTCTTGCGCTGCTTGGTTGGGACCAGGTGCAGGATCATTGGCGTGAACTTGTTGCCCTCTTTGAGCATGAAGAACAAAATGATCGGCGCGGTCGCCACGGTGACCACCACGGTGCCGACAGTGGAGATGATCGAAGACAAGGACGACAGCGTCCCCGACAAGATGGTCGAGCCGCGCTTGGAGACCCAAGTTTGGATCTCGCCGGCGAACTGACTCAGCTGCTTGTCGCTGAAAATGTTCTGCTGGTTATTCAGGTCGGTGATCCACCGGACGAACTCGTCCCAGTAAGTCGGAGTCGCATTAATGAAGCTGCGCAGCTGGCTTTCGATGGGCGGCACAACGCGAGTGATGGCTAGGACGATCAGCCCAATCACGAGGAGGAAGACCAACGCGATGGCCAGCAGTCGGTTGAGGCCGCGCTGATGCAACCAGTTGACGACGGGGGTGAGCATGTAGAACAGGATTCCGGCGAGGATGAACGGCGGGGCGACGATGCTCAGAAAACTGACCACAGGCTGAAACACCCAGGCAATTTTGGTGAAAATAAAAATCGCGAGCAACGCGAGCACCAGATCGACCAGGATCACGGCAAACTTGTTGTTTAAAAACCGCTGGTAAAACTGTGAGCGTTTCGTTTGCATGCGCGCACCCCTTTGAGTTTGTTGACTACTTCTATGATACCTAAATGAGGGGGTGAAAGCGAATCCGGCGCAAGGCTGATTTGTTTGTGAATTGTAAAGAATAAATGCCAAGTGCCGGCCGAATTGCCCCGAATGTAAATTGATTATATACAGAACCTTTACAAAAGCAAGAATTCGGGTATAATCATAACTATCAAAATTACGAGAGGGGGGCGTCCAATGAGTATGAAAGTCATGAAGTGGAGTCTGCGCGCATTGATTGCAGTGACCGTGGTCCTGCTAGTTGTCAATACCGTGCTCGGAATCGGGCTGATCGCAGTCGACATGTTGTTCGGCGGCGTCTACCTGATGCAGCGCAATAAGTGCGACCGCCGGCAGCTGCACCGGCTGGACCTGATGCATCGCTTCTAGGGTTCACATGAGACCGCTTGGGCGGCCTTTTTTGATGCTTACCGTAAGCCACAGTGCTTTTACTTGCAAACAAGCGTTCCCTCTGGTATGATAAAGAAAACTAGAGAGCGGAGGCGGACGGCCATGCCATCCCAAGCAAGTCAGAAACGTTGGAAGCAGATCCTACACACGATTCATGATTCAATTCAAACCAATGGGTTTCCACCAACCGTGCGGGAAATCGGCAAAAACGTGGGTCTGAGTTCCAGCTCCACGGTCGCTGCGTACCTCGACCGGCTCCTGGCGGAAGGCTACATTGCCAAGGACCCGGCCAAGCCGCGCACGCTGATGCTGACTAAGGCCGGCCTGTCATACATCGGCATTGCCGAAGAAGGTATCCCGATCGTCGGCACAGTTGCCGCCGGGGTGCCAATCACCGCGATTGAGAACATCGATGGCTACTTCCCGATTCCCGATGACCTGGAGTACATTGCGGATGACCTGTTCATCCTGGAAGTTTCCGGTTCGTCCATGATCAAGATCGGCATCCTGGATGGCGATAAGCTGATCATCAAAAAGCAGGAAACTGCCGAGAACGGTCAGATCGTGGTCGCCATGACCCAGGACGACGAGGCAACGGTCAAGCGCTTCTATCGCGAAAGTGGCGGTGTGCGGCTGCACCCGGAAAATGATTCCATGTCGGACATGTACTTCGATGACGTCTCCATTCTGGGTGTGGTCGTTGGCCTGTACCGCAGCGAAGTTAAATAAGCACAAACGTCAAAAGGCCGAGCCATCAAGCGGGTTTAGCTCAAAGCACAAGCGCCCCTGCGCCACGATTTGTTTTTAAAATCGCGGTGCAGGGGCGTTTGTGCGCTTGGACGTTGCTTTATGGAACGCGACTAAGCCATTTTGTCTTACTTTCTCTTTAATGTTTAATGGTGCTGAGGTCATCGTTTTTGACCTGCCGAAACAGGGGCCCGTCCGGCAGTTGTTTGATCTTGGTCGCACTGAGCTTCTGGAAGACCCATGTGCTGCTTTGCGCATTCGGCTGCGTGCGGCCGGTGAAGGTGTAGGTGTGCTTGCCCAAGGCGAGCTTGGCGGCAAACACCCCGGCGCTGGCGGTGGCATACCCGGCCTGAGCCTGCGAATAGCGCTGGACGTCCACAAAGTAGCCATCAGTTGAGGCGGTGATCTGCAGGACTTCACTCGCATCCGCAGTGTTGACCCAGTAGTGGCCGATCAGATCATCCATGCCGGCCTTGGTGTTGGGCCGTTTTTTCGGTGCCGCCTGTTTGCTGATTTTGACGCTGCTGCTCGAGCTGGTTTGCGGCGCTTTTTTTTGACTGCCACAGCCGGCGAGGACCAGCACCAGCGCAGCGCTAAGCAGAATTTTCTTCAATGTATTTACCTCACAGATGTTGCACTAAGGTCATGACGATTGGGATCACCACGATGGCAAACAGGGTGGTTGCGGAGACGGTGATCGCGGCGTTTTTCGAATCGGCGCCGTACAGCTTGGCGACGACCGGGGCGTTAGTCATGACCGGCATGCAGGACTGCAGGATGAAGACTTGCTTCATGAGCAGCGGGACCGGGGCGAAGGCGACCAGCGCGTACATCACCAGCGGCGCAAAGACGAAGCGCCCAGAGAACACGCCGAGCAGTTCGCGGTCGAAGCGGATGTTTTTGATGCCGGCCTGGTACATCGCGATGCCGATGAAGAACATGGAGCCCGGGATGGTCAGGTCACCAACGTAGCCTAAAGTGGCCGAGAGAAAGCTCGGCAGCTGCACATGCAGCAGGACGAGCACGACGCCGACCATGAAGCCCAAAAGCGGCGGCGAGAAAATTTTCCCCAGCGTCTGCTTGAGGTCAAAGTGGGCGGCGTGCGGGCCGTCGCGCTGGATCAAGTAAACCCCGATCGTCCAGAAAATGGTGGTGTTGGCCATGTAGTAAACCAGCACATACGGCACGCTTTTCGGCCCAAACAGCGCCAGGTTGACCGGCAGGCCGATAAACACCGTGTTGGAGTTAAAAAACATGGACTTGAACAGGCCGCGGCGCTTGGGGTCAACGCGAATCACGCGCGCCACCACAAAGGACAGGGCAAACAGGATGGCCATCGACAGCACTGGAAAGCGCAGGTCCGGCAGCAGTGCCGCCAGCTCCCTTGCGGAAAAGCGCGAGCAGATGGTTTCGATCATGTAGGCGGGCAGGGCGACCTGGGTGACGACCTTGGCGATCACACGGCTGGAGCGGTCGTTGAACCACCCCAGGGCGGTCAGCCCGTAGCCGATGGCGACCAGGATCAAGATCTCGGAGACCCCGCCTAAACTTGAGAGAAAACTAGTCAAAAAATTACTCCTCACATGCGGCAAACACCTTGCCGCTGGTTTTTCGCTGCGAGATTAAACGGTCAGCAGCGTTTGGATCAGGACGTCGAAAGCTTCGACCGGCCACGCCGGCGCGGCAAAATTCATGACGCTGGGGACTAAAGCGACGGTGGGGCCATCGTACTTCGCCAAGAAGCGGTCGTAGTAGCCGGCGCCAAAGCCGATGCGGGCGCCGGTGGCCGGTACGAAGGCGACCCCGGGCACGATCACCAGGTCGGGGTGCTGATCGACTGCGGCCTCAACGTAAGGGGGCTCGGGGATGCCGAACTTGCTGGTGACGCGATTGGCGCTGCCAGGGTCTTTCAAAAAGGCCATTTGGCGGTGCGGCATCACGCGCGGCAGCAGCACCGTTTTGCCGGCCTGCTGCGCCGCTTCGATAATGCCGCCGGTGGTCACTTCGATCGGGCCGCTGACGGTGGTGGCGATGGTGCGAGCGCTGTGCCATTGCGGCAGCGCCAGCAGCTGTGCGACCAGACCGGCACTTTCGGCCTGCGTTTGCTTGGCGGCATCATTGAGCCGCTTGAGCTGCGCCTTGCGGAATTCGGGTTTGGTTTGCACTAGCCGATCTTCTCCTTCAGATAGTCTGCGAGCACCGTGGCATTGTTGTCGGCTTCGTCCTTGGCCCCGAAAAGCAGGAGCACTTTGTCGGTGTCGAGCTTGCGAATTTTTTGCAGAAAATCCGGGGTTTCCGGATTGGCGTCGAGCTCGGCAATGTAGCGGCGGTTGAACTCTTCGGCTTTTGCCGGGTCGTGGCCGTACCACTTGCGCAGCTCGGTTGACGGGGCAATTTGCTTGGCCCAGTCGTCGAGCCGGGCGTTGACCTTGCTGACGCCGCGCGGCCAAACGCGGTCGACGAGCAGCCGGTACCCCTCAGGCTGTTCATGGGCGTAAATCCTAACGGGAATGAACTCCATCGTGAAGACTCCTTTCTGAAACGACCAATAACCAAATTAAAGGCTTATTCAAGCCGCGGGTCAAGGCAGTTGGGCCTGCCTTGAAGTGCTAAACTTAAAACCATCAAGTTCAGGAGGCGTGAGATGCATCTATTAACCACACTTGGCGTGAAAGGGAACAGTCCAGCCGCCGCCCCGCAGTGGCTGTCCGTTCAGGAGGCCACCCAGGAAGAATGCCACGACCTGGCCGCGCAGTATCACATCCCCATCGACTACATGACCCCGGTGTTCAACGCCCACGAAAATCCGCGCGTGGAAGGGATGGACGATAAAAGCGGGGCCGGTCTGATTCTGGTGCGCTGTCCGTACCAGACCATCAGCAAAAATGGGGAGCGGACCTACGCGACCAGTCCGCTGGCCATTATCATTCAGGCAGACCTGGTGACCACGGTCAGCCCGCGCAAGCTGACCATTCACAACCGCTGCCTGCAAGCCAGTGCGACCACGGCAGACCCAATCGTCTATTCGCTGAGTGTGCTGAATCTGGTGTTTGCCCAATTTCTCAATGACACGGACCAGCTGGCGTCGCAGACCCAAAGCATGGAAATTCGGGTCGGCAACGCCTCGCACAACACGCTGCTGTATGAAATCATGGCCGTGGAAAAAAGCCTGGTCTTTTTCACCTCGGCCTTAACGGATTCCCAGAATATCTGGCCGCAGCTGCAGGCGTCAGCTTATTTTGCCACCGACCCGGCTCACCGCCGCAAGCTGGTGATCGCTGAGCGCACCGCGCACCAGGCCTACACGCTGGCGCAATCCAACTCGGCGATCCTAGACCAGTATAATGCCACGGTGTCCTCAGTGGTGTCGAATAACCTTAACCTGATCATGAAGGTGCTGACCTCAGTGTCCATCATCATGACGATTCCGAGCATCGTCGGCAGTCTGTGGGGGATGAACACCCGCGTGCCGTGGCAGCAAAGCATCTGGGGTTTTTGGACGCTGATTTTTGCCACCGTTGTGCTGTGTGTGGCCACAGCATACTGGCTGCACAAGAAGGACTACTTCTAAAGCGTCGGACGTGCAAAGCGCAAGGGCACCTCTCTACAATTAAAGGTGGAGGTGCCGTATGCAAAAAGACTACGCGATCAAACAGTCGCAAACCACCAGCGCCACGGAGACCAGCGGGGCGTGCTGGCACTGTATCTTTGACCCAAGCGAGGCTGAGCTGCAGGCGCTGAAAACGCGCTACGATTTGCCGGACGGCTACGTGGAAGCGGCGCTTGACGACCACGAGGACGCGCGCGGTGAAGCGTTGCGCGAAGGCGCTGACGCCCCTGGCTTCATCCTGGTGCGCGAACCTTATGCCTACCAGGGCGATACGGGCTATCGCACGTACGAAACCATGCCGATCGCCTTGATTTTGCTCGCCGATGAGCTGGTCACAATCAGCCGCGACAAGCCGCGCCTCATGGATGCCTACTTGCAGGCGCTGGACCAGGTCGAAACCGCCGACAGCTTGGCCTTGCGCATCGTCGACCGGGTGCTGGAGTGCTACACCAAGGACATTGACGATATGGCCGAGAGCACGCACAAGATGGAAAAGCAGGTCAAGAATTCGGCCAAGAACACACTGATTTATGAAGTGATGAGTCTGGAAAAAGGGCTGGTGTACTTCAACGCTGCGCTGACTCGCACCAAGACCCTGGTGGCGGACATCCGCGATAGCGACCGTTATTTTCTGGCGGCCAGTGATGCCCGTGTCTTGTTTCTGCTGGACGTGAAGGTGCGCCAGATCCTGACGACGGTGGCAAGCACTGAGGAAATTTTGGATCAGTACAACAGCGCGATTTCCTCGGTGGTCGGCAACAACTTGAACCTGATCATGAAAATGCTGACGTCGGTGTCGATCCTGCTGGCGATTCCGCCCATCATTTCCGGCATTTTTGGCCAAAACACCTGGATCCCCTGGAAGGGTCAGCCGGTGTATGGGTTCTGGCTGACGCTGGCGCTGGCGGCGGGCATCAGCGGCGCCGTGGCCTGGTGGCTGCACCGCAAAGATTACTTCTGAGCGGCGTTGGTCATTTTCAGCGGGTCGACCCACGCGTCAAACTGTTCGGCTGTCACTGCACCTGAGGCGAGCGCTGCCTCGCGCAGCGACTGGCCGTTTTTTTGTGCCGTTTGAGCTA
The DNA here is from genome assembly GCF_003946465.1 of Lacticaseibacillus hegangensis. Taxonomy (GTDB): domain Bacteria; phylum Bacillota; class Bacilli; order Lactobacillales; family Lactobacillaceae; genus Lacticaseibacillus; species Lacticaseibacillus hegangensis. The sequence continues at coordinate 46,499 of NZ_RHOL01000015.1, read as the reverse complement.
GCTTAGCCGCTTGCGCGTAGCCGATGTGCGGCGAAAGAGCCGTGACCAGCATCAGGGAGCGGTCGACCAATTCTTGCATGCGGGCCTGATTGACGCTGAGGCCTTGCAGTAGCAGCTGGTCGAACTGAGTCATGCCGCCGGCTAGCAGCGTGCAGCTTTCCAGCACGGTAGCGCCGATCACCGGCTTGTACACGTTCAGCTCAAAATTGCCCTGACTTTCGGCGATGGCGATGGTCGTGTCATTACCCATGACTTTCGCGGCGATCATGGTCAACGCTTCCGCCTGCGTCGGATTGACCTTGCCCGGCATGATCGAGCTGCCGGGTTCGTTGGCTGGGATGGTCAGCTCACCGTAGCCGCCGCGTGGGCCGGATGCCAAAAAGCGGATGTCGTTGGCGATTTTCATGAGGTCGGCGGCCAGCGTCTTCAAGGCGCCGTGAACGGCAGTCAGTTCGCTGTGAAAGGCCAGCCCGTGGAACTTGTTGGGCATTTCGGTGAAGGGCAGGCCAGTTAGCGTCGCAATTTGGGCAACCATGGCGGCCGTCTGCTCTGGGGTGGTGTTCAGGCCGGTGCCGACGGCGGTGCCCCCTAAAGCGAGCGTCAACAGCGGTGCCTGCAGCGCTTGCAAGGTGGCCGCGTCTTGTTCAAGGGTGGTACGCCAGCCGGAGACCTCCTGGCCGAAGGTGAGTGGGGTGGCGTCTTGCAAGTGGGTGCGGCCCAGCTTCACGACCTGGGCGTAAGCGGCCTCCTTTGCCTGCAGGGTCTGGATCATGGCCGCGGCCGCCTCAGCAACTTTGGTCACGGCCGGGTAAACGGCCATGTGAAGTGCAGTGGGGAAGGTGTCGTTGGAACTTTGACCGCGGTTGACGTCGTCGTTGGGCAGCACCGGCCGGCCCAGCGCGACGCTGGTCAGGTGAGCCAGCACCTCATTGACGTTCATGTTGGTTTGCGTGCCGCTGCCGGTTTGGTAGACGTGCAGCGGAAAGTCGGCCATCAGCTGGTCATCTGGCAAGGCCTGCAGCTGAGCGGCGGCGTCAATGATGGCCTGCCCGACCGCCTGGTTCATGCCTGCCTTCATGTTCACCGCAGCGGCAGCGGACTTAATGGTCAGCAGCGCCCGGATGATTGCCGCCGGCATCAGCGGGCCGGTTTTAAAGTTGTGGCGGGAGCGCTCGGTTTGCGGGCCCCAGGCCGCACCATCCGGAATTTCAACTTTGCCCAAGGCGTCTTTTTCAATGCGCATTATTGCTCTCCTTCTTTTAATAATAATTGCAGCAGTTGATCGGTGGCCGGCGTTTGCCGCAGTGTGCGGCTGGTGACCAGCGCGATGTCAAAGGTCGGCTGGCCGGGATCGGTCAGGGGGATGGTCACCAGGTGATCGGCCGGTTGGACCGCAATTTGCGCCAGCAAGGCGATGCCGACGTTGGCCTGCACCATGTGTTTGAGCAGCGCCACGTCTTGCGTGCGGTACACCACGCTGGGCTGAATGCCGGCGGTGTGGGTGAACCATTCGAAGGCTTTGGTGTGGACAAAGCCTTCGGCCAGGGTCACGAATGGTTCGTTTTTGAGTGCCGCAAATGCCAACTGCTTGCGCGCAGCCAGCGGATGCTCTGGCGATACCACCACCGTGAACGGCACGCGCCGCAGCGGCTGCACGGTCAGAGCTGGCGCGTTCAAGGGGCCGGTCGACCCCAGCAAGGCGCCGTCGAGGTGGCCCGCGCGCAGGTCGGCCAGCAGATTCTGCGAGCCGGCTTCAACGGTTTGCAGCTGGTCGATCAGTCCCGCCTGCATCAGTGCCGGTGCGAGCGTCGGAAAGTAGAAGTTGCCGATGATTGGCGGCAGGCCGAAGCGAATTTTACCGCTGCGAGCGCGCGCCAGCTCGGCCTCAGCAGCGGTCAGCTCCGCGGTGATCACACGGACGTGGCCAGCCAGCGTTTCGCCGGCCGGCGTGACGGTGATGCGGGCGTGGCTTTGGTCGCGGTCGATCAGCTGGATGCCGAAGTGCGTCTCGAGGCGTTTCAGCGCCATCGTGATGGTCGGCTGGGTAACACCAAACTGGGCTGCCACCTGAGAGAAGTTTTTGATTTTGGTCAACGCCTCAAAGTATTCCAAGTCGCGCGTGTTCATGTTTTTCCCCCTTGCTCATATAAAGAAAGATTAACACAAAAGCCCCTGAACGGGATGAAAATTCAGTGAAAAGAGGATGACATGGTGCCGTGCGTACGTAAGCGGCAATTAATTATTAAATTAATTTTGCGGCGTGAAAATGACGCGCACTCCGACCGCTAGCAAATCGGCAGTCCGCCCGTTCATATAAATGAATCGTATTAAACTGGCCGCGTTTGACTATATTTTTGTCCGCCGCGTAAAGTGACTCCTGTAATCAAATAGGAGGACACATCACATGAAATACACACCAGAGCAATTACTTCACGATCCATTTTTAAACAAGGGCACCGCTTTTACCGCTGAGGAGCGCGCCAAGTACGGTCTGAACGGGCTGCTGCCAAGTGCTATCCAAACCTTGGATCAGCAGGTGACCCAGGCCTATGCCCAGCTTCAAAGCAAGCCGACCGATTTCGCCAAGCGCCAGTTTTTGATGCAGCTGTTCAACGTCAACCATGTGCTGTTCTACAAGCTGTTCTCCGAGCACATTGTGGAATTCATGCCGATCGTTTACGACCCAACCATCGCCGACTTCATTGAAAACTACTCCGCAATTTTCGTTGAGCCGCAGAACGCGACCTACCTGAGCATTGACGCGCAGGATGACATGGAAGCCGCGTTGCGCCACAGCGCCAACGGCCGCGACATTCGCCTGATCGTCGTGACTGACGGCGAAGGCATCCTGGGCATCGGCGACTGGGGCACGCAGGGCGTCGACATCGCGGTCGGCAAGCTGATGGTGTACACCGGCGCTGCTGGCATCGACCCAAGTCAGGTGCTGCCGGTTGTCCTGGACGCCGGGACTACCCGCAAAGAACTGCTGGATGACGACCTTTACGTCGGCGTACGGCACGAGCGTGTTTACGGCGAACACTATCACGCCTTCGTTGACAAGTTCGTGGCGACGGCCGAGAAGCTGTTCCCACACCTGTACCTGCACTTTGAAGACTTCGGCCGCGCTAACGCCGCCGACATTCTCAATCAGTACAAGGACCAAATCACGACCTTTAACGACGACATTCAAGGTACCGGGATCATCGTGCTGGCCGGGCTGTTTGGGGCCATGAACATCTCCAAGCAAAAGCTGACCGACCAGGTGTACATGAGCTTTGGGGCCGGCACTGCCGGCGCCGGCATCACTCAGCGCGTGTACGACGAGTTCCTGCAGCAGGGCATGGCGCCGGCCGAGGCCAAGAAGCACTTCTACTTGGTCGACAAGCAGGGTCTGCTCTTTGACGATGACGAGACGCTGACCCCGGCGCAGAAGCCATTTGCTCGCAGCCGCAGTGAATTTGCGAACGCTGATGACCTGACGACGCTGGAAGCTGCCGTTAAGGCCGTGCACCCGACCGTTTTGGTCGGCACCTCCACGCAGCCTGGCAGCTTCACCCAGCCAATCGTTGCCGAAATGGCCGCGCACACCGACCGGCCGATCATCTTCCCACTGTCCAACCCGACCAAGCTGGCCGAGGCCAAAGCCGAGGATCTGATCAAGTGGACCGACGGCCGCGCCTTAGTTGCCACCGGGATCCCGGCTGCTGACGTCGTGTACAACGGCGTCACTTATGCCATCGGCCAGGCCAACAACGCCCTGGTATACCCAGGCCTTGGTCTGGGCACGATCGCCGCAACCAGCAAGCTGCTGTCTGACGCGATGATCTCTGCCGCTGCCCACAGCCTGGGTGGTCTGGTCGACCCTGACAAGGCCGGCGCTGCCGTGCTGCCGCCAGTTTCCAAGCTGGATCAGTTCAGCAAGACGGTCGCAATCGCAGTGGCGACTCAGGCGGTCAAAGATGGCTTGAACGAAGAACCAATCCCTGACGTCAAACAGGCGGTCGCTGACATGCAGTGGACCCCTGAATACCGCGACCTCACCGATGTAGAAGTGGAGGACTAATTGTGACTGCCTTATACACGAGTATCGAAAGTGTTTTAACCATTGTTTTGATGATCGCGCTGGGCTACATTCTCCAGCACAACGGCTGGTTTGATGAAAAATTCGGCCAGACCATCTCTAACCTGCTGATGAAGGTCGCGCTGCCGGCGTCTATCTTCATCCAGGTCCTGCAGCGGCTGACCCGCAGCAAGCTTATCAGCCTGTCCTCAGGGCTGGTGTACGGCTTTGGCGCCGTCGCGCTGGGCTACATCGTGGCCTTCATTCTGGTCAAGCTGCTCAAGGTGCGCCCGGGCCGGCGCGGGACGTTCATCAACATGTTCGTCAACGCCAACACCATTTTCATCGGTCTGCCGCTCAACATGGCGCTGTTCGGTGACAAGGCGACTGCGTACTTCCTGATGTACTACGTGGTCAACACGGTGTCCACCTGGACGCTTGGCGCGTTTTTGATGAGCTGGGACGACCCGACCAAGATCAACGGCGAGGTCGGCACCAAGGCCAGCTTCAACTGGAAAAAGCTGCTGCCAGCACCTTTGGTTGGCTTCCTGGTCGCGCTGGTCTTCCTGCTGCTCAACATTCCGTTCGTGAATGTGGGCTGGCTGAGCTTCGTCGTCAACGCGATGACGTATGTCGGCAGCCTCGTGACCCCGCTGTCTCTGATTTACATCGGGATCATCCTGGCCAAGGCTGGGTTCAAGACCATCAAGTTCGACCGCGACTCGGTCGTTGCACTGCTCGGCCGCTTCGTGGTCGCACCGCTGCTGATTTTCGCGCTGATCACCATTGGGCTGAGGGCCGGCTTCCATGTACCAAGCCTTGAAGCGAAGACGCTGATTGTTCAGGCTTCCGCACCTGGCCTTGCCGTGCTGCCAATTTTGGCCACGGAAGGGCACGGCGACGTCGAATACGCGACCAACGTGGTCACACTGTCGACGGTGCTGTTCGTCATCGTGGTGCCGATCATCATGCTGCTGATCCAGGGGATGTAAGTGGCACATTCAACTAAATCGTTCAACGAAGGCGCACTCAGGCAACTGAGGGCGTCTTTTTTATCCGGTGATCGTCAGTTGCCTCTTGAATGGGCTTTCACAATGCCGGCCTTGGGTGTACCCTAGACATTAACAAACTTATGTGGCCAGTTGGCGATTCGTCAACAATTGCCAGTGAACACGAGAAAGGAGTGTTGCGCCGATGGATCTGGGCAGTCTGCATCTTTTCATCTTATCTGATCTGCATCTGGGGAGTACTCGCCACACCACGGCGGCCTTCCACCATGCGCTGGTCAACATGCACCGCCTCGACCCGCACGCGGCCGTGGTGATCGCGGGCGATGTCACGGACTGGGGCGACCCAGCGCAGTTTCAGGACGCCTGGTCCTCTTTGGAAAAGGTGCCGGCCGACCAGCTGATCGTCTGCCTGGGCAATCACGATGTGCGCGGGCCGCATGAGCTGGACTTCGACAACGATCAGGAAAGCGATCCGCAATACTTTCGCACGGTCACGATGCCCGAGTATCAGGCCCACTACCTGAGCCGCGTGCCTGGCGCAACGCCCTGGCAGCCTTACTTCACGGTGGACCTGGGCGATTACCACTTCATCGTCATGAACTCGGAAAAAGGGCTGAAGGACGGCGCCTACATCTCGGCCCAGCAGGTGGCCTGGCTTGATGCGGAGCTGCAGGCCGGCGAGGACGGTGGCCAAAAGAATCTGGTGCTGGTTCATCAGCCGCTGCGCGATACGCACTGGCGCAGTAATTTTGGCGGCGGCTTTGGCATTCAGGACGCCGTCGTTAAGGATGTGCTGCGCCGGCACCCGAACACCTTCATTTTATCCGGGCACATTCACAACGGCTTTGGCGTGGCCGAGGCCATCCCGCGCGATTTTGGCACGTGCATCGACTTGCCGGCCTTTGCCCTCAGCGAGAACGGCTACGATGGCGCGGGGCTGGCGTATTACTGCACCTTCAGCGCCCGGACGATGAAGTTTGCGGCCTGGGACCTGGCCATTAATCGGCCGCTGCCGCAGTACGACCTGAACCTGAACACCACGACGCTGGCGGCGGCGTTGCCCAGCATTGAAAAACGCGACCCAATGGCGGCCGCACGGGCGCTGCAGCTGCTTCACCGCAATTATGCGACGGCCACCTTTGATGATCCGCGCACCGATGCGACGCCTGACGCGCCGGCGGCACAACTCTTTGGCCCGCAGGTGCAGGCCCAGGTGGCCGAGCTGATCGGCAGCGCCCGGCCGCGACGGGCACTTTGCCCGCCACTTGATCTCAAGCCTTACCACGCCTACTTTGCGCGGCGCGATGACGCCATCGAGACGCTGAGCCGGCTGAGTGACAACCTGCTTCATGGACAGGCGGCGGACGCGGCGGTTGAGGCCCGGCTGACCCGCCAGTTTGTCCAGGCACGCGTGGCGGCGGTGATGCCGCAGATGATCCGGTTCAGTGATGCGGCGCTCGCCGCCTTAGTCGACGAGGCGCAGCGGCTGTTGGTCGGCGTGTTTCCGCGCGTTGACCGCAGCAATCTGGAAGCGGCCATCGCGGCCCACAGCCAGGATGAGGCGCCGGCAAGTCGTTTGCTCGTGGCCCAGGCGCGCTACCTGTTGAAGGACCGAGCGGCCACTCAGCCGGCGGTTGATCGCATGGTCGCGCAGTTGAGCGCGTTACAGGGGATATAAAAAGCTGCTGTGCAAAACATTTGCACAGCAGCTTTTTTGGATGGTTTAGTGCTTGGCGTGAGTTTCCAGGTAAGCCAAAGCACTGTCGTAATCGGGTTCATTGGTTTGTTCGGTGATCAGCTCACGGTAGACGATTTTGCCCTCCGGATCGGTGATCCAGACGCTACGGGCGTCCGTGTTGTTGGCCGCCAGGTAAAGCCCCATCGCCTTGCCGAAGCTGGCATCGGCGTCGGACAACAGGTGCATATTTTTCACACCTTCATTGGCGCACCAGTGTTTTTGCTGGTCCAAGGTGTTGGTGGAGATGGTGTAAAAGTTGATCCCGTCGAACCGGTCGGCGGCTTGGTTAAAGTTTTTGGTGGAAATGCTGCAGACGCGCGTGTCAATGTCTGGCACCACCGAGATCAGGCTGTAGCGACCCTTTAGGTGGGACTGGTCAAACGGCGTCTGGTCGGCAGTGGTCACGTTAAATGCAGGCAGTTCGTGGCCAATCAATGGCGGCTGGCCGTTAGTCTCTTGCGCTTCGCCATGACGAGTGATTTGCATGATGTAGCCTCCTTTTGCAATCTACGTTCAGTGTAGCATATCCCTCGCGGTTTGGCAGGCCTTGCCACTGGCCGCTGGGCAAGGCGTCTTGCTACAATTATCCTGTACCAGTGGGTAATCTGATAAGGAGGGGGCATCATGGGCCAAACTGTCGTTATCTATTCATCGCAGACAGGATTCACACAGGGTTACGCGCTGTGGATCGCGCGGGTGCTGCATTGTGAAGTGTTAGATGTGGCGTTTGTCACGCCAGACGACTTGATCCACACGCGCCTGGTGATTTATGGCGCGCACGCCACCAAGCGCGGCGGCGTGACCGGCTTTCGGCCCTTCTATCAGCAGTACCAGTTGGCGCTGCCGCATCAGCTGATCGTGTTTGGGACGGGTCTGCTGCCGCCTGAGCAAATCGATTTGCAGGCGCTGCGCCAGCACACGTTTCGCAGCTGCCGCACGCAGCCGCAGCTCTTTTACTTTGACGGCGAAATGGATCCGGCCAGCATGCCGCTGCGGATCAAGCTGCCGTACTACTCGCAAAAACGCAAGCTCAAGGCCAAGCCGCCAGCCGGGGGCATGGGCGTGGTTCGACCGCTGCTGGACGAGGTGGCCAGACTGGAAGCAAGCGGTGTGATTTGAGGCAGCTCACGAATTGGTGGGGGCAGGCCGGAAGAATCCGGCAGACCCGGAAAAAGTTTGGTACACTTAAACAAACAATATCCGGAGGCAATTCATGACAATTGATAACAACCAACTAGTGACTCGTTACTACAACCTGAAGGCAAAAAACGCCGATTTGTTCAAGGCCGTCACCGATTATGTGGACGCGCAGGTCGCAGCCCTTTACGCTCAGTTGAATGACCATTTCGTCGACACCATCACCATCGACTTGGACGAGCTGATGACCATCGCGGCCAAAACCGCGCCGCACCTGGATCCCGCAGAGCTGGAGACCGCGGTGACCAACAACGTGCACAAGCACCTGGACGCCTTGGGCCTGTTCGTGGTGCCGCAGCCGTACACCGACGCCAACACCGTCGTCGCCAAGCTCAACTTTTTCAACCACAGCCGCTACTTTTAAACGGCGCGCCGCTGCCTGGACTCCAGGCGGCGGCTTTTTGCGGCCAAAATTAATGTGACGCCGGCCCCTATTGTTCCCGCCATTTCGCCTGGATATGGTACAAATAAGGGGAAGGGAGTGGTCGAGATGACAAAAGACCGGATCTTAGTGGCGTTTGATGGCTCTGCCGCCGGCGTTGCGGCGCTGGAAAAGGCGGTGGCGATCACCGAGATGGACGACGCCAGCATCGACCTGCTGTACGTGATCGATACCCGCAGCTATCAGGTCGGCTTTGCCCAGCAACCGGACGTGGACGGCACGATTTTGTACAACGCCGAAACGCGGGCGGAAATCGAGCTGGAAGAGCAGGCCAAGCCGCTGCGGGCGCGGGGCATTGAAGTGCGCACCCACCTGCGCTTCGGCAATCCGCGCACCGTGGTCGCACTTGACGCGCCCAAGGATTATGACAGCAGTTTGATCATCCTCGGCCGCTCCAGCAAGCGGCTGACGTCGCGCATGTTTATCGGGTCGGTGGCCAGCTTCGTCACTGAAAATGCGCCGTGCGACGTGCTGATTGTGGCAAATCCCAACGCTTAGATACACTAAAGGCCGGTGCAATTTTGCACCGGCCTTTCGCGTGCTAGAAGCGCCAGTTGATTTTGGACAGGATGCGCCGCCCCAGAAATTCTTGAAGCAGCAGGTAGACCGGCACGCTGGACGCCAGCAGTGGCAGGTAAAACAGCGCCCGGCCCCAGTCCCACAGGTTCGCCAGCGCGAATACGCGATTGACCACAAAGAAGGTCAGGAAGAACATGATGGCCACCAGCAGGACCATGGCGGCCTTGTACCGGTTGAACGGCCGTGCGACCAGCAGCACCACGTGGTATTCGATGACGCCGATCATGAAGACGACCAGTGTCGAGGTCAGGGCAAACGACCAGTTGAACACATACTCGAACCGCGTCAGCAGCAGCGTGTAAATCACGATGGCCAAGGCGGCGGGGGCAGCGATGGTCATGACCTTTTGCAGGAAGCGGCCGGTAACGCGGGTGAAGTTGGGCTCAAGCGTCAGGAAGAACGACGGAATGGCCACGCAGATCGCTGACACCGGCGTCAGATTGATCGGCGTGATGGGGTAATCCAGCGGCAGGAAGACAAAAATCGCGGTGAGGATGACCGAAAAAATCGTTTTAATCAGGTACATCGACGCCACACGCTCAATGTTGTTGATGACGCGGCGGCCTTCATTCAGTACCCCAGTCATCGCGTCAAAGTTCGAATCCAGCAGCGTGAAGTCGGCAATCGACTTGGCGGCCTCGGCGCCGCTCGCCATCGCAATCGCACAGTCGGACTGGCGCAGCGCCGGGACGTCATTGACGCCGTCGCCGGTCATCGCGACCGTGTGGCCATTTTGTTGAAGTGCCGCAATCAGTTGCTTCTTCTGTGGCGGGGTGACGCGGCCAAAGACGGTGTAGCGCTCGGCCAAGGCGTTAAAGTCGGCGTCATCGGCCACGGTGCTCATGTCGATGGCCTGGTCGGCATGCGGCAGCGCTGCCTGCTGGGCGACATTGGCCACAGTCAGTGGATTATCGCCTGAGATCACCTTCAGGGTCACATCCTGCGTCCCAAAAAAGGCCAGGGTTTCGGCAGCTGCAGGGCGGACCTCATCGGCGATGGTGATAAAGCCCAGCAGCTGCACCGCTTGCAGTGGCGCGGTCAGGCCGTGGTCGGTACTGGCCACGGCCAGGACTCGAAAGCCCGCTTGGGTCGCGCGTTTGATCCGGTCTCGGCTGGCCTGGGGCAAGCTGGCGCCAAAAATAAATTCTGGCGCGCCCATCAGCAGGCTGCGCCCATCAGCAAAAGTGGCCCCGGACCATTTACGCGACGAGGAAAACGGCACCGTGCTGACGGTGGTCACGCTGGGTGTTTGCGGCCAGGCTTGTTTAATGGCCAGCGCCGTTTCGTTGTCGTCGTTCAGCGCGTAAGTCACGGCCGTGCCCGCCTGAGTGACGGTGTCCTCGGTTTCACCCCGCTCGGGGTAAACTCCAGCCACGCGCAACTGGCCGGACGTGATGGTACCGGTTTTGTCCAGACACAAGACGTCGACGCGGGCCAGCGCCTCAATGGCGGGCAGGGCACTGACCAGCACGCGCTTGCGGCCCAGGTTCATCGCCGAAACCGCTAGTGCCACATTCGTCAGCAGCACCAGGCCCTCGGGAATCATGCCGATCATCGCCGCGGCGGTGGACAGGATCGCCCGGTTGTAATTGCCGCGGCGGATCATAGCGACGGTGAAATACACGGCGCCCAGCGGAATCAGCACGTAGGTCAGAATCTGGATGATGCGGTTGATGGTGGCGAGCAGCTGGCTTTGGGGATGGCGCGCGGCCTTGGCCGAATCGGTGATCTTAGCGGCAAAAGTATCGGCGCCGACTGCAGTGGCCTGCATCAATAGCTGGCCGGCAACGATGAAGCTGCCGGACATCAAGGCGTCGCCGGGATGTTTATCGATTGCGTTGGCCTCGCCGGTCAAGGGACTTTCATCGACCTCGGCGCCGGCGGTTTGCCGCACGACGCCGTCGACGGGGATCTGGTCGCCGCGGTGCAGCTGAATCAGGTCGCCCAGGACAATTTTCTCTTGCGGCACCGCGGTCAGTTGCCCATCGCGCATGACCTGTGCCGGGGTTTCAGCCAGAATCGTCATTTTGTCGAGCTGCCGCTTGGCGCGCAGCTCCTGGAAGGTGCCGATGGCGGTGTTGATGATCGCCACAAACAAAAAGAGCAGGTTGGCGTAGCTGCCAGTGGTGGCAATCAGCACACCCAGGGCCAAGTTGACGAAGTTGAACAGCGTCAGCGTGTTGCTTTTGATAATGGCGCTGGGCGAGCGAGTCAAGCTGACGGGTTTCGTGTTGTGCTCGCCGGCGGCCATTTTTTTGTTCACTTGCTGGCTGGTCAACCCGGTGAGGGGTGTTTGCTCAAAAGCCATTGCGCCACTTCCTTCCTTTTTCTCTATTTTAACGAATTGGCACGCGGCGGACGCGCAATGACCCTTGCTTAAGATATTTTTATCGCGCGGCAAAAGGTGCATAATTGATGCAATAGGAGTTGATAACGATGAAAACAGCACCAAATGGGACCCATTTTGTCACCCTGGCTAACGGCTATCACCTGTGGACTCAGACCCGTGGACAAGGGAAGATTCAGTTGATGACGCTGCACGGCGGCCCCGGCGGCACCAACGAAGTGTTTGAAAACTTCGCCGAGCAACTTGCTCCGTACGGCGTACAGGTCACGCGCTACGACCAGCTGGGCTCGTGGTACTCGGATCAGCCGGACTGGGACGACCCGGCCATTCGCGCAAAGTTCTTGAACATTTCGTATTACGTGGATGAGGTCGAGGAAGTCCGTCAGCAGCTGGGCCTGGACCAGTTTTACCTGCTGGGCCAAAGCTGGGGCGGGGTGCTGGCCATCGAATACGCGCTGAAGTACGGCGCGCACTTGAAAGGCCTGATCCTCAGCTCGATGATCGACAACCTTGACGAGTACATCGATAACATCAACGCGATTCGCGAGAAAATGTTTTCGCCGGCACAGGTGGCCTACATGAAGCACATTGAAGCCGAGCACGCCTTTGATGACCCGAAGTACCAGCAGCTGGTCGCCGAGCTGGGGGAGCACTACCTGCACCACGCCGCGGATCCGCAGCCGCGCCACCTGATCTCGACCATGGCCACACCGGTTTACAACTACTTCCAAGGCGACAACGAGTTCGTGATGGTAGGCGCTCTGAAGGATTGGGACCGGCGCGCGGACATCGGCAAAATCACCGTGCCGACGTACCTGACCTTTGGCGGCCATGAGACCATGCCGCTGGCCGCCGCGCAGCGCATGCAAAAGTCCATTCCGCACGCGACGCTGCACATCACGCCCAACGCCGGCCACGGCCAGATGCTCGACAACCCGGTCGATTACTTCCAGCACCTGGGTGAGTGGCTGGCAGCGCAGAATCGCTAACTCGGCTGGGTGAAATAGTCAGCCGTTAGCGGTTACATTTGCCGGCGAGATTGGTATGATGGACTCAGGAGGCGATGCACATGTTCAAGGACACGAAGGCACTCGTGAAACAAATTGCAGATACCGCGTCAGAACCGTTGCACACGTTTGATAACACGATCAAAGAGAATCCTGATCTGGTGATCCCGCTGGCCGTTATTCATGTGGTGCCGATCGCACTGATGATCATCGGCACCACCCAAGTGATCCTAGGGCATCAGAAGCTGAAGGCGGAAAAAGAGCGCACGAAGCAGGCCAAGCTGCGGGCAACGATGCCGCATCACGGCCCGCACTGCGGCCGCCATCACGGCCCGAAACCGCCGATGAAATTGATGGCGGCGCACCATGAGCTGCCAACCGAATAGTGATTCAAAGCCGTCAATTTGGCGGCTTTTTTGTGGCGTCAAGCAACGCAGGCAAATTGCCAAGCCGGCCATTTTGCGCGACAATAAATCTACTATTACAATTTTGGGCGGAGGTACATCATGGCAACAATATACGTACGCAAAGGCACAGCAGCAGGCATTCCGGCAATCATGGGCATTATTGAGGACGCACGCGCATTCCTGCACGCCCAGCACATCAACCAGTGGCAGGGGACTTATCCGGATAAGCCAGCAGTTGAAGCTGACATCGAAAAAGAGACCAACCGCCTGCTGATCGTCGATGGGGCGGTGGCCGGCAACGCCAGCTTGCTGGAAGGGCCGGACCCCTTCTACGGTAAAATCGATGGTGACGGTTGGCAGGGGAACGCGCCGTACATGATGATCCACCGCTTCGCTGTCTCCGCGAAAATTCGCGGCCAGCACCTGAGCAAGCTCTTCATGTCGAACCTGATCACCGAAGCATACGGCCGCGGGTTCCGCGACCTGCGTATTGACACGCACGCCCAGAATCAGATCATGCAGCACGTCATCTTGGGCAACGGCTTCACGTACCGGGGCATCGTGTATCTGGATGAGCCGGTCCCGGAGCGCAACGCCTACCAGCTGCTGCTGCAGTAAGGAGGACATATGGCCTATTTGGGCACTTTGGCGCTGATTTTGCTCGCCACTCTGGTGCTGAGTCATTTTAGTTTACAGATCGGGATTCCCGCGGTGATCGGCGAACTGCTGGCCGGCATCCTTTTTGGTCCCGCGGTGCTCGACTGGCTCCATCCCAGCACCATGATCACCGAGTTTTCGGAGATCGGGGTGGTGCTTTTGATGTTCATCGCCGGGCTGGAAAGCGACCTGACGCTGCTGAAAAAGTATTTTCGGCCAGGGGTGCTGGTCGCGGTGATTGGCGTCATCGTGCCGGTGGTGACGATTTTTGCCTTTGCCGAGCTGTGGGGCTTTTCGTTTGTTGCCGCCGCGTTTCTGGGCATTACCTACGCCGCGACGTCGGTATCGATTTCCGTAGAGGTGCTCAAGGAGCTTAACGCCTTGGATAGCAAAAGCGGCGCGACCATCTTGGGCGCCGCAGTGGTCGATGACATTTTGACGGTGATCATCCTGAGCGTGGCCGTCAGCGTGTTCGGCACCGGCAGTGCAACGAGCACGGCGCCGCTGTGGCTGACCCTGCTGGAAGAGGTCGCGTACTTTGGCCTGATTTTCCTGGTGGTTAAGTGGCTCGCGCCGTTTGTCATGCACATGGCCGAGCGGCTGCTGCCAAGTTCCTCGGTGACGATCGGGTCACTGCTGCTGTGCCTGGGGATGGCGTACTTGGCCGACCTGTTCGGCCTGTCAGCGGTGATCGGCGCGTTCTTTGCTGGAGTGGCCGTCAGCGAAACCAAGTACCGCGCAGAGGTGGACAAGGCGCTTGAGTCAATTGGCTACGCGGTGTTCATTCCTGTGTTCTTTGTCTCGATCGGCATGAACATGCGCCTGGACAGTATCGGCCGCGACTTCTGGTTCATCGTCATCATGACGGTGCTGGCGCTGCTCACCAAGTGGATCGGCTGCGGTGCCGGGGCTAAGCTGTCGGGAATGTCTTGGCACGAGGCCAACATCATCGGCGCCGGCATGGTCAGCCGCGGCGAAATGGCACTGATCGTCGCCCAGATCGGGTTTGATGCGAACCTGCTGCACCGTGATTTTTATTCCAGCGTCATCATTGTGATTATTTTGACCACGCTGATCGCTCCGTTCATGTTGAAGGACGCCCTGAACCGCCACCGCGCACTGGAGGAGAAAGCTTGAAGACTCTGTTTTTTGACCTAGATGGCACCATCGCCGATTCCCAAGAGGGAATCATCAACAGCATTCACTACATGATCCAAAAGCAGCACCTGCCGCTGCTCGATGATGACACCTACCGGCAGTTCATCGGTCCGTCGCTTGGCAGCAGCCTTAACAAGTATTACCCGGCGCTGTCCGAGGCCGAGGTCGACCAAACCATTCAGTACTACCACGAGTTCTACCTGGCCACGGGAATCTTCCAGCAGAGCCTGTATCCCGGCATTCTAGAGGCCCTGGACCGGCTGATGCGGGCGGGGTATTCGCTGAACATCGCCTCAGCCAAGCCCGAACCGATGGTGGTTCAAATTGCCGAGCGCTTCGGGCTGAACCGCTACTTCACCGGGCTCTACGGCGCCACCATGGACGAGCGGGTGCGCTCGTCGAAAACGGCGGTGCTGGAATACGCGCTGAAAGAAAGCGGCGCCGACCCGCAGCAGGCGCTGATGATCGGCGACCGCGACACCGACATGATCGGCGGGGCGAACAACCACGTCAAGACCCTCGGGGTTACGTACGGCTTCGGCGATGCGGCCGAGCTGGCCAAGGCGCACGCCACGGCCGTCATCGACGCGCCGGGAGAGTTGCCGCGCGGCGTCGCGTCATTGTTGTAAAAAGTGAGTAACCGCGCCTGGTGAGCGATCGCCAGGCGCGGTTTTATGCCTAAAAAGTGAATTTTGCCTCAGTTATGCGACATTTTCATGACAATAATACAAATTTTCCATGATTCGTAACGTGGCTGTGGTATCCCTGTGACCTTCAATCGTTAACATGGTGAGTGTTGAATTGATACTGGACAAAACTTAGGAGTGAATAATTATCAAAAACTCACATTTAGCATGGCTCTTCACAACGGCAGCAGCCTTAAGCACGGCAGTGGTCATGGGTCACACCACCACCACGACCGATGCTGCTACCACAGACGAGTACGTGGTTAAAGCGGGTGATACTCTGTCTGCGATTGCCGCAGCTATCAACACGAACGCCGACAAGCTGGCCGTTGCCAACAACTTGGCCAATAAGAATCTCATCCACGTCGGGCAGATTCTGAAGGTGACTGAAGCAGCTGCTAAGCCTGCCGCCCCGACGACTTACACCGTCAAAGCTGGCGATACGCTTTCAGACATTGCCAAGACCACCGGCGTCAGCCAGGCGACCCTGGCTTCTCTGAACAACATTACTAACCCTAACCTGATCGCGGTTGGCCAGGTCCTGAAGCTCACCGGCTCCGCCGCACCGGCCACCACGCCTACCCAAACCGCAGCGCAGACTAGCGCTCAGCCGCAGGCCCGCAGCTACACGGCGCCGAAGAGTTACAGCGCGCCGCGGACCACGACCAGCTACACCAGCAGCGCCTCTGGCAGTGAGGCCGCCGCGAAGGCTGCCATCGCCCAGCGCGAATCAGGCGGTTCCTACAGCGCCCGCAACGGCCAGTACATCGGCAAGTACCAACTGACCAATTCCTATCTGCACGGCGATTACTCCGCCGCCAACCAGGAACGCGTCGCCGATCAGTACGTCTCCAGCCGCTACGGCAGCTGGTCCAAGGCCCTGGCGCACTCGAACGCATACGGCTGGTACTAAACTTAAACACGCATCCGCTTTGACACCGCCACCGCATTTTGGCCGCGGTGTTTTTTTATGCCCTTGCGCAAAAAGGCCCCGCCGGTGAGCGGGGCCGCAGGCAGGGCAATCAGCGCGGGGTTTGTGCCTGGTGAAGTTGATCTTCAGCGTCTTGCAACATATTTAGCAGGGCCAGCAGCTTATCCTTGCCAAGGATCTGAACCCATTGGTCAAAGGCGGCGTTCGAGGCTTTGGTGGCCTCAGCCTCGACGCGCTTACCGAGCGGGGTGAGCTGCAGCAAGCGGCGCCGGCGGTCGTCCTTGGCCGTCGTCTGGGACACGTAACCCAAGTCGCGCAGCACACGCAGCTGGCGGGCAATCGCGGGTTTAGTGACCTTGCGGCGCTTGACGATGTCAGTCAGCGTGGTGGCCTCATTACTGGCGAGGTCGGTCATTATCTGGTATTGTTCAAACGATAGCTTAAAGTCTTCCAGCGGGCGGGAAAGATCTGCTTCAACGTGTTTGATCAGGCTGAAATAGATATCGATAAAGCCAGCGCGTAACGCTTTTTCGTTCATGGGTCGGTGCCTCCTCCGTATCATTACCATAAGTCTAACCTATATTGCATTGCGCGCCAACCATTAACGCCTGAAAATTTAATTGATTGGAGAACCTCATGAAACGCAAATGGACAATTCTGTTGAGCGGCCTCGGGATGGTCATCGTGGCGGCCATCGCCGGCGCGTCCTTGTACTTCTACAATTATGCTTTTGTGCCGAGCCACAAGACCTTCCTCAGCAGCACGACCGAGCCGGCGGTCCGCAAAGCGCAGGCCTGGCTGAAAACAGTGCCCAAGGAGACCTGGCACGAGCAGGCGGCCGGGGCCAACTTGCGGCTGGTCGCCGACTGGGTGCCGGCTTCGCATGACACCCCCAAAACGATCGTGGTCGCGCATGGCTACATGAACACCAAAGAAGACATGGCCCGGCAAATCAAATTTTTCCACGAGGCCGGCTTTAACGTCCTAGCCCCGGATGACCGCGGCCACGGCCAGTCCCAAGGCAACTACATTGGCTACGGCTACGCGGACCGGTTGGATTACCTCAAGTGGCTTCAACAAGTGATCCGGCGCGTCGGGCCCACCAGTCAGATTGGGTTGTATGGCGTCTCGATGGGCGGGGCCACAGTGATGTACCTGAGCGGCGAAAAACTGCCCAAGCAGGTGGTTTCGATTGTTGAGGACTGCGGCTACACCAGCATCATGGATGAACTGGCCGCCCAGGGCCAGGCGTTGTTTTCATTGCCGCGTTACCCGCTGATCCCGGCGGTGGCCCTGACGGCCAGCCTCAAGGCCCACTACAACGTGTTTGCCGCGTCGACGATTCTTGCGCTGAATCACAACACCAGACCGCTCCTGTTCATCCACGGGGCCAAGGACGCCTTTGTGCCAACCAGCATGGTGCACCGCGAGTACGCCGCAGACCACAGCGAAAAAAAGCTCTGGATTGTGCCCAAAGCCGGGCATGCCCAGAGTCTTAAGCTGCAGCCAAACCGTTACCAACACCGCGTGGTAGGCTGGTTCAACGCCCACTGGCGTTAGGCCTGGTTGACTTTCACCAAAATGTCGTAAATGCGGCTGGCGTCTTTGGCTGTGCCGCGCAGCTCGTAGTCAGCCAAAAATGGCACATTGAATTCCTTGCAGTATTCCTTGGCCGTCAGGCAGTACTGCTCGTTGAAGTTGCGGTTGCCGGAGCCGATGATGCCGCGGCACCATTCGGCGTTGCCGGGTTCGCGCAGGTAGTCGCCCATCGCGGTGGTCATCAGCTCGTGAAAGCCGTTGTCGATGCCGTTGCCGCCGTCCAGGTAAGTGGGGATCATGACGAAATACGGCGCAGTCTCGCCTTCGTTTTGGGTGGCATCCGACACCTCTTCCAGATGAATCAGCGGCTGCTCGACGTTTGCCTGGTGCTGGGCCTTGGCGTATTCAGCGAGGTGCTCGGCGAACGCGCGGGTGTTGCCTGAGATGGATATGTATAACAAATTGATCACGGTGAGGGCTCCTTTTCTGACAGGTTCTGGGTCTAATGTAACACGAACCACCCGCAACCGGTAGTAGCGTTTTTGCGATGAGCCACTACATATGGTCCGACATTGGTCGGCGAACTTCGGTATAATAGCCGTGGAGGAAAACTTATGGCAAGGACTCGATACACGGCGGTCAGCCGCGGCTGGCTGATGGTTTTTGGCTTAATCTACTGCGTGATCCTGGTCATTTTTGGCGTGGGCTTCGGGTTCGCAATCACGTTTGGCAACACGGATCAAATGATCCAGACGGTCACCAACCCGCAGAGTTTGACCAACCTGCAGCAAACGTTGAACAACAGCGCCTTGCGCCAGACAGCCAAGGCCGGTGTGACGCTGCCGCCAACGACTGAGCTCATTGACCCGCAGGCGCTCAGACGTGGGGTGGCGACCGGCATTGCCATCAGCGCCAATTTTGGCGACGTGCCGCAGCGAAGCAAGTGGGTCGACCAAGCTTACATCAGCAAAACCGACCCCAGCCACATGACGTTGAAGCCGCTGCTGAAGCCGCTGAATTCGCGGCTGGCGGCTGCCGCCAAGGCCATTGACCCCAATTACTCCGGTGAGGTGCGCGTGTCGGTCGAAAAGGCCATCGCGGCACACTACAACGAGGTGATCCTGGACACCATGATGCTGCACGGCATCGGCATCGCCTACCCGATGATGGTGCTGATCTGCCAGACGGCCGCGATCGTCGGCGCCATCCTTGGTGTCATCGTGCTGGCCGTGATGCGCGTTTGCGCGCACTCCTGGGAGCGGTGGCTGCGCGTGACCGGCCGGCTCACTTACAGCATCGCGATTCTCGCCGGCCTGGGCGCGCTGGTCGTGTCGATTCCAGCGCTGGCGCAGTACATCAGGCTCGGCGGGGTCAGCCAGATCGTGGTTGAGCAGATCCAGGCCGCCGTCACGCCCACCTGGCGCATTGTGGCCGGGGTGATTTTGCTGATTGGCATCGGCATGTCGGTCGCGGCCGCCGTGATGCGGATGCAGGCCCGCAAGCAGGCGGAGAAAGTGGCGGCGCAGCTGGAAAATGCCGTTGACACGATGAAGAAAAGAAATTAGGATAGCCACATAGTTGATTTTCATTCACGTGCTTTGCGGAGAAGAGTAACCGAAATCAAGCGCTAAAGAGAACCCGGCTGGTGAGAAAGGGCGCGCAACGAGTCGGTGAAGATGAGCTCCAAATAGCTGTTCAGCGGTTCACGCCGCTGGACCGGGCGCAACCGTTACCTTGCCGGGTATCAACTGGTACTCAAGAGGCGGAGCATTCCGCAAACAAGGGTGGCACCGCGCGCAAACGCCCCTTGGCTTAGGTTAACGGCTAAGCCAAGGGGCGTTTTTTTCTCGCAATGTGTGAAGATCAACTCACCGGCGCTGCGTCGGCATCAGTTTCGGCAGTTTGGCATTTAAATTTTTTAGGAGGCACTAGCTATGGCTAAAGTTGAAAGTTTCACATTGGATCACACGAAAGTTAAGGCACCATACGTCCGGTTGATCACTGAGGAACACGGGCAAAAAGGGGACACCATTTCCAATTACGATCTGCGCCTGGTGCAGCCAAACACGGCCGCGATTGACACCGCGGGTCTGCACACCATCGAGCACTTGCTGGCCAGCCTGCTGCGCGACCGCATGGATGGCGTCATCGACTGCTCACCGTTCGGCTGCCGCACCGGGTTCCATTTGATCACCTGGGGCGAGCACAGCACGACCGAAGTGGCCAAGGCGCTGAAGTCGAGTCTTGAAGCCATCGCCAATGACATCACCTGGGATGACGTGCCAGGCACGACCATCAAGTCCTGCGGCAACTACAAGGACCACAGCCTCTTTTCCGCCAAGGAATGGGCGAAGCTGATTCTCAGCCGCGGCATCTCCGATGATCCGTTCGAGCGTCACGAGGTTTAACCGTTAGCTGCTTCATTCAGGCGTCACCGTTCGCGGTGGCGTTTTTTTGTGCGCAGGAACGAAAGCGCTTAATTATTTGACAAAAATGAGCAAAAGATTAGTTATCCGTTGTATAATGAGAAAAATTCTTATTATTGGGTGCCGGGTCAACGGGGGACGCGCGATGGCAAACAACGTGGGGCTGGAATGGAAAAGACAACCTTGGCAGCTGGGGCTGGTCGGCCTGTTGCTGGGCTTTTTGGTGTTGATCGTGCCGCTGATTCACTGGCAGCCGGCGCCGCTCTTGCTTCGCGACGCGAGCTGGCCTCAGCTTTCAGTTGGCGGCGGGATCGCTATGCTATTGGGATGGACAGCCGGACTGTTAGGACTGTGCTGGCTGCGGTTAAAGTGGCATCCAAGGGGGCAGGACCAGTGAAACGACAAATTCGCTTCGAGTGGCTGCGCGTGGTGCGCGACTGGGGCTGGCTGGGCTTCGCGCTCGTGTTCGCCTTGCTTCTCATGTGGCCTAACACCGCGCGCCTGGCGCCAAGCAGCGGTTACGACGCGGAAGTGCCGGCACTCCAAGAACTGATGAAGGCGGATGCCAAGCTGCAGAAGAAGGCTCCAGACAAAGCCGATGCAAAAGGGACCCGACCGAATCAGGAGGACCTGCGCCAGGAACAAGACCAGCTATACGATCTGACCTCGGCCATTGAGAATCAGGCGTCGCCATGGCGCCTCACCCAGCTGATGTACCGCCTGCGCCGTTCGATGGTGGCGCAGATCAACGCCGGCCGCGTCTATGTCGATAGTGGCGGCACCCCAATCGATGTCCTCCCGGCCCAAGAAGACGATGCGGTACTAAAAATCTTGATCAAACGCCATCAAGTTTTTATGCCGGCGGCCGCGACTAATCTGCCGGCTAGCCTGGCCCTTGCGCGCACGCTACAGCGCGGGGTGCCAGCACTTTGGCTTCTGCTGTTTATCGCGGTGTGGAGCAGCTATTACCTGATCTGGGATAAGCGCAGCCGCGTCGGCGAGTTCACAGCGCTGGTGCCGGTGCGGCAGGGGACAATCCTTTTGGCCAAGCAACTCGTGTTTTGGGTCATCGCCGCCGCAACCACGATTGCCGTGTTCGCACTGGCGCTGGTGATTCCTGTGCTCACCAGTGGCTTTGGGGATGCGCGCTATCCGCTGGCCTTTGCGCCGGCGGGCCAAGCTGTCCAAGTCATGACGACCGGTCGCTTCGTGCTGCTGTTTTTGCTCAGCATCCTGGCGCTGCTGGCCTTCATGGCTGCCGTTAACAGTTTGCTGCAGCAGTTTATCCGCAATTACTTCGTGGTGTTACTGCTGCTCGCGGCGCTGTGCGTGTTTGGTCCAACACTTCAGCTTGGTCCGTGGGCACCGTTTCCGTACCTGGACCCTGCAGCGACTCTGCTGCCCCAAGGGACCTTAGGGATTCTTGCGCCGGGCTGGGGACCGGTGATACTGGCCGGCTGGGCCGCAGCGCTAGGCAGTTTAAGCCTGATCATTGCGGCGTGCCGGCAACGACTATAAAAGGAGAACGCGATGAAACAACAAAAATGGGAGTGGCTGCTCGCCCTTAAGCGGCCGGTGATCTGGCTGATTCCGCTGGTGATCACAACGCTGTTCATACTGCCGATGCTGCGTGGGCGGATGGTGGCCCGGGGCACTACCGCCGCCGTCCTGCGGGACGATGCCAGCACTGTCATGGAATCGCGTGATTTAGCAACGATCCGGCGCGTGATCAAAGCCGGCCCCAAGGCCCAACCCACGGTCATGACCTACCAGCAGGCCAAGAAGCTCTTGCCGCTGGCAAAAAAAGTGACCGCGGCGGTCAACGCGGGTGATCGAGTCGCGTATCCCAAGGCGGTGACCGCCTTTTTTGCCGCTACTGACATGCGCGCCCCCAAGTACGAGTACCTCGCGGCGCATCACGTGCCGTTCTATGATTTTGTTGATACGCAGACGCCGTTCACCAATTATCTGCTGAACCAAGTGATGTATTTTGGGAACACCACGTACGTCGTGCTGGCGCTTGCGGTGCTGGTCGCTTTCTTGACCACCATGGGACGCGGCAAACGTGATGAGTTTGCCGCTCTCCTGCCAATGCGGGCGAATCAGGTACTGCTCAATCAGCAGGTGGTCATCGGCCTGACCACGTTTGGCATGGTGCTGTTGGCATTGATACTGATGGCGGTGCCTGTCATCGTACGCGGCGGAATGGGCTCGTGGCAGACCGCATTCTTCTCGGGCTCTGGGGTCGACTTTAAAGCTGATACGCGTGCCATCATCGTGCCAGTGCTCAAGGCGCTGGCCTTCTACCTGCTGGGGCTGCTTGCAGTGAGCTTGATGCTGACGGGGCTGGCGCTGCTGCTCAAGCAGTGGCACGCCAATTTGATCACCACAGCGCTTGCCTTGGCCGCCGTGGTCATGCTGCCGAGCCGGGCCGTCTTGCAGTGGCTGCCGTCGCTTGCAGGAGTCTTGCAGGTCTTGCCTGGCAGTCACACGGACATCAGTATGATGCTGATGATGAGTCAGGAGACCTATCCTGCCGGGCCATTCGGCGGCCAGGGTTTGCTCGGACTAACGGTGTTATTTGCCTGGGCGGCGGTCTTCCTGATTGCCGGCCACGTTGTCGTCCACCGGCGCCAGGCCGCGTGAAAGGAGTGAGTCTCTTGCTTGAAGTGAAAAACCTTTCCTTTAATTATGGTAAGCAGCCGATTCTTGATGACCTGAGTTTTACGATCGAGGCAGGCACCATCGTCGGGCTCGTGGCCCCAAACGGTACCGGCAAAAGTACGCTGCTGCGCAATGTGACCGGGTTGCTGCGCGCCAAGCACGGCACCGTGAGCCTGTTGGGCCATGATTCCTGGCACGACCGGCAAGCATTTTTAAAGCATCTCTTTTTCATCGAGGATTCTGCGCGGCTGTATGAGGGCCTCAATCCCAACGAGCTGTTCGGTTACGTGAAGGACATGTGGGGCGGGCCGCTGTCAGTCGACCGCGTCGTGAAGGTGCTGCGCATGGAGAAGTACCGCAAGAAGCGCGTTGCCAGCATGTCGCTGGGGATGAAGCAGCACGTGCTGCTGGGGATGTACCTGATTTCGGGCGCGGACCTGCTCTTGTTCGACGAGCCTCTGAACGGGCTTGACCCGACCAGCATTGAGCTGTTCACGCGGATTTTTTCGCAGCTGAAGGACCAGGGCAAAAGCATTTTGATGTCGTCGCATCAGCTGGGCAACGTCACGACCATGGCTGATTCCGTCATGTTCTTGAAGGAGGGGCACCTGCAGATTTATCAGACAGCTGCCATCGACCTGCAGCAGAAGTACGATGAACTGTATGCCGTGGATGAGACGCTGCTAGAACCTTAGGCCATACGAAAAGCCCGGCAGAATGCCGGGCTTTTATGATGCGGCGATTAATTTTCTTCAGCGCCACCGAGGAATTTGTCGAGCGCCTCCGGGACACCGTCGTGGTCCAAGTCAGCGGTGTGGAACTTGGTGGTGGCCTTCACCTGGTCGTTGGCGTTGCCCATCGCGATGCCGTAGTGAACAGTTTGCAGCATTTCGAGGTCATTTGAGCCGTCGCCGAATGCCATGGTGCGTGCCAGCGGCTGGTTAAGCTCGCGGCACACCCGCAGGATTGCCGTCGCCTTGTTGACGCCATGGGCCGTGATCTCAATGTTGTTGATGTAAGAACTAGAGGCGTCAACATCGGCAAGCTGGTTCATTTCGACCCGGGCCCGGGCGACTTTTTCCAGGTCCGGGTCGATGGCGATGGCATTGATGATCTTGCCGCTGTTGGCCCGCAACTGCTCAAGCGTGTCGATGGCGACATACTTGCTCGGGTCCTCGCCGGCGATACGGTTCTTGCCGTCACCCGACACCTCATCAGGCAGCGGCGTGAGGTAGAGCACCTTGTCCAAGGTGAAAAAGTACTGCGGAAGCTGATACTTTTTGGCGACGCGCCAAATGCCTTCCAGCGCGTTGGTGGAGAGGTGCTGCGCCGCGATTTTGCCGCCGATGCGGGTGACCGTGCCGTTGGAGCAGATAATGTCCAGGTCCGGGCCGATGCGGTCGGCCATCATGCTGGCGGAAAACAGCGGCCGGCCCGAGGCGATGAAGAAGCGGTGGCCCTGTGCGCGGTACTTGGCGATCGTCTCAACGACGCGCTTGGTGGGATACTGGCTTTCGCCGACCAGGGTGCCGTCGATATCCATAAAGACAGTGTATGGTGACATGAGTGACCTTCCTTTAGCAGTTGTTGTGGGAACAAATCTAAGCGGTTTCATTATACCAAATTCCGTCTCTAATTGATGAGGCCAGACACAAAAACAGTCTCACACAACCGTGAGTTTCACGATCGCATGAGGCTGTTTTATAACGTAAACTGACTAATTCAGCGGCACGTCTTCACTCTTGACCTTGCCCTTGACGCCCAGTGAAATGACGAAGGCGACGATGGCGATAATCAGAACGAAACCGAAGCCGAGGTGAGCGCCTGTGGTCAAACCGGCAACGCCAGCCTGGCTGGCAGTCCCCAAAGCGAGCATCGAAGTGGCAATGGCAGTTGCCACGGCGCCAACGATTTGCTGCAGGGTGTTCAAGATGGCGCTGCCATCAGCACTCTGTGAGCCAGGCAGCGAATTGAGCCCGTAAGTCTGAGCAGGTGACATCGCCAGTGGCGCACCAATCATTAAGATGATGTGGCCAGCGATGACTTGTGCCAGGCTGCTGTGGGCGTTCGTCGACATCAAGATTACGACGCCGATTGCGGCCACGATGAAGCCTGCGCGGGTGAGCCACTTGGCCCCGAAGCGATCGTACAAGCGACCGGCAACGGCAGACACTGCGGCGTTGACAATCCCGCCTGGCAACATGGCCAGCCCGGTCATGGCAACCGGCAGACCCATCACGTTTTGCAGATATTGTGGCAGTAAGTACATTGAAGCGAGAATGACGCCGAAGTCAAGCATGACCAGCAAGGTACCGGTGGTGAAGGCGCGGTTTTTGAACGCTTTCAGGTTCAGCATTGGCGCGCTTTGGCTCAGCTGACGGCCGGCGTACAAAGCCAAGGCCGCGATGCCGACGACCAGTGCGAGAATCACGCGCACTGAAAGCCAGCCGGCGTCACTGGCCATCGAGGTGCCGATGACGATACCGCCAAAGCCGATGGTGGAAAGGGCAATCGATGCCCAGTCGATTGGGATACTTTTCTGTTCAAACGCGTTGTCCAGCGCGATGGCAGTGAGAATGAACGCGACTGCCAAAAATGGCACGAGCAGCCAGAAAATGGCGTGCCAGGAAGCAACCCCCAGCAGGATCCCGGTGATGGTCGGGCCGATGGCAGGGGCGAACATGATGACCAAAGCGGCCAGCCCCATCACCGTGCCCAGACGGTAAGGTGGGAAGATCTGCATGGCGACCGCGAACATCAGCGGCAGGACCAGCCCGGTGCCGATTCCCTGCAGCATCCGGCCGAACAGCAGGACGGGGAAGGCCGGCGCCATGGCGGCGATCACAGCGCCAATTAGGAAGGCACCGAGGCCGAACAGGACGATTTTCTTGGTGTCAAACCGCTTGGTCAGCATACTGGACAGCGGCATGCAGATGCCGATTACCAGCATGTAGCCGGTGACAAGCCATTGCACGGTGCCCTGGGTGACGTGCAGTGACGCCATCAAAGACGGCAGTGCGATATTCAGCGCAGTTTCTGAGAACATGCCGACGAACGCACCGATCATGAGGCCCAGCATCGCAATTGCGGGATGGGCGATTTGCACACGAGCTTTTGGCATACTTTGTGACATTTCCATAAAATAAAAACTCCTTACCAATTAGATTGCCCTTACCAAACCGAAAAAAATCCCCACAGCGAAGGCCATGGGGACTTGGCAACACCATAATAGGCGGAATAGTGCTGCGATTTGTTCTGTTTTGAGGCCGAAGCCCAACGTCTGGTTATATTACTCGCTTACCCTGGCCAAAGTCAACCGTTTTCTGAAAATGGGGCTGACTAACCGTTGTTACGATGACCCTGACCTCCAGCCAGCAACTGATGCTGCTAAAACATTTTTCAAATGTTTTAGTAAATGTTTTAGCCACTTCCCGTTTTACCAGAACACCATTAGAATGCTGATATAACAGCTATTATGTTCGGGACTGGTGACTAGGAATATTTTTTGACCGACCTAGAAATATCTACGAAAACGCTGAATGCGCTTTACTTTTTACTGGCATTCAGTAAAATTGGAGAAAGAGAGGAGGCGTGTGCATGGCAACACTTAAAGATGTGGCCGCAGCGGCCCAAGTATCGATCACGACCGCCAGTCGCGTGCTGAACCGCGATGAAAGCTTTTCCGTCACGGATCAGACCCGGCAAAATGTTCTGAAGGCCGCGGCCACGTTGGGCTACGCTAGGCCCACGGTCCGCCATAAGAATAGCGGGACGGTCGTGCTGTATCAGTGGTACCCAGACGCCAAGGGCATGAGTACTGATTACTACAGCACGATTCGCCAGGCCGTGGAGCAGGAGCTTAGCGCCGTCGATCTCGGGGTCGTGCGCTTTTTCCCAGGCGACACGATGCCGTCCTTGGCCCGGTATGATGGCGTATTGGCCCTTGGCAAGTTTAGCCCCAGTCAGCTGGCCAAGCTCACCTCGCGCGACCAGCCGCTGATTGTCATCGACCAGGACGTGCTTTCGCGGCAACTGTCCTGCGTTGTCCCAGATTTTGAAGGGGGCGTGGCGCAGGTGGTCGCCCACATGAAGCAAACCGGGGTCAAGCACCCGCTGTTTTTGGCGGGTCAGGAACACGCCAGCGACGGCTTTGCCTTGGCGGACCCGCGCACCCGCTTCTTCCCGCAACTGGCGGCAGAGGCCGGGCTGAGCCTTGCGACCACGCTGACCTCAGATTTCACCATGAACGACGCGTACAAGGTCATGGCCCAGTTTCTGGATCAGTCCAAGGCGTGCGACTTTGACGCCATTTTTTCCGCCAACGACGAAATGGGCATTGGCGCGCTCAAGGCCTTGCAGGAGCGCGGCATCAAGGTGCCCGAGCAGGTCGCCGTGTACGGCTTCAACGACCTGAACATGGGCCGGTTCGTCAGCCCGGCGCTGACGTCGGTGCGTGTGCGCAGCCAAGAGCTCGGTGCCGCGGCGGTGCAGCTGCTGCAGGCCAAGCTCGATGGGACCTTGGCGTTCCCGCTGCGCATCACGCCGGAAAGCGAACTGATCCTGCGGGGCAGCACCAATTAATTAGTTAATTAACTTTAAGGAGGATACAACGATGAATGTAGAGGAATTGAAGACAAAATTTGCGGCAGCGTTCGGCGAGCCGGCTGCAGCGACGTACTTTGCGCCCGGCCGGATCAACTTGATCGGCGAGCACACTGACTACAACGGCGGCCATGTTTTCCCTTGCGCGATCAGCCTGGGGACGTACGCGGCGGTCGCCCCAAACGACGCGAAGGCGCTGCGGCTGTACTCGGGCAACTTCGACGAGGTGGGGATCGTTGAGGTGCCACTGAGCGACCTGGCCACGCCTGCAGACAAAAAGTGGACCGACTACTTCAAGGGCATGGCCCAGCTACTGCAAAAGGACTACCCTGCCTTCACCCAAGGCCTGGACGTCTACATCTTCGGCAATCTGCCAAACGGCGCCGGCCTGTCGAGTTCGGCTTCTTTGGAGCTGCTCGCCGGGACGATTCTCAAGGACCAGTACGGCCTGAAGGCGTCCATGCTGGATTTGATCAAGCTGGGCCAGAAAGTCGAAAATGGTTACATCGGCGTCAACTCTGGCATCATGGACCAGTTCGCGATCGGCATGGGCAAGGCCAACCACGCGACCCTGCTGGACACGAACACGCTGGAGTACGAATCCGTGCCGCTGGATCTGCAAGACAACGTGATTCTGATCATGAACACCAACAAGCGCCGCGAGCTAGCGGACTCCAAGTACAATGAGCGCCGCAGCGAATGCGAAGAGGCGCTGCGCCGCTTGCAAACCAAGCTGGATATCAAGACGCTCGGCGATTTGAACGAGGATCAGTTCGACCAGGCCAGTTATCTGATTTACGACGGCACGCTGATTCGCCGCGCCCGTCACGCCGTGTTTGAAAACCAGCGCACCATCAAGGCCGCGGCCCAGCTCAAGGCCGGCGACCTGGTCGGCTTTGGCCACCTGGTTTCGGCTTCCGGTGTCAGCTTGGCGTATGATTATGAAGTGACTGGCCCAGAGCTCGATACGCTGGTTAAAGAAGCGGTCAAGCAGCCCGGCGTCTTGGGGGCCCGCATGACCGGCGCCGGTTTTGGCGGGTGCGCAATCGCGCTGGTGGCCAAGGACCACGTCGAGGCGGTCAAGGCCGCAGTCGGCGCAAAATATGAAGAAACCATCGGCTATGCACCATCGTTTTACGTCGCAGAAATTGCCGATGGGCCAAAGCGGCTCGATTAGTTTTCAGGGTCACACAGTGCGGATATCAGAAAGGAAGTTTTGTTGATGACAATTGCAGTTTTAGGTGGGGCCGGGTACATCGGCTCGCACACCGTGGCACAGCTGGTCAGGGCCGGCGAGGACGTCGTGGTGCTGGACAACTTGATTACGGGCCACCGTCAGGCTGTGGACCCGAAGGCGCGCTTCTACCAAGGCGACATTCGTGACTACAAGTTCCTGAGCAGCGTGTTTTCGCAGGAAAAAATCGAGGGAATCATTCACTTTGCGGCGTTTTCCATCGTGCCAGAATCGATGAAGGATCCGCTCAAGTACTTCGATAACAACACGGGTGGCCTGATTACGCTGCTGGAAGCTATGCACCAATTTGGCATCAACAAGATCGTCTTTTCCTCGACCGCCGCCACTTACGGCGAGCCCAAGTCGATTCCAATCAAGGAAACCGACCCGCAGGTGCCAACCAACCCGTATGGCGAGTCCAAGCTGGCCATGGAAAAAATCATGCACTGGAGCGACGTCGCGTACGGCATCAAGTTCGTCGCGCTGCGCTACTTCAACGTCGCCGGTGCGATGCCGGATGGCAGCATCGGTGAGGACCACCACCCGGAGACTCACCTGATCCCGATCATTTTGCAGGTCGCCGCGGGAACGCGCACCGGGCTGCAGATCTTCGGCGACGATTACCCGACCAAGGATGGCACCAACGTCCGCGATTACGTCCACGTGGTCGACTTGGCTGATGCGCACATTCTCGCGCTCAAGTATCTGCGTGAAGGCCACGACTCCAACGCCTTCAACCTGGGCTCCGCGACTGGTTTCTCGAACCTGGAAATCCTGAACGCGGCCCGCAAGGTCACCGGCAAGGAGATTCCGGCCAAAATTGGGCCACGCCGCGCCGGCGACCCGAGCACACTGATCGCCGCTTCGGACAAGGCTCGCGAGATTTTGGGCTGGCAGCCAAAGTACGACGACGTGGAGAAGGTCATCGAAACCGCCTGGAACTGGCACGAAAGTCACCCGAAAGGTTACGGTGACCGGGCATGACAGCAGTCGAGCGGCAGGTTGATTACATTCTGGAGCTGAACGCTGGTTACTCCGAGATGGATCGGGGGTATCTGGTCAATCGCATCCTGAACCTGGTCGGGGATGCCGCGCGGGGCTTACCTGAACAGGCGGCGCCGCTGGCCAACCTCGATCAATTGGTCGAAGCTGCGGTGCAAAATGGCAAGATTGAAGACCGCCTGAGCGCCCGGCAGATCCTTGAGGCTGAGTTGATGACTCTGGCGACACCGACGCCGAGTCAGGCCAACGCCGTCTTTTGGCAGAAGTACCAGGCCTCGCCGAAAGCGGCGACGGACTGGTTCTATGACTTGTCCCGGGCTAACAACTACATTCAAACTCGCGCGATTGCCAAGAACATCGGCTTCACCACCAAGACCGACTACGGCGACCTGGAGATCACCATCAACTTGTCTAAGCCGGAAAAAGATCCCAAGGACATTGCCGCGGCTGCGCATGCCGGCGCTGATGCGACGTATCCGGCCTGCCAGCTCTGCATGGAAAACGAGGGGTACGCCGGCCGCAGCGACTATCCGGCGCGCGGCAACCATCGAATCATCCGCTTCAGCCTGGGCGGCCGCACCTGGGGCTTCCAGTATTCGCCGTACGCGTATTTTGGCGAACACGCGATCTTCCTGGACAGCGTGCATGAACCGATGAAAATCACCCGCACCACGTTCACGAACCTGCTGGAGATCTTGACGCTATTCCCGGATTATTTTGTCGGCAGCAACGCCGACCTGCCGATCGTCGGCGGCTCGATGCTGGCTCACGAGCACTACCAAGGCGGCAAGCACGTCTTTGCGATGAACAAGGCTGAAGTCGAAACGGCATTTCAGCTGCCGCAGTGGCCGACCGTTTCCGCCGGCATCGTGAAGTGGCCGATGAGCGTGATTCGCCTCGAGTCGGCCGACAAAGAGGTGCTGGTCGCAGCGGCCGAGCACGTGCGCGCAGCGTGGGCCGAATACACCGATGAATCAGTTGATGTGCGGGCGCACGCGGATGGGGTGCGTCACCACACCGTGACGCCGATCGCCACCCGCGATGGTGAGACGTTCAGGTTGGATCTGGTGCTGCGGGACAATCAGACGTCTGCCGCATTTCCCGACGGCATTTACCACCCACACCAGGACGTGCAGCACATCAAACGCGAAAATATTGGCCTGATCGAAGTCATGGGTCTGGCCATTTTGCCGGCGCGGCTCAAAACCGAGCTGGTCGAAGTCAAAAAGTACCTGTTGGGGCAACCCAACCAGATCGCGGCCAGTCATAAGCCGTGGGCGGATCAGCTCAAGCAGCAGGAGACCTGGACGCTGGCCAACGCCGATGCCCAGCTGAACGATGCGGTGGGCCACGTGTTCGCCCGCGTG
Source organism: Lacticaseibacillus hegangensis (assembly GCF_003946465.1). Taxonomy (GTDB): domain Bacteria; phylum Bacillota; class Bacilli; order Lactobacillales; family Lactobacillaceae; genus Lacticaseibacillus; species Lacticaseibacillus hegangensis. The sequence goes on along the minus strand of NZ_RHOL01000015.1, from coordinate 15,446 downwards.
CTCGAAGACGCCGGCGTGTTCAAGCGCGATGACAACGGGCGCGCCGCGTTTGGTCGGTTCATCGCCAGCCTTTAAGGAGGAATCTCATGACCATTAAGTTGCAAAAGTATGGCACCTTGCGCGGCGAGCCCTTGTACGAGTTCACGCTGACCAATCAGGCGGGGATGGCCGTGCACCTGCTCAATTACGGCGCGACCTTGGCCCGCGTGGTCGTGCCGACCGCCCGCGGCCCGCTGGATCAGATCCTGACGCTGCCGAGCGTTGCCGACTACGCCAAGGAACGCAACTTTTTAGGCGGCACGGTCGGCCGCGTGGTCGGTCGGCTGCCGGGTCATGTCTGGCACCGCGAAGGCCGCGACGTGACGCTGCTGCCTGGTGAAGGCGATAACGCGATTCACGGCGGCTCGGAAGGCTCGGACACGCAGGTGTTTACCGCCACTTACCGGGAAGGCGACACGGAAGATCAGGTGACCTTCACCTTCGTCGATCCGGCCGGCCACAACCGCTTCCCGGGTAGCGTCAAAACGACCGTGACCTACACGCTGCACGCGAGCAATACGCTGACCTATGCGCTGCATGCCGTGACCGACGAGGAGACGCTGTACAACCCGACGAATCATGTTTACTTCGCGCCGGATGGGCTGGAAGCCGGCATTGCCGACACCACCGTGACCCTTGCGGCCGATTACTACGCGCCGCTCGATGAGCACCACCTGCCAAGCGGCGGCTGGGCGAGCGTGGCCGGCACGCCGTTTGATTTCCGCAGCGGCGCCAAGCTCGGCGACCGGATGCCGCAGGTGCTGGACGGGCAAGGCTTCGACCACCCGTTTTTGATCAAAAAGGCGCAGGCGGTGCTGCTCACCGGCAAGTCTGGCCGCAAAATGGCCTTGACCACCACGGCGCCTTCGGTGGTGATGTACACCGCCAACCACTTCGACCACACCGGCATCCCACATAACATTGGGGTGCACAGCGGCGTGGCCTTGGAGGCGCAAATCGCGCCGCCAAGCGGAGTGGACTGGTCAAGCATCACGCTGCTGCCAGGCGAGCCGTACAATCTGGAAACGGGCTGGCGCTTTTTTGAATGAGCCCAGTGCTTCGCCAATGTCAAAAAAACTCAGCCTGTGAAGGCTGAGTTTTTTTGTAGTGGCATAATATCAGCTTACTTGCGCTCGCTGACCCGCCAAGATTGCGGAATGGCAAAGTCGTAGGTTGTGTTCAGTGTCTGGCCATTTTGGCCGGACCCGGCGAAGAGGAAGGCGGCAAAGGTGTCCTTGTAGCGCAGTTCGGTGCGCTTGATGGTCACCTGCCCCAGACGTGAGTCGGTGCGGTGCAGCTTGACGACAGTGTTGATGTCAGGCTTAGCCACTGAGACCTTTTTGCTGAGCGGGTTCTGGCGGTAGACCACCGCGAGGTTTTGCTTGTCAGTGCCAATGGGGGAGGTCAGGATCGTGTGATCAGCCGCACCAACAATTTCAGTGGTTTGGGTGATCACCTTGGTCGTCATGCCAAAGCGCGAGGCGTCGTTGGCCGCAATGGCGAAGGCGCTGGCGATCAGCAAGACCCCGAGCACGGCGATCCAGACCCGGCGGCGCAAGGATTGTTGCCCCAGCACGGCGACGAGAAACAGCGCAAACGCGGCTATCACTAAGATGACGAGAATCATGAGCGGTCGCCTCCTTGATCAATGGGGTCGTTGGTTAGGCGCAAGCTAAGCAGGAACCCGATGGCGGCAAAAATCAGCGACACCACGAAGGCGGCACGGTAGCCGGCCACGGTCGCGGTTTGCATTTGGCGCGCAAAGGCAATCGGATTGCTTTTGGCCAAGCCGGCATTCGGCGTATGGCCCTTGGTGACCGAGGCCAGCACGGAAACCAGGATCGCGGTGCCAATTGACGCGGCAATCTGGCGCACCGTATTGTTGACGGCGGTGCCGTGATTGATCAGCGTGTCCGGCAGGGCGTTCATGCCGCTCGTGGTGACGGGCATAGTGACCATGGTGATGCCAAACATCCGCACCGTGTACAGCACAGTGACAAACAGGATCGGGGTGTCAGGCGTTAAAGTGATCAGCGGGAAGGTGCCGACCAGCAACAGGAACAGGCCGGTTGTCGCCAGGCGCTTGGCCCCTATTCGGTCAAAAATGCGGCCGGTGATTGGGGACATGATACCCATCATGATGGCGCCCGGCAGCAGGATCAGCCCGGAGTGGAAGGCGCTTTGGCCGCGGATGGTCTGGATGTACATGGGCAGGACCATTTCCACGCCAACCATCGACATGAAGGCGACGGCCGTCAAGATCACGGACAGGGTGTAGGTTTTGCTGGTGAACACGCGCAGCTCGAGCAGCGGTTTATCTAGGTGCAGCTGTCGATAAACAAAGGCTGCGACAACCACAACGCCGAGGGCTAAACTGCCAATGACGATTGGTGAGCCCCAGCCGGCATCGCCGACGCTGGAGAAGCCGTAAAGCAGCGAGCCAAACCCGATGGTGGACTCAACGACGGACAGCACGTCGATTTTGGGATTCGTCGTGGTCAGCACCTTGCGCATCGAATACGATGACAAAATGAGCACCAGCGCGGCGATTGGCAGGATGACGGAAAACAGTGACCGCCAGGAGTGGTTAAGCAGGATCCAGCCGGACAAGGTCGGCCCGACCGCCGGCGCAAGGCCGATGACGATCCCGGCCAGGCCCATCGCGGAGCCGCGTTTGTTTGGCGGGAAGACTGAGTACATGACGGTTTGGAAGGTCGGCGCAGACATGCCGACGCCCATCGCCTCGATCAGCCGGCCTGCCAGCAGCATGGGAAAACTAGTGGCAAAGCGCGCGATCAACGTCCCGATGAAGAAGATCGAAATGGCCGTCATGTAAAGGTATTTGACGTTGAATTTACTGAGCAACCACGCGGAGACGGGGATCATGATCCCCATGACCAGCATGAAGCCCGTGGTCAGCCATTGAACTGCCGAGGCGTTGATGTGAAAAGTCTTCATCAGCGTCGGAAAGGCCGTGGTCAGGATCGTTTGCGTTAAGAACGTGGTGAACGTCCCAATCAGCATTGTGACCACGAGCAAGTTGCGGTTGTACGGCTTGCCGTTGACATCTGTGGGCTGTGTCATGAAATTTTCATTCCCTTCAATAATTAAAATTGCAAATAATAATTTTATCACTAATTTATGGTAAGTGCCACTGCGTTTGACGGCCGAAGTCAAGCCCGTGCTTACGGGCCGCGACACTGCGGGGCAAAAAAATAGGCCTGCAAGCAGGTCTATGCCATTTTCTGAAAGTTAGGCAGGCACTTCTTCATCCTCGCCGTCACCGTCAACGTCCATGGCTTTCGGAATCTCCGGGCCCACAGTAACGTTGAACCAGTTGGCAAAGCCGCGGCTGTAATCCGTGACGGTCAGATTGAAGCGGTCGAGCACCACCGAATCGTTGAGCTTGAGGTCAGGGTAATCCTCCATTAAAAAGCCGGCGATGGTAACGATGTTGGCATTTTCGAACTGCTTGAGGTCAACGTGGAAGAACCGCTCAAAGTCGTACAGGGTGGTTTTCCCAGAGACCTTAAAGACGTTCGGCCGGTCGGTTTTGATGATGTACTCGTCGGACACGTCGTCGATTTCGTCCTTAACGGTCCCGAAGAGCTCCTCGTAAATGTCCTTGTCGGTGACGATGCCGCTGGTGCCGCCATACTCGTCGACGACCACGACAATAGGTGTCTGTTTTTTGATCATCTGTTGCAGGATCGAGTTGATTGGCGTGGCTTCAGGCACCGTGACCATGGCCCGCAGAAGCTTGGACACGTGCACCGAATCGTCGACCTGGGCTTGCTTGACCAGGTCGTATATGTAGACGTAGCCCAGCACCTTGTCCTTATCACCATCGGCCACGACGGGGAAGCGGGAGTAGCCTTCCTGCAGATAGTCGCGAATGACTTCGTGCACTGTGGCGTTGATATCGATCACCACCAGGCTCGTGCGGTCGACCATAATGTCGTGCGCGGTTTTGTCGTTCAGGTCAAAGGCCCGCTGCATGTAGGTGACATCGTTTTGCTCCATGTCGCCGTTATCGATAGCGGCCTTGGACAGGTTCAAGATCTCGGCCTGACTGAAGGCTTCGTTGCTTTCGTCAGCTGGTTTCATGCCCATCAACTTGACTAGGCCGTTAGCGCTGGCGTTCAGCAACCAGACAAACGGGTAGAAAATGGTGTGAAAATAATGCAGCGGGGTGACGACGACCATCAACACCTTAACGGGGATGTCAATGGCGATGTTTTTCGGCACGATTTCCGTGATCACGACTTCCAGGTAGGTCAAGACGATGACCCCAAGGACGGCGCCGATGGCGTGCAAACTGCCATTCGGCAGCTGCAGGTGCGTCATCTGCATGACGTCAACCAGCAGGAAGGTGACAAAATCCTCGCCGATCCAGCCCAGGATGATCCCGCAGACGGATGTGCCGACCTGCGTCGTGGACAGATACTCGTTCAACCGCTGGACCATGCGCAGCGCGCGCTGAAGCTTCTTGCGGTTGCCTTGGCCCTTATCAATCATGTCTTCCAGCGCACTGGGACGGCTTTGCACCAAGGCAAATTCCGCCGCCACAAAAAAGATGGCGAAAATGAACGTAATGACTAACACAACTAGACTAGAGGCAACTTGGCCACTATCCATTGATTCGATTCCTCATTTCTTGGTATTCTATGAGACTATTGTAGCATTATACACGTACCAGTGAGTTATGCTAGAAAAAGAGGGGAGTGATTCATCATGGACCAGATCGAAATGCTGCGCCAAAGCCTGGCTGCCTATCAACAAGACCCGCGAAAGCCGCACAGCGAGCTGATCAGTACCCGCCTGCCGGAGACCCCGGCTAAAGGCAGTGCGCCGGCGCAATGGACCGTCGTTAACGAGGACGTGGTCAAGACCATGGCACGCTTGACCGGCCGCATTGGCGTAATGAATTTCGCCAGCCCCACGACCCCTGGCGGCGGGGTAGAGTACGGCGCCCAAGCGCAGGAGGAAAGCATCGCCAAGTGCACCTATCTGCTGCCGGCGCTGCGGGCGTTTGAGGCGACGTACTATCAGCCTAACCGGCGTAACGCCAATTCCGGCCTGTTCAGCAGCGCGCTGATTTATTCGGCCAGCGTGCGGCAGGTGTTTGATGAGCGCGGCCGCGAGCTGCCGGACCATTTTGTGGACGTCGTAACTGTAGCCGCGCCCAACCGCAGCGCTTACCCGGCACTGACCGAGGCGGCAACTGGCCCCGACATCGCCCTGAAAATCAGTCAGACACTGCGGGCGTTCAAGCAGCACGGCACGGATCACCTGATTCTGGGTGCGTTTGGCGGCGGCGTGTTCGGTAATCCACTGAAGCAGGTCGCGCTGATTTTTCGCCAGCAGTTGTTGCGGCCGGAATTTAACGGCGCCTTTCCTGTGATTGTGTTTTCGATTTACGATCCAGATGGCGGCCGGGTGCAGACCTTTGAGGACGCGTTAAGCGGGCGCTCAAACTAAAAAAGTTTCCTGCAACAGCTTGCAGGAAACTTTTTTAGTTGGTTTACAGACCGCGATTGCGCCGCCGCTTGGGCGCCGGTGGGGTGATTTTCGCCCGGTGCGCCACCACGACGAACAGTTTGGTGCCAGCGGGCTGCTGGCTAGGGGCAAAGCATTCGCTGACGGCAATCAGACTGGACAGATTGGCCTTCACCTGACTGGCATCCGCCGCGCCGGTGACAGCCAGCACCATTTCGCCGCTTGGTCGCAGCAGTTTGGCCAGCTGATGCGTGTCTTGGCGCAGGTCCTCTGCCGGGTAGGCAAACGGCCCGATGACCAGGTCGTAAGGACCGGTCAACAGGTCGAAGCGGCGATCCGGCATGATGCGATAGCGCAACCGGTCCGAACTGGCGACATCACGCGCGGCGCTGATCGCGTAACGGTCACGGTCAACCCCCAGCACGGCGATTGCGCCGGCGTTGATCGCGCCGCGGCAGAAGGCGCCGTCGCCGGAATGAATGGCCAAAACGCGCTTGCCGGAAAGCTCTGGCGCCTTTTTTGTCAGCACTTGCCACAAGGGCTGGTTGCTGCTGGTCGGCAGGTCGCCGGCCGCTGGTTTCATCGTGGGATAGGGTTCCATTTTTGCACAACCTTTCGCCATTATTATAGAAGAACTGGCCCTTGGGCGCCAGACCGGCCGCTAGAGATAGCTCAGGTCATTGCGGGTCAAGTCGGCGTAACTTTCGCGCCGCACGACCAGCTTGGCTTGGCCATTTTCGGCGAACACCACAGCGGGGCGGGGATTGCGATTGTAGTTGGACGCCATTGAGTAGCCGTAAGCGCCGGTGGCGAGCACCGCGACCACCGCGCCGGCCTCAAGGTGCGGCAGCTTGGCTTGGTCAATCAAAATGTCGCCAGACTCGCAGTACTTGCCGACCAGGCGGACCGTTTCGGTGCTTGCCGCGTGCGGGTCAGCCGCCGCGACCGCCTCGTAGTCGGCCTGGTACAGCGCGGGCCGAATGTTGTCGCCCATGCCGCCATCCACGGCGACAAACGGGGCAAGCCCAGGCACGTCCTTGCGACTGCCGACGGTGTAAAGCTGGTAGCCGGCAGGGCCGACAATCGAGCGGCCGGGTTCGATCCAAATGGCCGGGGTGTCAAATGGCAGGTCGGCGGCTGCAATCGTATCGAGGATCGCGGCAACGAACGCTTCCGCCGGCAGCGGATCGTCTGCGTTGGTATAGGCAATGCCAAAACCGCCGCCGAGGTTGAGGACCGTCGGGGTGAAGGCCAGGCTGTCATGCCAGTCCGTCAAAATGGCGAGCAGGCGCTGCGCTGCGGCCACGAAACCTTTGACTTCAAAAATCTGGCTGCCGATGTGGGCGTGAATGCCCAGCAGGTGCAGCTGCGGGTTGGCCAGTGCGCGGGTCGCTGCGGCCTTGGCCTGGCCGGAATCAACGTCAAAGCCAAATTTGCTGTCGGTTTGACCGGTTTGGTCATACGCGTGGGTGTGGGCGGAAATCCCTGGCGTCACCCGCAGCAGGATATTCTGAACGCGGCCTTCCTGCAGCTTGAGCAGACCTTCAAGCAGGTCCAACTCGTGAAAATTATCCACGATGATGGTGCCGACATGGGCTTCAAGCGCCTGGGCCAGTTCCGCTTTGCTTTTGTTATTGCCGTGAAAAGAGACATGGGCCATCGGAAACTGCGCGGCCTGAGCCGTGTACAGCTCACCGCCGGACACAACGTCGACATGGGCGTTTTCCTGGGCCGCCACCTGGTACATGGCAACCGTCGCAAAAGCCTTGCTCGCGTAGCTGACTGCGTACTTGGCGCCATGGGCCTCAAACACCTTCGCAAATGAACGAAACTGCGCCCGGATCTGCCCGACGTCGTACACATAGGCCGGTGTGCCGAACTGCTGCGCCAGCGTCAGCGCATCACAGCCGCCAATCGTTAAATGGCCTGCCGCATTGGTTTCAATCTTCATGGTGATGCCTCCCGAGGTGAGTTTAAGCAAAGTCTAGCCTTTGCCGGCCGACCGGTCAATCATCGATGGCGAGCGGCGGCCGCTTGTGCTACAATTTAGCCACTATTTATTGGGAGGCTTTTGGATGGCTGAATTAAGACGCGTGCACGGCTCGGAGAACACTTTTTTCCTGCTGGATCAAACCACGCTTGATCACAAACTGTCTCATCAGGAGCTGGTGACGCTGACCAAGCGGCTGAGCAGCCGGGACAGTGGGCTGCTCGGCGGGGCCGACGGTATGCTGATCGTCGACGACGCGGCAGGCGCTGTCGGCCGCATGACCGTCGTCAACGCCGATGGCAGTCTGGCTAAGATGTGCGGCAACGGCCTGCGCACCGTGGCTCGCTACCTGAGCGAGAAAACCGGGCAGCAGCAGTTCACCGTCCAAACCGAGGAGGCGCCGCTGCGCGTGCGCCACGTGTCCGATTTTGCTGTCGGGGTGCCAGGCTTTTCCGTTGAGATTTCACCGGTCAGTTTTGATGCGGCTGCCTTGCCATTTGCGGCGCTGGACACGGCAAAAATCGTCGATCAAGGGTTGCCTGCGCTGGATTCGACGCTGCGCTTCACGGCGGTTGCAGTCCCGAACCCGCATCTGATCGCCTTTGTTTCAGAAGCCGAGCTGAACGGCGAGAAGATTGGCGCATTGGGCCGTAAGCTAAACGCGGCCAACCCTTACTTCCCAGAAGGGGTCAACGTCACGTTTGCCGCCATTGAAGGGCCTCACACGCTGTTTGCCCGCACCTACGAGCGCGGCGTCGGCTTTACCAACGCCTGCGGCACGGGGATGGCGGCCACGAGTCTCGCGTTTGTGCTGACGCATCCGGAAGCGGCAGCGCTTGACCAGCTCAACACGGTTTACAATCCGGGCGGTGTGGTTCAAACCAACTTGCACGGCAGCGGCGGCGACTACTGGATCGAGCTGATTGGGAACGCCACGACGACGCACCTGATCGACGTGCCAGAAGCCCAGCTGCACGAAGGTCAATTTACCGGTGCGCAAATCGCCGACACCGGTGAGGAGGCGGCCTACCAGCAGTTTGTGGGCACCTTGCCGTACCGCGACGTAATTGCCGCCATTTAATCCGCAGTCGAAAAAACGACCCGGTTCAGGTGTTCACGCCTGAACCGGGTCGTTTGTATTTGGTTAGTCCACAAAGACGAGCTGAAATTCGTTGTTCTTAGTGTCAATGTTAACGGCAACGTGGCGGTTGAGGTCCTGCACCATGTTGCGGGCAAAGTTCATTTTATCTTCGAAGTCCTTGTAGGCTTTGGTTTCCGGAATACTACTGTAATCGAAGTTTTCGCCGATAAAGGCGGGGTCGGTGACGAAGCGCAGATTGTTCTGGTCGTGCCGGCTGCCTGGCTTCAACACGCTGTCAATGTAGTGGAAAAGCGTCGTCGGCGCAAAATTGAGCGGCTTGTCGAGCTCCGTTTGAATGGTGAAGTTCGGCGCATCGTCAACCAGTGAGTCGTTCACCTGCACCTGGGTTAATCCTTGGTATAGTTTCATAAGCGCACACTCCTTTCCGCTTTGACTTTATTATAACGCAGATGCGCTAGGGAGGGTCTGCCCATCACTTGAGATAAAGCGCGCGTAAATCGCGCCGCTGCGCATCGCTGAGTTGCAGTTCAGTTTTGAGGTAATGAGGCAGGCTCCCGTACTCGCGGTCAATGGTGTAAATCGCCGAGTCCAGGTACTCGTTGGCCACGCCGCCCAGCGACCGGTAGGAGGCCTGAAGGGCCGGCGAGCCGCCGGCCTCGATCACTTCATCGACCATGCGTTGGCCTTCTGCCACCAGATAGAGGTTTGAGGCCAGGTAGTCCTGGCGAATGGTGATCGAATCTACGCCCAGCGCCGTCAGCAGGTACACCGCGCCCATGCCGGTGCGGTCCTTGCCGGCGCTGCAGTGAAACAACGTGGCCCCGTCATCACCCGCGGCCAGCAGGACGTCGAAAAACTGGCGGTACGCCTTTTTTGCGCTGGGCTGGACGACGAGACTGGCGTAGGTGCTGACCATGCTGCGAAAACCGGCCAGCGGATCCTTGGCCAGTTCGGTGTGCCGCTCTTGTTCGGCGTCGGCCGTGACCTTGGTCTCATCGGTGGGAAACACAGGGTCAAACACGTCCTGGGTCGCAGTCGGGACCCGGTCCGGGGCGTCAGCACGTTCCTGCGGCGAACGGAAGTCAACGACGGTTTGAAGCCCGTAATCGGCCAGGTACTGCAGGTCGGCGGCGGACAGCTCGTTCAGCCGGCCCGACCGAAGCAGCCGGTGGGCGCGGACGGTTTGACCGGCTTTGGTGTGATAGCCGCCCAGGTCGCGAAAGTTGAAACCGTGGTGGATGGGAAGAACAATGGGTGTCACGATAATACCTCCTCAGTGGATTCGGTTTCAGTATACCGGAGGCGGGCAAAAGAAAAAAGCCGCCTCTAAGGCGACTCTTTCAGCGAAGCTAGTCCTGTTCTGCGGCACTGCCGATAATTAAACCAGCGGTGAAGGACGCAACGAGGTCTTTTTTGGTCTGCGGCAAGCGGGAGCCGTTGTAGGTCAGAATCGTGTTGTCTGCGAGCAGATCTTCAACACGGATCACATTGTACTCATCAAGGTCGATCGCATCCCGATCGGTCGCATACTTGTCCGGGTAGGCAAGCGCGAGAATGTTGTTCGGGTCGGTGTTGTAGTATTCCGCAAGCTTGCGGATACTGCGTTCACTGGGGATTGTTTGATCGTTTTCCCACTTGGTAAAGCTGGCCGGGGAGGTGTGCGTGGCCTTAGCGACTTCAACGATGGACTCGCCGCGGCCCTTGCGAATCTGACGCAAGGCACTGCCAACTGTTTCTGTCATGTTTTCACCACATTCCTATAAATTAGAATAACTAAACCAATTGAAATCGGTTCACCGTTTAATTTAGCTTTTTTGCTTGGTAAATGCAATTATTAGTGGGCAATTTTATCGATATTTTTATTGTCAACATTCAATAGAAACCCTTTGAAAATCTGAACTGGCGCGTTAGACGTTTTTTTATTCCCAAAAAAGCTTATTCGGGCTGTGACGGGAGCGGCCCGATCATGATGCTTCTGCTTGTTTTTGGCCGGCTGATGATTTACGCTTGAGAAAAGAGAGGGTGTGATCACATGGATCAAGAATATACCACGATACTGGTTCCAGTTGATGGCTCCGATGAGGCTGAGCTGGCATTCAGCAAGGCGGTCAAGGTCGCACAGACCAACCACGCCCACCTGGACATCTTGAACGTCCTGGATACAAAGCAATTTATTGGTGGCTATGGCGGCATGATCTCTGGCGATGCGATTTACCAGCTGACCCAAGATGCCGAGAAGTATTTGGATGGCTTGCAGACCCGCGCTGAACAGGCTGGTTTGACCGACGTCGCGATTCACGTGCGCTTCGGCAACCCGAAGAATGTCATCGCGACCGACTTTCCGCACGACCACAAGACGGACCTGATCATGATCGGGGCCACCGGGCTTAACGCGGTTGAGCGCGTGCTGGTCGGTTCGGTCACCGAGTATGTCAACCGCACCGCACCTTGCGATGTGCTGATTGTCAAAACTGAAGCTTAAGCATTTTCCAAGAGGCTGAGACATAAAGCGGGTTTAGCCCAAAGCACAAGCGCCCCTGCGCCACGATTTGTTTTTAAAATCGCGGTGCAGGGGCGTTTGTGCGCTTGGGCGTTGCTTTATGGAACGCGACTAGGCAATTTTGTCTTATTTTCTTTTTTTGTGCCAAAGAGCACAAGCCGCTGCCTTGACGACAGGCCGCGTCCTTTTTAAAGTAGGGGCAAGAAAACTGAACTTTGGCGGCGTAATCTATCCGCGGAGGTGCTAAGATGGAAGAATCAGTTTGGTGGGCCAAAAGCCCGGTGTTAAAAGAATATCACGATCATGAATGGGGCGTGCCCAAGCACGATGATCGCCAGCTGTTCGAGCTGCTGAGCCTGGAAAGTCTGCAAATCGGACTGAACTGGGAGCTGGTGCTGAACAAGCGGGCAGCGTTCAACGAGGTATTTCATGATTTTGAGATTGACGCTGTTGCGCGGATGACAGATGCGGACATTGAGCCGCTCATGGCAGACGCGCGGCTCATCCGCAATCGGCGCAAGCTCGCGTCAATCCCGCACAACGCTCGCGCGGTTCAGCAGATCCAGCAAGCCTTCGGCAGCTTTGCGGCGTACGTGTGGCATTTTACCGCGGGCGAGCAGCTGGTCAACAAGCCGCGCCGCTGGGCCGACGTGCCGGCGTACTCGGACCTGTCGACAGCGGTGGCCAAGGACATGAAAAAGCGCGGCATCACCATGATCGGGCCGACCACGGCATACAGCTTCCTGCAGGGGGCCGGGGTGATCGACGACCATTTGGCCTGACTGAAAAACTTTATTGCTGGTAGGACAATCATGCACAATAAACGGTTACTTGGGTTAGGACTGGCGATTTTCGGCTCGTGCCTGTGGGGCGTGTCGGGGCCGGCCAGTGAAGTGCTATTTCAACAGGGAACAGACGTGGCCTGGCTGATTTCGGCCAAGATGCTGATCGCCGGTATTTTGACGATGGCATTTGCCTGGCTGCGTGAGGGCAAGCAAATTTTTGCCCCGTGGCACAATAAACATGACGCCTGGCAAATGACGATTTTTATCCTGTTTGGGATGATCACGATGCAATTCATTTACTTTAAGGCTGTGGAGGTCGCTAACGCCCCGACCGCGACGACGCTGCAGTACCTGTCGCCAGTGGTGATTTTGCTGATCTTGGCGATTCAAACGCGACAGCTGCCGCGGCGGATCGATGTGCTGGTGATTGCCTTAGCGATGTTTGGCACGCTGCTGGTGGTCACCAAAGGGCACCTGACCACGCTGGCGATCTCGCCAAGCGCGCTTCTTTGGGGGCTTGGCGCGGCACTGGCCGCCGCACTGTACACACTGCTGCCAGCGGGACTGCTTGCGCATTATTCCCCGCTGGTCGTGGTTGGTTGGGCGCAGCTGATTGGCGGGCTGCTCATGACCGTGTATCGGCCGCTGTGGGTCGGTGTGCCGCACCTCAACTCGCTGGGCTGGGGCGCGTTCGGGTTCGTTGTGATTTTCGGCACGCTGATCGCCTACCTGTCGTACTTGGCCAGCCTGCGTTATATTTCGGCGACGGCGGCTGGGCTGCTGGACGCCTTTGAGCCGATTGGCGCCACGGTCACCTCGGTCCTGTTTTTACACCTGCACCTGGGGCCCGCCGAGCTGCTTGGCACTGCGGTGATCATCGGGACAGTATTTTTGATGGCGGCCACTGGTCCCAAAGCGCCCAAAACCGCGAAGACGCGGCGCACGCCGGCCTGACCAGATGAGTTAATAAAAAATCACGCAGCCAGGCCGCGTGATCATCACCCCTTATTTGGTGTGGGGACTGTGTTCATGTAATTTGACGAGATTCGGTAAGCGGGTTTGATGCTGGTTGGATGTCAGCGCCAAGATGTAGCCATTTTTCACGCGCAGTTTGTACGTGATCCGGGGCTTTAGACGCAAGGGCCGGCCTTCCGCATCAAACACCGGCAGTGGCCGTTTTTTGATGTCAGGCATAATCATCCCTCCTTAGTTCTATTATAGCAGGGGTGGCAAGTCACCTAACCTTGGGCTGAAGCTTTGACCATGGTACAATGTTTTTGATGTTTTGACTCTGCCGGAAATTATCGGCACAAACACGTGGAGGTCATAATGGATCAATTTGGAATCAGTGAACTGGCGGACTGGCTGGAGGCCAATAACGATAAGCTGCTGGACAAGGCAGAGTTGATGCCCACGGACAAAGTGTTGGCCGCTGTGGACTACCTCAAGGTGCTTGCCCAGCCGGCCGCGGCTTACTTGCCGATGAAGCAGGGAACGTTTGACCGGGAAGAATCCGATCACAAGCTGAACCTGATGGCCGACGACCAGCCGCTGTCGCAGGTGGAAGACCGGATCATGGTCAACCACGTCGATGGTTCCATTACCAAAGATGAGCTCAACTTCACCTACAACCATGAGCCGGTGTTTGAAGACGGCTACCAGGCCAAAAAGGATCTGAACATTGTGAAGTTTGGTCTTGAGGTCATCGGCGCCGTGGCCACCTCTGGCCACCTGGAAACCGTGACTGCTGCCCTGTCCAAGGATGCGGCCGTGACGCTGATCGTCGCTTCAGCCCGCTTCCGGCAGTGGCAGGAAGCCAAGTAGTCTTTAGGCAGGATTGGGCATCAACCAGTCGGAATCCATCAGTTGATGCAGGCGCGTCGACACCGGCACCCACAAATGAGCTTTGAGAATAGCGCTGATGGCCTGCCAAAATGCCGGGTCGTCGCGCTGTTTTTCGTTGGTCTCGACTGTCAGTGCCTTCCCAGTTTCAGTGCGGGCGATGATCTGCGGATAGTTGATGGTTTCGAGCTGAGCGGCAACAACGTGGGTTTGATTCAGTTCCATGATGATCTCCCTTTCTTGATGCGATAAGTTCAGGATAGCGGGGAGATTTGCACTTTTCTCAGCGAGATTGTGAAGATTGTGCGCTTTTACACATAAAAAAAAGGTGACGGTGATACGGTATACTGAAGGCACTAAGATTCTAGGGAGGACAATTATGGTCGCAGTTGCTCGGTTGACCGCTTCAGATGAGGCCGCGTACTACGCGCTGGCCCGTTACGCCTTTAATTTACCGCAAAGTGAAAGCCGCGATCGCGCTTTTGCCAGCCTGTACGCGCATTCCAGTGCCTGGGGCGTTGGTGAGCCCCTGGAAAGTGGTGTTTTGGGAACGCATTTTGAAGTCGACTTTGCCGGGACCACGTACAAAATGAGTGGTATCGGCTACGTGGCCTCGTACCCCGAAACCGCCGGCAATGGCGGGATCAGTGCCATCATGAAGGAAGCCTTCAAGGACATGCGCGTTGCCGGCGAGACCTTATCCTACCTGGCGCCGTTTGCCAGCACGTTTTATCGCCGGTTTGGCTATGAAGGGGCCTTCGACCAGGTCGAACATGTGCTGCCGGCTGCCGCGTTTCCCAAGGTGCCGCAGCGCAGCAATGAGGTCACCGTGCACCGCGTGCCGTTTCGCGCGGCGATCGCGGCTATGCGGGAGGTTTACGAGCGCAGTTCGGACGCAACACGCGGCGGGCTGCGGCGGGCGGACTGGTGGTGGCAAAACCTGGCCGACCATTATCCGGACCGCGAAGTCGCCGTGGCCACGCTGGGGGAGCGGCCGACCGGCTATGTGATTTACCAGCGCGAGGCGGCCACATTCCGCATCATCGAGCAGTTCCATGACGACTTGGACACGCTGCTGGCACTGGCCCGCTTCATCGGCGGCCATCGCACCGCGTACCAGCAGTTTGTCTACACCACCGGCAACCCGGAGTCGCTGCACGACTTGCTGCCGGATCCCAGCGTGCTGAGCACCTCGGTGCACGCCTACATGATGGCGCGCATCGTCGACGTCGCGGACTTCATGCGCCGCTACCCGTACCAGGTGACCGACCTCGCGCCGGTCCTGATTGGCATCACAGACGATTACATTCCGGAAAATGCCGGGGTTTGGCGTCTGGCTTTGGACGACGGCCAGGCGACCTTTGAAAAAGCGACGGGCAAGCCGCAGATCGCCTTGTCGATCCAGCAGCTGGTCAAGGCAACCTTCGGGGTGCGGCCGCTTCAGGACGCTTATAACCTGGGCCTGATCGACGGTGATCCGTTCACTATCACCAGCGTGGGGGCGGCGTTCATCAGTCGCCAAGCCCAGCTATACGATTACTTCTAAATCAGTGCGTGACCGTTGGTGCAGCCGACGGTTTTTTTGGTGCGCCCGGCATGGGCGCCAACTTGGTGGTGAAAGTCCACTGCGGGCCGTAGTAGTCGGAACCGCTAGCCAAGGGCAAGGGTGTCCATCGCGAGGTGGAATCT
>NZ_RHOL01000014.1 GCF_003946465.1 Lacticaseibacillus hegangensis | reverse complement strand
TGAAACACCAAAGCAGCGCAGTCCCGTGTGAATCGTGGGATTGCGCTGCTTTTTTGAAATTCTATGAATAATCCAGGCTTCTGTATCAAGATGAGAGCGGCAAGGGTCACTTCATCACCATTTCTGGGGTAACAGACAATGGTCAAAACAGCATATCATTCTCTGGGATGGACGCCGGTAATGACCTGACAGACGAAGTTGTGCCAGAGTTTAATGCCACTAAACCCCTGACCTTTGCTCAATACTTTGCTCTATTTTGTGCAGACAGCGGCTGGGAAATCGGCGTCAACGAGATTCCGGCTAATGTTCGCACTCTTACATTCTCTGGCGAGCAGTCTTCTTATGACCGTATGAATTCTGTAGCCAAAGAATTTGGCGTAGAAATATACTACTCATTCCAAATTGAGGGGACAACACCTAAGCACCTTTATCTAAACGTTGTTCACCAACGAGGCGCCGATAAAGGCGTGACACTTCGGGTTGGTAGCGAATTAAACAAGATTGAAACAACCAGCGATTCAACCGGCCTTTTGACTTCTATTTATGCGCGTGGTGCTACTCCAGACGGGGCTAATTCACCAATTACTTTAAAAGGTTACAAGTGGACTGACCCAGATGGCCGCTATGTCCTGTACAGCGATGGGACGCTTCTTGATACTGTGGCAAACCGTTCGTATTCACGGTTACGTAAGAAGTCAACACCGGACCCACATGGGTCATACTTGAACCAGTGGCGAGATTATGAAGCTACTACGCAAGCAGACCTATTACAGTCGGCGTTGAGTGACTTAAAGCAGTATGCAGCACCAGTTGTCAACTATACAGTAGACTTTGCATTCATTCCGGACAATATCAGCATTGGCGATACGATTCATGTGGCAGATGAAAAACGAAATCTGTATGTTTCAGCACGAGTGCTAGAGCTTTCTCGCTGCTATTCCTCACCAAGTTCAAGTACCGCTACACTAGGCGATTACTTAATCGAAGCAAATGCTATTGACCCTCAGTTGGTCGACATTGCTAATACGGTGAAGGCGCTAGCCGCCGCACCGAAGTATTACCCTTGGACCCGCTACGCCGACGATGACGCGGGCACTGGCATGACTGCTTTGCCTGCTGGCAAGAGTTACATGGCGGTTGTCTGGGGCAAGGCTTCGACACCGAGTGATGACCCAGCCGACTACGCGGGTCACTGGCAGAAGGTCAAAGGCGATGACGGTATCGGTGTGGTCGGGCCAAAGGGTGATGACGGGAGGACTAGCTACTTCCACACGGCCTATGCGGACGATGTGAACGGTGGCGGAATGTCGCAGTCACCCGAAGGCAAGACGTACATCGGCACGTACAGCGACTTCACGCTTGCTGACAGCCCCAATCCGGCTGATTACAACTGGGCACTGTTCAAAGGTGAAGATGGTGACGTGGGGCCAAAGGGTGCTGATGGATTGCCAGGGAAATCGGGCGCCGATGGTCGTACCACTTACGCTCACTTTGCTTATGCAAACAGCCAAGACGGCAATACAGACTTCTCAACCACTGACCCTAACCGCAAGTACATTGGCTTTTACAGCAACTTTTCATCTGGTGACAGCACGAATCCGAGTGACTATAAATGGTCGCTGATTAAAGGTGCTGATGGTGCTGATGGTAAAGATGGTGTACCGGGTAAAGCCGGTGCAGATGGCAAAACGCCTTACTTCCATATTGCCTATTCCGACAGCAGTGATGGTAACACAAACTTTTCACTGGATACTCCGGGTTCTCGCAAGTACATTGGTAGTTACACAGACTTCACACAAGCCGATAGCACTAATCCAGCTAGTTATAGTTGGCAACTGGTACAAGGTCCCAAGGGCGACACAGGTAAAGATGGTGTAGCAGGTAAGGACGGTGTGGGAATTAAGTCCACGCAGATTATGTATGCTCAGAGTACTTCTGGTACAACAGCACCTACTACTGGTTGGACTGCACAAGTTCCAACATTAATCAAGGGGCAGTATCTGTGGGCACAGACTACTTGGCTGTATACAGATAACACAGGCGAGGCTGGTTACACTGTCAGTTACAATGCCAAAGACGGTAACAACGGTACTAACGGGATTGCAGGTAAGGATGGTACAGGTATCAAGTCAACCGTTATCGAGTATTCTGTTTCATCAAATGGTGTCACTAAGCCAACCACAGGCTGGTCAACAGCCATTCCAAGCATTGCTCCTGGACAATTCATGTGGACACGGACAACGTGGTCCTATACTGATGGCACTAATGAAAGTGGCTATTCAGTTGCTAAGGCTGGTGATACGGGGCCGAAGGGTGACACAGGTGATACTGGACCGGCAGGCAAAGACATCACGAGCTACGCAAGCGGTGCGGTGCTACCAACCACAGTAGCACCGGCTAACAGTCAATTCTGGGTGACGAATTCTAATAACGTTGCTACCGCGTTCTACAAATCGGACGGAACCAAATGGGTCAAAACCGAAATCTCGGCAAGCGCAATTAACGCCGCCACCTTCAACGGCCTGACCTTTAACGGGGTCATCTTCAACGGTTCGCAATTCATCAGCACCTTCAAGAGCGCGCCGGTTGACGAGAGCGACTTCGCAGACGTCACAGACCCGACCGGTCAAATTATGCTCACCAAAGGCACCGGCACTACGAAGATGGGTGATGGATACCTGACCGTTGACGGCACGATTGATGGTAGTAGCGGCGATAGCCTTCAGACCTTCCACACGGAAGTTGGCCCAGCGGGATACCTGTCAAGGCTATACACTGGCGGAACCGCTGAAAGCAACATTACAGCAGCCTCACAGCTCTATCTTGGGCAGCTTCTGCTATCTAACCTCGACACAAGCGGAAAACGGGTTAGCGGCTTTCTCGACGGTGAGATGCTTCAACAACTAGACAAAATTGGCACTCTTGCATGGTCAGGAGCCCTATATCCAAGTGCATCAGACCGTGCGAATTGTTCAATCCCACTAGACCATACACATACCGGTTGGCTCATTCGTTGGAGTTACTACGCAGGCGGCAACCAAAATAATTACTACAACTATACGTTGCTACCGAATATTGTTAATTCGGGTAAAACAAACAATCTATATGTCACAATCTCGATGCCAGGAGTAGGTACCTTCTTCAAACGACTTTGGTGGGATAATACAGGCATAACTGGCAGTGCTGACAACGTAGCCGGCAGCCAAGCACCGCATGCCGTTATGGATGCTATTTTTGCAGTATGAGGTGAAGAGATGGAAACCAAAAACAAAATTTTAGCTTCATTTATGACGAACACAGATGGATATATCATTGGCTACCAGCAAGAGTTTTTTGATGGCAAAGAATGGCAGACACCATTCGATACCACGAACGCGGTGGAAGTGGCTCCGGGCGACCTTGACACAATCGTCATGGGGGCAACCAAGCTCATAAACGGCAAGCTGGTGGTCGATGAGGCCAAACAGGCGGAGCTTGAAGCAGAAGCCAATAAGGTGATACCCACGACCGAGCAGCAGTTGATTGCTGCTCTGATGCTCAAGGTAGCAAAACTGGAGGCGAGTGCATGAGTGACTATGACCAATGCGTGCTACTGAACAGTTGGGGAATTGACCTTGCACCATACGTGGGGCTGATGATAACGCCTGAAGAGTACAAACAGATTACCGGTAAGGACTACGCCGCTGGGGCAAAAGCCTAGCGGTATTTTTGCGGAAGGAAGTGAGAAAGTGACATTTTTTGGATACACGATTGGTGACTGGGCGGAGTTCATATCAATCATAGGGGTGGGCGTGAGCGCGGGCAGTTGGCTGTTCAAAAAGATTGCCTTGGATCCGTTACGCTCTGATATTCAATTGCTTTCAGAAACGATTAATCGTCAGCTAAAAATTCACGAACAATCGCTGGCAGACTTGAATACTCATCTGAAAACACATGATGAAGAGCTTGGCAGTCACTCGGTTAGGATTACTCGGTTGGAAGATCATGTGGGCATTAAAGGAGATAATGATGATAAATAGGATTGGTGCGAGGAGATGAGCCTTTAATGAGAAAACTATATCTTGGAAACGGTGATAAGCAGTTTAAGTTTGCCGATACCACAACTGAAATACATCTGAACGCGTTCGATGATGGTAGCGCGGCAACTTTAACAGCAGATGCAAAGGTCAGAATCAAAAACGAATCCGGATATTTGCTGGGGATAAGTGCCAGTATCACGAACAATCATGCCATCATCACTAGCGGACAATTGGCTCAATTGCCAGTCGGGAGCTATCTGCTTGAGCTGTGGAACACCGTAGACGGTGGTACTGCAATCTATCCTAGTGATGGATTTTTGGCACTTCAAATCAACGAGAACGTCACTGGGCTTTCTGGGGGCCTCGTCAGCAGCATCACGGTTGATGACTTCATTCAGCAGTTCAGCGACCTCAGCCAGCAACTAAAAAAAGAAGTTACAGATGCTGTTGCCAATGGTCTGAAAGGTGATACAGGTGCTGATGGTCTATCTGCCTACCAAATCGCAGTAATTAATGGCTATAAAGGTTCACAAACGGACTGGCTTGCATCTCTTGTTGGAGCAACTGGTTTGAAAGGTGATAAAGGCGATGCGGGGAAAGACTTCAAAATCGTAAAGACGTTCCCGTCCATTGCTAAAATGAATGGTGATGGCTTCTCTGATGGTGACTTCACCATGATTGCCAGTGACGTCAACGATCCAGATGATGGCAAGCTTTACGTATGGAATGGCACCAGCTTCACCTATATTGCGGACTTAAGTGGCTCGCAAGGTATCAAAGGTGACAAGGGTGACAAAGGCGATAAAGGCGATAAAGGCGACACCGGAGATCAAGGACTTTCTGCCTATCAGGTTGCCGTCAATGCTGGCTTCTCTGGCAGTGTCAATCAATGGCTGGCCTCTCTTGTTGGCGTTAAAGGTGACAAGGGTGACAAGGGTGATGATGCCGTTATCAATATCATCTCGCAAGCTAATTATGACGCGTTGGCCGACAAGTCCGGCGTCTACTTCATTGAGGGGTGATTGAATGCCAACAATCAATGGTAGAGCGTGCGTTGTTAATGGCACGCCAGTAGACAAGGTTTTCAGCAATGGCAGGCAAGTTTACGGGCGTAACCTAGCACTTGGAACCAGCAAACAGGTAGTTCAAGCCAACGATTGGAATATGCAGGTTGCTGATATTAAGTATGACAAGAGTTTAGGCGGAAATTTATGTGCATCTGTAATGATTAATAATGCTGACTATGCAAGCGTTTTAAAACAAGGGTCAGCAAGCATTGAGCTAATAACTTTCGACGAAAGTGGGAACATCTTAGCAACAGCTTCTGGGAAAAATATTAACTATAATGCTAATGGCCTAAGCTGGTGTTCTATAAGCGTTGATGACAATACCGAAAGTGTCCAAGTGGTTCTTTTTACGAATAACATGGGCCAAAACGCATTTTACTCCTGCTTCAAAATTGAAAAAGGTTCCGTTGTCACTCCTTACTCACCAGCACCAGAAGACGTCATGTGATTTAGAAAAGGAGAAATAATGATGAAGATTAATTGGAAAGTACGATTACTGAGTGTCAAGTTCTGGCTGGCCCTAGTGCCGGCTATTTTATTGCTTGCGCAAGCTGTGGCTGCGCCTTTTGGATACAAGTGGGACTTTGCCAACCTTGGCACACAGCTAACCGGCATCGTCAATGCGGTATTCGCGGTGCTATCTATTCTTGGTGTGGTCACTGATCCAACCACGGCCGGCGTTGCAGACAGCGTTCAGGCACTGACATATGACAAGCCTAAGAAGGAGGCTAAGTAATGGTCACAATCAACAAATCGCTGGCAATCAATTCCGGCACCGCACCGACTATCGGCAAGATTATCGTTCTGCACTCCACGGACGATATGGAAGCCACCGCTAAGCAGATGGCGACCTACGAGCACCGGGTCTGGAAGTCGGCGGAAACCTTCGTCCACTTCGGTGTGGATGACATCGGCGCTTATCAAGTCGGGACGCCTGGCCGTGTGGCCTGGGGTGCTGGCTACGTCAACAAGTACGCGCCCGTACAGCTTGAGCTGTGTGAGTTTGAAGACCACGACCGCGCCATGAAGGCCTACCGCAACTGGGTGTCCTTAGCGGTCACCATGGCGGACAAGTACGGCGTGCCTCGTACCCTGGACAGCTCGGACAAGACGCATGGCTTCAAGTCTCACGCGTGGTGCTCTGCCAACTACGGCGGGTCTGACCACCAAGACCCATATCCGTACCTCAAGAATCTGGGCATCAGCAAGGCTCAGATCGCCGCTGACTTGGAGGCCGGGAAGGCGTCTGCTACGGTCTCTGCATCTACCACGATCGAAAGTGCTGGCGCAATCAGCGCATCGGCGGCCAAGCTGACGGTTGACGGTTACTGGGGACCGCACCTCACTATGGCCCTCCAGCGCTTGTACGGGACGACCGTGGACGGCGTGGTGTCCAGCCAGTACAACTGGCACAACGCGGGCCTCACTGGCGGCTGGCAGTTTGTTGGCAAGCCAGTCGGAAGCCTGCTCATCGCTGCTATGCAACGCGCGGTTGGGGTTAAGGCTGACGGTATTCTCGGCCCCGAAACCATTAAGGCATGGCAGCGCAAAGCTGGGACGCCAGTGGATGGCAAGATTGACAAACAGTCGCGGCTGGTCATGTACATGCAGAAGTGTGTCAACGCCGGCAAGCGGCCGTTCTAAATCAATTAAATTTAGCCTCACTCGCTTCGGCGGGTGGGGCTTATTTTTGTGCAATGGATTAACCATGTTATAATAGAAACGGAAAGAAGCCTGACCGTTGCCTTGCTTGCCGGGACGATCAGACTTCTAGGTGTGTGCTAGTGTTTTTTAGACTTCTTTACGAAGACCGCGCCACTGCCAAGAATTCCAAGGGTAGTAATAAAGCCGGAAATTTGGCTAAGCGACACGTTGCAGCTAGCTTTGAGTAATAAATGAATCATAGTTTCACCAGGTTCTGGCGGCGCTATTGATCGCGGTCAAACGATCGGCCGCCGTATTACATTTTAGCATAGCTCTTGATTTTCTACAGTGAGTTCATTATTATGACTTTGAGTGATAGATGAATCATCATCAGGTCCGGTCCAGTCAACCGGGTCATCGTCCACGCCTTCCGCCCACTGGAAGGTTTTTATTTTGTCCTGAGCTGCGGGCCGTTAGGCAATCTGATTTCAGTTGAACAAGTCTATGTTGGACATAAGTGGGACAGAATGCGTTGTTGACGCCTGTGGGGCGGCAATGTTAGAATCCGGTAAACGGCTGCGGTGGCCCGACAGAGATGTCGGGCCTTTTTTTCGTCATTTTGAAAAGTATGCTAGGATGGAAACCATAATTGACGAGGCGGTGGCAGCGATGATTAAGGGGCAGACCCTGAGCCTAGACGAGGTGCAAGAGGACCAGACGTACAGCGGCTGCACGCTCACGGTGTCCAATGAAGACATTCAGCTTTCCGGCGTGACCTTTGTGAACTGCGCCTTTGCGCAAACCGATTTCCGCGGCGGCGAGTGGCTGGATTGCACCGTTAAAGGCAGTCGCTTTCTCACCGCGGATTTCACTGGGAGTGTGATGTACCGCTGCCGCTTCGAAGGCTGTCAGCTGATGGGTGCCGATTTCACGCGCAGCACTTGGCGCGATGTGACGGTGCAGGACTGCCAAGCCACTTACCTGATCCTGGCCGAGGCCAAGCTCAAGAACGTCCAATTTGTTGACACCAAGCTGACCGAAAGCAGTTTTCAGGCCGCCAGCATTGTTAAGCCCGGGCTCAAAATTTCCGGCGGCGACGTGACTGGTGCGGATTTTTCCGACGCCAAGCTTGCGCAGGTCAACTTGGCCAAAACGCACTTTGACAGTCTGCTGTTCACGCCGGCGCTGCTGCAGGGGCTGAAGATCAACCAGTTTCAGGCGGCGGTGATTGCCGGCAGCTTGGGTGCGGACATCGTCGCCGAGTGACGCGAAGGAGGATACCCATGATTAAAACCACACTGAAGCGCCTCGGCATCGTCTTCTTGCTATTTCTGGCATACAGTTACGCCGAGTACATGGTGCTGGTGCCAACGCTTCGCTCGCACGGGCGCGCCGGCACGCTGGTGGTTGCCGGCCTGTTCACGGTGGTGTTCGGGATCTTGCTGCTCCTGCTTTGGCGCACCTACCAGTGGTTCCTGAGCAAAGAGGATGCTGCGCACTGGCACCGTAAACCACTGGATTTAAAAATGGTCGGGTTTGAGGCGCTGATGGTGCTGCTGATGTACGGGGTGCAAATCGCCGGCGGTCTGCTGCAGGCGCGCGGCGCGACTAGCGAGCCGGCGAACCAAAGCAGTCTGATGGCAATCATGCAGCAGGCGCCGCTGGCCATGACGCTGATTGCCTGCGTGGGCGGCCCGGCCGTTGAGGAGCTCTTATTCCGCGGCCTGCTGATGCACAGTTTCCCGCATCAGGAAAAAATCGGCTGGCGCGTGGTGGCCGTGATTCTGTCCTCGATGGTCTTCGGCCTGGCGCACACCTCCTTCACGGATCCGCTCAATTGGGCGATCTACAGTGCTCTGGGTGCCGTGTTTGCGCTGACCTATGCGTACACCGGCGACATTCGGTACTCGATGTTTCTACACTTTTTGAATAACCTTGCAGCCCTGATGCTGTGAGACAACCGTCCAGCTGCCCTGGGCGGTTTTTTGATTTGGCAATCCGCGCGCTGAGGAGCAAAATGAAGGCGATGAGAATGGGGTGGGGATAATGGATTTCTTTAAGCCGCAAGTCAAACACTTTGGACTGAAAATGGCGGTAATCATCGTCGCCGGGATCGTGGGGATCTTTGTGGAAATGCTGCTGACGGCCAGGCTTGGTCTGAACGGCGACACTTGGGAGAGCCTGGGTGAAATCGCCGGCGGGCTGGTGATTCTGAGCCTGGCCATTTGGTGGCTGCGCCTGCCGCTGCTGGCTAAGCCGCAACACATCCGCCTCGGGATTTTGGCGGTGTTGACCATGCTGGTCGTCGGGTGCCTGGATTACGGGCCGCTGCCAACGTTTTCGGCGCACCGGTTGGGGCGGGCGGTGCTGTTCGGGCTGTCCGCTGGCATTTTTGAGGAGGTAATAACGCGCGGTCTGCTCTTGTTTCTCTTTTATCGCCACACGCCGCGTCACTTGTCAGCGTTTTGGTGGAGCGGGGTGATGTCCGCGTTGTGCTTTGGGGCGATTCACCTGACCAATTTGGGCAGCAACCAGGATCTGAAGCAGACGCTGATCCAGGTGCTGTACGCCACGGCCTTGGGGCTGGGCGCCGCCGGCATTTACCTGCTGACGCACAACCTTGGGTTCACTATTTTTCTGCATGCCTTCTTTGACGCTTTCTCCTACTATTTCTCCCCAGGCGGGGCCAGTGCCGGCTCTTACATTGGGGACAACTGGCAGGACCAGTTTTTCCTTTGGGTCATGGTGGTGGTCCACGTCGCAGTGGGCATCTACCTGATCTGGCTGGTCAGTCGCGAGGCCAAGCACCCGGCTGTATCATAAAAACGAGAGGCTGAGACATCAAGCGGTTTTAGCCCAAAGCACAAGCGCCCCTGCACTACGACTCGTTTTTAGAATCGCGGTGCAGGGGCGTTTGTGCACTTGGGCGTTGCTTGATGGAACGCGACTAGGCAATTTTGTTTCAGCCGCCTCGTTTGCGTTAGTGAGCCGGATTTGAGGCAGCCGCATGGTCCGCGGCGTCGATCGTTTCGTACAAGTCCTTGGGCAGGGCCGCAACCAGCGGACTCGGCCGGTCCAGCGCAATGAGGATTAACGTGTGCAAGGCGCGGGACGCCAGGGTGTACAGCACATCGGCGTCGCTGGCCTGATCGTAGGTGCCGGCGGAAATGTCAAAGCCGACCACCGCGTCGAACTCCAGCCCCTTGGCCAGATAGACCGGCAGAATGACGCAACCGGCGTGGAGCTGATGGTCGCTGGCCGTCAGCAGCTGCACCGGCACGTCGAGCTGCAGCGTGGCGAACAGCTGGGCAGCCTGGGCCGCGTCGCGCGTGAGCACGGCCACCGTCGTGTTGGTTTCCAGCAGCTGGTTGAGGGTGCGAATGAGTCCGGTGCGGTAGGCGTTTTTGGGTACGGTCACCAGGCGAGGCTTGGTGCCGCCGCGGGTGAAGGCCTGAATGTGGTCGTTGACTGGCAAAAGCGCCTTGGCGAAGTTGGTGATCGGCAAAGTCGACCGGTAGCTGCGGTTGAGGTTGATCAGACGCACTGAACTGGTGGCAAAAACCGCCGAGATCTCGTGGATGAAGTCGCTGGGCTGATAGTCGGTCGTGAAGACGTCCTGGCGCGCGTCGCCGAGCAGGGTGAGCTTGGCCTTGGGAAAGGCGAAGTGGAGATAGCGCAGCTGGGCCATCGAGTAGTCCTGCATCTCATCGATAAAGACGTACTGAATCGCGTGATTTTGCCCGGAGCCGGCGATCAGGTCGCGCAGGTACAGCACTGGCGCGGCATCGGCCAGCCGCAGAATGTGGGCCTCAAGGTCGCTTTGGTAGGCGCGGCTCATTTCGGCCCAGACGTTGCCCGCGACCGGCGGCTGGCACTGGGCCAGGAAACGGGCATAGTCCTGGTAGGGGTCGAGGAAGTAATCGTTGTAAATCGCATCGTAAACCGGTGAAAAGGCGTCCTTGACCAGCTGGGTGGCGATGTAGCGCTGCTCGTCCTCGCCGTTTTCGAAGCGCTCATCACCCAAAATGTCGCGGGCTTCGCCAGACGACAGGCTGCCTAGGCGCTCCTGCACCCAGTCGTCGTAAATCGCGAGCTTGATGCGGGTCTTGAGCCGTTTGATCAAAGCGTTTTTCGTGTCGAGGAATTTGTTGGCCGCAGTGGCTTGCGCCGGCTGGCTGGCAAAAATCTTGGTGATGGTTTTGGCGGAGAAGAAGACTTCGCCGTTCAGCGTGATGTCGATAAAGTAGGGGATGCGGCCTGGCGTGTTGGCGTAAGCCTTAAGTTCGTCCAGGTACCCGGCGCGCTCTTTGTAGCGGCGGATCGCTTTGGCTGCTTCGGGCAGGCTTTCGTGATCGCGCTCGTAGCGCTCAAACAGGGTCTCGACGTGCAGCCCGGAGAAGCGCTTGCCCAAAAACTCGGCGAGCGTCGCCTGGCGCATGTTCTTTTCCCCCAGCGACGGGAGCACTTCGGAAATGTAATTAGCAAAGAGCTGATTGGGTGAGAACATCACCATTTGGTCGGCGTCCAGGTCCTTTTGGCTGTGATAGAGCAAATAGGCGACGCGCTGCAGCACCGCCGAGGTTTTCCCGGAGCCCGCCACGCCTTGGACCACAAGGAGGTCGTGCTTAGTGTCGCGGATGATGTCGTTTTGCTCCTGCTGGATGGTGGCGACGATGTTCTTCATATAAACGTCGCTTTGCGCGCCCAAGACGGACTGCAGGATCTCATCGCCGACGGTTTCGTCGGTGTCGAACATGTTGGTGATGCGGCCGTGCTCGATCGTGAACTGGCGCTTGTTGACCAGCTCCACGGTTTCCGGTCCGAAGGGGGTGGTGTAGGTGACCTTGCTCAGCGTCCCGTTGTAGTAAATCGAGGCAATCGGCGCGCGCCAGTCGTACACGAGAAAATCGTCGTCCTGGTCGATGAACGTGCCCAGCCCGATGTACAGGGTGTCGGGCTCGCCGTCTTGGATGATGTCAATGCGGCCAAAATACGGGGTGTCCTGCAGCAGGTGCAGGCGCTGCTGCTCTTTTTCCAGGATTTGCTCGTTTTCGACGGCCCGGGCGACCATGGTTTTCTGCTGCTGAACGGCGGCATTGGTTTCCATGCGGTCATCGATTTCGGTGATGTTGACGCGGGTGGCATCACCGTAGGCTCGCTCGATGCGGGTGGTTTCACGGTGGGCCCGAGCCAGCTGCTGCTTGACAATGGTCAGG
This sequence comes from Lacticaseibacillus hegangensis, assembly GCF_003946465.1. Lineage (GTDB taxonomy): Bacteria > Bacillota > Bacilli > Lactobacillales > Lactobacillaceae > Lacticaseibacillus > Lacticaseibacillus hegangensis. The sequence goes on along the minus strand of NZ_RHOL01000014.1, from coordinate 50,153 downwards.
CGCTCTTTCAACTTGGCCCGCACGAAGTCGACGCGCGCCTGTTCTTCCTGCTTCGTCTGATTTTGCATGGACGCCCCTCCTCGCTTAAAAATCGTGCAATCAGTGTAGGCTTTTTGGCCGTGGTTGTAAAGCGGCCCGGTACAAATGTTTGCTTACCAAACGTGGGAAAGTGTTATCTTTAGAGTACATAGAATTAGATACGGAGGACACTATGCAGGCATTGTGGGAGACCTTTTTAGACCAGCGCGGGACGTTGTTGACCAAGCTGGTGGAGCACCTTCAGCTGTCTTTGATCGCGCTGCTTTTGGCACTTTTGATCGCGATTCCGCTGGGCATCTGGGCTCAAAACCATGATCGGTTTGCCGGTTTTCTGCTGCAGGTGACGGGGATCTTGCAGACGATTCCCAGCCTGGCGCTGTTAGGACTATTGATTCCGATTGTGGGGATCGGCACCGCACCGTCGATCATCGCTTTGGTGGTTTACGCGCTGCTGCCCATTTTTCAAAACACGTACACGGGGCTGCATGAAATCGACCCAGCTTATAAGGAAGCCGAAGAGGCGTTCGGCATGAGCAAGCCGCAGCGCTTAGTCAAGGTGGAGCTGCCCCTGGCGATGCCTGTGATTCTAGGCGGGGTGCGCACCGCGGCCGTTCTGATCATCGGCACGGCCACCCTGGCGGCGCTGGTTGGCGGCGGCGGCCTGGGCGACATCATCATGCGCGGAATCAACCTGAACGACCCGACGCTGACGCTGCTGGGTGCTTTGGCCTCAGCACTGCTTGCGATTCTCTTCTCCTGGTTCATTTCGATGTTTTCGAAGTGGCGCTGGCAGGTGTCTGTTGCGGTCTTGGGTGCGTTGGTGCTCGGTTTTGGCGGCTATGCGACCTATCAGGCGGTGGCGCCCAAGCCGGAGACCATCGTTGTGGCCGGCAAGCTGGGCTCTGAGCCCGAGATCCTGATCAACATGTACAAGGATCTGATCGAGCAGGCGGATGCGAATGTGAACGTCGAGCTGAAGCCGAACTTTGGCCAGACCAGTTTTCTCTACAGCGCACTTAAAAGCGATAAAATCGACATTTATCCCGAATTCACTGGGACCGTTGTCAGCAGCCTGCTGAAGCCTTCCAAAAAGCAGGCCGCGCAGATTGCTGAAGGCCAGGACCCGTACCCAATCGCAGAATCGCTGCTGAACAAGCAGGACCTGAGCCTGGGCAAGCCGATGGCTTACAACAATACTTACGCAGTCGTCGTCAAAAAGGCCTGGGCCGAGCAGAACGGGATCACCAAGATTTCGGATCTGACCAAGCTCAGCACGCCGCTGAAGGCCGGGTTTGACGTTGAATTCAACGCGCGCGAGGACGGCTACAAGGGCATCCAAAGCAAGTACGGCGTCAGCTTCACGGTCAACACGCTGGATTCCTCAATGCGTTATCAGGCGCTCAACCGCGGCCAGGTGCAGGTGACGGATGGGTACTCGACCGACTCGCAGATCCGCCAGTATCATTTGCTGGCTCTGGAGGATGACCGCAAGCTGTTCCCAGTTTACCAAGGCGCCCCGCTGATGCGGACGCAGTTTGCCAAAGATCATCCTAAGCTCACCGCCGCGCTGAATCAGCTGGGCGGTAAGATTTCTGAAGCGGATATGCAGGAAATGAACTACGAGGTCAACGTGCAGGGTAAGTCGGCCAGTGCGGTCGCCAAGACTTACCTGACCAAGCATGGCCTGTTAAAGGAGGCGCGCTGATGACCAAAGACGTCTTGCGTTTTGAACACGTGGTCAAGCAGTTTGAAGGCACCACCGCGGTCAAAGACCTGAACCTGACAATCGGCGACGGTGAGCTGTTTGTTCTGGTCGGCGCGTCTGGTTCCGGCAAAACGACCACGTTGAAAATGATCAACCGACTGATCGAGCCGACTGACGGCAACATTTACTTTAACGATAAGCGGCTCATTGACACGAATTTGCGAGATTTGAGGTGGAATATCGGCTACGTGCTGCAGCAGATCGCGCTGTTTCCCAACATGACAGTGGCCCAGAACATTGCGCTGATTCCGCAGATGAAGCACTGGTCAAAGGAGCAGATCCGTGAAACGGTTGATGAGATGCTGACTGCGGTGGACCTGGAGCCCAAACAGTACCGCGACCGCATGCCGGCCGAACTGTCTGGTGGCGAGCAGCAGCGGGTGGGCATATGCCGGGCGCTGGCGACCAAACCACCGATGGTGCTGATGGACGAGCCTTTTTCGGCGCTGGATCCAATCTCGCGCACCAGCTTACAGGACATGGTGCTGCGGTTACATAAAAAAATGAAAACGACGATTGTCTTTGTCACGCACGACATGAACGAGGCTATGAGGCTCGGTGATCGAATCGCTGTCATGCGTGAAGGGGTGCTTCAACAAGTGGCGACCCCTGAAGAAATTGCGGCGAATCCAGCCAGCAACTTTGTTTCGGATTTCTTTGCCAGCGCCGCACCAGAGGTGTTGGACACACCGCTCATCGAGCTGCGGCGGTTTGCTGACAGGAGTACTGAGGCGGGCGAGGCGCAGGAGGGCGATCCTTTGCGCGCGATTTTGACCCCGCTGGGCGAGGGCAAATCCGTGACAGTAGCGTGTCAGCAAGGTAACTTTAAGGTAAACGCGACGCAGGTGATGGCCTTCTTGGCCGACGTTGCCAAGGATTAAAGGGGGAGAACACATGCAGCAGTATGATGTGATCGTGATCGGTGGCGGCCCAGGGGGGCTTGCCGCGGCCTATCCGCTGGCTTCAGCGGGTAAGAAAGTGTTGGTCGTGGAGCGCGATTTATGGGGCGGGACCTGCCCGAACTACGGCTGCGACCCGAAGAAAATGCTATACAGTGCGGTTCAGGCCAAAACCTACGCCGCGCGCATGACCAAGGCAGGGCTGAACGGCATCCCGGACATCAACTGGCCCAAGCTGATGGCATTTAAGCGCGCCTACACACGCACGGTGCCGAGCGGCACGCGGAGCGGGGTGACCGGTGCCGGCATGGTGGCCGTTGATGGTGAGGCGCGTTTTATCGACGAACACACGATTGCGGTCGGTGAGGATCTGTACGAGGGGCAGGATATCATTATTGCCACTGGCGTGCAGCCCGTTTTGCCTGACATCAAAGGCCGCGAGCTGATCGCCACCAGCCGCGACTTTCTCGACATGGATCACTTGCCTCAGCACATCGCCTTCATCGGTGCGGGCTATGTCAGCATGGAGCTGGCCAACATCGCCGCAGCCGCTGGGGCAGAAGTTGACGTGATCATGCACGGCGACCGCGCCCTGCGCGGCTTTCCCGCAGCGGCGGTCGACGCGCTGCAAAAAGCCATGCAAAATGAACACATCCACTTCCACGAAAACATTGAGCTCAAGCGGGTCGATGAGACACCACAGGGCACGCTGCGGCTGCAGGCCGATGGCTTCACCCTAGACGTGCAACGCGTCTTTGCGGCGATGGGGCGGCGGCCGGACGAGCAGCTGCACCTCAACCGGGCGCACGTCAAAACGACGGCACGCGGCATTGTCGTGAACGAGTTCTTGGAAACTACGACGCCGCACATCTACGCGATTGGTGACGTGGCGGCCACCAGCCAGCCTAAGCTGACGCCGGTGGCGGGCTTTGACGGCCGCTATGTCGCGGAACATTTGCTGGGCAGCGCCGCGCCGATTGCGTATCCGGCGATTCCAACGACGGTGTACGGCAGCCTGGAAATTTCCAAAGTCGGCGTGTCCCCAGAGACTGCCGCTGGAGATGATCGTTACGTGGTGAATAGCGAGGACGTGACCCACTGGTACACTTACAACCGCACCCAGGAGACTTTTGCCTCGGTGACCGTGGTCGAGGAAAAGGCGACCAACCTGATTGTCGGCGCCACGGTGGTCTCAAGCAGTGCCGAGTCGCTGGTGAACCTGCTGACCATGGCAATCAATACCAAGACGCCAGCGGATCAAGTGCAACGGATGGTCTTTGCCTACCCGAGTGAGGCCAGCGACATGGACTACCTGTTGTAATCCGGTTTGATTTTGGCATTCCCCGTGCTATCATTAACCTATATTCGCGTCAATGCGGGTGATGAGTAGCCGAGGGCAAGTGCGTTCAGGAAGTCGACGATACTGAAAAGTCGGCCGCAGCCTCCAGTGAATTGGCTCACCCAAGGCGCTCGGTGGGTGCGCCTTAAGCCGCTTGAGAGTGCCGGTTTAGTCCGGTGAAGTTAGGTGGTACCGCGCAAAGCCGTCCTATGTAAAGCATGGGGCGGTTTTTTTGTTGTAAGGTGCGCAGGGCTGGCGCACTTAGCGGGATGGGTAGCCTAGCTCAGCGCATTGAAGCCGTACTTTGGCTTCGAGGCGCTGAGCGTAGCTGCTGCCGCATGTCAGCTTGTACGCGCAAGGCGCTACAAGCTGATCAAGCCACTCCCGCGTTGCCAGCCCGGAGCCCGATTAGAACCCAGCCCCATTTTCCACCCATCCCGCAAACAATTAGGAGGATCATTTCATGTCCAAAAAAGTCATTTTAACCGGCGATCGCCCAACCGGCCGCTTGCACATCGGCCACTACATCGGCTCTTTGAAGAACCGCGTTGAGCTGCAAAACTCTGGCGACTACGACACCTTCATCATGATCGCCGACACGCAGGCGCTGACCGACAACGCGCGCGATCCGGAGAAGATCCGGCACTCGCTGATGGAAGTTGCGCTGGATTACCTCGCTGTCGGTATCGATCCGGCTAAGTCGACCATTTTGATTCAAAGTGGGGTCCCAGCGTTGACGGAGCTGACGATGTATTACCTCGACCTGGTCACCGTGTCGCGCCTGGATCGCAACCCAACGGTGAAGACGGAAATTAAGCAAAAGGAATTCGGCGCCTCAGTGCCAGCCGGATTCTTCATTTACCCGGTCAGCCAGGCCGCGGACATCACCGCGTTCAAGGCTGACACTGTGCCGGTCGGCGACGATCAGGAACCGATGCTGGAGCAGGCGCGCGAAATCGTTCGCACCTTCAATCGGACCTACAACAAGGACGTGCTGGTCGAACCTGAGGGCTACTTCCCGGCCAAGGGGCTGGGCCGGCTGCCAGGCATCGACGGCAACGCCAAGATGAGCAAATCCCTGAACAACGGGATCTACCTGGCAGATGACGCCGACACCGTGCAAAAGAAAATCATGTCCATGTACACCGACCCCGACCACATTCACGTGGAGGACCCGGGCAAGGTTGAAGGCAACGTCGTGTTTACCTATCTGGACATTTTTGATCCGGATAAAAAGCAGGTCGCGGCGCTCAAGGACCAGTACCAGCGCGGCGGTCTGGGTGACGTCAAGCTCAAGCGCTACCTCAACGAGGTCATGGAACAGATCCTTGAACCAATCCGCACCCGCCGTGCGCAGTACGCCGAGGACATGGGTCAGGTCCAGCAGATGCTCATCGACGGGACCAAGCACGCCAACGAGGTCGCAAACCAGACACTCGACGAGGTGCGCGACGCCATCGGTTTTAATTACTTCAAATAAATTGTCTCATTCTTAGGGCTGATGCTGCCTAGTCGAAACATGTTAAACTAGGCGTATCAATCCGTTTTTTATTTTAGTGAAACGAAGGAGAGCGTTATGCAAAAAAAGAAGCTCAGTCCGCTGGCCATCACGTGGATCGTGATCGCGGCGGTCGCAGTGATCGTTGGCATATACAGCATCAGCACCTATAACTCGCTGCAAAAGCAGAACCAAGAAGTCGAGGCGCAGTGGAGTCAGGTCGAAAACGTGATGCAGCGCCGCGCCGACTTGGTGCCGAACCTGGTCAGCTCCGTCCAGGGCTCAATGAAGCACGAGGATAAAATCTTCGGCACCATCGCCAAAGCCCGCGAAAACTACAACAAGGCGAACACGACCACGGCCAAGGCCAAAGCTGATGACCAGCTGAACAGCAGTGTCGGCACCTTAGTTTCCGTCATCCAGGAACAGTACCCGACGCTGGCGTCCAACCAGAACGTGCAAACCTTGATGACGCAGCTGGAAGGCTCCGAAAACCGCATTTCCGTTGAGCGCAAGCGGTACATCGAGGACGTGCGTGACTACAACCAAAGCGTCGTCACTTTCCCGAAAAACCTGTTTGCCTCGATGATGGGGCTCGGTCAGAAGCCGACCTTTAAGGCCAACCCGGGGGCCGACGAAGTGCCGAAGGTCAACCTCGGCGATTAGGAGGCCGCACATGAAAAAACGCTGGCTTAGCGTTTTATTCCTGCTGCCGCTGGCGTTCCTTTTTCTGCATGCCACCCCGGTCCAGGCGGTCAGTTACCCGGCAAAGCCCACTGGCGATTCGTATTACGCCGATGAGCTCAACTTGCTCGAGCCGCAGACGCAAACGCTGATCAACGACAAGAACCGCTCGTGGGAGCAGACTAAGCAGAAACCCGCCGTCGCCGTGGCGGTGATTAAATCTTCCGGCGGCGAAGACCTCGGCGAGTATGCCCCAGACCTGTTCAGCAAGTGGGGCGTGGGCCAGAAAAACAGCGACAACGGGGTTCTGCTCGTGTACGCCGATAATCATGGCGCCCAGAACCTGTTCATTGAAGTCGGCTACGGCCTGGAAGGTGATCTGCCCGACGCAATGGCCGGCCGCATCCTGCAGGATAACAAGACACTGATCAAATCCAAAAACGATGCCGAGGTCAATAAGGGCCTGCGCAACGTTTTCAACGCGGTCGCGACCGTCATCGACAAGAAGTACAAGTTCAAAACCGATGACAACACGGTGTCCGACAGCCAAATGGCGCAGTACCGAGAGCGCCAAAGCAGTGACGAAAACGGCGGTGGCGGCATCCTGGCCACGCTGATCACGCTGTTTATTGTGGTGGCCATCATTGCGCTGTTTTTCAGCGGCGGCAACAATCACCGCGGCGGTCGGGGCGGTGGCACTGGCTTCTGGCTCTGGTGGCTGCTTGGTGACCTGCTGTCCAGCTCTAACCGCAACGACCGGTGGGGCGGCGGCAGTGGATTCGGCGGCGGAGGCGGCTTTGGTGGCGGCTCCGGCGGTGGGTTCGGAGGTGGTTCCTCCGGGGGTGGCGGCGCCGGCATTTAACGCAAAAATTCGGATTCGGCAGGCTGCGGTCTGCCGAATTTTTTTGTTTTAATCTGCTATATGACGGAATTATATCAACTCGTTTTTACCGGCGCCGCTTCAGGCCAATTGTGATACAGTGATTCAAGGCATTTGGTTTGAGTGGAGGAGGAAATACATGCACACGCTGACAAAGGGCAATCCCATCAAGCTCATCTTCTTTTTTACGATTCCGCTATTGATTGGGAATATTTTTCAGCAACTGTATAGTTTCATGGATGCGCTGATCGTCGGGCGGACCATTGGCAAGGACGCCCTGGCGGCGGTTGGGGCGACTGGGTCGGTCAACTTTCTGATCATCGGGTTTGCGCAGGGCCTGACCGCCGGGCTTTCCGTGCTGACGGCGCAGGCGTACGGCGCGCGCGACGAGCGGGGGGTACGGCGCAGTTTTGGGGTGTCGATTTGGATCTGTGTGGCCCTGTCGGTAGTGCTCACCGCGGCGGCGGCCGTGATGACGCGGCCGATTCTTGTGTTGATGCAGACGCCACCGGAGATTTTGGAAAACTCCGTGGCCTTTCTGCGGGTCATCTTCTACGGGATCGCGGCGTCGATGGCCTTCAACCTGCTGAGCAACATGATGCGGGCGCTGGGCGACTCCCGCACACCGCTGATTTTTCTCATCATCGCGACGGTCATCAACATCATCCTCGAGTTCACCTTCATCCTTGGGTTCCACTGGGGCGTGCCAGGGGCGGCCTGGGCCACGGTGACCGCGCAGGCGATTTCTGCGGTACTGTGCTGGATCTACATTAAACTGCGGGTCCCACTGCTCAACATTCAAAGAAGCGACCTGAAGTTTGACTGGCCCGAGATCAAGCACCACATGGTCGTGGGGATGCCGATGGGCTTTTCCATGTCGATCATCGCCATCGGGTCGATTATTTTGCAGGTCATGCTCAACACGCTGGGCACCGATGCGGTCGCGGCGTACACGGCGGCCGGACGTATCGATCAAATCGCCACGCTGCCGGCGTCGTCCTTTGGGGTGACGATGGCCACCTATGCGGCGCAGAACCTCGGGGCTCGCGAGTACGGACGCATCCGGCGCGGGGTGCATCAGACCTTGCTGCTGAACGTCGGCATCTCGGCGGTGCTGGGGGCCTTGATCATCATCTTTTCCAAACCCCTGGTCAACCTGTTTTTGGGGCCGAATCAGCCGGCGGTCACGGCACTGGCGCAGACCTATTTCCACTTTAACGCCAGCATGTACTGGCTGCTGGCGATCCTGTTTACCATGCGCAACCTGCTGCAGGGGCTGGGGCACACGCTGGTGCCGACCGTTGCCGGGCTGTTTGAGCTGATGATGCGCGCGTTTGCCGGCATCGTGCTGGTCGCGCACCTCGGCTTTACCGGTGCGTCAATGGCTAACCCGCTGGCCTGGGTCGGCTCCGTTTTCGTTTTGGTCAACATGTACGTTCGGACGATGCGGCGGATCCGGCAGAAGGAGGACGCCCAAGTGCAAGCTCAGCAAAGGAGCCTGGACGATGCCAACAAACCAGAGCAAATCAATTGATCCGACTTTAAAAGGACTCCTCAAGTGGGGCCTGATCATCATCGGCATCGGGGCCGCCATGTTCCTGATCCAGCTGGTGTTGGGGCTGTTTTTTGCCAATGCTGGGGTGACCGGCGAGTCCATGGCGCCGAACCTGAATCCGGGCGATCGACTGGTGGTGCGCCGGCATGCCGAGATTCACCACTTCGACGTGATCACGTTTGACAGTCCCGAAGCGCCCGGCCTCGCCTACATCAAGCGGGTGATCGGGCTGCCTGGCGACACTGTGGTCGTGCGCCGCGATGTGCTTTACATTAACGGCAAACGGGTCAAGGAGCCGTTCATCACGCCTGCTTTCAAACGCAAGGTCATGGCCTTTGAGGCCAAGCAAAATGGTGAGACCGGGAACAGTCCCGCCTTTACCCCGAACTTCTCACTGGCTTCGCTCAAGGCGACGCGGACCCGCACGGTGCCGAAGGATGCCTATTTCGTGCTGGGGGACAACCGGCCGGTGTCGTACGACAGTCGCAAATTCGGGTTTGTGAAGCGGTCGAAAGTGTTCGGCGTCGTCAAGTGGCGCTACTGGCCGCTGAACGCGGTGGAAAAATTCTAAGGAGGCTTGCGTCATGCAAGTGATTCGTGAAGCGCTGGACACGCCATTGTCCAAGGACGCCTATTTTGATGCGTATTTGATGGATCAATACGAGGATTTGGAACCTGACCGGCTGCGGCCCGCCGCTGTAATCGCCCCGGGCGGGGGCTACGCGTTTGTTTCACCGCGCGAAGGGGAGCCCGTCGCCATGGCGCTGCTGGCCAAGGGCTGCCAGGCGTTCGTGCTGCATTACAGCGTGGGCCCTGAGCACCGGTTTCCGACCGCGCTTTTAGAGCTTGCCGAGGCAGTGCGCATGATTCGCCAGCACGCCGCCGAGTGGCACGTGAACCCTGAAGCCATCATCGGCGTCGGTTTTTCCGCCGGTGGCCATTTGGTCGCCAGTTTAGGCACGCTGATCGCGCAAACGGTGCTCGCCGATTACCAGGCTGATGAGATCCAGTTAAACGGGATGATGCTCGGTTATCCGGTGATCACCAGTGGTGAATTTAAGGAGCCCGGCTCGTTTGATCAGCTGATCGGGCCGGACGCCTCACCGGCGCTGCGGCTGCAGGTGTCTCTGGAGCGGCAGGTCAGCGCGCAGACGCCGCCGACTTTTCTGTGGACGACCATGACCGACGAAACCGTGCCAGTCGAAAACAGCATCCGCTTCGCCGAGGCGTTGCACGAGCACGACGTGGCCTGCGAGCTCCACATCTTTCCGGCCGGACGCCACGGCCTGAGCCTGGCCACGCGCGAAACTTGGAGCCAGCGTCACGACTACGGCAAAGCGCCGGTGGTGGCGCAGTGGCTGCCGCTGTTTGCCACCTGGCTGCAGCAGTTTATGTAATCGTCCTGCCATGTTCCGCGGACTCACCCAATTTCGGGTGAGCCTTTTTTTACTGACTAATTCGAAAATAATCTAAACAGTTGTTGACGGCAGATGGGCAAGGCTTTAATATCTACTTAGATAATTATCAAAATAGAAAATCGGAGGCAGGACCATGGCAATGAGTGACACCCTGAAGGCCATTTCCGATCCGGTGCGGCGCAAGATCTTGAACCTGCTAAAGGACGAGTCTAAGCCGGCCGGCGAGATCGCGGCCCAGTTCGCCCTGACACCGGCTACGGTGTCGTACCACCTGAAGCTGCTCAAGCAGGCGAATTTGATCACCGAGCGGCGTGAGAAGAATTTTATCTACTATGACCTAAACGCCAGCGTGTTTGAGGAAGTGCTTAGCTGGATTTACAGTTTGGGAATTGGAGGCGAGTCTGATGACAAAAAATAAATGGCGGGTGCTGGCGCTGACCTCTGCCGTGATTCTGTTGACGATGCTGTACGGGGCAAGCCAATACAGTGCGCTGCCGGCGACGTTGGTGACGCACTGGGGGGTCGACAATCAGCCGAACGGGTGGATGCCCAAAACGCTGGTCGTGTACGGCCTGCCGCTGCTGATGCTGGCCGCCCACTGGTTGGCCGTTGGCACCACTTACTGGGCCAGCAGCCACGGCAAAAGTGCGGCGCGGTTTGAACGCATCACCGTGTGGATCATTCCAGTGGTGACGGTGGTCATTTACGTGGCAACGATCCGTTACGCCCTTGGCCAGGCGGTCAACATTCGGCTGTGGGCGATTGCCGTGGTCGGCGCCATCTTCATTGTGATGGGCAACTACCTGCCGACCGTGCCGGCAAGCGCGGCGCACCAAGGATGGGTCGGGGTCGGCTATCACGTGCCGTGGCAGGTGAAAAACCCCGCCGGTGCGCTGAAGGCCATGCGCGTGTTGGGGTACGTGATGGTGGCCGGCGGCGTCTTAATGCTGGTCAGTCTGTTCTTCCCACCGGTGGTTTCAGTGATTGCGTTGGTGCTGCTGATTGCCGCCATGATCGTGGTGATGCCGCTGAGCTACCGGTGGACGACGCGCACTGATAAGTAACGCTTGCCGAATGCTGACTACAGCCGGGCTTGATTTGATAGGGAGAAGCTTTAGAAGTGGAAAAATCAGGAATTTTGTTTCACAACGTTGAACGGATCCGCAAGACCCCGGCTGGCCCGCTGCTAGACCGAGTGCCTGAAACGGTGTTTGCGCAGCTGGACGAGCCGGCCACGCACACCTCGTCTGACGCCAGTGGGGTGGAGCTGCGGTTTGTGATGAACGCGCCAACCGTCACGCTCACGCTGGCGGTGGAAAAAGCCGCCGAGGCGCAGGTGGCCTACATTCGCTACGGCACGTTTCCAGGGACCTGGGCGGCCTCGTCGCGCATCTTGACCCCGCAAAAGACGACCGTCACGATCCCGCGGCCGGTCAACCTCGCCCGGTTGCAGGCACTGGCCACGCAGCAGCACTTGGCCTTTGATCCGGCGGTGGTGCGAGTCTGCCTGCCTTATTGCCGCAACTACTTTTACGGCTTCAGTGGGGACGTCGCGGTGCCAGAAACAGCGCAAATGCCGCAGCGGACCTACCTGGCGTACGGGTCTTCGATTACGCATGGGTCACTGGCCCTGAATCCGTTCGCGACGTATCCGCAGTTAGTCGCCGACCGGTTCAATGCTGATTTGCTCAACTTCGGGTTTCCAGGTTCCGCATGGCTGGAACCCGGTGTGGTCGATTACCTGGTCGGTCGTGATGACTGGCAGTTCGCCTCACTTGAAATGGGCATCAACATGCTTGGGGCCTTTTCGCCTGATGCCTTTCGGACTCGGGTACGGCGTTTCATCGCGCCATTTGCCCAAGATCCGCGCCCGGTGGTGGCCACAGACATGGTCGTGACCGACTATCCGGAGGACCCGGCCAAAGTGGCCGCCTTCCGCCGGATCGTGCGCGAGGAAACCGCCGGCAAGCTCCCGTACATCAGCGGCCTCGATTTGTTGGCCGACATGACCGCATTAAGTTCAGACCTGCTGCATCCGACTGCGCAGGGGATGACGCAAATCGCTGCGCACCTGGGTGATTTTCTTGCCAGCCAAGGCGTGGCCTGACCATCTGTCCACTAAAAAACGTGGCCACTTCAACATTGGAGTGACCACGTTTTTGTGCGTGATAATGGATGCATTAAGGCAAGTCGTTGCCTGCCGCAAAGTAGACGTCATACCATTCCTGGCGCGTCAGCGTGATGTCGCCGGCTTCGGCGATGTTGGCAATGCGCTTGGCGTTGGTGGTGCCGGCAATGACCTGAGTGCCTGGCACCCGGATCAGCCAGGCCGCCGCAATGGCACTGGAATTCGTGTGGTACTTATCAGCCAACTCCTGGAGTTTGGCGTTGAGCTTCGGGAACTTTGGGTTGTCAATGAAGACGCCCTCGAAGAAGCCGTACTGGAATGGGCTCCACGCCTGGATGGTCATGTCGTGCAGCTGCGAGTACTCAAGAATCGACCCGTCGTGGTCAACGGAGCGGTCGTCGGTCATGTTGACATGAATACCGTTATCGATCATGCCAGTGTGGGTGACGGCAAACTGCAGTTGATTCGCGACCAGCGGCTGCTTGACGGCCTTTTTCAGCAGTTCGATCTGCATCGGGTTGCAGTTGGACACGCCGAAGTGGCGCACTTTGCCGGCGGCTTGCAGCGCGTCAAAGGCCTCGGCCACTTCCTCCGGCGCCATCAAGGCGTCTGGCCGGTGCAGCAGCAGGACGTCCAGGTAGTCGAGGCCGAGGCGTTTCAGTGAGTCGTCAACGGCTTCGGTGATGTGCTGCTTGGAAAAGTCGTAGCGCTTGCCAGGAACGATGCCGACCTTGCTTTGGACGATGACGTCATCGCGAGAGAAGCTGGCGTTTTTCAGCGCTTGGCCGAACAGGGTCTCGGCCTTGCCGCCATCGTAAATGTCGGCGTTGTCGAAAAAGTTCACGCCGGCGTCATGGGCGCTTTCCAGCAGGGTCGTGGCTTCATCCACGTTCAGCTTGGTGATACGCATGACGCCCAGGGCAACGGCGGAGACGGACACGCCGACGCCGCCAAGATTCAGATGTTTCATTGAAAAAATCCCTCCTTCAGTGGGTCTCGACCGCAAGCGGCCGGACCAATGCTTCTTCACATTAGCACACCTGCACGGCTTTTGAAAGCTGTTACATACGGGCCCGGCCCATTCGCAGAACGCCGTGAAAATGCTATGATTGAAACCAGAAAGAGGGGGAGTAACATGGCAGTTTCTGAACGCGGCTTTGTCGTGATTGGCGCCCAGTTTGTCTTTTTCAGCATTACGGATCTGCGTACGCTCAAGGAAGTCGAGCGCGGCTCTTACCCGGTCGCCACGGGCGAGGATATTTACGCCACCCACGAGATCGAGCCGGAAACTGTCGATCAGCTGGTGGTGGCGCTTCAGACTATCGATCGGCTGATGAAGGACTACGGCGTCCGCGACGTGCAAGTCGTCGGCAGCCACAGTTTCTTCGAGGCGGAAAACGCCCAGTTCATTCGTGATCAGCTGCAAAGCCGCACCGGTTTGGTGGTCTCGACACTGACCCTCTCGGAAGAGTCGTTCTACCGGACCCAGGCGGTGCTGGGCAAGTTTCCCAATTTCAACCAGGTCACCAAGGACGGCACGGTGCTGATCGATATTTCCAGCGGCTCGGCTGAGCTGACCGCCTTTGCCGACGGGGACTTCGGCTTCTCCCGCAACCTGTCGCTCGGCCCGCTCCGTGTGTTCGAGGTGATGGCCGATTTGCAGCGGACGGTGCCCAACCCGGTCGAGGTCATGCGCGACTTCATCGATTCGCGGCTGGCGGATTTTATGCGCCTTTTGCCCAAGAATCAGCATTATCCGCATGTGATCTTGATGGGCTCGGCGCTGTCGGTGTTCAGCGCCTTGATCCCCACCGGCGCCGACACTGTGGAAATCGACCGCGACGGCTTCAAGCTGCTGTACCAGGAAATCACCCATGCGTCGGACCAGTACCTCAGCGAGCAGTACGACCTGACGCCGACGGAAATCGCGCAGGTGCTGCCGACGGTGCTGCTGGTCTACCGCCTGATCAAGTCGCTGAACTCGGATGAGATTTGGATCTCGGACCTCAAGCTGCTGGACGGCCTGGAGGTCAACGCGGCGTCTGAGTCGGGCTCCAAGGCCGTCAACATCGATTCGGACCACGAGATTCTGATCTCCGCGCGCAACCTGGCGGAGCGGTACATGGTCGATCCCAAGCACCGCGACTTCACCGTGAAGTACGCGCTGCAGCTGTTCGACCGGCTGAAAAAACTGCACGGGCTGGGCAAGCGTGAGCGCCTGCTGCTAGAGATTGCGGCCACGGTGACCGACGTTGGCGCGTACGTGGACACCCACAAGCACTACGAGCACTCGGACTACATTATTCAGGCCTCGGAGCTGATCGGGCTGACTGCGGCCGAGCAGCGGATGGTGGCGACTATCGCGCGCTACCACTCGAGCGACACGCCGCAGACAGATTTGTCTGATTTAACCGAGCTGAACGCGAACCGCCGGCTGGTGATCGCCAAGCTGACCGCACTGCTGCGGGTGGCCGACGCCCTGGACGCCTCGCGCCAGCAGAAAATTGAAAAGCTGCGCGTCTCGCTGCAAAAAGACCGCGTGCTGTTGACAGTCACTGCGAGTGATGACGTCGAACTGGAGCGCTGGTCGCTGCGGACCAAAGGGGCGTTTTTCGCCGCCGTGTACGGGTTGCCGATTGAATTGAAAGGAAAGACTCGGCTATGAGCAAAAAAGGTGTCGATTTCGCAGATCCTAAGCATTTTACCAACCGCGAGCTGAGCTGGCTGGCATTTAACGACCGCGTGCTGGAAGAGGCACGCGACAAGACCAATCCGCTGCTGGAACGCGTGCGCTTCTTGGCGATCACGCAAAGCAACCTGGACGAATTTTTCAACGTGCGCGTGGCTAGTTTGCGCAAAATGGTCGCCGTTAATTACGGCGAGCCAGACGCGGCAGGACTGACGCCATCGCAGCAACTGGCGGGCATCGCCAAGGACGCGCACGCGATGGTGGAGAAGCAGTACTCGACCTGGACGCGCTCGCTTTCCCCGCGGCTGGATGAGCTGAACATTCGCCTGCTGACACCGGACCAGCTCTCACCGCGCCAGGTGGAATTTTGCCGCGACTACTTCGAGCAGGAGCTGTACCCAGTCCTGACCCCGATGGGCGTTGACCCGACCCGCCCGTTCCCGTTTTTGGCCAACAACTCGCTCAACTTGGCGATCAGGCTGCAGCGGCCCGAGGACGAAGGCAAGGACGACAAGGACGAGAAGAATCGCAGTTTTGCCATGGTGCAAGTGCCGGATGTCTTTCCGCGCGTCCTGCGGCTGCCAGACGGCGACAACGACTTCATTTTACTGGAAAATGTCATCAGCAAGCACCTGGGGGCGCTGTTTGTCGGCGCAAAGATCCGCGAAACCGCGCTGTTTCGGGTGACGCGCGATATGGACCTCGATGTGGCCGAAGAGGACGCCTCTGACCTGATGAAGGAGATCCAGTCCCAGCTGAAAAAGCGCCAGCGTGGCAAGGTCATGCGCCTGGAAATCGACGCGGACATGAGTAAGTACTTGAAAAAACGCCTGATCAAAGGCCTGGGCGTGGAAAAGGAAAACGACATCTACGCCATCAAGGGCCCCATCGATTTGAACGTGCTGTCCAAGCTGGTCAAGCAGGTCCGCGGCCATGACGAGCTGCTTTACCCGCCATTTACGCCTTACCTGGACCAGCATCTGGTCTCTGGCAATTTGTTCGATCAGATTCGCGACCACGACATTTTCATGCAGCACCCGTACGACTCGTTCACGCCGGTGGTGGAATTCATTCACCAGGCCGCCCAGGACCCGCAGGTGCTCGCCGTGAAAATGACCCTGTACCGCGTGTCGTCCAAGTCGCCGATCATTTCCTACCTGAAGCTGGCCGCGCAAAATGGCAAGCAGGTGACCGTGCTGGTCGAACTCAAGGCGCGCTTTGACGAGGAAAACAACGTGCACTGGGCGCAGGAACTCGAGCGGGCCGGCTGCCACGTCATCTACGGTCTGGTCGGGCTCAAGACGCACAGCAAGCTCGCTTTGGTCGTGCGCCGCGACGAGGACGGCATCCGCCGCTACATGCACATGGCGACCGGGAACTACAACGATGTCACTGCGCGCGTCTACACGGACATGGGTCTGTTCACCGCCGACACCGAAATGGGCACCGACGCCTCGAACATTTTCAACATGCTGTCGGGCTTCTCGGAGCCGGCGTACTTTAACAAGCTGGTGATCGCGCCGCTGGGCATTCGCGACTTTCTGAAGGAGCGCATCGCCGAGGAAATCAGCGAGGCCAAGGCGGGCCGGCCGGCGGAGATCCGCATGAAAATGAACTCGCTGTCCGACACCGAAATGATCTTGGCGCTGTACCAGGCGTCTGCGGCCGGGGTGAAGATTCACCTGCTGGTGCGCGGTATTTGCAATCTCAAAGTCGGTATTCCGGGCGTTTCGGACAACATCACAGTGCACTCGATCGTCGGCCGGTTCTTGGAGCACAGCCGGATCTACTACTTTTATGCAGGCGGGGCCGAGCACCTATATCTGTCGTCAGCCGATCTGATGAAGCGCAACTTGTCTCGGCGGGTGGAGCTGCTGTTCCCGATTCTGCAGGACGACATCCACGCACGCATCTTGCAGATTTATCAAACCCTGTGGGACGACAACGTGAAAACGCGGGTGCTCCAGCCCGACAACAGCTGGGCGCGCGTCGACCGGCGCGGCGTCAACCCGCAAAACGCCCAGGCGACCTTCCTGGCAGAAGCCGCGGCCAAAACTGCGGTGCAGGCTGTCAGCAAGCAAGAACAAGCACCGGCAGATCCGACCAGTGCACGGCACTTCACGCCGCTGACGGCCCCGCTGGATGAGGAGGAGACTAAATGACCTATTACGGCGTGATCGACTTGGGCTCCAATTCGGCGCGGCTTTCGATTTGGCAAATCGATGCCAACAACAATCCCAAGGAAGTCGTCAAACTCAAGGACATGGTGCGCCTGTCTGAGGGGATGGGGCCGGCGCGCACGCTGAAGGAGCCGGCGATTGCGCGCACCATTGCGGCGCTCAAGCGCTTTGGCGAGGCCATCAAACCCTTTGCGCCGCTGACGCTGGAGGTGCTGGCCACGGCGGCCACGCGCAATGCCGTCAATCAAAAGGCCTTTGTGGCGCGCGTCCAGGCTGAAACCGGACTGGCGGTCACGGTGATCACCGGCGAACGGGAGGCCGAGCTGGACTACCTGGGCGTGGTCAACACGCTGCCGATTCAAAACGCGCTGATCATGGACACCGGCGGCGGGTCGACGGAGCTGGCCTTGGTGCAAAACCGCAAGCTGATCCACCGGGTCTCGCTGCCAGTCGGCGCGGTCAATCTGTCCGAGCAGTACATCCAAGCAGACCGGGTGACGCCGGCAGAGCTGTTCAACTTGACCACCTCGTTTACGACAATGCTCAACGGCATCTGGTGGCTGCGTAAGGCGCTCAACTTGCCAATTGTCGCCCTTGGCGGCTCCAACCGCACGCTGGCCAAGATCCAGCGGCGGCGGGAGGGGCTCGGCAGCTACGAGGACATTCACGGCTACCGCATGTCGACCGTCGCGGCCAACGCGATTTACGCCGACATTCTGGGCAAGGACCTTGCCGAGCGCAAGGAGGTGCCAGGGCTTTCCCGCGAGCGTGCCGACATCATCATCGGCGGGCTGACGCCGGTGATCACCATGCTGCGCTACATCGACTGCGACCGCCTGCTGTTTTCCCAAAACGGGCTGCGGGAAGGGGCGCTGTACACGTACCTGAACCAGGCCGAGGCGGCCATCGCCGACTAACAGAACTGTCACGGATTGCCAAAGCTTTACTTAAAAGCCGACCAAATGCGCGTGCATCGGGTCGGCTTTTGGTATAAATAGGGTATCAATCACGAATGGAGCAATTATCATGAAAAAATGGTTACTTGCACTTGCTGCGGCTGCCGCGCTTGCGGTGGGCGTCAGCGTCAGCCAAAGCACGCCGGTGCGCGCCGATGAAACCTGGACGCCGGTGGCGACGCTGGGGGTCTCCCTGACGCCGGATCAAAAATCCGGCACGCTGAGTACTTTGGAAAACGCCGCGAACGTGACAAATGTTTCCCAGCTGACGGTGAACGGCAGCACGCTGGTCAAGTACCTCAACCCGGCCGGCTCTTCGTTTACGGCGAGCTCCGGGGTCTGGTCCAGCGCGCTGGTGCAAAAAACCAGCAGCGGCGGCATCAACGTCCAAATCGTCAATTACAATGGCGTCAACAACATCACGACCATTACGGCTGACCAGTACCGCAACGCGGCGTTGACCGCAGGGGTGACCAATGCCAACATTTTCATCACCAGTGCGGTGCGGATCGACGGCTCCGGCGCTCTGGCCGGGGTCTACGCGGCCTTTGCCCAAAACGGCGAGACGCTAAATTCAGCGCAGATCGCTGCAGCTCAGGATGAGGTCAACACGCTGTCGGGCATCACGCAGGCCAACAAGGACCAAAGCGGGTACTCCGACAAACAGCTGAACAATGCCGTCGCGGGGATGAAGTCCCAGATGGCCAGCCAGAGTAACAACGGCAGTCAGACGCTGTCGCAAAACCAAATCGGCAACATCGTCGACAGTCAGCTGAAGCAGAACAACCTGACCCAGATCATCAACAACAACCAGCGGACGCAAATCATCAATTTGCTGGTGAAGATTCAAGATTCTGGGGCATTGAAAGGGAATGATTTTAAGACCCAAGCCAATCAGCTGGCGTCCAGCATCCAAAACAGCGCCAAAGGCCTGTTCAGCAAGCTGAAGAGTTTGGACACCCCGGAAAATCGCAACTTTCTGCAGCAAATCTGGGACAGCATCGTCAACTTCTTCCAGACCCTGGGCGACTGGATTCAAAGCCTGTTTAGCTAGCCAAATCAAAATCGCCTCACGGCCTTGCACGAAACTGTGCGACCGTGAGGCGATTTTTTAGTGTTGCCTGGCCTGTTGGACCACTGCGGCCCAGTCGGTACTGCTGCCGCTTAACCGAGCAGTGGCCTCAGGAATTGGGAGCAGCGCCACTGCCGCGACTTCGGTTGACTGCAAGGTGAGCGGCGCCACGGTCAGCCCGGGAACAGTGACCTGGTACACGACCTCGACCCAAGAAGCGTGCCACAGGGTCGCGACTGGCGACTGGTGGGTAAAGTCGGCGGTAATACCGAGTTCTTCTTGCAGTTCGCGCGCCGCCGCCTGGGCACTTGATTCACCGCGCAGCGCAGACCCGCCGGCGGCCAGGTCCCAGCAGCCTGGCCGGTGCAGCTTGTGCGGACTGCGCCGCTGGATTAACAGCTGACCGGTATCATCGAATACCAGAATCGCGACGGTCAGGTGAAAAAGGCCTTGCGGGACGGCGTCTTTGCGCAGCTGGGCGCCAACAATGTGAAAATGCCGGTCATAAAGATCCCAGGGTTCGTTTAACTTATCGGTGACCATTTGCCGCCTCCTATCATGGAACACCGAGTTTACGCCCTCGTGCCTGCGGACGCAAAAAGCCCCTGCGCGGGCAGGGGCTGGTCGTACTTATTCCTCAGACTTTTTGCAGACCTGATAGGTGAGTGTCACGACCTGGTCGTGTTGCATCGTCGTCTCCAGCTTCAGTGGCACATCGTGGAGATTAGTCGACACCAGGCTGATGCCATCACCCAGCAGCACTGGTGCAATGGTGATGGTCAGTTTATCAATCAAGTCGGCTTTTAGCAGGTCGGTGAAAATATCCGCGCCACCGACCAGCCAAATGTCGCCGCCTTTTTTCGCCTTGAGCTGGCGGACAAATTCAGGAATGTTGCCGGCCACCACCGTGGTGGGGTCGTCCGTGTCGTGCAGCGTGGTCGAAAAGACGTAGGACTCCTTATCCTGGTATGGGTAAGTGCCGGCCAGCTTCAGTGCGCGCTGATAGGTTTTACGCCCCATGAGCACCGTATCCACATTTTGGTAGAAGCCTTGGTAGGCATCGTCGCCCGCGTTAGAGTTCAGCTTGCGGAGCCATTCGGTGCTGCCGTTTGGTTCGGCGATGAAGCCGTCCAAACTTTCGGTCAGGTACAAGATCACATTGCGAGACATCCAACCACCCTCTTCTGTTTGATTACGTTAATTGTATCACAAAAGAAAGCGGTTTCTCACTGTTTCCAGAACTTACTGGCGAGACCACAGATCTTGGCTGACTTGCGCCAGAATGTGCCCCTGCATCGCGTGCCGCAGGTCAGACAACCAGTAGCCGTTTTGCAGCGCGAGGGTCGTGTCAAGCGCGAAGACCGTCAGAGTGTACGCGTGGTCGGCATTCGGCGGCTGCGGGCCGACATAGCCGGTGGCGGTGACGGGATCGGTGCTGCCGACCAGGTGACCAGACGTGGAGTTGTGGCCCTGAACCATTTTCAGTGTGCCTTGGTGGCTGGCGTCATCGGGGATGAGCGTGGTGCCTGCGGGGATGTTGGCCGCGGTCCAGTGGATCCACGGAAAGCCGGAAACGGGCACGGCATCGTAATCGATCAGCCATAGGGCAAACGACTGCGTGCCTGCTGGCGCCTCGCTGATCGCGATGGGGAAGCTGCGCGTTGGCGTGCCTTGGTGCTTATCGCTTTCGTCGGCGTACTTGCCGTAGCAATCGGCGAGATAACCATTAGTCGTGGGAACTGTTACTTTCATTGTTTATTGCCTCCTGTTTGCGTTAACTTAAGAGTAACACGAACCGGGGAGGCAGGCTTACAATGGAATATGACCAGCACGTGCACACCTATTTTTCGTTCGATTCTCAGGCCCAATTTGAGGATTACCTGAACCAAACAGAGCGGCCGTTCATCACGACAGAACACCTGGAGCTGAGCAATCCCGAAGACCGCGCCAGCGATGACGAGCCTGACCAAACCGCCTACACGGCCAAGCTGCAGGCATTAAAGCGGCGGTATCCCAACCGGTTCCTGCGTGGAATCGAGTGCGGGTACTTTGCGCCGCGCCAGGCGGACCTGCAGCGCTATTTGCAGGCGCAGGACTTTGACCTGGTGCTGCTGAGTTTTCATCACGATGGGCAGTACGACTACCAGGATCCACACTTTAAAACAGTCGACCTGAAACGGCATGTGCAGACCTACTACGACCGCATGCTGGCCGGACTGCAAAGTGCCCCGTTTGGGGATGTGCTGGCGCATTTTGATTACGGCCTGCGCATCCTGGACGTGACGCCGGTGCAGCTGGAAGCCTGGGTCAAGCCCCAGCTGCAGGCGATTTTGGCGCTGGTCGTGAAGCGCGGCATGGCCTTTGAGGTCAACACCAAATCCATGTATCAGTGGGGCAATGCCGCGCTGTACGAGCTGGTGCTGCCTTGGTACCGGCAGGCGGGCGGCGAACTGGTCACCTTGGGCTCTGATGCCCACACCGCCGATAAATTTCAAACCGGGTTTGCGGAAGCGAAGACGCTGCTGCGCCGAAGCGGGTTTTCGCAGTTGGCCTTGTATCAGCACCACCGCCCGCACCTGACCGCATTTTAGGAGGGAAAACACATGAATGAACAAGTCAAATTACTGCTTGATGACGTGAAGCAGCATTACACCATGCCGGTGGACGTGGTGATCGACGGTCCGGCGTCTGGCGTCTTGACCCACACGCAGTCGTCGCAAAAGCTGCTCGCCAATGGCCATTTGGAGCTGAAGGTGGCCGACACCACCAATGTCGATTACACGCTCAGCCACGAGCTGCTGCACATGAAGCTGGTCACCGCCGGCTTTTCACCGCTGCAGTACCGGCTGGCCACCGGCGATCCAGACGTCGACCAACAGTTCTTTGCCGTTGGCACTTCGCTTTACGACTCGGTGATGCACGTGCAGATTCGCGCCGAACAGGCCAAAATGGGGCTTTTGACCGGGGAGACCATGAAGCAGCTGGGCGCCGGGGTCACGGCGTCGCTGCCCGCTGACCCGCGGCCGGACCAGCTGGTGTACTGCATTATGACGCTGCTGGACGCCTTGGTCATGTTTGAAGGCGGTAGTAAGCCCCAGCTCAAGTACTGGCAGGTCAATTATCCGGATGCCTTGCCGCTGGCCCAGGAACTGTACGCGACCATCACGTCGAAGGGCACGGCGACTCCGTTTGATTTTCGCCGCATGGTGGTGCGGATCTGGCGGCAGTTTGACCAGATTCTGCAAAAACACGGCTTCCAGGAAACGGCCAACGCAGAGTTTGCCACGCTGCCGCCGATCCTGTCCGAGCGTCAGCTGCGGCTGAACTTGAATCAGACCTACGAGATCCTGCATAGCGAAATGACGGATCGTGCGACCAAAAAGCGCGCCTACGTGGCCATGGGCAAGGGTGACCAGCAAAATGCCTTCGTCCTGCCGCTGGCCGCTCTGTCTTCGGAAGGGTTCCAGCAGCTGTATCAGACCCCGCTGAAAACGGTACTGCTTCAGTATCAGGTGGATTACGCGATCCGCGATTAAAGGAGAGTCAGCATGTTTGATCTTAAACAAGCAATTGCCGAGGCAAAGTATGTGACCTTCATGACCGGCGCCGGCGTGTCGACGGCGTCCGGTATTCCGGATTACCGCAGCAAAGGTGGGCTGTATTCCGATTTGGCCAGCCCCGAAGAGGCGCTGGCCGACGAAAACCTGCGGCATCACCACGAGGCGTTTCACGACTGGGTCGTCAAGAAAATGTATTACCCGGATGCTAAACCGAACGTAATCCACGAGAAAATGGCCGCCATCACGAACGCAAAAGGGGCCATTGTCACGCAGAATGTGGACGGCCTGCACCAAAAAGGCGGCGCCAAGCACGTCATCGAATTTCACGGCAATCTTTACAATATCTTCTGCCAGACGTGCGGCAAGCACTTTGACTACCAGACCTACCTGCAGTCGGATGTCCACCAAGAAGACGGCGGCATCCTGCGGCCAGGAATCGTGCTGTATGGCGAGCCGATTGACCCGGATGTCGTGGAACGAGCCGTTTTGGCCATCAGCCAAGCCGACCTGCTGGTAGTGGTGGGCACCAGTTTTCAGGTGTACCCGTTTGCCGGCCTGATCGGCTATGCCAAGCCCGGAGCGGTGCTGGCGGCGGTCAACCGCGAACCCATTGCCTTGCCGGCAGGCGCCCACATGGTCGTCGGTGACGCGGTGGATGTGTTTAGTCAATTATAGGAGTGATGGCATGACAAAGCAGTTAACGGTCGGTTTGGTGACCACCAAAACCGGCGTGGTGCTGATCAACCGCGCAAAGCCGCCGTACCGCGGCCTGTGGAATGGGCTGGGAGGCAAGGTGGAGCCCGGCGAAACGCCGCGCGAAGGCATGGCCCGCGAGTTTCACGAAGAATGTGGGCTGGTCCTGCCGCCGGATGTGTTTAAAGCCTGCGGACTGGTGCATTGGTACGTCGACGGGGCGCTACTAGGCGACCTGTTTTTGTTCAAGGCCGAAACCAGCCAGGAACTGACGCTGCCGATGCAGACGCGCGAGGGCATTGTGGCGGCCATGAACCCGGCATGGCTCACCGCCTCGGATAACCTGGGACTGGTCCCGGACCTGGGCGCGATGCTGCCGTATTTTGAGGCCGGCAGCAGCGTGACGCTGCGCTCAGATTTTGAAGGCTCGCGGTTCCTCGGCCTGAAGGCAGTCAGTGATGATTAACGTCGGGCTGACCGCGGTGGCGGATCATCCGGACTTGGCGAGCGGCCGCACCAGCAGCTTGGCGGATCTGGCGACCACGTTTCCGGTGGTGGAGCTGGACACCACGTACTACCACGTGCCAAGCGACCAGGTTGTGAGCCACTGGCTGCAGCAGGTGCCAAGCAGTTTCCAGTTTGTCGTCAAAGCGACGGCGGCGATGTCCGCTCACAAAGTCGAAGATCCCCATGACGCTGGGGCCGAGTTCACCGGGTTAAAACGGGCGCTGGTGCCAATGCAAGCGACCGGCCAACTGGCGGCGGTGCTGTTTCAGCTGCCGCCTTATTTTGGCGTCAGCGCCACCAACATCCGGGTGCTCAACCGCATTCGCACGCTGTACCCCGAGCTGCCGGTCGCGCTGGAGTTTCGCAACGCCGGCTGGTACTTGCCGGAGTATCGAGACCAGACGCTGGCTTTGATGCGCGAATTAAACCTGATTCACGTGGTGGTCGATGAGCCGCAAACGCCAGCCGGCAGCGTGCCGCTGGTGGCAGCTTCGACCAACTCAGAACTGTCTATCATGCGGCTGCACGGACGCAACGTGGCCGGCTGGCAGCGCGGCGGCGCCAAGTGGCGCAGCGAGCGCACTAACTACCGGTACACTCAAGAGGAGTTGCAGGCGCTGGGCCAAATCGCCAAGCAGTTGGCCAAGCAGTCCAAGCAGGTGATTGTGATTTTCAACAACAACGGTCACCATGACGCCTCGCCCAACGCGCAGCAGTTCATCAAGCTGCTGGGGCTGCATTATCAAGACCTGGGACCGCAGCAGCTGGATTTGTTCTAACGGCCTTTTGGCCTAAATGCTATACTTGATGGCATACGAGCATCCGGCGCCATTTCGCCGGGTGACTTTTTCAGGAGGCTCTTTCAATGTCAAAACCCACTTTTTATGTGACCACGCCGATTTACTATCCATCTGGTAAGCTTCACATCGGCAACGCGTACACGACCATCGCGGCCGATGTGCTGGCGCGTTACAAGCGCCTGACCGGCTACGACGTCTTTTTCCTGACCGGCACCGATGAACACGGGCTGAAAATCGAACAAAAGGCCGACGCGCTGGGCATCACCCCGCAGGCTTACGTCGACGGTATGGCGGCGCAGATCAAGCAGCTGTGGAAAATGCTCGAGATCACCAATGACAAGTTCATTCGGACCACCGACAAGGAACACGTGGCGGCGGTTCAAAAAATCGTTGAGCGCCTGATCAAACAAGGCGACGTCTACCTGGGTGAGTACACCGGCTGGTACTCGGTCGAAGACGAGGAGTACTTCACTGAATCGCAGCTGGCCGAAGTCTACCGCGACAAGGACGGCAAGGTCATCGGCGGCAAGGCGCCGTCCGGCCATGAGGTCAAGCTGGTGCACGAGCCGAGCTACTTCTTCAAGATGAGCAAGTATACGGATCGCCTGCTGAAGTACTACGACGAGCATCCCGACTTCATCCAGCCGGCGAGCCGCAAGACGGAAATGATCAATAACTTCATCAAGCCGGGCCTAGAAGACCTCGCGATGAGCCGCACCAGCTTCAACTGGGGCGTGCCGATCCCCAGCGACCCCAAGCACGTGGTTTACGTGTGGGTCGACGCCCTGCTCAACTACATCACCGCGCTGGGCTACGGGTCGGCCAATCAGGACTTGTTTGACAAGTACTGGCCGGCCGACGTCCAGCTGATCGGCAAGGAAATCGTCCGGTTCCACACCATTTACTGGCCGATTATTCTCTTTGCTCTGGACCTGCCGCTGCCGAAAAAGATTTACGGTCACGGCTGGCTGGTCATGAAAGACGGCAAGATGAGCAAGTCGAAGGGCAATGCCATTTACCCGGAGATGATCGTCAAGCGCTATGGGCTGGACGCCTTGCGCTACTACCTGATGCGCGCCATTCCGTTTGGCAACGACGGGATTTTCACGCCTGAAGACTTTATCGACCGGATCAACTTTGACCTGGCCAACGACTTGGGCAACCTGCTCAACCGGACGGTGGCCATGATCAACAAGTACGACGGTGGCGTTTTGCCGGACCTTTCGCAAACCGAGCCGACCAAGTTCGACGCTGATCTGGAGCAGGTGGCCAAGGACGCTATCGCCAAGTACGGTGACCTGATGGACAACTTGCAGTTCTCGGACGCTTTGGACGCGGCCTGGAAGCTGGTGGCCCGCGCGAATAAGTACATCGACGAAACCGAGCCGTGGAACCTGGCCAAGACGCCGGCGACCAAGAAGCAGCTTGATTCCGTGATGGGGCACCTCGCCGAAAGCTTGCGCCTCATCGCGCTGCTGATCCAGCCCGTGATGACCCACGCGCCGAAGCAAATGTTCGAGCAGCTCGGCCTGGATCCGGCCATTGACGAGCAGGAGACCCTCGAATGGGGCCACCTGCCGGCCGGCAATAAGGTCGTTGAACAGGGCACGCCAATCTTCCCGCGGCTGGACGCCGAGGAAGAAGTCGCGTACATCAAGTCCCAGATGCAGCCGCCGAAGAAGGCCGCCACAGTCGACGAAAAGACACGCAAGGGCGAGATCGAATGGAAGCAGTTCGACAAGTCCGAGATTCGCGTCGCCGAGATTCTGAACGTCGAAAAGGTCAAGAACGCCGACAAGCTCCTCAAGTTCACCCTAGATGCCGGGGATGAAGGCACGCGGCAGATCCTGTCCGGAATCGCCGAGTATTACCCTGACTTCAAACAGCTGGTGGGCAAGAAGGTACTGGCGGTCGTCAACCTGAAGCCGCGGAAGCTGAAGGGTGAAATGAGCGAAGGGATGCTCCTGTCGTCCGAGGATAATAACGGCAAGGTCACACTGCTTCAAGTGGATTCAGCCATCGAAAATGGCAGCCTGATCAGCTGATCAGGTCGAACGTCGCCTGCCGGGCGGCGTTTTTTCATGGCTGGCCGCAAAAAAGAGGCGCTGCTGGGCGCCCCTGGGGGTAAAGCGATTAATCTTCGACTTCGACCTTGGCCTGCCAAGGCGTGGCCGTTTTGGCCAGCGGCTTAGCCAACGCGGTCAGCATTTTGAACGAAGCGAGCAGGCCGTTAACCTCTTCGCCGCTGTCATGGGCAAAGTTCAGCTGTGCTTCCAGCTCTGCCGCAGTGAGCCCGGATTCGTGAAACACCAGCGGCAGGTCGGTCGCATCACTTTGCTGCTTGAACAATGAGGCTGCCTGGGTGCGGTCGTAGTCTGGTGCAGCCGGGGTTTTCACGAAGCCATCAATGTGGCTGAGAGGCACCGGCGCCGGCAGCGCCAGTACTGTGGCACCGTAGCGCGGATCGCTGAACTCGCGGGTCATCGCGATGATTGCCTCTGGCACTGTGCCTGCCGCTTCGGGGGTGGCCAGGGCCAGCACAAAGGGCAGGTGATTGGCCTTGGCCTCGGCGCCCACGCGCTCCACCAGGGCCTTTTTGCGGTCGTTGATCACCTCATCGGCATCGGCCAAGTAAGTGAGGTGCAGCAGCACGCCGTCGCCGCCGGTTTCGGCGATGCGCAGCGCACTGAGGTCGGCTTGCAGGCCGGGCAGTCGGGACGCATCCGCTGGCGCATCGTAGGTCATCAGCCGGCCGAGGGCCTCAGTGCGGTCGGTGGTGGCGGTGAGCACCTGCTGGTGGTTGGACAAAGCCGTGAGGTGGGCGAATTGGCCCGCGGTCAGTTTGACAGACATATTGATTCCTCCCAGGACAAGATTACATTTAGTGTACGCCAGCTGGGCGCCGCTGCCACAAAAAGTTTGGCCCGCGGTTTGTGGAAATTCGCCGCCCTGCGTATAATGAATTGCGACATCTAAGGAGCAACTATGAAAATTTTTGATACCCATACCCACCTGAACGATACCCCATACGCCGGCAAGGAGGCCGAGTACGTCGAAGCGGCCAAGCAGCTCGGCGTTGCGAAAATGGCTATTGTGGGCTCGAATGCTGAGCTGAACGCGGGGGCCATGCGGCTTTCCCAGCAGTTCGCCAATCTTTACGCGATCGTCGGCTGGCATCCGGATGACAGCAAGGACTACGACCAGGCAGCCGAAACCCTGCTGGAAGAACAGCTCGCAGCGCCCAAGACCATTGCGCTGGGCGAAATTGGCCTGGACTATCACTGGGACAACAGCCCCCGGGAGATCCAGCGCCGCGTGTTTCGCCGCCAGCTGGCCATTGCCCGCGAACTGCATCTGCCGGTCTCGATTCACTCGCGCGACGCGTTTGAGGACAGCTATCCGATTCTCAAGGACGCCCATGTTGGCGACTTTGGCGGCATCATGCACAGCTTTACTGGGGATGCTGAGTGGGCCAAGAAGTTCCTGGACCTCGGCATGTACATTTCGTACTCTGGGATCATCAGCTTCAAAAATGCCCCGCTGGAGCACGCAAGCGTCAAGGTGGTGCCGGCAGACCGGCTGCTGGCGGAAACAGACGCGCCGTACCTGACACCGACGCCGTACCGCGGCCGTCAGAATCAGCCGGCGTACACCCGCTACGTGGTCGAAGCCGAGGCCAAGTACCGCGAGGACACGCCGGAACACATCGCCGCTTTGACCTGGGCGAACGCCCACCGAATCTTCGGCTTGAAGGAGACAGAATGACGGCTTTTAAGCAAATCATCGTGGTCGAGGGCCGCGACGACACCAAGCGCCTGACTGAGGCGTTCGGCCCCATTGACACGATTGAAACGCGCGGCAGCGCCATTGATCAGGCGACCTTAGACCTGATCAAAAAGGCGCAGGCCACGCGCGGTGTCATTGTGCTGACTGACCCTGATTTTCCGGGCGAGAAGATCCGCAAAACCATCAGCGCGGCGGTACCAGGCGTGACTCACGCCTTTTTGCCGGTCAAAGAGGCCGTGCCTAACCACAAGGGGTCGCTGGGCGTCGAACACGCCAGTCCCGCGGCGCTGAAGGAGGCCCTGGCTCACTTGGTCACGGAGCAGCCAAACGCCACGCCGCTCTGCCCGCGCGCGGTGTTGCTTGCCGCCGGGCTGCTCGGCGGGCCCAATGCCCGGGCACGCAGAGAGCGGCTGGGGGACTTGCTGCACATTGGGTACACCAACGGTAAACAGTTGCAAAAGCGCCTGGCGCTGTTTGAGATCAGCGAAGACGCCTTCGCGGCGGCGCTGAAGCAGTTGAACAAGGAGGAGCCGCATGCCTGAACACGAGTACATCGCATCACCCAGCCGCACCAAGGAAATTTTGCAGCGTCACGGGTTTCGGTTTAAGAAGCGCCTCGGCCAGAACTTTCTGACCAACCCCAAGGTGCTGCAGCGCATCGTTGCTGCCGGCGGCGTGAGCGCAGCCGACGACGTGATCGAAATCGGTCCAGGAATTGGCGCTTTGACGGAGTTTTTGGCGGAAAGCGCCCAC
This sequence comes from Lacticaseibacillus hegangensis, assembly GCF_003946465.1. Taxonomy (GTDB): domain Bacteria; phylum Bacillota; class Bacilli; order Lactobacillales; family Lactobacillaceae; genus Lacticaseibacillus; species Lacticaseibacillus hegangensis. The sequence continues at coordinate 20,952 of NZ_RHOL01000014.1, read as the reverse complement.
CAGGTGCTGGCCCTTGAAATCGATCCAAGGCTGTTGCCGGTGCTGGCGGAAACCATGGCGCCATACCCGAATGTGGCGGTGGTTGAAGCAGACGTGCTGAAGGCGGACCTGCCAGCCCTGATCGCCGAGCACTTCGATGGCCAGCACCAGCTGAAGGTCGTCGCCAATTTGCCGTATTACATTACCACGCCGATTTTGATGCACCTGATCGAGGCGCCGGTGGCGTTTGACGACATCACCGTGATGATGCAAAAAGAGGTCGCGGATCGCTTGACCGCCGCTCCCGGCAGCAAAGATTACGGCAGTCTCACCATTGGCGTGCAGCAGCGCATGGCCATTGAGGTGGCCTTCACGGTCAGCCGCACCGCCTTTGTGCCGGCGCCCAACGTGGACTCAGCCATCGTCAACTTGACGAAGCGGTCGGCGCCCTTGGCCAAGATATCGGACCAGGCGGCGTTTGACCGGCTGGTCCGAGGCAGCTTTGCCGCGCGGCGCAAGACGCTGTGGAACAACCTCACCAATTTGTTTGGCAAGGACGAGGCGGTCAAGGCCAAGCTGACGGCCGCCCTTGCGGCGGTTGGCGTGGCACCGAGTGCCCGGGCCGAGACACTGAGCATCCCGCAATTTGCGGCCTTGGCGGAAGCGCTAAAGGCGAACGGGCTGTAGGCTTGACCTAATCGGGAAAATTTGCGCGGTTTTCAATGATTCTCGCTTGTGTACACCCTTTTGTAATGGTATAATTGCAAATTTCTTGCAAATCTGCTAGAATGTTCACTAAGGGGTGAAGTGCATGCCAATTACATTAGCAAGCATCAAGCAGCAACTCGACGCAAAAATCGGGGAGAATTTGACCGTTGTCGCACAAGCGGGTCGCAAAAAAGTGATCCGCCGCAAAGGCACGCTGAAGGAAACCTATCCGGCAGTTTTCGTGGTCGCCCTAGACCAGAAGGAAAACTCGTTTGAACGCGTTTCATACAGTTATGCTGACCTCCTCACCAAATCGATCCAGATTACATTTGATGACGAAGAGCAAGCTTCATAAAAGCAAACCAGCCGCTGCCCGCGGCTTTTTTGTTACGTTCAGTTTTGGGTGATGATTCTGGAAGGAGTTCTTGGCCATGCTAAAATTTCATGCGGCCCACTCGGCTGCAGACCGCGCGGCGGCGCTGACCGTTTACCAAAGCAACCCGGCTTTTTTTACCCAGTTGAAGCAGCCGCAGCCCACAGCACGTACCGTCCGCGAGGATGCCGAAGCCTATCCGGACGACGTCAGCGAAACCCAGAAACACTACGGCCTGCTGCTGGTCAACGGTGACCCGATCGGGGTGCTGGACCGGCTGAATGGCTACCCGGAGCCAAGTACGGTGTACATTGGGCTGCTGATGATTCGCAAGGACCGCCAGCGGCAAGGCCTGGGCCGCCGGACAATCGACGGGCTGGCCAAGCAGTTTCGCCGTCAGGGCTACACCAAGCTGCGCGTTGCCGTGGCGGCGGAGAATCCCGCGGGACTGGCCTTTTGGCAGCAAATTGGGTTCACGCCGGTGGGTGAGGGACACGCCGAGGCCGCCGTGCCAGTCGTGATTTTGGATCGCGACTTAGCGGACTAACGTATGAATTCGGGCGGTAAACCGGTATAATTAGGCAAAACAAGTAGAGACTGGTGGTTGATCATGGAACTGATCCAGAAGGCCCCAGCCAAGATCAATCTCAGTTTAGACGCGCTATTTCAGCATCGTGACGGGGCCCACGAGTGGGAAATGGTGATGACGTCGGTTGATCTTGCTGATTACGTGCGGATAAAACCAAGCCGCACAATCACAGTCGCAACCGATAGCGGATTTCTCCCTGAAGACCCGCGCAATTTGGCGTACCAGGCGGCCTTGGCCCTGCAACGCGCAGCCGGCGTGCGCCAAGGCGCCGCCATCGAGCTGGAAAAGCATATTCCGGTCGCGGCGGGGCTGGGTGGCGGCTCGTCTGACGCGGCGGCAGTGCTGCGCGGCTTAAACGAGCTATGGGGTTTGAACTGGCCGTTAGCCCGACTGGCCCAGGTGGGACTGGCGGTGGACTCTGACGTGCCGTACTGCGTGTACTCGCAAACCGCCTTGGTGCAGGGCCGCGGCGATCGCGTCACGCCGCTGGACCGGCGCCCCGACTGCTGGGTGATCCTGGCCAAGCCAAGCATTTCGGTGTCGACCGCCAGCATTTTACGCGCGATCGACTACGATCAGCCGATGCCGCGTCCGGATACCGCCAAGGTCGTGCGCGGCGTTCAAACCGGTAACTTTGCGCTGATGACGGCGGGTATGGCCAACTCGCTGGAGTTGGTGACGGGTGCGCGGCATCCAGAGATTTTGGCCCTTCAGCAGCGCTTTTTGTGCTACGGCGCGGCAGTCGCCCAGATGTCCGGCAGCGGGCCAACCGTGTTTGGCCTATGCCGCAAGCGCAGCCGCGCGCACCGCATTTATAACAGCATGAAGGGTTTTTGCCGGGAGGTTTACCTGGTGAGGCCGTTGCAGTAGACGTCAACAGGCGTCTTTTTTTATTCGTAACGAGTCCTGATAAATCCCGTCGCGACGGGGTTTGGTTGACTTTACCCAGGGGGTAGCCGACAATGAAGCTGACCGGTTGCACCACTTGGACCGCACGCACGGGAGGAATTAGGATGACACAACCGAAACCAAATCACGCGTTTCGCTGGGGAATTTTACTCAATTCAATTTATATTATCGCTGAGGTCGGGTTTGGCGTGGCTATTGGGTCAATTGCCCTGGTGGCCGACGCCTTGCACAACCTGAGTGATGTGCTGGGTCTGTGCATCGCCTGGTTTGCCAGCTGGCTGACGCTTCTGAAGCCGACGACGCAGCGCACATACGGGTACAAGGGCTCCTCGATTCTGGCGGCGCTGATCAATGCGGTGTTTCTGCTGGTGGCGATGGGGGCCATCATTGTCGAGGCCGTGCAGCGCCTGGCCACGCCGGAGCCGACCAGGGGCGCCGTTGTGATGCTGGTGGCCGGCGTCGGGATTGTGATTAACGGGGCGACGGCCATGCTGTTTCATGCCGGCCAGCAGCGCGATTTGAACATTCGCGGCGCCTTCATGCACATGGCGGCCGACGCCGGCGTGTCTTTGGGCGTCGTGGTCGCGGGTGGCATATACGTGCTGACTGGCTGGGAGTGGCTTGATCCGGCCATGTCGATCCTGGTTGCGGTGTTTGTCCTGATTGGGACCTGGGGACTGCTCAAGGACGCCTTGAATCTCGCGATGGCCGCCGTGCCCAAGGCCATCGACCCAGACAAAGTGCGGGCGCTGATCAATGCCTATCCCACGGTGGCGGGTTGTCATGACCTGCACATCTGGGCGCTGAGCACGACAGATGTGGCGCTGACGGTGCACATCACGCGCAAAACCGATGTCAACAACGATCAGTTCCTCGAAGAGCTTGGCCACAAGCTGCGGCACACGTTCGACATTGCCCATGTCACGATTCAGGTCGAGTACGGCGACTACCTGCCGCTTCAGGCAGGGGACAACCCATATTGAGCCGCCAACTTGACGCAGATCAAGTTATACCCGCGCGGACCCTGGTATGCTGGGCTCGGGTAGCAAAGGGGGAATTCGTCATGCATCAGCATGAAGCAGAGGATTGTGTGCGGCTTGTGCCGATTTTTCAAACGCTCAGCGATGCCGACATCACGGCGATCGCCAAACTGGTCCGCGACCAGACACTGAAGGCCGGGGACTTTCTGTTCACTGAAGGCACGCTGGCCGACCGGCTGTACATTTTGGCGCACGGCCAGGCCAAAGTCACGCAAAGCACTGCCGCCGGCCGCGAGCAGCTGCTGCGGGTGCTGGGCCCCGGCGATTTCGACGGCGAAGGCGTGCTGTTCACAAAGGGTGAGCACACCACGACCGCCACGGCCCTGACCAAGTTGTCAGTCTGCACCATCAGCCAGCACGACTTTCAGGCACTGCTCAAAAACACCCCGGCGCTGGCGCTGAACGTGCTCAACGCGCTGGGACGGCGGGTGGTTGCCTTGGAGGCTAAGACCACGGCGCAGGCGGTGGCCAGCGTCTCCGAGCGTCTCGCCAACTACCTGGTGGAAACGGCCGGCGCGATCGGTAAGGCGAGCTTCGACTTGCCCCTGAAGAAAAAGGACCTCGCGCAGTACCTGGGTACCACGCCGGAAACCATCAGCCGCAAGCTGGCGAGTTTTGAAGCCGCCGGGCTGATTCGGCAAAGCGGACGCCAGCACATCGAGGTGCTGGACGAAGACGGGCTGGCGTTGCAAGACTAATCCGTCAAAAAAACCGGCCGCTGCACTGATTTGGGTGCAGCGGCCGGTTTTGGTGTGGCCTAAAAGTCGCGGTAATAGTAGATGTCCGTATCGCCTTCCTGCGAGGTGAAGCGGTAGTCGTTGGTGTTGAGCCCGCCGATGTGAAACCCGGCCGCCAGGTAGAAGCGGTTAGCCCCGAGGTTTGAGCCCTGCGCAATTGTGCACAGGCCGCGCTTGTGGTGCGCTTTAGCCAAAGGTTCAGCCGCGTTCAGCAGGTTTGCGGCAATCCCCTGGCGGCGAAAGGGCGGATCCACCTTGAGGTCGGCCAGGTACAGGTAGCGATTGAAGTGAAAATCGTATTCGAAGGTCGCAAGCGCCACGCAGCGGCTGCCTTCAAATGCGCCCAAGGCAAAACCTGCCGCGTCGATGGCGCTCAGCTGGTAATTTTCTTCGGGAAATGTTTGCTCAAACGTCTGGTCGCTGAGCTGCTCCTGGTGGTGCCAGCCCGTTTCGGTGCGGGTGACGAGCAGCGTGCCGAACCGCTTGAACGGCTGGTTAGGCAGACGCAGGGCCGCCTTGTTTACTTGCGTGATGCGGTTAATTTCAATTGCCAATGATATGCCTTCTCCGGTTCAGAATGGTTACCAGCTTAGTTTACCGCAGTTGCAGGTCCTCGTTGAAAAATTGTGGGTAGGCGCGGTAGCAGGCGATGACGCTGGCCAGACTGGTGGCTGCCAGCAGCATGAACGTGACCATAATCTGGTACATGATGGCCTTGCTGGGATCGATGCCGGCAAAAATCAGGCCGGACATCATTCCTGGCAGGCTGACTAGGCCGACGGTTTTGGCCGAGTCAATCGTCGGGGCCATGCCAGTCTTGATCGCGTTGCGCACGATGTCCAGCGTTGCCAGCTTGGCGTCGGCACCCAGCGCCAGGCGCTCCAGCACTGCCTGACGCTGGTCGTGGAAGGACGCGTTGAGGTTGCGGTAACACAGGCCGATGGCCACCATGGCGTTAGAGGCGATCATCCCGGAGATGGGGACGATCTGGCTCGGGGTGAACTTTACCGCATGGGCCAGGACCAGCAGGGCAATCGTGGTGATGGTGGCCACGCTGATGGCGAGCAGTGAGATGGCGAACGCGTGGGGAATGCCGTTGGCGCGACCACGGGCGTTCCAGGCGGCATTCAGGATAATGATGACCACCATCAGCAAGGTGAGCGCCGGCCGGTCAACCTTAATGATGTAGGTTAAAACGTACCCGACCACGGTGAGCTGGATCACGGCGCGAATCACGCCGATGATCATGTCTTTTTCCAGGCCGATGTGTTCCTTGAAGTTGAGCAGCAAGGCGATGATGACCAGGATCACCGCAAAGGCCAGAGCGGTGGGACTAACAATCAGATTATTCATGTTCGGCCTCCATTCTGCCGGCAGTAATGGTGATCAGGCGGTGAGCGACAGCAATCTCGCTTTCGTCGTGGGTGACGGCCAGCACGCTGACACCTTGGTGCAGGTTTTTGTCCTCGATCAGCTGGTGAACAATGTCCTTGGTCGCCGTGTCCAGACCGGTCGTCACCTCGTCGAGCAAGATCACGTCCGGCGTGAACAGCAGGTTGCGAATCAGGGCCACGCGCTGTTTCTCACCGCCGGACAGTTCTTTGATCGGCTTATCCAACATGCTGGCAGACAGGTCGACCTGCTTCAACGCAGCGGTCGCCTTTTCCGGGTCAAACGGCTGGTCGCGCAGCGTGAAGGGAAAGGCCAGATTGTCGCGCACCGAATCGCCGAACAGGCTCGGCTGCTGGAAGCAGTACGAGACCTGGCGCCGGTAGTCCACCTTGGCGTAGTCATTTTGCGGTTTGTCGTGATACAAAATGGTGCCAGTGGTCGGCGTCAGCAAGGTGGCAATCAGGCGCAGCAGTGTGCTTTTACCAGACCCCGAAGGGCCGGAGAAGGTGACGTATTCGCCTTCAGCCACGGTGAAGCTGACATCGCTCAAAATGGGGCGGCCCCCGGTTTCAAAGCCAACATGATCCAAAGAAAATAGCAAGACCTCACGTCCTTTCTATACAATAATCATTCTAATCTAACAGCGGGAAAATTGCATCAAATTACCTGAACTGAACGCAAAAATTTGAATTAGGCGAACGTTCGGAAGTTTTTTCTAATAATGCTAGGAATTTTGGCTGAAATCCCATATAATATTGAGGATTGGTACCAAATTCGGTGCGATAATCCAAATATTCGGAGTTTAAGGAGATTACTCATGACAAAAGTTCGGCGTAGTGACCGGTTGATCGACATGACCCGGTATCTGTTGGAGCGGCCCCACACCCTGGTGCCGCTGACTTACTTTTCCAAGCGTTACGATTCCGCGAAGTCTTCGATTTCTGAGGACCTGGCAATCGTGCGGCGGGTGTTTGCAAACCGCCAAACCGGGATCCTCGAAACCGTGCCAGGGGCGGCCGGCGGGGTCCGGTTCATTCCGACTATCGGTGAGGCAGAAGCAGAGGCATTCATCACCGAAATGTCGCACCGGCTCTCCGAAACCGACCGGCTGCTGCCGGGCGGCTACGTTTACCTGTCCGATCTGCTGGGCACGCCGGACGTGCTGCGCCAAATTGGCCGGCTGATCGCGACGCAGTACCTGGACGCGAAAGTCGACGCTGTGATGACGGTGGCCACCAAGGGCATCCCGATCGCGCAAAGCGTTAGCCAGTACCTTGACGTGCCATTTGTGATCGTTCGCCGCGACAGCAAGATCACTGAAGGCTCGACCGTGTCGGTCAACTATGTCTCGGCCAGTTCGGCGCGCATCGAAAAAATGGAGCTGTCCAAACGCAGCCTGCCGGCCGGCTCGCGGGTGCTGATCGTCGACGACTTCATGAAGGGCGGCGGCACGGTTAACGGCATGCGCAGCCTGATCAAGGAATTTGACGCAGAGCTGGTTGGCATCTCCGTGTTCGCCGAGGGCAACTTCTCCGGCGACCGGATGGTGACGGACTACACGAGCCTGATCCGGGTGGATGAAGTCGACACGAAGGCGAACACGCTGCACGCTATCGCGGGTAACTACCTCGCGCAAAATCAAGACCGCCTGCACGCACTGAAAAAATGAGTGCTTATCTGATTCCCATTAAAAGTGCGGTGATTGCGTTTCCGTTCATCGCACTTTTTGTGTCGTTGCCATTCATGGTGGGCCAGTATCGCAAGTACGGCAGTTTCCTGTTCTGGCGGGCAGTGGTGCTGTACAGTTTCGTGTTCTACCTGCTTTCGGCCTACTTCATGATCATGCTGCCGCTCCCCAGCCGCGCTAGCGTGGCGGCGCTGACGACACCGAAATACAACCTTGTGCCACTAACGGCTTTGCGGACGTTTTTGGCGACGACAGTATTTTCACCGCTTCACCCGGGGACCTGGCTGGCGGCGCTTAGGCAGCCGGGCTTCATTCAACCGGCGTTCAACTTGGTTTTGACGCTGCCGTTTGGCGTGTATCTGCGTTACTATTTCAAGCGCAGCCTGAAGCAGGTGCTGGTCATGACGTTTGGCCTCAGCCTGTTTTTCGAGCTGACGCAGCTGTCTGGGCTGTACGGCATTTACCCGCGGCCCTACCGGCTGTTTGACGTGGACGATTTGATCATCAATACGACCGGCGGGGTGCTGGGCGCCCTGATCGCGCCGGCGCTCATGCGGGTGTTTCCGACGCGTGAGGAAATGGATCGCAAAAGTTATGCGCAAGGCGGCCGGGTCACCTGGCTGCGGCGGTTTGTCGCTTTTATCATCGATAACGTGGTCGGCGTGGGCCTGACGGTGCTGGTCATGACGCTGCTGGTGCACCTGTTCAACCTGACCAGTCCCTTGTTGACGGTCCTGATCAACGCGGTGTTTGCGCCACTGGTCGTGTTTGTCCTCGGGCCGCTGCTGTCAGGCGGAGCAACGTTGGGCAAACGCCTGGTGCGTATTCGCATTGTGCGCGAAGACGGCCGGCCTGTAGGCTTTTGGCGGCTGCTTTACCGGGAATTTCTGCTTTACGGCTTTGCTAAGTACGTGGCGGTGGGCCTGAACGCCGTATTTGCTGATCTGTTTTCCAAGTTTCACCGCACAGACCTCAACTGGGCGCTGTTGGCGCTGCTGCTCACCGCGTTTTTGTTCCTGGTGGCCAATTTTCTCTGGGAGGTCATCACCCGCGACAATCATTACTTTTATGATGTTTCGGCCAAGACTAAGCAGGTTAGCACTGCCGCCCACCAGTGATTGTTGGCGGCCCCAGGCGGAAACCGACATGCGTCACGAAATGGGCCAATCAGCTCTGCAAAGCCGGTGTCAAGCGGTCTATTCCACTGAGAAAATTTGCGGTAAAAGACTGCCTGGGCTATGCTTGAGGCAACTTGAATTGAGATAGGAGCATGAACATGACGAAGAAATTCACTCTCATTTTGGCGGCCGGCAAGGGTACCCGAATGAAGTCGAAGCTCTACAAAGTGTTGCATGAGGTCTGCGGCAAGCCGATGGTCGACCACGTGCTGACCGAGGTGGAAAAGACGCACCCGGACCAGGTTGTGACCATTGTCGGCCACGGCGCCGAAGCGGTCGAACAGGCGCTGGGCCAGCGCACCAAGTACGTCGTCCAGGAGCAGCAGCTTGGCACGGGGCACGCGGTGCTGCAGGCCGAGCCGCTGATCGGCAAGGAAAGCGGCATGACGTTGATTGTGTCCGGCGACACCCCGCTGTTTACGGCGGAGACGTTCGAGAAGCTGTTTGAATATCACCAGGACAAGGGCGCAACAGCGACCATTTTAACCGCGCAGGCCCCGGATCCGTTCGGCTACGGCCGGATCATTCGCAGCGACATCGGCACGGTGCAGAAAATCGTCGAGCAAAAAGACGCCACCCCGGAAGAGGCCCGCGTGGATGAGATCAACACCGGCGTTTACGTCTTTGACAACCACGAGCTGTTTGAGGCGCTGCACCAGGTCAAAAACGACAACGCGCAAGGCGAGTATTACCTGCCTGACGTGATCCAAATCATGAAGGCCAAGGGTGACGTGATCGCCGCGTACCGGATGCCTGATTTTTCCGAGTCGATGGGCGTCAACGACCGCGTGGCACTAGCGGCGGCGACCAAGGTCATGCAGGCACGCATCAATAAGCGGCACATGCAAAACGGGGTCACGCTGATTGATCCTGCGACGACTTACATCGACGCCGACGTTGAGATTGGGCCTGACACTATCATCGAACCCGGTGTTTATCTCAAAGGTCACACCAAAATCGGGGCAGATTGCAAAATCGGCACGCACTCGGAGCTGATCGACGCGACCCTGGAAGACGGCGTCACCGTCACCAGCTCGACGATTGAAGACTCGATCATGCGCAAGGGCTCAAACATCGGGCCAAACTCGCACCTGCGTCCGCAGTCGGACATTGGTGAAGCCGTCCACATCGGCAATTTTGTTGAAGTGAAAAAGGCCACGATCGGGCCGCGGACCAAGGTCGGCCACCTGACTTACGTTGGCGATGCCACCCTGGGGTCAGACATCAATGTCGGCTGCGGGGTCGTGTTCGTGAACTACGACGGCGTGAAAAAGTGGCATACCAATGTTGGCAGCCACGCCTTCATCGGTTCAAACTCGAATATTGTGGCGCCGGTCAAGATCGCGGACCACAGTTTCATCGCCGCGGGGTCGACCATTACCGATGATGTGCCCTACCACGCGATGGGCATCGCGCGTGCCCGCCAGACCAACAAGGCGGACTTTTGGGACCGCTCGGCACTGGCCAAAGATGGCGAGTGGAACGCCGACGATTCGCATACTAAGTGAAAATAATGGTGAAAACCAGCGGGCTTGAGCTGAAAGTCGGCTGGTTTTATTTGGTTAAAATCTGATGACACTGACCCGCGACACCGTCCTTAACCAGAATGTTCTGGTATAATCGGCTTGTAAAGTATGTGTCGGTGGCTGTTATGTCGTCATGTCAATCTGATGGAGGAAAACATGTCTTACTCTGATCCAAAGTTGAAGATTTTTGCCCTGAACTCGAACAAACCCCTGGCGGAGAAAATTGCCGCTGAAGTGGGCGTCGAACTCGGGAAGTCGTCGGTGACGCGGTTCTCCGACGGGGAGATCCAGATCAACATTGAGGAAAGTATTCGCGGGGATGATATTTACCTGATCCAGTCCACCTCCGCGCCGGTCAACGACAATCTGATGGAACTGCTCATCATGATCGACGCTCTGCGCCGCGCTTCCGCTCACACGATCAGCGTTGTCATTCCTTACTACGGTTACGCACGGCAGGATCGCAAGGCCCGCTCACGTGAACCCATCACCGCCAAGCTGGTGGCGAACATGCTCGAACGCGCCGGGGCCACGCGCGTTTTGGCACTGGATCTGCACGCCGCCCAAATTCAAGGGTTCTTCGACATTCCGGTCGATCACCTGATGGGGGCGCCGCTTTTGGCAGATTACTTCATCCGCAATGGTTACACCAACGCCGACACGGTTGTTGTGTCACCAGACCACGGTGGTGTGACCCGGGCCCGCAAGCTGGCAGAGTTTCTGAAGGCGCCGATCGCCATCATCGATAAGCGCCGCCCACGGCCAAACGTGGCCGAGGTCATGAACATCGTTGGCCACGTTAAGGGCAAGCGGTGCATCATCATTGACGACATGATCGATACTGCCGGCACCATCACGCTGGCCGCGCAGGCGCTCAAAGACGCCGGTGCCATCGAGGTCCAGGTGGCGGCGACCCACGCCGTCTTCTCCGGCCCGGCCATTGAGCGGCTGCAAAACAGCGCCATTGAGCGCGTGGTTGTCACCGACTCGATCAACCTGCCTGACGCCAAGAAGATCGACAAGTTGACGATTGTTTCCGTTGGCCCGCTCATCGGCCGCGCCATCACGCGCATCCAAGAAAACAAGCCGGTTTCGCCATTGTTTGAAAACCGGTTCACCAAGTAAATCAAGTTTTAAGGCGCCACGCAAAAAGTCCCACTTCAAAGTGAAGCGGGGCTTTTTTGACGTGCATTAAGTGGCACTGGGTCAGTGTTGCTGCTTGGCCAACAGGTCGCGGATCTGCGTCAGCAGTTCCTCTTGGGTCGGTCCAGCCGGTGCTGCCTTTTTTTTCGGTATCAGGCGGTTGGCAAACCGCACGATCAGGAACACGATGAAGGCGACAATCAGGAAGTTCAGGACATCGTTAATGAACTGCCCGTAAGTGAAGGTCGCACCGGCTACGGTGACGCTGAGCTTGGCTAGGCTCGAGCTCTTTAGGAACAGGCCGATCAGCGGGTTGATCAGGTTCTTGGTCAAGCTGGTGACGACCGCGGTGAACGCACCGCCGATAATGACGCCGACCGCCATGTCCAGCACGTTGCCGCGCATGATGAAGGCCTTAAATTCTTTGAGCACTGAAATTCCCCCTTATTCTCATTTAATTTCATTGTAGCAAAATGCCCGTATTTCGGCCGGGTTAAATCTGCCGATGAGGGAGGTCGACCTACTCAATGATTTGAGAGTTTCTGGTGATGTGATGCATTTTATTGATCCAGGGGCGAATCGGCCCTTTGAGCAGGAGTCCAAGACAGAAGAAGACGACCCCAAACGCCAGCAATTTCCATACGTCCGTCCAGAAGTTGGGCCAGTAAATGCCGCCAACGGTTTCGCGCAGCAGATTGACCGCGTAGGTGAACGGCAGCCAGGGGTTGATCATTTGGAAGAATTTGCCGGATAAGACCACTGGAAAATTGCCGCCAGCGCCGGAAATAGATAAGACCAGGATGATGATGCCGATCCCTTTGCCGATGTTTCCAAACAGGCTGATCAAGGCGTACATGATGGACACAAAGACGATGCTGAGAAACATGGCCCCGAGCAGGTACAGTGGTTTGTTGACCACGTAGGTGCCAATCAGGTAAATGTTGCCCAGCCCGGCGATGAGACCTTGCAGCATGGCCAAGCCGGCAAAAGTCAACCACCGGGCGGCATACTGCTGTCTGATGGTGACGCTGGTCAGCGCTTTGGGCAGGTTGTATTCGGTGATCAAAATTGCGCCGAGTAGCAGGGCGCCGACCCAGATGCAAAGAGCCAGGTAAAAGGGCGCGCTTTGTGAGCCGTAGGTCGGAATCGGATAAATGCTAGTTTGCGCGATCGTGACCGGATCAGCCAAAAAGCTGGCCTCTTTGGTGGCGTCGCGCCGCAGCAGCTTGATCAAGGCGCTCAGGTCGATCGTTTTTTCACTTTGCTTAATGGCACTGCTGCCCCGCTGGATCGCGTCCTTCAAGGTCGGCCAGTCATTCTGCTTGAACGCAGCCGCAGTGGTCAAGCCTTGCTTGAGTGCTGGCATCTTGGCATTAGCCAGGGCCAGAGTCTGAGTCAGCTGGGTTTCGATGCCAGGAAGGTCAGTGGCGATAAATCGACTGGCGGTCTGCAATTTGGTGCGCAGCGCGGGGAAATCGCTCTGATAAAGGGCGGCGACGGTGGTGACCCCGCTTTGGATCAGGGCCATGTGGCCATTAAGCAGGGTGTTGGCATCATTGAGTTCTTGACGCAAGGCGGGCAGCTGAGCCTGAGTCTGGGTCAGAAACCGGTTCGCCTGGGTCAGCAGTGATTTTGTGGTCGCCAGCAGACTTGGTAAGGCCGGCATAATTTGATTATTAATTGTTGAAAGGGTAGTTTGCGAGGCCCCCAAAAGGGTCGCAAACTGACTCAACACCTGGTGGACACTGGTACCCAGGTGCAGCTGTTGAAGGTTCGCCGCAGCTTGAGCAAAGGCTTGGGCCCTAGTGTTGAGCTGAGCGAGCCCAGCTTGCAGCTGCGCAGTGGACATGGTTGGGACTTTTGCGGCCATGGCGGTTGCTTCAGCTTGGACCGCTTGCGCAGTCGCCGCGAGTTGATCTAGCTGCCGGATGGCTTCGGCAAATGGTGTTGCAGTGCTGTTGTGCAAGTGCTGAAAACTTGTTTGAACCTGGCTCAAAGCCTGTGCCGTTTGGGTGGCCGCACTGGCCGCCTTGCCTTGCTGCGCTGCCAGTGCCGTAAGGTGGTCAGCCATGGCGGCCTTGACCGCGGCGGTGTTGGGGCTGGTGTCAAGGCTTGCCAGCTGCTGCTGCAGCTGGGTGAGGCTTAAGCTTAAACTGGTGTTAGCGGTTTGAATCAAGCTGAGTCCTGAATCGACAGCGCTTTGAACAATGGTCAGCGCCTGCTGGATCTTTGGTAGCACCTCATTTTTGGTGGTTGCCACTGCCCCTTGTGCGCTGCGGCCGAACGCGGTCAAGGCCGGCAGGGTCCCATCGACCTCGTCGATAATCGTGAGACTTTGCCGGGTGACCGTGATCCCGTTTGTGACTGCGGTGCTCAACTGATCAAAATTAGTTGCTACGGTGTTCAGTTGCGTGCCTGCCTGCCGGACTTCGGGCAGTTTTGTCTGCACCTGACCCGCCAGCTGGCCAGCTGAATCGATCATCGGCAGAAACTGCTGCGCCGAAACCAGTTTCTGCGCCATTTGATTCACTTCAGGCAGATAAGTGGCCATCTGATTGGCGGTGTGGAGTTTGGCTTCAATCTCTGGGACTTTGGCCTGCAGTGCCGCGACTTCATTCAAATATTTTTCGATTGTCGGCAGCTGGGCGTCGGTGGTCGTGACCAGACTGGCAAAGCGCCGGATCATCGGGAGATTGTCGTCCAGCTTAATGCCAGCCTGATTGAACACGGTGACCAGCGTTTTAGCCACGGTGTCGACGAACTGTTTGGAAATCGTGGTTTGCAGTGTTGAGGCCGCCGAACCAGTCAGCTTGGGCGCGACCGCGTTGATTTTTTCGTTGACGTAGTAATGCAGTTTCGGCTTTTGCAACTTGCCGTCCACAATCGTCAGCAGATCTTTGGAAAAGCGCTTGGGGACGACGATCCCAGCGTAGTACTTGCCGGACCGCACGCCGGACACCACCGCCTGCTTGGAATCGACAAAGCGCCAGCCGAGCTTCTTGTTGTGGTGAAGCTGATCGATCAGCTCACGGCCGATCGCAATTTTCTTATGCTGAAAAGTGGTTGCGCGATCCGCGGAGTAAACCGCAACTTTGAGATCTTGCGTGTTGGAATAGGGATCCCACAGTGCCCACACGTTGAACCAGCAGTAAAGGCTGGGGATGACGACCAGCGCGGCGATTAATAAGAAAGCAAATGGACTCTTAAAAATGCGCTTCCAGTCCAGGACAAACAGACGGCCGATGTTCTTCATATTCTTCTCCTCATTAACCCCTTGCGCTCCCCCGGCGCTAGCATACCCAATTTTTGTTCTGATTAATAGCCCCTTTGATAATTACCAAAATGAGCGGGCTGCTTGGCGCACGCAAAAGAAAGCAGGACGGATAGTCTAATCGCGTTCCATAAAAGCGCGCCCAAGTGCACAAGGGCCTCTGCACCGCGATTCGATAATACGAATCGTGGCACAGGGGCCCTTGTGTTTTGGGCTAAAACCGCTTTATGTCTCAGCCTCCAGGTCGTTAGCCACTGATTCGACCGATGGCCACGCTTACCGCAATCAAGGCAATCACGATGGCGGCAACGATATGGCGCCGCTTGTGAATCACGACGAACGCCAGGTACTCGCGAATCACGGCGTTGGGCAGGTAGTAAAACGAGGTGGCAGCCCCGACGCCGTTGGCTTTAAGCCCCGCCGCACGAGCGAACACGCCGGCGCGAAACAGATGATAGTTATTGGTGAAAAAAGCGACCTTCGCTGCCTTGCCGTCTTCGCGCTGGTCAATCAGCGCTTTAGAGAATTTCATGTTTTGGTAGGTGGTTTTGGACTGATCCTCAATCAGCGTGTCGGCCTTGGAGACGCCGTGCGTGATGGCCCATTGCTGCATGGCCACACTTTCGGGCAGCGCCTCGTCCGGCCCCTGGCCACCGGACAAAATGATTTTCGGCGCTGGCCGGCCCATGCGGATCTGTTTTTGATAAAAGTCGACCGCGACTTGAATGCGCGAGGCCAGAAGCGGGCTGACGCGGCTGCCGTTGAGCAGCCCAGCGCCAAGTACAATCAGGTAATCACGATCGTGGCGCGGCCGCTGCAGGTTGTACAGCACCAGGATGGTCAAGAAATTGTAGAGCGCCACCAGCTCGTAGCCAATCGCCAGTATGAAGAAAGTACTGAGTCCTGCATAGAGCCAGTTGGGGACCCAGTCGCGACCAAACACCGCGGCCAGCTCCAGCAGAATCAAACCGCCGGCCAGCGCCAGCGTCAGCATGTTGGCCAGGCTGTGGCCTTCGCGCCGCCACACCAGCCACGCGTTCCAAAGCAGCCAGACCAAGTGCAGCGCGACGATCAGCGCGATCACCAGCACGAAAATGATGAATAAGGTCAAGGACACCGCGATCAGCAGGCGATTTTTCGATCCTAAAATGGCCAGCGCAAGGGTGGTCAGGGCCGTCAGTGCAAACAGGTTGAACAGCATCCCGTTGTACAGGTGCCGGGGTTCGTGAATGAAGCTGATCAGAAACAAGGCGCCCATGAGAATGGCCGGCAGGTAGAGCCAAAGGGGCAAGGGGGACATTTGATCACATCCTTAGTGGCGGTTAGACAATGAGTCGAGTATAATGAGGAAAAAATGAGAAAGAGGACGGCGGGGATGATGTCAGAGCCAGTATTTGGCCAGAAGGATCCGAAGCTGGATTACCATAAGCGCGTTGGGGTGTACGGGGTGATCCCGGATCAGGACGGCAAACGCCTATTGATTTTGCAGGCGCCGAACCACGCGCTATTTTTGCCTGGCGGCGAGGTGGAACCCGGCGAAACCGACGAGGAGACCTTGACCCGCGAGCTGCTTGAGGAGTTCGGGGTCAAGGTGAACATCGGCGAAAAGCTCGGGACGGCTTCGGAGTATTTTTACTCCCACCACCGCCAGACCGCCTATTACCATCCAGCAACGTTTTACGCCTGCACCGACATTCAGCAGGTTCAAAGTCCCCTGGAGGACTTCAACACGCTGATGCTAATGCCGATCGCCCTGGCCGCCGCCTCACTGAAGCGGCCCACGCACCGCTATGGGGTGGCCCAGTGGCTGCGCACTCGCTAGCGCGGATCGATCAGCGAGTCGTTTAAGATATAGGTTTGAAAACGCGCGTAGGTGCCGGCGAATAAATCGTCGGCCTTTTTGCTCAGCATCACTTTCGGGAAGTAGAAGCGCTTGTCACCGATAGCTTTGCCGGAAATGGCGGCCACTAGCGGCGACAGGGTCGACAGCTCTTCCAAAGTGCCGTCGCGCTGAATGATCTCGATTTGGGTCTTTGGGTCGGCAACGCTGGGGTCATACTGGTCATAAGGTAAGTCAAAGCTGTCGTTTTCGGCTGTGTAATAAGCCGGGTCGAACCCCGCCTCGGCCACTAGGGCCTTAAGCTGCGGCAGCAGGCGCGCCGTTTGTGTGGTGAACGCCACAGACTTTAGCGGCCGCCGGCTCAAGAAGCGGCTGGCCAGGTCCTGCAGCACTAGGTCCGGGTAGTCGAGCCAGTAGGTGAAGTAGGTATTGAGCACGCCGTCATCCAGCCGCAGGTAGTCCTGCAAGTTGAACTGGTGCTCAAAAAACGGAATCAGCAGCCGCGGGTTGAACCGGGTGTCGAACTTGCCGGCTTCGTACAGCGTCTTCGCCCGCTCCAGCAGATGAGTGAGAATCATTTCCATGCTCCGAGACACAGGGTGGAAGTAGACCTGCTGGTACATCTGAAAGCGGCCGACAATGTAGTCTTCAACCGCGTGCATGCCGTTGGCGTCAAAGCCGATGCCGCCGCGATACGGCCGCATGACCCGAAGAATCCGCGTGAGGTCGAACTCACCGTACTTGGTGCCGGTGAAGTAAGCGTCCCGCAACAGGTAGTCCATGCGGTCCGCGTCGATTTGACTGGAGATCATCTGCACGACCTGCGGGTTGGGGTAGGTGTGCGCGATGACGCTGGCCACTTTTTCCGGAAAATCCGGGGCGACTTCGCGCAGCACCGCGTTGACCTTGGTGCTGGGATCGGTCAGGATGCGCCGCGTGATGGCCTCGTGATCGGTGTCAAAAATGTGCTCGAAGGTGTGCGAGTACGGGCCGTGGCCGATGTCGTGGAGCAGCGCGGCACACAGCGCAACCAGCCGTTCGTTGTCGTCCCAGAGGCCATCGCCCGGGGTTTGGGTCGGGTAGTTAACGGCGAAGTTATCGCAGATCTGGCGCGTGATCTCATACACGCCCAGGCTGTGGGTGAAGCGGGTGTGCTCGGCGCCTTGGAACACGTAATCGGCCACGCCGAGTTGCTTAATGCGGCGCAGACGCTGGAACTCCGGGGTGTTGATCAGATCCAAGATGACCTGGTGCTGGACGTGAATGTAATTGTGGACCGGATCGCGGAAGACTTTTTCGCGGGGAAGCAGTTTGATGTTCATCATATTCTCCTTCATGAAGGCTGGCAGTGTACAGACTCGCACTGCGCAGTGATTTCGTCAGTTCCTATTATAGGCAACTTAAAAGGCGACTGCATCTTTAGCCCCAATTGTGCCGGAAGCTTGGCGAGTAAGTTATAATAGGCAAGAAAGGATGATGGCTGCCATGGATTTATCACACGGCGTTGACGTACAGGTGCACCTTGAAACGTTTGTCACCCAAGAAGGCGAAACCGAGCGGCACGTGTTTGACGAGCCCGGCACGGTGGTGCAGATGGGGGACACGCTTTACGTGCGCTATCGCGAGATCAACGAGGAAGAACACACCAATTACCCGGTGACGCTGAAGCTGCGCGGGGATGGCTCGGTGCAGCTGTCGCGCGGCGGCAGTGATGACGACACGCACCTGCGACTGCACTTTGCGGATAACCGGCGCATCCTGACGCGCTACCGCACCCCGTACGGCGTGATCCCGGTCGAGACCATCACCCCACGGCTGGACGTGCGGCTGACGACGGCGCCGCTGACCGGCGAAATCTACATCGAATACGAGCTGCTGGCGAACGGCCAACACCTGGGAAATTACCGGTTGCGATTGCTTTTTAGCGTTTGAGCGCGTATGATTCAGAATAGACTGTATTAACCAGAAAGGGCGTGTACCGGTTGAAACTTGATGTATTTGCCGATGCGAACAAATCGGAATTGTCCATGATCGAGGTGGCGCGCGCCATTCTCGAGGAAAAAGGCGACACGATGGGTTTTGCTGACATTGTCAACGAAATCCAGACATATCTTGGCAAGAGTGATTCTGAGATTCGCGGTCGCTTGTCGCAGTTCTACACCGACCTCAACGAAGATGGCAGTTTCATCTCGCTGGGCGATAATGTGTGGGGCCTGCGCGCTTGGTACCCGTACGAATCCGTTGACGAAGAGGTCAACCACCCAGAAGACGAGGAAGACACCCCGCGCCGCAAGAAGCGCAAGAAGGTCAACGCCTTCTTGGCCGACGCCGCTGATGACGATGACGTGATCGATTACAACGACGATGATCCGGAAGACGATGACTTCGATGCCGATGACGACACCGAAGACGCTGCGGACGACTTCGACGATACCGACACCGATGACACCGACGACGAGGATGATTCCCTGCCAGACGGGATCGAAGGCCAGCTGGCCGAATTTTCCGATGACGACACTGACACGGATGATGAAGAGGACACCGACACGCCAGACTTTTCCGGCGACGCCGCGGATCCTGACGATTCTGACGATGATGAGTAACCTGATTTGCGAACGCCGGTAACGGCGTTTTTTTTCGCCGCGGGCAAGTCCTTGACACGGACCCCACTTCCCGGTACTATATTGCTTGGGCGCCCTGCAGAAATGCCAGGGCCAGACGCTTGCAAGCTCCCTGTTCATCTTGAATAGGGAGCTTGTTTTTGTTTTTTCTTGCTGCCGCACTCGGCTGCGCTGTTGCAGCCGGCCTCAAAAAATCATAAAGGAGTCTTCTCATGACCAAGTATATTTTTGTTACCGGTGGGGTCGTTTCGTCGCTGGGTAAAGGGATCGTGGCCGCCAGTTTGGGCCGGCTGCTCAAGAATCGCGGCCTCAAGGTGACGATTCAAAAGTTCGATCCGTACATCAACGTCGATCCGGGAACCATGAACCCATACCAGCACGGGGAAGTGTTCGTCACCGATGACGGCACGGAAACCGACCTCGACCTTGGCCACTACGAACGCTTCATCGATATCAACTTGAACAAGTACAGCAACGTCACCACCGGCAAGATCTACTCGGAAGTGCTCAACCGCGAGCGTCACGGCGAGTACCTCGGAGCGACGGTGCAGGTAATTCCGCACATCACTAACATGATCAAGGAGAAAATCATGCGCGCGGCAACGCACACCGACTCCGACGTGATCATCACGGAAATCGGCGGCACGGTCGGCGACATCGAGTCCCAGCCCTTTTTGGAAGCCATTCGCCAGATGAAAAAGGACGTCGGTCCGGAGAATGTGTACTACATTCACGCGACCCTGATCCCGTATCTGCGCGCCGCCGGTGAAATGAAGACCAAACCGACCCAGCACAGTGTCAAGGAACTGCGCAATGTCGGCATTCAGCCGGACATGTTGGTCCTGCGCACCGAAAAGCCGGTCACCGATTCAATGAAGAAGAAAATCGCACTGTTTACTGACGTGCCGGTCGAGTCCATCATCGAATCCCGCGACGCCAAGATCCTGTACCAGGTGCCGCTGGCCATGCAGGCGCAAGGCATGGACCAACGCGTCGTGGACCACTTTGGCTTTGACACGCCGCAGGCCGACATGACCGAATGGCAGGGCATGGTCGACCGCATCGGCAGCCTGAAGGACACGGTGCGCATCGCGCTGGTCGGCAAGTACATTGAGCTGAAGGACGCGTATATTTCGGTCACCGAGGCCCTGAAATCTGCTGGCTACTTCTGGAACGCCAACATTGATCTGGTGAAATTTCAGGCGGACGACATTACCGAAGACAACGTTAAGGAGAAACTGGAAGGCTTCGACGGCATTCTGGTGCCCGGCGGGTTCGGTGACCGCGGCCTGGAAGGCATGATCACCAGCATCAAGTACGCGCGTGAAAATGACGTGCCGTTCTTCGGCATTTGCCTGGGCATGCAGATGGCCTCCATCGAGTTTGCCCGCGACATGGCCGGCATCACGGACGCCTTCACGACCGAAGTCGACAAGGACGTCAAAGATCCCGTAATCGACATCATGCAGGACAAGAAGAACCTGGAAAACCTTGGCGGTACTCTGCGCCTGGGACTGTACCCGTGCGTGCTGAAGCCGGGTTCGGTCGCTGCGGCCGCCTACGACAACGTGCCGGAGATCCAAAAGCGTCACCGTCACCGCTATGAGTTCAACACCAAGTATCGCGCAGCTCTTGAAGCCAAGGGCTTGGTGTTCTCCGGCACCAGCCCGGACAACCGCCTGATGGAGATCATCGAGTACCCGAAAAATAAGTTCTTCGTGGCACCGCAGTACCATCCGGAATTCCAGTCACGTCCGGACAAGCCGGAAGGTCTGTTCAAGGCGTTTATCAAGGCCGCCGGTAACTACTAAGCCTAAGGTCTTCAGTGCCAGCCCAATCGGCTGGCACTTTTTTGGTGCGCCCGGCATGGGCGCCAACTTGGTGGTGAAAGTCCACTGCGGGCCGTAGTAGTCGGAACCGCTAGCCAAGGGCAAGGGTGTCCATCGCGAGGTGGAATCT
>NZ_RHOL01000013.1 GCF_003946465.1 Lacticaseibacillus hegangensis | reverse complement strand
AGCTGAACCTTTCTCATAGATGATCTCCTCCTAAAGCATCTATGATGCCAGAGAGGAGACTGAAGTGCGACATAATGCCTTACCACTTACCTACGACATTATCGCTGGCGAACTACAAAAGGCCCGCACTTTGTTGAATAAGTTAATGACAGCGTTTTCTTTCGGGTGTATGTTTAAATTAGAAAGGGGTGGGGAGATGAGGAGAATTCACTTACTGCTGCCATTGGCGCTGCTGGTATTAGCCGCGGGCTGCGGTCAAAAGCAAAGTCAGTCAGCGGTCGAGACCACCACGGTCAAGGTCGCCAGTGCCGCCAAGCAAACCAAAGCGCAAAAGCCCGCCGCGGCGGCGAAGATTGCGGGCGATGACGATGCCCAGGTGACCAAGCGGTTGAACGTGCTTCAAGCCTATACCGAAAAGCAGATCCCTGGCGTCAAGTTTCCGGCGTTCACTCCGTTTGCTGCGCGTGATGGCATTAATGCTGCCGCGAAAGGCGACGTCGGCGATTACACCGTTTACTTTAGCACCAGCTCGCAGGAGCTGACGCCTAACGCCGCGCCGCTTGCGCTGCACAAGCAAACGCCAACCAGCACCGCCGAAGCCGACGATGCCTATGCCGCAATGGCCTACCAGCCCGTTGCCAAGGGCCAAGGCCAAACCGGACTCACTGGGGATGTGCGGGCCTTGCTGCGAACTGACGCCAAGGGCACCAGCCTGATCTGGGATCAGGGGAAGTACTCGCTCACTGTGCGGGCAGCCGCGCATGAAACCGCGGCGGCGAAGACGTTTGCCGAGAAAATCGAGGCCATCGTGGCGCAGAACCCGCTGCCCAAAACCGAGACTCACGGGGCCATTGCGCTGAATCTCGAAAAGCACAGTGGGCGTCTGAACACCGTCAGCTGGCGGGAA
Source organism: Lacticaseibacillus hegangensis (assembly GCF_003946465.1). GTDB lineage: Bacteria > Bacillota > Bacilli > Lactobacillales > Lactobacillaceae > Lacticaseibacillus > Lacticaseibacillus hegangensis. The sequence continues at coordinate 66,412 of NZ_RHOL01000013.1, read as the reverse complement.
GGCAGTGCCTATTACACCATCAGCGGTCAAGACGCGATGGCGACTTTAAAATTGGCGATTGCGGTGAGCTAGCAAACTTTGAGCGGCTGGTGCTGACTGGCTGCTTTTTTCGTGTTTCGATATGTCTAAGGCGGCAATAGGGAGTTGACGGCGCTTTCTTAAACCATTATGGTCAAATAAGCGACGAATTAGTTCAGGGGAGGTACGGGATGTTAGAGTTAACAGGAATCACGAAGCGGTTCGGCCAGCAGCTTGCAGTTGCAGACGAATCGTTCACCGTTCAACCTGGGGAGATTTTGGGCCTGATTGGTCAAAACGGGGCGGGTAAAACCACCACGTTCCGGATGATTTTAGGGTTCATCCGACCGGATAAAGGCGATGTGCTGTGGGATCATCAGCCGATCGCGCAGATCAACCGCGACATCATTGGCTACCTGCCGGAAGAGCGGGGGCTCTATCCCAAACTGACGGTTGAAGCGCAGGTCCAGTTTTTTGGTCAGCTGCATGGCATGAGCAAAGCTGAGGTCAATGCGGCACTGCCAGACTGGATGGCCCGCTTTGAGGTCAAGGGTAAAAAAACCGATAAAGTCAAGGACTTGTCCAAAGGCAACCAGCAGAAGATCCAACTGATATGCGCACTGATTTTTCAGCCGCGCCTGCTGATCTTGGACGAGCCGTTTTCCGGGCTGGATCCGGTCAATGCGGGCCTGCTGGAGGATGGCATCCGCGCGCTTCAGGCCAGTGGGGCAGCCATCATTTTTTCCAGTCACGACATGAGCAACGTCGAGGCGCTGTCGGATCATTTGGTGATGCTGAAAAATGGCCGCACGGTGCTGTCCGGCACGGTGGATGAGATTCGCGATTCATACGGCCGCACGCGTATCAGCTTGGAGCGGCCAGGCTTGGACAAGTCAGCGCTCAAGGCCCTGCCCGGCGTTTCGTCAGTGGCCAAGCACGGCGACCACTATCTGCTTCACCTGACCGATCCGGGCGCGGGTCGAGCGATTTTTCAGGCGGTCAGCAAGGACGGCTACATTGCGGAGTTTTCCCAGCAGGCACCGGATCTGGACGAGATCTTCCGCATGAAAGTGGGTGAAGGCGATGCATAAAATGAACTTGATTGCCGGCCAGGTGCTGCGCAAGAACCTGCGCGGGTTCTCGTGGTGGCTGATGGTGCTGATGCCTCTGCTGGCCGTGGCGGTGGTCGCAGGCATTGTGTGGTACATGACCTCGACGAGCCAGGCTGCGCGGGTGGTCGTGGTCGCACCGCAGCCAGTCGCGGCTGCGCTGAAACAGCAGCGTTCCAGCACTCAGGAGTACGTGCCAGTCAAAAGCGAGGCGGCTGGGCGCCGGCAACTGAGCGACGAGGAAGCAGACGGGATGCTGGTGGTCAAAAGCACCGCCAGTGCCAAGCTGTACCGCCGGGATGACGGTCAAAGTATCTCGACTGGTGAAATTACCCAGGCGCTTGCCGGGTTGAACACGGCGGCGGTGGCTCAGTCGCTGGGGCTCTCCCAGGCTCAGCTGGGGCGGCTGCTGGCGGCGCCGAAGCTGGCGACGCGGTCGGTCGCCTTCACCGATAGCGGCAAAATGACCAGCACGGCGGGTAAAAGCGATGCGATGAAACAGGGTCTGTCCACCGCGGTCGGTTTTTTGATGTACATGTTTTTGATGAGCTACGGCAGCATTATCGCTGCTGAAATTGCAACAGAAAAAGGGTCACGCATTGAGGAATCGATCCTCGTCGCCATCCGGCCGCAGACACAGTTCTACGGCAAAATTCTGGGCGTTTCGGCACTGCTTGGCTTGCAAGTCGGGATTTATGCCATCCTGGCTGGGGCCGTTTGGCTGCTCCGCGACACCATCCCGCTGGTCAAGGACCTGCTTGCCAGCATCGATTTCTCGCAGATTGGCTGGGCCTTTGTCCTGATCTCTGTGATCTTTTTCCTGGTCGGGATATTAAGCTACACGGTGCTTGCCGCCATGTGCGGCTCGCTGGTCGCCAACCAGGAGCAGGCCGGTCAAGCGCTGCAGCCGGTTATCCTACTGGCGATGGTCGGCTACTTTGCTTCACTCATGACGGCTAACGCGAACGGCTCGGTGATCGGGATTCTCAGCTATGTGCCGTTTCTCAGCCCCATGATCATGCCGGCCCGCTTCGGGATCGGCCAGGCGGCGCTGGGGCCGGCGCTTATCAGCCTGGCCATTAGCATCATCTTCCTTGGCGCCTTCACGGTGCTGGCCGAGCGCATCTACGCCGGCAACGTGTTGACTTATAGTGAAGGGGGCATCTTCAAGGCCCTGCGCAAGAGCCTGACGCTGCTGCGCGCCAAATAATGGGTTTGACGTTGCCGTTAACGCTGCCTTTACATTGGCTACGTTAACGGTTGTTTTTTTTACTCAATTGATGCGTGACCCGCGTCATTTTTTTACGTTTGCGGCGGATACTGAAGGCGTTCTCAGATAGCCGGAAAATGAAGGAAAGCGGGCGAAGAAACATGGCGGCACTTGGTGGCTTATTGACGGGCCTCGTGCTGTGGCTATTGAGCTGGTGGGCGATGGACGAACGCGCCACCCGGCTGATCGCGCAGCATGAAGTCATTCGCCTATTTGCGGATGAAGTGGCCGAGTGAAAATGGTAGGATAGGGACAATCTGAACTCAAGGGAGTTTTGTCATTGTCTTCGATCACGATTCGGCCGGCTGCTGAGGCTGACCTATCAACTATTATGGGCATCATCGGGGATGCCAAGGCGCTGCTGAAGCGGCAACAGATCCCGCAGTGGCAGGCACTGTATCCTGCGTCGACTGACATCCAGCAGGACCTGCAGGCAAAAACCGGCCGGGTGCTGGTCGTTGCAGGTAAAATCGCGGCCTACGCCAGTTTGGAAAGCGCGCCGGAGCCGGTGTACGCACAAATTCAGGGCCACTGGCGCCGCAACGGCCCGTACAGCACCCTTCACCGGGTGGCGATGGCGGCGGCGTTTCAGGGCCAGCACCTCAGCGTGCCGTTTATGCAGGGACTGATCGATGAGGCGCGGCGCACTTATCCGGATGTGCGGGTCGATACCCAGATTGACAATCAGGCGATGCAGCACATTTTAGAAAAGCTCGGGTTTGAGCGGCGCGGGCTGGTGCGCTGGACGTTCGAAGTGCCGGTGGTCGAGTGCTTGGCGTATGAGTTGAACCGATGACGATCTCAGTTTGACAAGTCTGAGGCCGCCTGCTAAACTGACGACAACCCTGCGATACAAGTAGCGGCGCACAGGAAGTTGGCCCTTGACTGAAAGGCCAGCCTGGTCTGCGAATCCGGCTCGCAGTTCGCAATTTTTTTAATAGACAGAGCAAAAGTGTGAAGCGCTGCTTCGAACGAGGATGGTACCGCCCAGTGATGGGTGCCTCGACGAAGCGGTGCTTTTTTGTTTAGGAGGGCTTCGAATGAGTGAAACACGAGCAACCGGCCGCCGGGTAGTGGTCAAAATCGGTACCAGCAGCTTGATCCACGACAGCGGGCGGGTCAATCTGCAGACGATTGATCGCTTGGCCTACGCGCTTTCGGCCATGAATAACGCCGGCACAGAAGTGATTCTGGTCACTTCCGGGGCAATCGGGGTCGGGCTGGCGGCCCAGCACCTGCAGACCCGGCCGGCGGCAATTGCGGAGCAGCAAGCCTTGGCGGCGATTGGTCAAAGCAGCCTGATGCGACTGTACGGCGAGCGCTTCACCGATTACGGGGCCAGCATTGCCCAGCTGCTGCTGACCCACGATGTGTTCGATTTTCCCGAGTCGCGCCGGCATGTGCTCGATACGATCGCCGCGCTGTTGGCCAGGAACGTGATTCCGATCATCAATGAAAATGACTCGGTGGCCACCGACGAGCTGGATCACAAAACCACATTTGGTGATAACGATCAGCTCTCGGCGCTGGTGGCGACCTCGATTGATGCCGACATGCTGATCGTGTTGTCTGACATCGCCGGACTGTACGATCAAAACCCCAAGCAACATCCCGAAGCGATGCTGATTCCCGTGGTGGCCGGGCCCGCAGCACTGGGTCAGGCCCAGGCAAGCGGGGCGGGCTCGCGCTTTGGTACCGGCGGCATGGTGACTAAGCTGAACGCCGCGCGCACCATGATGGCCGCCGGCAAGCAGATGGTGCTGTGCTCGGGGGCGGACCCGCGGATTGTGCTGAAGGTTCTCGAAGGAGCGCCATTTGGCACTTGGTTTGGCATAAAGGAGGGACAATCATGACCGATTTAATGCAAATGGGGCAGGCGGCGCAGACCGCCGCGCGGCAGCTGTCACAGTTGACTGCGGCCGCCAAGAACTTAGCTCTGCTTAAAATGGCGACGGCCCTAGAGGCGGCCACGCCGGAGATCCTTGAAGCCAATGCCGCAGATTTGGCGGCGGCAAGCGCGCTGCCAGCCAAGTTCACCGACCGCCTGAAGCTGACGCCGGCGCGCGTGGCAGACATGGCTTCCGGACTGCGTGCCGTTGCTGCGCTTGATGACCCGACGGAAAAAGCCGACAAGGGCTGGCGCACTGGCGCAGGCCTGTTCATCGTCCAGCAGCGGGTCCCGCTCGGGGTGGTCGGCATGATCTACGAGGCGCGGCCAAACGTCACCGTCGATGCGGCCGGGTTGACGCTGAAAAGTGGCAACGCCGTGATCCTGCGCGGCGGCAAGGAGGCCCTGCACTCAAATATTGCACTGGCCAAGGTGCTGCAGCAAGCGCTGCACGCGGCCGGCCTGCCGGCTGAGGCCTTGCAGGTGATCGCAGACCCGAGCCGGGCGCTGGCTTCGCAGATGATGCACCTGACAGACTACATCGACGTTCTGATTCCGCGCGGCGGGGCCGGCTTGATTCGGGCAGTGGTCCAAGAAGCAACGGTGCCGGTGATCGAAACCGGCGCTGGCAACTGCCACATCTACGTCGACCGGGCCGCAGATCTGGCCATGGCGACGGCCATTGTGGTTAACGCCAAGGTGCAGCGACCGAGCGTCTGCAACGCCGCGGAAAAACTGCTGATCCACCGGGCGGTCGCTGAAGCTTACCTGCCGGTTTTGGCGCAGGAACTGCAGCGCCACGGTGTTGCGCTGCGCGGCGATGCGGCCGCTTGCGCAATCGTGCCCAGCATGACGCCAGCCACAGCTGAAGACTGGGACACCGAATACAACGACTTGATCATGGCAGTCAAGGTGGTGGACTCTGAAGCCGTTGCTATTGCGCACATCAACGCGCACAACACCAAGCATTCCGAGACCATTGTGACCGGTGATTACGCGGCCGGGGAGCAGTTCTTAAACCAGGTAGACGCAGCCTGCGTGTACGTTAACGCCTCGACCCGCTTCACGGACGGCCAAGAATTTGGTTTTGGCGCCGAAATCGGCATCAGCACGCAAAAGCTGCACGCCCGGGGGCCGATGGGCCTCAGTGCACTCACCACAACCAAGTATCAGATCCGCGGCGCCGGGCAGATTCGAGAGTGACATACCCAAAAAGTCGCAGCAGGCCAATCGTCCATCGGGCGAGGCGGCTCTGCTGCGACTTTTTAGAGAGTTGGCCAAGTGCGGGATTGTTCGAAAGCGTGGGCGAGGCGTTGCGCCTCCTCGGTGATACTGGCTGGATAATGCATGGCCTGCAGCAGGGCAATCGCGTTGTGCGAGGTGGCTGGGCCTTGGCGCAGTCGGTAGTCAAAGTGGACACCGGCCTGGTCTACGGTTTCCTGGAAGTGCCAGTCGACGACCTGTCCGGCTAAAATTTCAGAAAGCTCGCTGTCATGCGTGGCCACCATGGTCAGGGCGCTGGTCTGGTTCAGCCACTGCACAACTGCAGCCGAGGCGGCGATGCGCTCCACCGTGTTGGTGCCTTTGAGGATTTCGTCGATAAAGCCGTAAACGCGCTCACCCTTGGCCACCAAGTTGAGCAGGCGCTGAATAGCTTTGATTTCCGCGATGAAGTACGAATCCCCGGCGGCAATGTCGTCTTGCACCGCCATGGCCGTGACCACATGGCCGGGGGCGCAAGCAAACGTTTTGGCGGTGGCCGTGTTGATTGTTTGCGCAAGCAGCAGATTGATCGCAACACTTTTGACGTAGGTCGATTTGCCTGAGGCATTGGAGCCGGTGATCAGCGCGGTTTGATGCCAGCTGACGTCATTGGGGACCGCCTCATCCAGCAGGGGATGGCGCAGCGCTGTGGCGGAAACGCCGCCATCTTTGAAGGTCGGCGTGCACGTACCGGGCATGGCCAGGCGGAAGTTTGCGATGGCGATGGCGACTTCCAAATCGCCCATTACCGCCCACAGGTCAAGGGCGGCCTGTTTGTTGAGGCGCAGTGTCCGCAGCACATAGTTGTAGGCGATAAACGGCAGCATGAACATGAAACTGATATAGTCGGTGATCAGGTCAGCCATCGAGCCGCTTTTGGCCCGGAAGGTGAAGGCGTGGCGGGAAATGCCGGCCAACGGGCGCAGCGCCTGCTGCAGTGCGGCCTGCTTGGGGGTGGTCACCTTGACCAGCGCCCCCGCCGTGGTAATGGTTTGGACCAGGTAACGCATTGCATTGAGTTCCAGCGTCAGGGCCTCTTTCTTGAGCTCGTAGTAGATGACGTTAAAAATGAGGCTGCCGATTGTGACCAGCAGGCCGGCAAAGGGCAGGATGAGCGCCAGCAGCAGCCCGAACAGCGGCAGCAGGCCAAGCAGCCGGTAGCGCCACACGTTGGCCAACGCGCCTGAAGTGGTGCTGAGCAGGTAGTTCTGGGACTGGTTATGATCCAGCTTGCCAAGCCTGGCAAACGCCGTGCGCACCTTCATGCGGGCAACCTGATCACCCGCAAAAAAAGCGATCAGCTGCTCGTCGACGTTCGGTTGGCCGAGGTCAAAGCCGCGCAGCTTGGCGTACAGCGCTTCGGCCCCGACACTGGACTCGGTTTGATTCAGCAGGCGAAACACGCGCATCAGGTCCAAGTCATGCCAGGTCAGGTCGTCCACGACGCTGGTAGTTGGTCGGAGTTTGGAAGAGGCCAGGTAGGCCTCCTTTAGGCTGTCTTCGCTATCGCGGCTGGTGCGTTCCGGCAGCTCGCCCCAAGTGCGCAAAAGACGGTTGCGCAGGGCGACGTGCGCGTGTACGGCTGAAATGACCGCCACGGCGAGCAGCACCGCCACAAACGCAAGCACCCAGAGCCAGTTTTCCAAGGTCATGGCACACCTCCCATTTTTCTCAGTATCGCGCATGGTGGAGGCGGTTGCAAGCGCATTAAACGGGGACTTCTGCAAAGAAAGGGGGTGCCGTTTCCCTGATTCTGTGAAAAATGTTTATTTAAGTCTAACAATATTCACAGACAAGCAGTATGATTTAAAAGATAAATGCGGGGAAAGTAGTGAAGTTAATGCGAGAATTCAAAGGACGCAAGCCGCGCTGGAGTCGGCTCATTCCGTTCGCTTTGGCCTGTCTCCTGGCTCTGGGGCTGGTGATCAGCCTGACCGTGAACGCGCTAAATGATGATGGTGCCGATGCGGCCGGTCCGGCCACCAGGCAAAAGGCCAGTCCGAAGCGGACCGCCGCTACCGGCAAAGCCGCGGCCAAGGCACCAACCAAGACGGCAGCCCAAGCGGCGGCACCGCGCTTGAGTGCCGCCCAGATTGCCGCCAAAACCAGCCAACTCAAAAAACAACTCGCGCAGTATCTGAAGCAGGTCACGCAAAACGGGCACGTGGCGGTCAGTTTCTACAATCTGGCCCCAGTGGCCGGCAGTGCAGCGGCCAAAGCCAGTGACGCGGCAGTTTATCAGTCAGGAAACTTGGCGACTGCGGTCAATGGTAATCAGCGCATGGTGGCCGCTTCGACCTTCAAGCTGTTCATCACCGCGTGGTTGTTTCACGAGGTGGAAACGGGGGCTAAGACCTGGACCGCAACGGACGAGGACGGGTTCCAGCGAATGATCGTGAATTCGGAAAATGACTACGCCGAAAATGTGCTAGCGCAAAGTGGGGCAGCGCCCTTGAACAGTTACTTTGCCACGCTGGGCACGGGGTATGTCTTCCGACCCGGTACGGCCGCGAGCACGACCGCAAGTGACCTGATGACGATGCTCAAGGCGATTGCGCAAGGGACCGGGCCGTTCGCTGATGCGGCCCTGCGGCAAAAGCTGCTGACCGCGATGGGTAAGCAAATCTACCGAACCGGGATTCCCGCGGCTGCAAGCACGGTGGCCGCTGGCAGTGTGGTGCAGGACAAGGTCGGCTGGCTCGGCAGCACCGACAACGATGCCGGGATTGTCACGACGCCTGCCGGTGACCGGTACCTGCTGGTGATCATGACCGACAACGGCAGTTACCAGGACTTTTCTCAAATCGCCGCGATCGCCAAGCAGGTGCAGACAATCGTATACGGCTGAGAACAATTTTTTCGCCATCTGGGTTTGCGACCGGATGGCTTTTTTAGTCCGCACAGAGGGTCATCGAAGACTGCTAAGACAGGATTTATCAGGACGGGGTTGAACCTTTCATGCATAACGGCAGTTTCTTTAAAATAATTAATCATTTATGTTGACTATAAGAAAATAAATAGTATATACTCACCTTATCAAAAACAATGGAGGCGGTTACATGACGACAACCGTGACAAAGGGGGCAGTGGTACGCTGCCAGGCCAATGGCAATATGGAGCATGAGTTTATCGGCACCGTGGTCAAGCGCTACGAGAATTCGGCATGGGTGACCATCGACGAGTTCGATCCGCGCGACCAGATGAATGCGCGCGACCTGTTATTTCAAAGCGTGATCGCCCTGAAAAGAATGACCATTCTCAAGGCTGGCGAGCCAGAGCCCGAACCGGAGGTGGAAGAGGCGGCGGGCTGACCGGACGCAGACGGGCCAACTATGCTATAATAAGTAACGTTACCTAACGTTGCACGGCAGAAGGGGGAACTTTTTTGGCCCAAGTGATCACGGTCGGCGAGACAGTCGACGTTAAAAAAAGCAAACAAGTGCCACTGAGTTTCACAGGCACCGTGGAAAAGTTATATGCCAACGCGGCCTTGCTGACGATCGATTCGTTCAACAAGGCCGACAAAGAAGTCGTTGACGACCTCAAGAATCGCACCGTCGTTAACTACAAAGACATCAAAAAAGACGGGCAGGCCGTTGAGCCGCCAGCTCCCGAGGAGCCGACGGGTCGCAACAACCGGTCATCCAAGACGACAAAGAAGTAGGCGTTAGGCCTATTTTTTTCGCCGTAAGTCGTCTGATTGGACGTACACAACCTAGTCTTGGTATACTTAATTTACACCAAGAAGGAGGGATAGTTATGGCAGATTTTGATGCAATGAAGGACAAAGTCGTCGGCAAGGTGAAAGAAACCGCCGGCAAGGCTACCGGCAACGAAAAGCTGGAGGCCAAGGGTAAGGCGCAAGGACTGAAGGGCGAGGCCAAAGACAAAATTGACGACGCCAAGCGCAAGGCAAAAGATACCACTGACGACCTCACCGAGAAGGCTGCGGATAAGTTTAACGATACCGTTGACGCCTACAAGGACAACCATTAGCCAACCGAAAGCCGGGCCTGAAAAAGGCCCGGCTTTTTGGTGGTCAGATGCGCGAGATCCCTTTGCGGGAAAGGTGGAACGGCGCGACACTGCCCGCGGTCAGCCGCCGCTGCAGCTGCGGAAAAAAGTCCGTCTGGCGCGTTTCGGCCAGGCACACCAGCGCCGGGCCGTTGGCGGAGACAAAGGTGGTGAAGCCACCGGCCGCCCGCACGGCGCGGGCCACCATTTCGGCGTGTGGGAAATAGTCTTCGGTGACCTGCTCACGCAGCGGAAAGTGCTGATCCAGCCAGTCGCCGTCTGCGCTCATCATTGCATTCATCACCGCCTGTGCCGTGGCTGAAGTTTTGGCGGGCTCGGGTGGCACAGGAGTGTCAACGACTTTGTCGGGCAGGTAAATCGCGCCTTGCACCAGCTCGGTGCCAAAGTTTAACACGTTCTTCGGCCCGTTGAACACCAGACAGCCGCCGTACAGCGTGGCCTCGATTGCGGCACGGTTCGGCTCAAAGAAGTCGGCCACCTCAAGCTTGCGACTGAGCGGCACCGGCCTGTCGCCCAGTGCCGCCGCCAATTCGATTCCCAGCATGGTTGCCGCCAACGATGCCCCTTGACCAACGCCGGTTTTCACAGTGGTGTGCAGGGTGAGGTCGTGCGGCACCAGCAGCGGGTCGACGGTTTCGGCGACGCTGATGATCAGATTGGTTTGATCGGTTGGAAGAAGGTCGTCGTTGCTGGTAATGTGCCACTCGAAACTTTCGTCGCCGATGTCCAGCGCGACGCCGCGATCGATTGCCAGTGCAAGATCAGGCTGAATGCGTGATGTGATCGTTCCCGGTACCCAGATTGCCATGGCCAAGCCCCCAAGTGAATTAGATACAAATAAGTATATCTAATTGTATTCTCATATACCAGCATTTTCGACTGTTTTCCGAAAATGGTATACTGGGAAAATACGGAGGTCACAATGGTTAAATTAGTGTTGATCCGCCACGGCGAAAGTGCCGCCAATTTTTTGAACACATACACCGGCTGGTCGGATGTCCCGCTGACTGCGCTGGGCGTTCAGCAGGCTCAGGCGGCCGGTCAGGCGCTGGCCAAGCTCGCCCTGCCGTTCGGCCACGTCCATACGTCGGTGCTGAAGCGGGCCATTCAAACCGCGTACCTGGTCCAGGAGGAAATCGACCAAAACTGGCTGCCAATCACCAAGTCCTGGCGGCTCAATGAACGGCATTACGGGGCGCTGCGCGGGCTGAACAAGGACAAGACCCGCGAGCTGTTCGGCAAGGCCCAGGTGGCCAGCTGGCGGCGGAGCTTTTCCAACCGGCCGCCGCTGCTCGCCCAGCCGCGGCGCAGTCGGGCGTACCAGAATTTTCCGGTGACCATCATTCCCCGCGGCGAAAGCCTGAAGGACGCCGAGCGCCGATTAATTCCATACTGGCTGGATGAAATCGCCCCGCGGCTGCTGGCGGGGGAGAACCAGCTGGTGGTCGCTCATGGGTCGACCCTGCGCGCCTTGATCAAGTACCTGGAGCAAATCTCAGACGCTGGGATCGACCAGGTCGAGGTCGCAAACGCCCAGCCGATCGTGTACACCTTGGATGACCGGCTCGCGATCGTCGGCAAGGACATTTTGCCGGTTTAAGCGATTTTGAGGTAAAGAAAAGCTGCAAGCACTTCAATGTGCTTGCAGCTTTTTTTGATGGCTAAGGCTTACTTGGAAGCCAGCGCACCCATTGGATCCCATGGCTTCAGGACGGTTGGGTTGTCGTATTCAGCCTTGATTGTCGTCTGCTCGTCGGCGGACAGGTACTTCTTGTTCACGACGACTTGGTAGACGAATTCGGAGAACCACTCATCGGAAGCGACAAAGTAGCCATTTTGGCCGGCCTTTTCGCCCCAGGAGTTTTCGACCTTCCACTTGGTTGGCTTGCCGTCAACGATGTCAACGCCAGTCAGGACCATCGCGTGGGTCATCAAGCTTTCGCCGTAGTCCAGGCGCTCTGCTTTGGTCATGTCAAAACTCGTGTTGAACAGGGCGTTCTTGTCGTACAGCTTTGGATCCATGATGCCAAGCTTGCTATCGGAAGACTTGCCGACATCAGAGCCGAACCAGACTGTTTCGCCGGCTTCAAGCTGCTTGATGGCCAGCCGCTTCATTTCTTCAGATGTGACGTTGAAGTGACGCACTTCGCGGCCGCCGACCACATTGCCGAGCATCTCGACGGTGTACAGGTGGTTGAACGGTTTGTCGGCAGTCGGACCATTGATCAGGGACTGGTAAGCGTCAGTGTCCCAGCCGACGTACTTGGCGAAAAAGGCCTTCGGGGTCAAGTCGCGGTCGATGTGGTAGTTCTTGTCATCGTCGCGGTACTCGAAATCGAACTTGGTCGGCGGCACGCCCAGCGTGTAAGCCAGGATGCGGTAGTCTTCGGACAACATCTTGTCCTTGGCTGATTCGATGTCGTCCTCTGAAGCTTTATCTGCAACCAGCTTGCGAAGGGTGACAGCGTCTTTGCGCAGCTTCAGGTTGAGCACCGAATTCATCTCGTTGGACTTGCTGGAGGAGTACGTTTCAGGCATCACAGACTTCGGCACGATCCCGTACTTGTCGATGAGGGCCGTCAGCATGTCCCACTGACCACCATCGCCTTGAGGGTTGGCCATCAGCCAGGCCACCTTGCGTGAATCGATGTCCTGATCTGCGGTCTTGATGACATTTTCATAGAAGTAGTTGGACTTTTCGAACTTGTCCCAGAAGAATGTGTAATTCTGGGAAAGTTCGAAGTCCTTGATCTTAAACTGCTTTTGAATGCTGTGGCGCATGGTGTTCAGCGCGGCAAACATCCAGCAGCGGCCGGACTGTTTCTGGTCGGCAACCTTGCCGGTGCTCAAATCGATGGAGAAGGTCTGAGTCATCGTGGTTTGGCTTTCAGTGTTCTCGGCACTCTTCAGCACCCCATTGTTCATGACCGCCTTTTGAATCGCGGCGGACGCAGGGGTCTTTTCGAGATCCTGTTGGTACTTTGCGAGGTCTTCAGCAGTAACTGCCTTTGACATATGCACTTCACTCCTTTTTCATTAGAAAATGATGAAATATTAACAGACTTCCACATTTTAGCATAACCACCTCACAGATTGAACCCGTGGGGTCAAGAAAAAACCGACCACCGCGGTGGCCGGTCCAGATCTATTCGCTTGGAGTGGGCCGAAGCACGTCTGCGTACTCCGGCTTGGTGTCAAATTCGTGGCGGGCAAAGGTACAAAGGGGCTCAATTTGCTTGCCGGTTGCGCGCGCTTCGTCGACGACCGCGCGGACCAGTTTACCGGCAATGCCCTGGCCGCGCAGCACGGGATCGACAAAGGTGTGGTCGATGACCAGGTTTTGGCCGTCATCGATGGCCTGGTAGGTGACTTCAGCGATCAGCTTACCAGTTTCGTCATTCATGAAATAGCGGCCTGGTTCGTGTTCAAAAGCCATGTTGTCACTCCTCTCGTCTTCGCTTAATTATAGCAATTCGTTAGGATTAAGCCAAGAAACCGCTTTATCGTCGGCGGTCAAGGTTCAAGGTGGTATGATAGGAACACGTTCAACAAAATGGAGGTTACTATGCGCACGCGAGGATTTGAGATTGTTTCCGCCTACCGAAATGCCGGGGTTAAGCTGCCCGAGCGGCAGACCAAAAACGCGGCGGGCTACGATTTTTTTGCCCGGGAGGACTTTGTCCTGAAAAGCATCTGGCGGTATGACTTTATTCGCCTGTTCCGGCTGATCAAAAACGAACATCCGCTGACTGACGGCGACCTGCAGCGTGCCAGCAAGATACTGAAGCCCTTGCTGGTGCCGACTGGCGTCAAGGCCTACATGCAGCCCAATGAAGTGCTGGTGTTGGCCAACCGCTCCAGCAACCCGCTCAAGCGCGGCTTGGTGATTCCCAACGGCATCGGCGTGATTGATGCGGACTACTACGGGAATCCGGCTAACGAAGGCGAAATTTTTATCCAGATGGTGAATTTTTCCCCGCGCGACGTCGTGATCGAACAAGGCGAGCGGATCGGGCAGGGGATCTTCATGCCGTACCTGCTGGCAGACGGCGACAACGGCACCGGTGCGAAGCGGACCGCTGGGTTCGGCTCGACCGGGCGGTAAAGCACAGAAAGAAGGCGGCCCATGGCCAAAACCAAAACGCAATACGTGTGCCAGAACTGCGGCTATATCTCGGCCACGTTTCTCGGCCGTTGCCCGAACTGCGGAGCCTGGAACTCTTTAGTGGAAGAAACCCAAAGCGTGACTCCGGCCAAGGCGGCGCCGGCCCCACGCCACACCAGCGCCGGCGGCCAGGTCAAGCCGATGCTGATGAGCAAGGTCTCCATGCAGCGCGAGCCGCGCACCTCGACGGACCTTGGCGAGCTTGACCGGGTCCTCGGCGGGGGCATCGTGCCTGGGTCGTTGATCCTGATTGGCGGCGATCCCGGCATCGGCAAGTCCACGCTGCTGACGCAGGTCTCCGGCCGTCTTGCCAGCAAGGGGGCGAAAGTGCTGTACGTGTCGGGGGAGGAAAGTGCCGCCCAGATCAAAATGCGGGCGACCCGGCTGGGCGTCGGCGATTCCGGCATGTACCTGTACCCGGAAACCGACATGCCGAGTATTTCCCAGGCAATAGACGACATGCACCCGGATTACGTCGTCATCGACTCAGTGCAGACCATGAACGTGCCGGAAATGAACTCGGCGGTCGGGTCGGTCAGCCAGATTCGCGAAGTGACGGCCGAGCTGATGAAGATTGCCAAGACGGAGCAGATCACGATTTTCATTGTTGGCCATGTCACCAAGGAAGGCGCCATCGCCGGCCCGAAGATTCTCGAGCACATGGTGGACACCGTCTTGTACTTTGAAGGAGACATGCACCACACGTACCGGATGATCCGCTCGGTCAAGAACCGTTATGGCTCGACCAACGAGATTGGAATTTTCGAAATGCACCAGAACGGCCTGGCAGAGGTGGCCAACCCCTCGGAATTATTCTTGGACGAGCGGCTGCCAAACGCCACCGGCTCCGCGGTGGTCGTGTCGATGGAAGGAACCCGCCCGATCTTGGTCGAAATCCAGGCGTTGATGACGCCCACCATGTACGGCAACGCCAAGCGGACAAGCAGTGGCCTTGACCACAACCGCGTGTCGTTGATCATTGCGGTGCTGGAGAAGCGAGCCAACCTGATGCTGCAAAACCAGGACGCTTACCTGAAGGCGACCGGTGGGGTCCGGCTGGACGAGCCGGCTATCGACTTGGCCATGGCGATGGCGATCGCCAGCTCGTACCGCGACTCGGAGATCTCCCCGACTGACTGCTTTGTCGGCGAGATTGGGCTGACCGGCGAGGTACGCCGGGTTAATCGGATCGAGGACCGGATCAAGGAAGCAGCCAAACTCGGGTTCAAACGGATTTTTATTCCAAAGAATAATCTGCAGGGGCTGCCGGCACGTGATAAAATTAAAGTGATTGGCGTGGCTAGCGTGTCCGAAGCGCTGGACCGAGTCTTTGTAAAATAACTTGGAAAGGAGGAACGAGATGAAAAAACGTGTAATCAACATTTTGTTTGCGTTAATTGGGATCGGCGTTGGGGCAAGCGTTATGCCGCTATTTTGGGCGCTGTTAAAGCTCGACCAAACCACGTGGCTGAACAACGTCATCGTCGACAGCCTGATCGGCATTGTGGTTTTCTTGATGCTTTCGGAGCTGCTTTCCGGCTGGATCATCCGCAAGCTTGACCAGGTCGAAAAAGCCATGAACGCAAAGTCACCATCGTTCCTGTTGTTTGGCAGTTTAGGTACCATCATTGGCCTCGTGTTTGCAGCCATTATTTCGATTTTCTTTTCCAGACTTCCTGGGCCTTTAGGCACTATTCTGCCGCTGATTTTGATGCTGGTGTTCGGCTACTTCGGGTTCCGCATCGGCACCACGCGCCGCGAAGAGTGGCGTCGCCTGTTTGGGGTGCGCAACCGGGATAAAAAGCCGGATGACGGCAGCCAGTCAGTGCTGGACCGCAAGGCTGGCGAAAACTTCCACAAATACAAGCTGCTGGACACGTCGGTCATTATTGACGGCCGAGTGCAGGCAATCGCCAAGACTGGTTTTCTGGAAGGTACGCTCCTAGTCCCGACCTTTGTGGTCCATGAGCTGCAGCTGATTTCTGACTCGGCAGACGCCTTGAAGCGCGGCCGCGGGCGGCGCGGCCTGGATATCATTAACTCGATGAAAGAGGACCCGGAGATCAACGTCGAAATGTACGACGGCGACTTCGAGGACATGACCGAGGTCGACTCCAAGCTCCTGAAGCTGGCGAAAATGCTGGACGGGGTGGTCGTCACCAACGACTTCAACCTGAACAAGGTCGCCCAGTTCCAGAACGTGCCGGTGTTCAACATTAACGAGCTGGCCAACGCCTTGAAGCCGGACCTGATCCCTGGCGAAGGCATGACCGTCACCGTCATCAAGTCTGGGACCGAGCGTCAGCAAGGGGTTGCGTACCTTGAGGATGGCACGATGGTTGTGGTCGAAGACGGGCAGTACTTCATGAACAAGCCGCTGGAGGTCATCGTGACGTCTGCGATTCAAACTGCCGCGGGCCGCATGATTTTCGCTAAACCGGCGCATCAGCAGCAGTCACTGAAAGCCGAGGATGAAAAGCACGAGCAAAAGCCGACTAGCAAGCCTGGCAAAGCCAAAAAGTAACCGGAAAGTCCGCTGAAAACGCGGGCTTTTTATTTTGGAGAAATGAAAGGCCAAGCGCCTTGTGGTACACTAGCAATGCATGTTCTGGGCGCAAACCCGGGACGGGTACACGACACACAAAAAATGGAGGCATCATATTTTGTCAGATCGACCAATTCGGGTGCGTTACGCACCAAGTCCAACCGGCCACTTGCACATCGGCAACGCCCGCACGGCGCTGTTCAACTACCTGTTTGCCCGTCACTACAACGGGACGATGGTGCTGCGGATCGAAGACACCGACACCAAGCGCAACATTGCAGATGGTGAAAAAAGCCAGATCGATAACCTGCACTGGCTCGGGATCGACTGGGATGAAGGCCCTGACAAGGGCGGCGACTTTGGCCCGTACCGCCAGTCTGAACGCAAGGACATTTATCACAAGTACATCCAAGAACTGGTGGCCAAAGGTGACGCTTACGAATCTTACAAGACTGAAGAAGAGCTGCAGGCCGACCGTGATGCGCAAAAGGCTGCCCACGAAGCCCCGCATTATGTCTACGAGTATGAGGGTCTGACTGAAGACCAGAAGCAGGCCAAGATCGCCGAGGCCAAGGCCAAGGGGCTGAAGCCGGTTATTCGCTTCCACATTCCAGCCGATCACACGTATGAGTGGAACGACATCGTTAAAGGCGACATCTCCATTGATGGCAACACCATCGGCGGCGACTTCGTCATTGAAAAAGCCGACGGGATGCCGACTTACAACTTCGCCGTGGTCATCGATGATCACCTGATGCAGATTTCCCACGTTCTGCGCGGGGACGATCACATCGCCAACACCCCAAAGCAAATGGCGATTTACGAAGCCTTTGGCTGGGAGCCGCCAGTCTTCGGTCACATGACCCTGATCATCAACGGGGCTACGGGCAAGAAGCTGTCTAAGCGCGACGAGTCCGTGCTGCAGTTCATTGAGCAGTACAAGGAGCTCGGCTATCTGCCAGACGCGATGTTTAACTTCATCACGCTGCTGGGCTGGTCCCCAAAGGGCGAAGACGAGATTTTCACCCGCAAGGAGTTCATTAAGCTCTTTGACGAAACGCGCCTGAGCAAGTCACCGGCGCGCTTTGACCAGAAGAAGCTCGAATGGGTCAACAACCAGTACATCAAAAAGACTGATCCCAACGAGCTGACCGCGCTGGCCGTGGATAACCTGATCGAGTCGGGGCGCCTGGCCAAGGATCCGGATCCTTCGACCATTGAGTGGGCCCGCCAGCTGATTTCCCTGTACATCCCGCAGATGAGCTACACCGGGCAGATCAGCGACTTGGCCACCATCTTCTTCGAACAACCGAAGGACCTGGATGAAACCGACATGAAGGAGCTGGCCGACGACAATGCGCTGACTGTGCTTAAGCTCACGCAAGAGAAGCTGCGCGCTTTGCCGACTTTCTCTGCGTACTACATTAACCAGGCCGTTTACCACGTCCGGCTTGAAACCGGTGTGAAGGGCCGCAAGCTTTACATGCCCGTTCGCATCGCCACCACGCGCGAAATGCACGGGCCGCAGCTGGCCGAAACCATCGAGCTGATGGGCCGCGAGAAAGTCCTCGCCAACATGGATTACGTCATCAACGCACTGGAAAAATAGTTTTCGCTTGGCCGCTTGCCTGTGGGTGAGCGGTTTTTGCGTGCAACCACGAAATCTGTCAGGTGTACAGGGCTGCTTTTCACGGGTAAAATGGTTGGATACGAACAGGGGGATGGACCATGGCAGCGGCAACTCCGCAAAGCATTCTAAAAGAAAAATTCGGCTACGACGACTTTCGGCCTGGGCAAGACCAGGCGATCCAGCGCGTGCTGAATCACGAAAACACGCTGGTGATCATGCCGACCGGCGGCGGTAAGTCGCTGTGTTACCAGATTCCGGCGCTGCTGCAGGACGGGCTGACGATCGTGGTGTCGCCGCTGATCGCGCTGATGAAGGACCAGGTCGACGCGCTGAACGCCAACGGGATCCCGGCGACCTACATCAACTCGACGGTCGATTCGCGCGAGGCCGAGCACCGGCTGGACCTGTCGGCGCGCGGTGAGTACAAGCTGCTGTATGTCGCGCCCGAGCGGCTAGAGCTCGGCGGCTTTTTGCAGGAGCTGGGTGATTTGCGCATCGACCTTTTGGCGGTTGACGAGGCGCACTGCATTTCGCAGTGGGGCCACGATTTTCGTCCCAGTTACCTGGAGCTGACACGCATTGCCCAGGAACTGCCATCGCACCCGACTGTGATCGCGCTAACTGCGACGGCGACCACCCGGGTGGCCGACGACATTGGCCAGCGCCTCAGCATTCCGCAGGCCGGTTTCATCAATACCGGGTTTGCCCGGCCCAACCTCAGTTTTCAGGTGGTCAAGGGTCAGGATAAGGACGCTTACCTGCTCGACTACCTGAAGTTAAACCAGGATCAAAGCGGCATCGTCTACTGTGCCACCCGCAAAGAAGTCGAGCGGCTGTATGGGCTGCTGGACCGCCACGGCGTCAGCGTGGCCAAGTACCACGCGGGGATGGCTGAAGTTGAGCGCAATGCCAACCAGGAGGATTTTCTGTTCGACCGCAAGCTGGTGATGGTCGCGACCAATGCGTTTGGGATGGGCATTGACAAGAGCAACGTGCGCTTTGTGATCCACGCGCAGGTGCCAGGTGACCTGGAATCTTACTACCAGGAAGCCGGCCGGGCGGGGCGGGACGGGCTCGATTCCGAGGCCATCCTGCTGTATGCCCCGAACGACCTGGGCATCCGGCGCTTCTTCATCGATCAAAGCGACGGTGATGAGGACTACAAGCAAAATGAGTATCGCAAGCTGCAGGTGATGAACCAGTACGCCAACACGGGCGACTGCCTGCAGCAGTTCATTCTGCGGTACTTCGGTCAAACCTCCGAACCGTGCGGGCGCTGCTCAAACTGCTTGGACACGCGCGAGGCGGTGGACGTCACCGAGTCTGCGCAGAAGGTCTTGTCCTGCGTGGTGCGTTTGCATGGCCGTTTTGGCAAGGGCATGGTTGCCGATGTGCTGGCAGGGTCCAACAATCAGCGCATTCGCCAGTTTGGCTTTGCGGAATTGTCCACTTACGGGCTGATGGCGAGCATGCGCAAAAAGGACATTGCCAGTTTTATCGATTTTCTGACTGCCGGCGGCTACCTGGAAGCGCAAGGCGGGCAGTACCCGACTTTGGGCGTTACTCAGCTGGGCGCGGACGTGCTGCGCGGGGCGGCCAAAGTTTCACGCAAGCAGGCCGTCAAAGCTCACGCCAGCGTGGCAGTGGATGACGAGCTGTTCCAGAAGCTGCGCTCACTGCGCTATGAGCTCGCACAAAAGCAAAACGTGCCGCCTTACGTCATTTTCTCCGATGACACACTGCGCCAGTTGGCGCTGTTGCAGCCGCAAGACGAGGCGCAAATGCTGAACGTTAAGGGCGTCGGCGAGGCCAAACTGAAAAAGTACGGCAAAGTCTTCCTACAGGCACTGGCCGCAAGCTAGTAACCCCAGACGTTATCGCGTAGAATAAAGAAGGCTGTGAAGGCAAGCGGGTTTAGCGAGTGGGCTAGTCTAGGGCATGGCTTTGCCTGCAAAGCAGGTGAAGTCATGAGCGTAGTTAGGTCAGCTCGCGTTGCTTGCCGGAGCGCAACTAAGAAGACTGCGAAGGCGCGTGGGCTTCGCCAGAACAGCTTGCGTTGCTCACCTGAGTAAAACGAAGAAAGGGGCCATTTTATGCTTCAGCTTTATAACACATTGACGCGGCAAAAAGAGCCGTTTAAGCCGCTCGTCCCTGGGGAAATCAAGATGTACGTCTGTGGCCCCACGGTGTACAACTACATTCATATCGGCAACGCCAGAAGCGCAATTGCGTTCGATACGATTCGCCGCTACTTTGAATATCGCGGCTACAAGGTGGATTACGTCTCGAACTTCACCGATGTTGACGACAAAATCATCAATGCGGCCCATGAAACCGGTGAGGCGCCGCTAGCGCTTGCTCAGCGCTTCATTGACGCGTACATGGAAGACACGGCCAAGCTGAACATTGAGCCGGCCACGGCGCACCCGCGCGCCAGTGAAATGATTCCGGAGATCATCACGTTTGTCGCTGATCTGATCAAAAAGGGCTACGCTTACGAAGCCGATGGCGACGTTTACTACCGCGCCCGCAAGTTTGCCCATTACGGCGAGTTGTCAAACAAGAACGTTGACGAGCTGGAGCAAGGCGCCTCGCAGCACGTGGCCGACGCTGAAACTGCCCGCAAGGAGGATCCAATTGATTTTGCCTTGTGGAAAGCGGCAAAACCCGGTGAGATTTCCTGGGACTCCCCATGGGGCGCCGGGCGGCCCGGGTGGCACATTGAGTGCTCGGTCATGTCCACGACACTTCTGGGCAAGACCATCGACATTCACGGCGGCGGTCAGGACCTGGAATTTCCCCACCACGAAAACGAGATCGCCCAAAGTGAGGCCGAAACTGGTCAGAAGTTCGTCAACTACTGGCTGCACAATGGTTTTGTCACCATCGGCGAAGACGACGAGAAAATGAGCAAGTCGCTCGGCAATTTCATCACGGTGCACGACATTGTGAAGACAGTTGACCCGCAGGTGCTGCGCTTTTTGATGGCATCGACCCAGTATCGCCGGCCGATTCGCTACTCCGAGGCCGGCCTGAAGGAAGCTGGGCGCAACTTGGAACGCCTCAAAATCGCCCGCGACGCTATCAGCTACCGGCTCAAAGACGCGGCTGCTGGCACCGATTCGGCACTAGAGGCCAAGCTGGATGCGCTGGAGACGGATTTTGTTGCCGCCATGGACGATGACATCAACGTGCAAAATGGTCTTGCCGTCGTTTACGAGCTGGCCAAGCTGATGAATGAAACCGCCGCTGCACCGACTGTGGCGGCTGCGACTCTGCAGCACATGCTGAATAAGCAGGCCGCCTGGCTCGCCATTTTTGGCGTGACCTTCAAGGAAGAGCTGCTGGACGCCGATGTCGAGGCGTTAATTGCCGCCCGCAACGCCGCGCGCGCCGCCAAGAATTTTGCCAAAAGCGACCAGATCCGTGATAAGCTGCAGGCACAGGGCATTTTACTGGAAGATACCGCACAAGGAACGAGGTGGCGCCGCAAATGAGCGCAGATGCAAAACAGTTGAACGGAATCGCCCTAGCTTACCTGGGGGATGCGGTGTGGGAAGTCTACGTGCGCCAGCATCTGCTGGACCGCGGCTTAGTGCGCCCGAACCAGCTGCAAAAGGCGGCCAAGTCGTTTGTGTCGGCGAAGGCCCAGGCCAAGCTGATTGACGGCATGGAGTGCCAATCGCTGCTGTCCGAGACCGAATGGGACTACTACAAGCGCGGCCGCAACGCCAAGAGCTACACCCACGCGAAGCACACCGACGTGGTGACTTACCGGATTTCAACCGGCTTTGAGGCGCTGTTTGGCTACCTGAAGCTGACGGGCCAGGATGAGCGGATCGAGCAGCTGGCGCTTTGGGGTATCGACTACGTAGAAGAAGGAGGCACTGGCCATGGCCAAATCAAACCCGCGGAAAAATGATCCGCGCCGCGACCAACCGACGGATGAGGCCCACCAGGACGAGTTTGTCTTCGGCCGCCACGCCGTTGAAGAAGCCCTGCGCGAAGGGTCGAATAAGACCATCAATAAACTGTTCGTGCAAAAGGACCTCAACTCCGATCCCGTGCGGGTGATCGTTGACAAGGCGAAAAAGCAAAAGATCCTCGTTTCGCAGGTGCCCAAGGTCAAGCTGGACTTGCTGACAGACGGCGGTAATCACCAAGGGGTGATGGTCGCCATGGCTCCTTATGCCTATGTGACCATCGATGACTTGTTTGACCACGCGTCCGGGCACGATCCGTTTTTCGTGATTCTCGACAATTTGGAGGATCCGCAAAATTTGGGTTCGATTTTGCGCACGGCCGACGCGGTCGGGGTCGACGGCATCATTATCCCCAAGCACCGTGCAGTCGGCCTGACCAGCACGGTCGCGAAGGTTTCGACCGGCGCGATTGAGCATGTTCCGGTCGCCCGTGTCACCAACCTGGCTCAGACCATCAAAACGCTCAAGGAGCGCGGACTGTGGATCTTCGGCACCGCGATGGACGGCCAGGACTTTCGCCAGTGGAACGCCAAGGGCAAGGTCGCCCTGGTCATCGGCAACGAAGGCAAGGGCATCAGCCCCGGTCTGGCGAAGCTGATGGACGCTACCTTGACCATTCCCATGGTCGGTCATGTGCAGAGCCTGAACGCCTCGGTGGCGGCTGGCATCCTGATGTATCAGGGCTTTACCAGCCGCGGAGGCAAGTAGATGCGCCGGCACCTGCTGCTCGTGGACGGTTATAACGTGATCGGCAACTGGCCTGAGCTCGCCAAGCTCAAGGCCACCGGTCACTTTGACGCCGCGCGCGACCGGCTGCTGGACATTCTGGCGGAGTACCGCGCCCACGAAAATGCGGACATGATCGTGGTGTTTGACGCGATGTACGTGCCTGGCATCGGCGAGAACTACTCGAAATGGAACCTCAAAGTGGTGTTCACGCAGCAGGATGAAACCGCCGATTCCTATATCGAACGGCTGGCCAACGACCTCAACGGGCCGCTGGTGCAGCTGTCTGTGGTGACCTCTGATCAGGCGGAGCAATGGACGGTGTTTTCTCGCGGGGCGCTGCGAATCTCGTCGCGCGAGTTTTATCAGGAGATTAAACGGTCAGAGCGCGAATTCAATCATTCCACGGACCCGTTCATCATGCGTGAGCCCAAGCGCAACCAAATCTGGAGCAAAGACCAGTTGAAAAAACTCGACCACGCCCGGCGCAAACTGACGCGTCGCGAGGCGGAAGACAAAAAGAATGGACACAAGTAAAAATGACGTCGCCTCGCAATCGCGAGGCGACGTCATTTTGCTTCAATTTTGCGGGCGTTATTTCAGTAGCGCGTCTTTGACCTGAATCTTCTTTTTGATCAGGCCTTGTTCATAAAAGACATCGGCAATCTTCTGCTGCTCCTGGACGATGGCGTCGGTGACCGGCGTCATAGAGTAGGTGCGGCGCTCAACATCGAGCTTGATGATCGGCTTGGAGAGCTTGAGCGTCTTGCTCAGCATGTTGATCAGCTGGGTATGATGGGTGCGCGCCCAGGCCATATCTTGCCCCATGTACTTGATCAAGGCCTTGGAGATGGCCTTGTGCTTGGTGGCGTAACTGCGCGTTGACACCACAAAGTCACGGTTTTTCGCCAGGCCCTTGGCGTTGGTCAAAAGCTTCGCGTTTTGCTGGACCTGCGCCGTGGCGGTGTAGGGATCCCAGGTGACCCAGGCGTCCACACTGCCCTTGGCAAAGGCCACTGAGGCCGCGCCTTGATCCATGTTGACAAGCTTGACGTCGTTCAGCGCCAGGCCTGCTTTGGCAAGCGTCTGGATGATGGCAAACTGAGCCGCAGTGCCTTTGGCGTACGCGATGCGCTTGCCCTTGAGATCAGCCAGGGTGTTGATGCCGCTGTTCTTCTTGACCAGGACACCAGTGCCGTACTCCTTGGAGGCGCCGGCGCCGATGTAGACGAGGTCAAGCCCGTTGGCCTGGTTGACAACCGGCGGCGTGTCGCCAAGGCGCGCGTAGTTGATGTTGCCGGACTTCAAGGCGGTCATCAGGGCCGCACCATCTTGGAATTCCTTGAAGACGACCTGGTAGCCAGCTTTCTTCATTTTTTTGACCAGTTCGCCGTGCTGGCGCGAAATGTCTGCCGGGTCGGCCTTTTGATAGCCGATCACCACGCGCGTGAGCTGGTTCTTCTCGCTGCTGCTGGGCCGGGTCTGCGTGTAGCCGTAGCCGGCGATGGCCAGCCACGCCGCCAGCAGGACCAGCAGGGCACTGACTTTGAGGCGTTTAGATTTCATGCTGGCCCTCCGCGATCCATTGCTTCAGCTGTGGGCGCAGGACTTTGCCGGTTTGGTTGCGGGGAAAATCGTCTAGGAAAATGACCCGCGTCGGGGCCTCAAACTTGGCCAAGTGAGTGCGCCCGTATTCGAGCAGGGCCTTGCGCTGAGCGTCTTCATTGGCGCCTGGCGTGGTGGAGACCACGACTGCGGTCACTTCTTCGCCGTAAAGCTTGTCGGGGGTCCCGATGACGCAGAGCTGGGCGATGAAGTCCAGTTCATCGAGGACGTTTTCGACATGTGCAGGAGCGACTTTTTCACCACCATGGGAAATGATTTCCTTGGTGCGGCCCTTGACGAACAGGTAACCATCTTCGTCGAACTCACCCAGATCACCGGTCAAGAACCAGCCGCCTGTGAACGAGTCCGGGTGCGGATCAAGGTACGCATCGATGACGTGATCACCGCGAATCGCGATTTCGCCCACCGTGCCCGGAGCGGCAGAAAAGCTGCCATCGGCGTGGTGGATCGCGACGTCGGTGCCGACCGGCTTGCCGGCCGAGCCAATTTTCGGCGCGTCAAACGGGTTGATGGTGCACTGACTGGAGGCCTCGGTCATGCCGTAGCCCTCAATAATGCGCGTGTTGAAGCGGTTTTGGAACTCCACCAGCTGATCTTCAGGCAGCGCGAACGAGGAGCAGCGCACAAATTCGAGCTTCACCTGGTCTTTCAGCTCCTGGTAGGCCGCGTTAGCCTTGTCGTTGAGTAGCAAAATCGAGATCATGGTCGGCACGACCGCCGTCCAGGTCACGCCGTCCTGGGCCATCCAGCCCCAGTAACGCGAGGCAGAAAATTTAGGGGCGACGACAATTTTGGCATCGGCGTAGCGCATCGCCAGGCCGACCATCACCTGCGAGTTGATGTGAAACAGCGGCATGGTGATGAGCGCGACAGACTTGTCGCTCATGCGATTGCTTGGGGCGTCGTGGCTGGCCGCGTTGTACACAATGCGCTGCGACAGGCCGACGCGCTTCGGCTTGCCGGTGGTGCCGGAAGTCGACATGATCAAGGCGATGTCTTCCTCTTTTGGCGCGCTGTGATCCGGCTCGTCCTGCAGTTCCGCGGGCAGGGTGACCAGTACTAAGCTGGGAAAAGTCAGCAGCGACAGCACCGTTTTGCGATAGCGCGCGCCGTGCAGCTGCTCGGCCATGGCCGGTTCAACGAGCATGGCCTGATAGTCGTGGCTGGTTTGGTCGGCTACCAGCTCAGAGACTGG
This sequence comes from Lacticaseibacillus hegangensis, assembly GCF_003946465.1. Taxonomy (GTDB): domain Bacteria; phylum Bacillota; class Bacilli; order Lactobacillales; family Lactobacillaceae; genus Lacticaseibacillus; species Lacticaseibacillus hegangensis. The sequence goes on along the minus strand of NZ_RHOL01000013.1, from coordinate 40,959 downwards.
AGTGGTCGGTGACAAGGGGTGCACGGCGATGCCTTTTTGCCAGGCGGCCTGATCGATGGTGAAATAGGCGGCAGAGTTGGCCAGCGACACGGTCAGCACGTCGCCGCGCCCAAGCCCGGCAGCCAGCCAGGCCTGCTGCAGCGTTTGAATATCTTGATCTAAGTCCGCGCCGGTGAACCAGCGGGCTAAGGAAAGGTCCTTCAGGATCGGATCTTTGGCATGGCGCTGGGTTTGCTGTGCGAGTAAGTCATTGACACGAGTCATTTTGCGATTGCTCCTTTAGGTTTGCGATTCTTTTTCAAAATGTGCCACTGCGGCCGGCCAATCAGGATGCCAAACGGCGGCACCTTGTAGAAGAACCAGGCCAGGGCGAAGGAAATCCCCAGCACCAGCGCGTAGCCGACCGGAATCATGACCAGATAGCCCCAATCAGGCAGGTGGATCAGCGGCATCAAATACCCCAGAATCGTGAGGCCAATGGTCTGATCCAGATAGATCCCAAAGGAGACTTTTGAGCCGTTTTTGACGAAGGTCTCAACGCCCTTGGGAATGCCATGCTTGCGCCAGTCTGCGTACTTCAACCCGATGAAGAATACCGTCAGGATCATGAAGGTGTCGTAAACAAACATGTAAGGTTGGTGCGGCGACACGGCATAGCTGTGCGCAAAACCCAGCATGTTTCGGTTCCAGAAGTAGTACGGCACAGTGCCAAAGGACATGGCAATCGTGATGCCGATGACCCAGCGGTGCCACTTGCGCAGCCACGCGAGCACGGCGTTATAGTGCAGCGAGACATAAGTCCCGAAGATGAAGTAGAACTGGTAGGTGAACACGTTGATGCCGTAGGACGCCACCCACCAAGGCAAAGCGGAGCGGTCCATGAACTGGTAGCGATACTTGATGAACGCGACAATGGCCAGCTGCAGCAGTGCGGAGACGGCGAGAATCGCGTTGTGGTTTTTGACCTTTTTAAACAGCATCACCATGAAGGGGAACAGCACATAGAGCTGTAAGGTGACCACGATGTAGTACAGATAGAACTGGTCACCATGCAGAATGGCCGAGGTCAGCGTCGGCCAGAAGGTCTGCCAGGTGAAGGGCGGCAGGCCGAGCAGGCAGCTGGCGACCAGCAGGATGATGTTCCACAGCAGGTACGGCCAGCCAGAGCCGGCAAAGCGCTTCTTGAAAAATGTTGGCCAGTCATTGCGGTGATAGTAGTTGAGCGTCAACACCAATCCGGTGATGAACATGAAACCCATCCGCGTGAAATGGATCAGCAGGTGGGTCGCAAGCAGCGACATGTGCGCCCAGCCGTTCGCGTCGGTCATCGCGTGGGTGAAGGCGGTCGTCGTGTGGTTGAGCAGGACCCCGAAGATGAAAATGATGCGCATGATATCAACTTCGTACAGGTATTTGCGTTTTTTCTTAGGGGCCGTTTCAGCCAAGCCGTTCACCTTCCTTTGCTTGATCATCTGGGGCAAGAATCACCTTGAGGACTTCGTCGGCCACGCGGGCCACTCTTTCCGGGCTTTCACCCTTGGCGCCCGGCGTTTCAAACACGGCCCGCCCGTTTTTGACCACGATGACGCGGTTGGCCATGCGAGCGGCTTCGTCAACGTCATGGGTGATGAGCAGGGTGGTCAGGTGACTGGCGTCGCAGATTTTGGTGATGAAACTCTGCATGTTGCGGCGCGTCAGGGCGTCCAAGGCGCCAAGCGGTTCGTCGAGCAGTAGCAGTTCCGGGTCCGCCATCAGCGCGCGGGCCAGCGCCAGGCGCTGCTTTTGGCCACCGGACAGTTCGGTGGGGTAGGTCTCTTCAAAGCCGGCCAGGCCGACCGCTGTGAGCGTTTTTTTCGCCCGGGCCTGGACTTTGGCGTCATGGGCCGCGAATGACACGTTGTTCAGCGTGGTCATCCATGGCAGCAGGCGGCCGTCTTGAAACATCACGCGGGTCACCAGGTTTGCGTCAGCGTATTCGATGGTTCCTGCGGTTGGCTGCTCAAGTTGGGCGATCAGGCGCAGCAGCGTACTTTTGCCGCCACCGGACATCCCGACCAAGGCGACAAACTCGCCGGGTTGCAGGTCGAATGACACGTCGCGCAGCGCATGGTTATCGCCATACTGCTTGTAGATGTGAGAAAGCTTGACGACGGCTTTAGTCATTTGCCGCACCGCCTTTCGTTTGCCAGTCGAGGCACAGATCTTCCAGCGCCTTGGCAATCAGATCCGAGACCTTGCCCAGCAGCGCGTAAATCACGATGCAGAGCAGGACAGTTTCCATGTCCATGAATTCCTGGGCGTTGCTGGCCATGTAGCCAATGCCCGAGTTAGACGAAATGGTTTCCGCCACGATCAATGTCGTCCACATCACCCCTAAGGCGTACCGCACCCCAACGAGGATGGTCGGCAGGGCGCCAGGAAAAATGATTTTGGTGAACAGCTGACGTTTGGTCAACCCGTACGACTTGCCCATTTCGATTAGGTTGGGATCGACGCTGGAAATGCCGTGGAAGGTGTTGATGTAAATCGGGAACATGACGCCGATGGTGACCAGCGAGATTTTGGCCGTTTCCCCGATGCCCAGCAGAATGATGACAAGCGGGATCAAGGACAGATGAGGAATGTTGCGCAGCATCTGGATGGTGGAATCAAACAGCAGCCAGCTGATCTTGGACAAGCCATTGGCGAGGCCCAAAACAAAGCCGGCCAGGCCCCCAATCACAAAGCCGGTGGTGGCGCGGTAAAGCGAGATGCTGATGTTTTTCGGCAGCTCGCCGGTTTGCCAGAGGCGTACGCCGTCTTGAACCACCGCGAGCGGCGAAGGCAGGAGCTTGGAGTTGACCCAGCCCGCCGTTGCGGCCAGCTGCCAGATCAAAATCAGGATGACCGGAATCAGCCACGGCAGCAAATTATGCCAGTTAACATGAAAAGACCGCGGTTTTCCCGCGGACGACTCGGACGTTTGGTCCATGAGTGTATCCCCCTTAAGCCTGATGAAACAAGCCTACCGATGAAACTTGAATATTATGTGAAAATATTAAGAGTTAGCTAAGTAGGCACTGATAAAAATCATTTTAAGCCTTCCCAAAATGAATGTAAATGCTTTGGGCACGGCGTTTTAACAGCTGCCAGCCGGGTTAAGAAATAATGCCTTGTTCCCGTCTCGCGATGGCGTCGCGTGAAAACCTAGCCTGACGCCCTGTGTGGCTGGTCGCACTGGGACCTTATCGCAGGGGTCATGTAAAAATTGAAAATGTTTTTGTGAAATGCGCTCGCAAGCTTGGCTAATTAAACCAGTAAAGTCTGTTGTGATGGGGCCCACACTTGCGCAACATTTTCTCACAATCTTTGCCAAACGCCTGTTTTATAGGCAATCAGTTAACGCCTTGATACAATGAAACCGCTTTTAAAAAATCAGGGGGAGGCGTCGATATGACACCTGAGGAGTTGGAAATGATCCGCGGTGCGGCCACGGATTCGGAAATGTTTAAGCAAGTTTTCGATCAATACAAACCGATGGTGCTGCGGGTCATCACGGCCTATTACATTCGCGATTACACCCGCGACGACTGGCTGCAAGAAGCCAGAATTGCGATGCTCAAGGCGATCTCGCACTACGACGGGACCGCCGGCTCGAAGTTTGGCCCGTTTTACCGGATGGTGCTGCTGTCACACATTCATTCGCTGCTGCGCAAGCATTTAGCCCAGAAGCGGTCGGCAGATACGAACGCCATGGTCATGGCCAATCCCGGGGCGATTTTGCCGCCCAGTTTTGCCTCTGGGCAGCGCATCGAAGATAACTTGGTCCTGCGCTCTCAGCTGGGCGAGTATGTGGCGCAGCTGAGTCCACTGGAGCGGCGCGGCCTGCAAATGGTGCTGGAAAACTCCGATGCGGCCACCAGACGAGCTTATCGGCGCGCCATCGAACGCAGTAAGCTGAAGTTGACCCAATATTTCTCGGCCCAGATGAATTGACCAAAAAACACCCCTTCACGGCGATCTTACTGAATCGCAGTGAAGGGGTGTTTGGCTTGCGAGGCGCTCAGACTGGCGTTAGCTTTGCCGAGTCAAAAGCTGTTTGGTCAGGCGAATTAGTGTGGCGCGAGCCGGTTGATCTGGCAGGCTGGCCAGACCGGCCACTGCCTTATCGGTATACTGCGCGGCCAAGGCCTGCGCCTTGGAGACCCCGTCATAGCGCGTGATCAGGTCTAGCACACTTACCACATCTGAGTCGGTCATTGCGGCACGTTTATTCAACAGCGGGGCGAACTCGGCCTGGTGGTCGGCCATCGCCAAAATCAGCGGTGCCGAGTACACGCCTTGGCGGATGTCTTCGTGAACGGGCTTGCCCATGGCAGTGTCGGTACTGGTGTAATCCAGGATGTCGTCCATCAGCTGGAAGGCAATGCCGATGTTCAGGCCAATGGCTTCACATTTTTTGGCAAAGCGGAGGGACTGACCGCTTTCGTAGGCGCCGATGAACGCCGCCAGCGCAAATAACTGTCCAGTTTTACCTGTGACTTGCTCGGTGTAGTCGGCAATGGTCATGTCCACGTTGAAGCGCCGCGCCATCTGGGCCATTTCACCATTGAGTATGCGTTCCATGGACGCAGAGTCCTGTTGAACTGAGCGCAGGTCAGAGGCGTAATGGGCAATCAGCTGAAAGCACACGACGAAGAGGTAGTCACCGGCGTAAACCGCGACGTCGTTGCCAAACTGCGCAGCAATCGTCTTTGTCCCGCGGCGCACCGGTGCTTTGTCGATCACATCATCGTGGATCAACGTGGCCGTGTGCAGCGTCTCGACGGCCGCAGCCAGGGCGATAATTTTCTCGTGATCCGTTTCGTGGAACTGACTGAACAGCAGGCAGTAGGCGGGGCGGAGCAGCTTGCCGCCGGCGTTGATCATTTGGACTAGGGCCTTGGCGACGGCCGGATTATCGGGATGAATATTTTGATCGATCAAATCAAGCGTGGCGGTCAGGTCGGGGGCAAGTGCCGGGTAATCCTGCCACATGGCATGGATCTTCATGATTGACTCCTTTTTTTGGTGTGGTCAAAGCGCAGTCGTTTCAGCGTGTCAATGTGCTCAAAGAGGAAGTTTGCGGCAATGCCGACCGCCAGTCCGGCCAGGATGCCCATGAACGACAGCACTGGCAGGTAAAGCATCACGGTCCAGCTTTGGGCGATCAGACTAGCGACCAGCAGCTGGCCGACGTTGTGCAAAATGCCACCAGCTGCCGAAATGCCGATCATTGACACCCGTTTGTCACCCAGCTGCTTGATCAGCAGCATCCCCAGCCACGACAGCAGTGCACCGGCGCCGCTGTACATGAAGGTCGAGAGCGTCCCCCCGAGCAGCGTGGTCAAAAGCAGGCGCAGCAGCATCAGCAAGAAGCTGTCAGACACGCTCATGGTGTACAGAGACACGATGGTGATCAGGTTGGCCAGGCCCAGCTTGGCACCAGGGGCGAAGGCGAACGGAAACGGGATCATTCGCTCCAGCAGGCCAATAATGACGCCCTGGGCGCAAAGTAGTGCGATGTAAATGACCTGGCGGGTGCGCGCCGGCCGATACACGCGCGGCTTCATTCTGTCACCATCCCGCCGCCGCTCTCGCCGGTGCTGGATTTGATCTCGACCAGCAGTTTGTGCGGTAGGCACACGATGGTCTGACCCGGCTTTGAAATCCTGCCTTTTTTCACACAGACTTGGTCTGGACAATTGGCGTCGATGATCTGGATCTGATCGCCGGTCGTCACGATGTCGTTGTATTCGTTGCCTGCTTGGTAGTGGTAACGGCTGGTGCCGTGGTGGCCAGTGAGCTGAATCTGATACACGCGCTTGCCATTGTGGGTGACGTAGGCGGTCAGCGTCCGGCCGCTGCCTGGTTGGCTCTGGGCGGCCTGCTGGCGGGCAAAGACCACATACGGGATGAAGGAGGCGGCCAGCAGAAGCACAATGATGATGATGTCGCCTGGGCGAATCATTTTGAGATACTTATTGTGCGTCATACCAGCTGCCTCCTTTGTCAGTTTTTCAAAAAGCAACGGAGTCGGCCGCAGTCGACTCCGCCAAATAAAAAGGTTCCGAGGCTTAGTCTACCCCAGAACCCTTAGGCCTGGCAACGTCGCCTATTTAGGCGTATCGCTGCCGTACAACGCCTTTGGTGTGCCGTACCACCACTTGCCGAAGGTCTTCTGCAGGTAAGGGACGACCCACTTGTCTAAGCCGAATGCACGGCCTGAGCCGTTCATCACGGCAATGGCCATTGGAATCATCCAGATGTTGACCCAGTAGAACATGCCGCTCAGGCAGAAGATGATGGTGAAGGCGACAGACACCGCGCCGCTCAGCCAGGTGAACAGGCCAGCAACCAGTGCCAGGCCAATCAGGATCTCAATAATCGTCATCGACTTTTGCATGAAGAAGGCGACGTCTTGGTTTGGAATCATCGCTTTGGTGATCGTGTACATCCAGTTTGGCATCTTGTCGAAAACCATCATCGGTTCCTTGCCGTACTGATAGGAAAGGGAGAAGACGGTTTTGGCGGCAGGTGCTGCAGCCTTGGCCGCACCACTAGCAGCAGAGGTGGCGTCGGCGCCGGCGGCAGAAGCACCGCTGGTCGTCGCCGGTTGCAGCCAGTCAAACGGCAGGCGCAGCTTGTCGAGGAACCAGGACTCTTTGCCTGAGACCTTGCCAGCGCAATCAACCAGCCACATCAGGCCCAGGAAAATGCGGGACGGAACCGCCCAGAGCACATTGCCTTGGCGGGAAAGGTGGCCGCGCATCAAGTTGCGGTCGTTCTTGGTGCGGAAGAACTCGTGCATCATGTACTGGAAGAAGTAATAGCCCGAGTAGTTCTGCAGGAAGTACAGCATATTGACCAGGTGCTTCATCAGCATCGCGAAGAACCCGGAGAGATGGAAGATGTTCATCAGGTTGGCCACGCCGTAGCGGGAACCCAAAGACACCATGAAGCCAGAGTAGGATGCCTTGTAATCCAAGTCGCCGGCCTTGCCGGCCATTTTGCTTTCAATGTTGGTCAGCGCGGTTTTGGCACCAGCTTCGGCACCTTGCACGATTTGCGGCTCGCCGCGATCCGAGTTGCCGCCGAAGAACGAAACATCCCCCACGACGTAGACATCCGGGTCATCCTGACTTTCCATGTGCGAGTTGACCACAATGCGGCCGGCACGCCCCTGGGTGAGGCCGAACTGGGCAGCTTCGTCAGTCGCCTTGACGCCGGCCGTCCAAATCAACGTTGAAGTCGGGTAGGTCGAGCCGTCTTTCAGGTCGACGTGATCCTCGTGAACGCCAACCACGCCGGTGTTCTTCATGACCTTAACGCCTTTTTTAAGCAAATAGCGCTCCGCTTTGTTGGCATCCGAGCGGTCGAGCATGTTCATGATCGTCGGCGCCATTTCCATCAGCGTGAACGTGATCTCGCTAGGGTCAAGCTTGTTTTCCTTGGCCAAGGTGTCGCGCCAGTCGCGCAGTTCACCGATCGTTTCGGTCCCGGTGAAGCCAGAGCCGACAACGACGATGGAAAGCAGCGCCTTGCGCTTGGCTGGATCGTGCTCCTCAGCACCGCGCCGGACCACGTCTTGGATATGCTTTTTCAACGCAATGGCGTGTTCCCAGGAGCCCAGGGTAAAGCCGTAATCTTTGACCCCAGGGGTCCCGAAGTCATTCGGTTGAGAGCCGATGCCCAGCATCACGTAGTCGTAAGGGTAGGCCCCGTGCTTGGTCTTGACCAGTTTCTTCTCGCGGTCGATGGTGGTCGCCGTGTCCGTGACCAGCTTGACGTTCTTGCGCCGTGCAAACAAGCGCTGCAGGTCGTACTGGATCGCGTCTTCCGGGACGCGATCGGCGGCAACTTCGTGCAGTTCCGTCATGTAAGTGAAGTAGGAGTGGCGGTCGATCAGGGTGATCGTCACGTCCTTGTCTTTCTTAAAATGCTTGGCTAATCGTTTCGTCGCGTAGACGCCCGCAAACCCGGCCCCCACGATGACGATATTTTTTTGCGCCATGGGTAACACTCCTTAGATGTGAATAATTCCGCAAATCAATTAAATTGCAATGCTAATTATACATTTAAAACCCGGTTGTTGTCCATGAATTCGCGCAAGGCTGGTAACCGGTTACTGAAGGTCATCAGGGTGGTGACTAATTCATAGAGACAACGAAAGTGTTGGGGTAAGGACAATGGAAACGAATTCCTGCAAAATGAGAAAGACCTGATAAATGTTCGGCTTTTGTTGATTTTTGCCACTCGGGTGTTTACACTTGGTTTGTGTGAAATGTAACACAAAGTTCCTAATATTTTTCAAAAGGGGTATCGGAAAATGAAATTATCTAAGACTTTGGCAAGCATCTCCATCATTGCAGTCTCTGCTTTGACGCTGGCCGCTTGCGGCAGCAACTCCAGCAGCAAGGATTCCTCGTCCAGCAAGACGACGACCTCCAAGACGGCCAAGAAGTCCTCATCCAGCGCGAAGGCGCAAAAGCAAACCGCTGGGGCGCCGCTTAAAGATGGGGATTACACGCTTGCCGAAACCGGGTACGACCACGGTTACAAAGTCGAGATGGGCATGACCGTTGCCGATGGCAAGATCACCAAGACCACCTATGACTACGTGGACAAGGACGGCAAGTCCAAGACCAAGGACACCGAATACGAAAAGACGATGAAGAAGCAAGCTGGTGTCGGTCCTAAGGAATACATTCCGGCCCTGAACAAGTCCTTTAAGAAGAACGGGACGAACACCAACGCCATTGACGTCGTTTCTGGTGCCACCGATTCCAGTTTGACCTTCAAGAACTACGCCCAGCAGCTGGTTCAGGCCGCGCAGGCGGGCAACACCAAGAAGATCGAAGTCCAAAACACGGCGAAGTTGCAGGATGGCACTTACACGCTGGAGCAGGAAAATTACTCTCACGGCTACCGTACTGTCTTCTCCATCGTCGTTTCTGGCGGCAAAATCACGCAAAGCAAGTACGACAATGTGGACAAGAACGGCAAGTCCAAGACTCAGGATGCCGAGTACGAGAAGAGCATGAAGAAGGTCAACAACGTCGGCCCTAAGGAATACACCGAAAAGCTCAACGCTGCGTTGGTCAAGACCCAAAAGCCTGCCGAAGTTGACGTGGTTTCCGGCGCGACTGAAAGCTCCGATACCTTCATCCTTTACGCTGAACAGCTGATCAACGCCGCTCAGGCCGGCAACACGACACCAATTAAGGTTTCTAACATCGTGTACGCCGAATAATTTTTCGATTAAGCGCGAAAGCAGTGTCCTCGCGGATGCTGCTTTTTTTATGGCTGGGCCGTTATAATAGAAGAAAACGTGAAGGGATATTAATATGAAAAAGAGAGTGAAGGCACTCATCGCCCTGCTGGCGCTGGCCCTGCCGCTTGCCGCCTGCGGACAGCAAGCGGCGCCCAAGCCAAAACCCGCCGCCGTGATCCAGACGCCGCATCAGGATACCGAATTTTTGATGGGTACTGTGGTTACGCTCAGCGTCTACAACAAGGGCAAGGCGGGCGCGGTCGATGATGGGTTTGCCCGGGTCAGGGCGCTGGCCAAGAAGATCACCGTCAACCAGAAGGGCTCTGAGGTCGACGCGGTCAACAACGCGGCCGGCGAAAAACCGGTCAGGGTGTCCGATGATGTGTTCCGTCTGATCCAGTACGCCAAAAGTTATAGTGAACGCTCTAACGGCGCATTCGACCTGGCAATTGGACCGGTGACCAGCCTGTGGCACATCGGTTTTCCCGATGCCCGCAAGCCTGCGCAGGCGGAAATCGACCGGGTGCTGCCGCTGGTTCATTACCAGGATGTGGTGCTGAACGGCAGCAAGCGGACCGTTTACCTGAAGCAAAAAGGCATGCAGCTGGACCTGGGCGGAATTGCCAAGGGCTTCATCACCGACGAGGTGGTCAAGGTGTTCAAAAAAGATGGCGTCAACACCGCCATCATCGACTTGGGCGGCAACATTTTCGTCATGGGTCACAGCCCGAAGGCCACCAACCGGCCGTGGACGGTGGGCATTCAAGACCCCAAGAAGCCGCGCGGCACTTCGATCGGCACAGTGCCGGGCGCAAACATCACCGTCGTGACCTCTGGGATCTACGAGCGGCACCTGGTGGTGGATGGCCACAACTACTCGCATCTGATGAACCCGCGCACCGGTTACCCGTTTGAAAACAACTTGATGGGCGTGTCGATCGTGACGAAAAAGTCCGTCGACGGGGATGCGCTGTCCACTGCGACCTTTGACAAGGGCTTGCGCGGCGGTATGGCCTTCATCGAAAAGCAAAAGGATGCCGAGGCCATTTTCATCACCAAGGACAAGAAGGTTTACGTCTCCAGCGGCCTCAAGGGTAAATTCCAGCTGCTGAAGAATTCGGGGTACCAGCTGGCCACACTGAAATAAACGATTTGGGGGAGTTTGATGTCAGTCCAAAACTTTTTAACGCTCGTCGAAGCCCGTACCAAGCTCGCCAGCATTTTGCCATTCGGCGTCGGCACACTGTTTGCGCTGGTGTATTTTCACCAGTTCAACGGCGTGAACACGGCGCTGTTTTTCGTCGCGATGCTGGCTTTTGACATGATGACCACGGCCCTGAACAACTTGATGGACTACCAAAAGGCCAAGGATGAACAGTACCGCCGCACGGTCAACATCATTGGCAAAGCTCAGCTTTCGGTCGGTTTGGTGCGCGGGGTGGTGATTGCGCTGCTGGCCGTCGCCGCCGGGCTGGGGCTGGTGTTGAGTGCCCGCACGGACTGGCTGTTGCTGCTGGTCGGGGCGGTGTGCTTTGCCATTGGCATTTTCTACACGTTCGGGCCGCTGCCGCTGTCTCGCCTGCCGTTGGGGGAAGTGTTTTCCGGGCTCACCATGGGGCTGGGGATCCCGTTTATCGCTACTTATATTAATGTTGACGCCAAGGCGCTACTGAATCTTAATCTGGCCTGGCCGCTGCTGAGTTTAAGCGGCAACTGGCTGGCGCTGTTGACCTTGGGGCTGGTGTGCGTGACGCCGATGGCCACGATCGCAAATGTCATGCTGGCCAACAATATGTCAGATTTGGCCGAGGATGGGCGCAACCACCGCATCACGCTGCCAATGTACTTGGGCAAAACATACGCGGCCTGGCTGTACAGGTTCCTGGCAGTGGCCGGCTTTGCGGCAGTCGTGGTGGCTGTTACCCTGCGCCTGCTGCCGTGGCCGCTGCTGCTGGCCCTGCTGCCGCTGCCGCTTGCGGTACGCGATGCACGCCGCTTCACCGCGCACCCGGACAAGCGCACCACCTTCAGCCTGGCCCTGCGCACCCTGACGCTGGCAAACCTGGCGCTGATGCTGGGGCTGGTCGCCAGTTTGGGGGTGAGCCGATGAAGGAGAGCACACACCAATCGTTTCGGCCACTGACCTGGCCGCTGTTCTTCGAGCTGATTCGCCTGCCGGCCAAGCTGTGCAGCTTCTTGCCGTACCTGTTCGGTATCTTGTACGCCTGGTGGGGGTTTCACCAGTTTAATTGGGTGAATTCGCTGGTGTACTTTGTCGGCCAGATGAGTATTGCCTTATTTGTGACCGGGTTTAACAACGTGCAGGACTACTACAAGGCGAAAGATGAGCACTACCGGCAGACGCAAAACATTATCGGCCGCGAGCATTTAGCTCCGCATCGCATTTTGGCCTTGATGGGGCTCTTCCTGACAATCGCGGTTGGCGCCGGCTTGGTGTTGGTTTGGCGGACTAATCTCAGCCTGATTCTGATCGGTGGGGCCGCGATTTTCGTCGCGATCTTTTACACCTTCGGGCCGGTGCCACTGTCGCGCATCCCCTCGGGCGAGCTGCTGTCCGGTACCGTGGAAGGCTTTGGCGCGGTGTTCATCGCGGTGTTCGTCAACATTGTGCCTCAGCCGATCATGCTGACGCTGACTGGCAGCCGCTTTGTGTTAAGCGGCAACGTGCCGCTGGTGCTGGGACTCTTTTTCCTAGCGCTGCCGATTGTCATCCTTGACGGCACCATCATGTTTGCGGACAACATTTGCGATTTGAAGCAGGATCAGCGCAATCAGCGCTTCACGCTACCGTACTACCTGGGGAAAAAGCGGGCGCTGGCCATTTATCCGTGGCTGCCTGCCGCGGCCTACCTGGCCATCGTGCTGGCCGTCGGGTTGAGGATGCTGCCGGTGCCAGTGCTCTTGGTGGTGTTTATGTGGCCACGGGTGCGTCGCAACATTGACGCTTTTCTGGCCGTGCAGGACAAGGCGAAAACCTTCAACACCGCGGTGGCCAACCTGCTTTTGACCTTCGGCAGCGAGACAGTACTCTTGCTTCTGTGCATCCTGATCGACCTTGCAGTGCATAGGCTTTTCTGATACCATAGTTGGAAGCTAGGAGGGCTCATCATGTCCGTAAAAAAAGTCGCCTTGGCCTGCAGTGTCTGCGGACACCGGAACTATTACGTCCCGGAAAACCCGCGCCGCACGCAGCGCCTGGTGTTAAATAAGTATTGTAAGTATTGCGGGCGCCAGACTGAGCACCGCGAGACGAAGTAGGAGGCAGCAGTTATGAAGTTTATCAAAAGTGTGATTCACGAGATGTCGCTGGTCACCTGGCCGACCGCCAAGGAAACTCGGCGCGATACCACCACCGTCATCATCACGTCGCTCCTGTTTGCCGCTTACTTTGCCCTGGCAGACTGGGTCATTCTGTTGGTCCTGAAGGCGTTCATTTTTTAATCTTGATATCAAGGCTCGCTCTGGCGTATACTGGGGTCAGCGCAAAAACCGAAGCCTCTTGGCGACGGTTTTTTATTTGTCATCAAAAAGGAGAAAAACAATGGCTGAATCAGCTGAAAAGCTCTGGTACGTGCTTCACACCTACTCTGGTTACGAAAACAAGGTCAAGGCGAACCTGGAGTCTCGGGTCACCTCAATGAACATGGAAGACTACATTTTCCAAGTGATCGTGCCTGAAGAGGAAGAACACGAGAAAAAGGACGGCAAGGACAAGGTCAAGATGGAGAAGGTTTTCCCTGGCTACGTGCTGGTCGAAATGGTCATGACCGACGAGTCCTGGTTTGTTGTCCGTAACACCCCAGGGGTCACCGGCTTTGTCGGCTCGCACGGCGGCGGCTCCAAGCCAAACCCGCTGATGCCTGACGAAGTGGCGACCATTTTGCACTCACAGGGTATGGCCACCACACACTCCACGCTGTCCTTTGAAGTCGGCGAGACGATCACCATCATTGCCGGTGCGTTTGCCGGCATGAAGGGCAAGATCACCGCCAACGACCCGGACAAACAGAAGCTGAAGGCGACCATCAATATGTTCGAGCGTGAAGTCGCCGCCGACTTGGACTACGACCAGGTCGACAAACTTTAAGATGATCTGGCTCATTGTAATCGGGGGCGGGGCGTTAATCGCCTTCGCCCTCGATTTTTATGGTTTAGGGCACCCGGACAGGCAGCGCAAGGTTGACGTTGCCGATCGCGTACCCACGCTGTTTGTGCCCGGAGAATTTGGCACGCGTTACACGTTTGGCCACATGCTGCGGCGGCTGCCGGTGGACAAGCAGGTCGTCGCCCTGGTCCGGCAAAACGGTTCGGTGCACCTGCGTGGGCGCTTGGCGTTTGGCCCGCACGTGGCCGTTCAAGTGCTGTTTGCCGATAAACGGGTGCAGCCGGCAGCCCAGCTGATCGGGGTGAAGCGGGTGATTGCGGCGCTGCAGCAGCAGGCACCGTTTGCTGCGATCAACTTGGTTTCCCACTCGATGGGTGGAATCACGACGGTGCTTTACACCGTCAGCCGGCCAGCAGTTCCGGTCCGGGCGCTGGTCACACTGGCGGCGCCGTATAATGACACTGCGCTGGCCACTCCGGGTAAAGTCGTCAACTGGCCCCTTGGGCCGGCGGGGCCGAGTCAGACCACGCCGGTGTACGAATTTTTCCGCGCGCATGTGGCCGACCTGCCTGCAACTTTGCAATGGTTGAACGTGGCCGGTGATTTATTCAACGGGTCACAGCACGACGGGGCGGTGGGCGTTAACTCGGCGCTTTCGATTCGCTATCTGGCGCAAGACCACGTCGCACGGTATGCCGAAGTCGTGATCCGCGGGCCGCGGGCGGCCCACAGTTTGCTGCACGAGAATCGCCTGGTCGACGCAGACGTCGCGACGTTCCTGTGGCCGCTGCAGCTCAAGGCCTGATTGGTGCGACGACTCTTGCTTTTGGGCCTGAATCGTGGTAACTTAGTCGAGTATGTTTTGGCATACGCGTGGGAGGGCAAAATTACCTTGCCCATCATGACCACATCACGGACTTAAGGAGGTTATGTTTCGTGGCTAAAAAAGTAGCAAACATCGTTAAACTCCAGATCCCTGGGGGCAAAGCAACTCCAGCTCCGCCTGTTGGCCCTGCTCTGGGTCAAGCTGGGATCAATATCATGGGCTTCACCAAGGATTTCAACGCGCGGACCGCAGACCAAAATGGGATGCTGATTCCAGTTGTCATCACCGTGTACGAAGATCGTTCCTTTGACTTCGTCACCAAGACCCCGCCGGCAGCGGTTCTTCTGAAGAAGGCCGCTGGCGTAGAGCACGGCTCTGGCGAACCGAACACCAAAAAGGTTGCGAAGGTTACCAAGGACCAAGTGAAGCAGATCGCGGAAACGAAGATGCAAGACCTTAACGCCGCAGATGTAGAAGCTGCGATGCGCATGGTTGAAGGGACAGCACGTTCCATGGGCTTTGAAGTCGAAGGCTAATGCATGTCCGGATCTTCAGCGAAAGCTGAATGAATCAAGTGGAAGGGCTTCGGCCCGCTGACCACATTTGCAAGGAGGAAAATTCCAGTATGGCTAAGAAAGCAAAGAAGTACCAAGACGCTGCTAAGCAGGTCGACGCCACTAAGGCGTACACCCCTGAGGACGCAGTTGCTTTGGTCAAAAAGATCGATTTTGCCAAGTTCGACGCAACCGTTGAAGTGGCATACAACCTGAACATTGATGTTAAGCAGGCTGACCAGCAGATCCGTGGCGCTCTTGTGCTGCCTAACGGGACTGGTAAGACGCAGCGCGTCATCGTCTTCGCCGAAGGCCCGCAAGCTCAGGCTGCCCAAGACGCCGGTGCCGATGAAGTCGGTTCTGATGACTTGGTTAAAAAGGTTCAAGACGGCTGGCTCGACTTCGACGTTGCTGTTGCAACACCACCGATGATGGCCAAAGTTGGTCGTTTGGGCCGGGTCCTCGGGCCGAAAGGCTTGATGCCTAACCCGAAGACCGGCACCGTGACGATGGACACCGCGAAGGCGGTCAACGACGTCAAGGCTGGGCAGGTCGCATACCGTGCCGACAAGGCGGGTATCGTCCACGCCCCGATCGGTAAGGTTTCGTTTGACGACGCTAAGCTCATCGAGAACTTCAAGGCGCTTAACGACACCATCGTCAAGGCGCGGCCGGCATCAACCAAGGGTGTTTACATCCAAAGCTTGACGTTGACTTCAACCTTCGGCCCTGGGGTCAAGGTTGACGTTTCGGCATTCTAAACAAGCAATTCAATCAACACCGACTTCTTTTGGAGAAGCCGGTGTTTTTTTCTGAAAATTTTTCCTGTCAAATTTTGGCCAAAGGGTGTCACGCTGGGGGTTTTGTGCGCTGAAAACAGCAGATTTTAAATGTCCATGATATGGTGAGTGTGTATAAATCGGCAAAACGGGAGGTTTAAGATGACAACTGAACAAAAGCCAGGACCCATCGTCCAGTATCAGGACGTGAATAAGGTATACCGCGGCGGCAACGTGGCGGTTGAACACATCACTTTGACCATTGACCAAGGGGATTTTGTCTGCCTGATCGGCACCTCGGGCTCGGGGAAGACCACGACCATGCGGATGATCAACCGCATGCTGGAGCCGACCGGCGGCACCATTTTATTTAAAGGCCAAGACATCCACAAGCAAGATCCGGTGGCCCTGCGCCGCCACATCGGCTACGTCATTCAAAACATCGGGCTGATGCCGCACATGACGCTGTACGAAAACATTACCTTAGTCCCGAAGCTCCTGAAGTGGCCGGAAGAGAAGCGGCGCGCCAAGGCGGAAGAGCTGATCAAAATGGTCGATCTGCCAGTCGATTACCTCGACCGCTACCCGGCTGAGCTTTCAGGCGGGCAGCAGCAGCGCATCGGCGTAATCCGCGCGCTGGCCGCTAATCAGGATCTGATCCTGATGGACGAGCCGTTTGGCGCCTTAGACCCGATCACGCGTGAAAGTTTGCAGGATCTGGTCAAAAATCTGCAGCAGAAGCTGGGTAAGACTGTCGTGTTCGTGACCCATGACATGGACGAGGCCCTGAAGCTCGCCACCAAGATTGTGGTCATGGATGGTGGCCACATTATCCAAACGGCGACGCCGACCGAGCTGCTCCAGCACCCTGCGACCCCGTTTGTCCGGGAACTGATCGGTGAGGAGCGGCTGATCCAGGCGCGCGCCGATGTCACCACGGTGGGTGCCATCATGCTCAAGAATCCGGTGTCGATCACGCCGGGTAAATCGCTGGTCGAGGCGATTCAGCTGATGCGCGACCGGCGCGTTGACACCTTGCTGGTGGTTGACGACAACGGCTACCTCAAAGGCTTTATCGATATTGAGTCGCTGACGCGCCAGTACGCCAAGTCGACCGCCGTGGCCGACATCATGCAGAAAAAACTGTTTTACGTACAAGAATCCGCACTGTTGCGCGATTCCGTTGACCGGATCCTCAAGCGCGGCCTCAAGTACGTGCCGGTCGTCGATCAGGACAACAAGCTGAAGGGCATTGTCACGCGAGCCGCACTGGTCGATATGGTTTATGACACCATCTGGGGCGATAACGCCGACCACGATGCGCAGGCGCCAGCCACCGATGCTGAACCGCAGGCGGGAGGCGACCAAAATGGGTGACTTTCTGGCGCAGCACGGCATGGAGCTGTTGGTCAAAACCTGGGAGCAGCTGTACATCTCTGGCATTTCCCTGGGCCTGGGGATTCTCGTCGCCGTGCCGCTGGGGGTGATCTTGACGCGCTTTCCACGCACGGCCAAGGTCGTCATCGCCATTGCCTCAATGCTGCAGACGGTGCCCAGCCTGGCGCTGCTGGCCCTGATGATCCCGCTGTTTGGGATCGGGCGGGTGCCGGCGATCGTCGCGCTGTTCATCTATTCGCTGCTGCCGATCCTGCGCAACACGTATATCGGCATGGAAGACGTCTCGCCAGTCCTCAAGGATTCTGCCAAGGGGATGGGCATGACGGCCGGGCAGTCGATTGTGCAAGTCGAGCTGCCGATGGCGATGCCGGTCATCATGGCCGGTATCCGCCTGTCCGCGGTGTACGTGATCGCGTGGGCAACGCTCGCGTCATACATTGGCGCCGGCGGCCTCGGCGATCTGATTTTTAGTGGGTTGAACCTGTTCCAGCCGGCACTGATTATTGGCGGCACCATTCCCGTCACGCTCTTGGCCCTCGTGGTCGATTGGCTCCTGGGTAAACTGGAGAAGCGTCTGACCCCGCGGACCAGTCGGAAGGAGGCCTAGCCATGAAAAAGTTCACCAAACTCTTTGTGGTGCTGGCCACGGCCGTTTTGACACTGGCCGGGTGCGGGTTCCCCGGGATTTCGGGCAGTGATCAGAAGACCATTAAAATAGCGGCGCTTAGCACGACTGAAAGCTCGGTCATGGCCAACATGCTGGCCGAGCTGATCAACCATGAGCTGGGTTATCCGACCACGCTGGTGTCCAATCTTGGCTCCACCACGGTCACGCACCAGGCGATGCTGCGCGGAGATGCTGACATTTCGGCGACCCGCTACACTGGCACCGACCTGACTGGCACCTTGGACCTGCCGGTGGAAAAGGACCCGAAAAAAGCCGGCAGGATCGTCAAACGGGTCTTTAAGCAAAAGTACCACCAGACCTGGTTCCCATCCTATGGCTTTGCCGACACCTATGCCTTCATGGTGACCAAGCAGTTTGCCGCCCAACATCACGTCTCGACGATCAGCCAGTTGAAGCCACTGGCCCCATCGATGGCAGCTGGCGTGGACTCGTCCTGGATGAACCGCAAAGGCGACGGCTACGCGGACTTTAAGACCGGGTACGGCTTTGACTTCAAGCGCGTCTACCCAATGCAGATTGGGCTGGTGTACGACGCGGTCGAGGCCGGCAAGATGCAGACGGTGCTGGGCTATTCGACAGACGGGCGAATTCGCTCGTATGACCTCACGGTGCTGAAAGACGACAAGCACTTTTTCCCGCCGTATGACGCGTCGATGGTTGTGAGCGACAGCCTGCTGAAACAATACCCGAAGCTCGCACCGGTGCTGCACCGGCTGGATGGAAAAATCAGCATGAAAACCATGCAGGAACTCAATTACCAGGTGGACGACCAACTGAAGGAGCCATCGGTGGTCGCCCGGGAATTTCTGGTCAAACACAATTACTTCCGGGGAGGCGCTAACTGATGGCGAACATGAATACGTGGCAGCAGTTCTTTTACTACATGACGACCAACGGCAGCTATGTGCTCAGCCAGTTTACGCGCCATTTTCTGATTTCGATTTATGGCGTGCTGATCGCGGCTGTGATCGGGATCCCGATTGGTCTGTTCATCGCCCGCAACCGCAAACTGTCCAGCACGATCATCGGCATTGCGAACGTGATCCAAACCATTCCCAGCTTGGCGATGCTTTCAATCATTATGCTGGGTCTGGGGCTAGGGGTGAACACGGTGATCGTCACCGTCTTCCTGTACTCGCTTTTGCCGATCATTAAAAATACCTACACCGGCATGGTCAGCGTCGACCCCACGGTAATCGATTCCGCCAAAGGCATGGGGATGACCTCGTTTCAGCGCCTGTACATGGTGGAGGTGCCGCTGTCGATGAGTGTGATCATGGCGGGTATCCGTAACGCACTGGTGGTGGCCATTGGCATCACGGCCATCGGGGCCTTTGTCGGCGCCGGCGGGCTTGGCGATATCATTATCCGCGGGACAAACGCAACCAACGGTGGGGCCATCATCCTCGCCGGCGCGCTGCCTACTGCGCTGATGGCAATCATTGCCGACCTGGTGCTGGGCTTTGTCCAGCGGCGGCTTGAGCCCAAAGAATCGAGTCATTAGACAATCACCAGCGCCTGCTGTGAAAATGGCAGGCGCCTTTTTGGCGCCTGCGTGAAGTATTTCTTGACGCTGTGGGCGGTTCATGATACGCTTCTCGTTGTGATAATTCACTCTGCCTAAGACTCAGGTGGCGCAAGCCTTAATATCCTGCCGAGGTGGTATCAGTTCGTTAGATACCTCTATGTCTTGGTAGACATGGAGTTTTTTTATTGAAAAAAACTTCAACCAAACTATAGGAGGTGAAAATCTATGAGTGAATCAATTATCGCTGCGAAGGCTAAGGTGGTTGACGGCATCGTTGAGCAGTTCAAGGCTGCCAAAAGCGCTGTTGTTGTGAACTACCGTGGTCTGACTGTTGATGAAGTAACGCAGGTGCGTAAGGAATTGCGTGATAACGGGGTCAAGATGGAAGTCATCAAGAACACGTATCTTCGCCGTGCCGCTGACGCCACTGGTTACAAGGGCTTGGACGATCTGTTCAAGGGCCCGACCGCGATCGCCTTTTCTAACGACGACGCTGTTGCCCCTGCCCGCATCATGACGAAGTACGCGAAGCAGTTCGATGACCTCGTTGTTAAAGGCGGGATCATCGAAGGCAAGGTTGCCAGCCTGGAACAGATCACAGAACTGTCCAAGCTGCCAGACCGCGATGGGATGTTGTCAATGCTGCTGTCTGTTCTGCAGGCACCAGTCCGCAACGTCGCATACGCCGTCAAGGCCGTTGCCGACAGCAAGGACGCAGAACCAGCTGCATAATGTGGCTGAAGCTGCCTAGTCGATCCGTAATCAAACACAATACAAACTGGAGGATACAATCATGGCTTTAGATACAAAAGCTATTGTCGACCAGTTGAAGGATGCTTCCATCCTTGAACTGAACGATCTCGTTAAAGCAATTGAAGATGAATTTGGCGTTTCCGCAGCTGCTCCTGTAGCCGCTGCCGGTGCCGCTGGCGGCGACGATGCAGGCGCTGCTAAGGATTCCTTCACCGTTGAACTGACCGAAGCTGGCCAGGAAAAGGTTAAGGTTATCAAGGAAGTTCGCACGATCACAGGCCTTGGCCTGAAGGACGCGAAGGGCTTGGTTGACGCAGCACCTTCCAACATCAAGGAAGACGTTACTGAAGACGAAGCTAACAAGCTTAAGGAACAGCTCGAGGCTGTTGGCGCAACCGTTACCCTCAAGTAATAATTGCCCAAATGCCGGGTGCCCCGTTGCGGGTGCCCGGTATTTTTTTTTTGCAGAAAAAAGGCCGACCGGAGAGGGTCGACCATCATTCTTATTCCGTTGTAACGGCAAAGCTCAGTGGGTCGGTCAAGTTAGGCCCGCGGTAGTCCAGTTGTAAGTTGATGCCCTTGCCGACCACCACGCCAGCATTGCCAAAGTAGGCCCAGAAAGTCGTCCTCGCATAGCCGCCAGGCGTGAGCTTAGTCGTTCCTTGCTGGTTGGGCAGGACGGTGGCCGGCGCAAGGAATGGCCCCGTGATTTCAAACTGGTTTGGGGTCGGGACAAAGCCTGCCTGATCGGCGAAGTTGGCATACTCTGCCGTGATTTGGACGCTGAGGTTCTTTGGCAGCTTACCGCTTGCCACGAGGCTTTGACCCTCAGCATTCAGTTGATGGGTGACCTGGGTGATGCGCAGGCCGTAGCTGTCGTCCGGTGCAAGCCCCAACTTGTTGAGGGGCAATACCCGCGAGCTCGGCCCGCTGCTCGGCACGACGCTGAGGGCTTTTGTCGCCGTTTTGCCGTGAAGGGTGGCCACCAAGTCAAGTTCGCCTTCGTCGATGGCACCGTTGATCGTGGTGGTTTTGCCGGTGCCTTCACCGCTGACCAACACCTTATTGTTGGCATCGCGGTCGCGCAGCGTGAATTTGGCGTTGTTGGTCAGCTTGAACTGTAGCTTGACCTTGCCGTCACTTGATTTAAAAAGGGTAGTGGGCACCGTGATTGCTGGCCCCGGCAGATTTTTACTGGTGGCGCTAGATTTGGTGTTACTTTGATCGTTTGCCTGGGGGCTGCAGGCGGTGAGGCCGCCGGCAACCAGCAGGAGCGCCAGCCCCGGCAGCACTTTGTTGAATAATTTCATTGTTTTCCTCCGTATGGGTCTAATTGTACGGATTGGCGGCTGCGATGTAAACGGACTTAATGTTATTGTTAGCTTAAGGGCGAAGCCGCGATTAGTTTTTCTCAAGTCATGACGATGCGGGTTTGCGAATATGGGTATCGCTTTTATCGCGGCCAGGGGTTACGCTTTATATGAACAATACCGCCGCTAAGGTGCAGCCCGCACTGTAGGTGGACCTTGTGCCCAGATCAACCGGGCGAGCACCATTGGGGCGGCAATGAAGGAGAGACACCATGAGTCATTACTATACAAACGATCCCGATCTGCCGCATGATGAGCAGACCTTTTCTTACGATTTAGCCGGCAACCGGCTGGAGTTCACCTCCGACAACGGCGTTTTTTCCAAGCGCACGATTGATTTTGGCAGTCGCACGCTGATTGAGACGGTCGTCGATCAGGTGCTGCCTGATGGGCCACTGCTGGACGTCGGCTGCGGCTACGGGCCAATTGGCCTTGCCTTGGCCAAACACTATCCGAACCGGCAGGTGACCATGTCGGACGTGAACGAGCGCGCCCTTGCCTTGGCTAAACGCAACGCCGAGGCCAACAAAATCGCAAACGTGACGATCGTCGAGTCCTCGGTTTACGACCACATTACTGGGCAGTTTGGGGTGATTGTCACCAATCCCCCGATTCGAGCAGGCAAGGCCATTGTGTCTGCCATCCTCGCCGGCGGACATGAACATTTGGTGCCCGGCGGTCAGCTCTACTGCGTCATTCAGAAAAAGCAGGGCGCACCGTCGGCTTTGAAACTGATGCAGGCGACCTTTGCCAGTGCAGAAAAGGTCAAAATGGCCCATGGTTACTACATTTTGCGCGCGACCAAGTAAGGAGGAACTATGGCTGAACTAACTCCGGATGATTTCATGGCCGCGGCTTTGGCCGAGGCTAGGGCCGCCGGCGTGATCGGTGAGGTCCCAATTGGGGCCGTAGTGGTCAAAGATGGCCAAATTATCGGCCGCGGCCACAATTTGCGCGAGCATGCGCAAGACAGTACACTTCATGCCGAAATCCTCGCGATTCAGGAGGCCTGCATGACGCTGCACACGTGGCGGCTTGAAGACTGCGACCTGTACGTGACACTGGAGCCCTGTCCGATGTGCGCGGGGGCGATGATCAACGCCCGAGTGCGGCGGTGTTTTTACGGCGCCAAGGACCCCAAGGCCGGGGCGGCCGGCTCGCTGGTCGATTTGCTGAGTGATCCCCGCTTTAACCACCAGGTTCAAGTCGTCGGCGGCCTGCGCGCCCGCGACAGCGGTGAGCTGCTGGTCGCCTTTTTCCAAGGAATCCGGGCGAAGCGGAAAGCGGCCAAGCAGGCTGGCCAAAGCCCAGAGAAACAGGTATAATGAATCTTGCCGAAAGGCCTTGAGGCAATGGCAGCCTTTCGAATTGTGTCAGGTCCGGAAGGAAGCAGCACTAAGAATCGTTTGTCATGTGCCTTAAGTTTTTGAGCAAATAAACAAGGACGCACCCGCAGCGGGTGGCGTCCTTTTTCTGCTCATCAGGTGATGGCCCCGTCAGTTCAGCGCCAGGTGGTCAAGTGCCGAAGCGACAGCTGGATCGCGCTGCGTGCCGGCCGCCACAATACGCCCGCCTTGCATAACGAAAATCCGGTCCGCCTTTTCGAAGGTGGCGGCATTGTACTGGTGGGTGATCATGACAAAGCCTTGCTTCATGTTAAAAATGTCTGCCTGGAGTTGATCGGCAATCTTCGGGTCGAGTCCCGTGGTCATTTCGTCCAGCACCATGAACTGATAGTGTCGCAGCAACAGGCGAGCCAAAGCGACCCGCTGTTTTTCCCCACCTGAAAGCAGGGGGCTGGTGCGGTCGACCACCGTGTCCAAATCGTGCACTGCGAGCCAGTCGCTCATGCCGGCCTGCCGCAGGGCGGTTTCGACCTGATCATCCGCGTAATCTGTGCTGAACAGCGTGACATTATCGCGCACCGTCCCGGCAAAAATATCGGCCTGCTGCTCGAGCTCGCCAATCAAGCCAAAGACGGCTGCCGGCGCTAACTGCGCGGCGGGCTGATTGCTCAGGGTGACCTGCCCGGCGGTCGGGTTCAGCTCCCCAAGCAGCAGCCGCATCAGGGTGGTTTTCCCACTGCCACTGGCCCCGACCAGCAAGTACTTGCGGCCCGGCTCAAGCGTTAGGTCGATGTCGTGGAGCACATCTTGGTAGCCGGCCTGCTGAGCCGAGATCAGCGGGCTGGTCAAGGTCAGTGCCGCGGGCGCGGTCTGAGCGGCAACCGGTCCGGCGTCTTGGGCCAAGTCGGCCAGATGACTCGCAACCTTGCGAGCCCCGTAGAACTCCGCTAGCATCTCGGTCAGCAGTGCCATTGGCCAGTTGAAGAAGCTGGCCAGCTGGGAAAAGGCAACCAGTTGACCCAGCGTGATCTGACCCTGGCGCACAAAATAGGCACCAACCAGCCAGGTGCCCAGGTACATGACGTCACCCAGGAAATCGGACATACCGCTGGTGATTTTTTGAACTTGCTGCTCGCGTGTGGAAGTGTGCCGCACGTCCGCGCTGACCGTTTGGTGCAGGCGGCGAAACGGCGGCTGTGCGAGTGCGTGGGCGATGGTCGTAAATCCGCTAAGCGCATCCGTGACGCGGCTGGTGTAGCGCTCAATTGCAGCAACCACATCGTCTTTGGCATGTTCAAGCGGCTTTTTGACCAAAAACGGAAAGACTAGCGCCGGCACGCTCAGCAGCACGACAGCCAAAGTAATCACCGGGTCGATCAGCAAGGTGCCAGCCGCGGCAAAGACCAACAGCATCAGCAGGTAGAAGGCACGCAGAATCACGTGAAAGTAACTGCTGGTGACAATGTCGACCTGTTTGGTGAGCTGGGTGACGTAATTACCGACCGGCTGCTGGCCAAACATATTCGGCCGTAGCGCCAGGTCATGGCGGAATAAGTCACGCCGCAGCTCATCACCCATGCGCAGCGGAAGCGCCTCGTTGACATACTCGCTGGCCGAATCCGTGACGGCCTGGATCACTAGGTACCCCAAAATCAGGGGGACGGCGACAGTAAAGGCGAGATTGACGCGCCCGGTGGCGATGTCAGTGATCAGCTGCAGCACGTATGAGTAGGCGACCAGCACGGCCGCAGCGGCGATACTGAGTCCGATGGACAAGGCAACGCGCCATGGGTGACGGGCAAAGTAATGAAACATTTTTCTCCTCCAATTCTAATCTTTCAAAGCGTAGCACTTCACCAGGAGTGTGACAATGTGAAATAAAGAGCGCCGCCAACGCTCTGGGCTAGGCTAGCCATCCCGCTAAAATCACCCCGCTTCGCAGCCTTCATAGTTGCACTCAGTGAGGCAACGTGGGAGTGGCTTGATCAGCTTGTAGCGCTGTGCGCGTACAAGCTGACATGCGGCAGCAGCTACGGCGACCGCCCTGCCGCCAAAGCCCGGCGGCAAAGCTGTCACTTAGGCTAGCCATCCCACTAAGTTCGCCTCACTTCACAGCCTTCATAGTTGCGCTCAGCGGGGCAACGCGGGCCTGTCTAGCTACGGCAGCAGCCTCGCCGCCCAAGTACGGCGGCAATGCCGCTACCTAGGCTAGCCATCCCGCTAAGTTCGCCTCACTTCACAGCCTTCATAGTTGCGCTCAGCGGTGCAACGCGGGCCTGTCTAGCTACGGCAGCAGCCTCGCCGCCCAAGTACGGCGGCAATGCCGCTACCTAGGCTAGCCATCCCGCTAAGTTCGCCTCACTTCACAGCCTTCATAGTTGCGCTCAGCGGTGCAACGCGGGCCTGTCTAGCTACGGCAGCAGCCTCGCCGCCCAAGTACGGCGGCAATGCCGCTACCTAGGCTAGCCATCCCGCTAAAATCGCCCCGCTTCGCAGCCTTCATATGTTAAACTAGAACAGTTAGAAAGGATGAGGACGCGTGGCTTATCAAGCGCTATACCGGGTCTTTCGGCCCCAGCAATTCAAAGATGTGATCGGCCAAGACGCGATCACCACAACGCTAAAAAATGCGCTGATCGAGCAGCAAACCAGCCACGCCTACCTTTTCTGTGGACCGCGCGGGACTGGGAAAACCAGCGTCGCCAAGATTTTGGCCAAGGCACTGAACTGTCGCAATCTTAAAGATGGCGAGCCGGATAATACCTGCGACCTCTGCGTGGCGATCAACAACGGCAGTCTGACGGATGTGATCGAAATCGATGCTGCTTCGAACAATGGGGTCGACGAGATTCGCGACATTCGCGACAAGGCTAAGTACGCGCCGACTGAGGGCAAGGTCAAGGTTTACATCATTGATGAAGTCCACATGCTGTCGACGGGGGCCTTTAATGCCTTGCTGAAAACCCTGGAGGAACCGCCGGCGCACGTGGTGTTCATTCTCGCCACCACCGAGCCGCAAAAAATTCCGGCCACGATCATCAGCCGCACGCAGCGTTTTGACTTTCGCCGGATCACCGCCGATGACATCGTCAAGCGGATGCAATTCATCTTGGACGATAAGCAAATCACTTACGACAATCAGGCACTGATGGTGATTGCCAAGGCCGCAGAGGGGGGCATGCGCGATGCGCTGTCCATCCTCGACCAGGTGCTGGCGTTCGGCCAGGAACACGTCACGGTGGCAAATGCACTGGACGTCACAGGCGGGGCGGCTGCTGTCCAGCTTGGCGAGTACTTGCAGCACGTGGCGGAAAAGGACACCGCAGCGGCGCTGACCACCATCGAACAGCTCCTGGCGTCCGGAAAAGACGCCGGCCGCCTGATCGACGACCTCATTGGCTACCTGCGTGACCTGCTGGTGTTCCAGCAAGCGCCGGCACTGGTCAACGACACAGCCAGCGCGCTTCAGGATAGTCACTTCAAGGCCCTGGCCGAAAAGTTTCAGCCTGATCAGCTGTACCACATGATTGCGGTGCTGAACACCACGCAAGGCCAGCTGCGGCTGACGAACAGTCCCACGCTATACCTGGAAGTGGCAACCGTCCAACTTGGCCAGCCGGCACCCCAGCCCGCCGCAGTTGAATCGGCCCCGCCGGTGGCTAGCGCGGAAGTCAAGCAGCTTGAGCAGACGGTGGCTAAGCTTTCCAAGCAGCTGCAGACGCTGCAGCAAGGGGCGCCAGCGCCAGCAGCGGCGCCGGCTAAATCGGCCGCGCGCGTCAGCGTGAAGGTGGCCAAAGAAAAAATTTATCCGATTCTCGGTGCCGCAACGAAGAAAGATCTTGAGGCGGTCAAGGAGATTTGGCCAGACCTCCTGTCGATGCTTTCGGTGCCAGACCAGGCGATGATGAAAATCTCCAAGCCGGTGGCTGCTAGTCCGACCGGCGTGATCGTCAGTTTTGCCTACGACATTCTGATCGAACGGGCCAACAGCGATACCGCGCTGATGACCGCGCTCGCGGATGACCTCGGCAAGCTGATGGGCGGCCCGCGCCAGGTCGTGCTGGTGCAGGAGCAGCAGTGGCCTGCGGTGCGCAAACAGTACTTGGACGAGCACGGCGCGCCGAAGGCTAAGTCAGCGCCGCAGGAAGAGTCTCCGGTGGTCAAGCCAATCACCGACTTATTCGGTAAAGAACCCAATATTACAGTCAAAAATGACTAGAAAGCGTGATTGATATGATGCGTGGCGGCAATATGGCAGGCATGATGAAACAGATGCAAAAGCTGCAAAAGGAAATGACCCAGGCCCAAGAAGAGCTGAACAACAGCGAATTCACGGCGACTTCGGCCTCAGACATGGTCACCGTGACCCTTGCCGGGGATAAGACCCTTAAGGACATTCAAATCAAGCCCGAGGCCATCGACCCTGACGACCCTGACATGCTTCAGGATTTGATCATTGAAGCGATGAATGCAGGCCTGAAGCAGGTCGATGACGCAACCAAGCAGAAGATGGGCAAGTACACCCAGGGTCTGCCGCGCTAGGAGGCACCATGCAATATCCACAACCGATTGAAAAGCTGATCGACAGCTACATGAAATTACCCGGGATTGGCAGTAAAACCGCGACTAGGTTGGCGTTTTACACCATCGACATGAATAAGGACGACGTGGCTAGTTTTGCCGCCGCTTTGACGGCGGCCAAGACGCAGCTGCACTACTGCAGTATTTGCGGCAATATCACCGATGATGACCCCTGTGAGATCTGCCAGGATAAAAGTCGCGACCAAAGCACGATCTTGGTCGTGGAGCAGCCCAAGGACGTGATGAGCATTGACCGCACCAACGATTACCACGGGCTGTACCATGTGCTGCACGGGGTTTTGAGCCCAATCGAAGGCAAAGGTCCGGAAGATTTGAACATCGAAAGTCTCATCAAGCGCCTTCAGGATCACCCCGAGGTTAAAGAAGTCATTGTGGCCACCAACGCGACGCCTGAGGGTGAATCGACTGCCCAGTACTTGGCGCGGCTGATCAAGCCGGCGAAAATCAAGGTCACCCGGCTGGCGCACGGCCTGGCGGTGGGCTCAGACATCGAGTACGCCGATCAGATGACCCTGCTGAAGGCCGTCGAGGGTCGGACGGAACTATAAGGAGGCGGCGCCATGTTTTTTGGCAAAAAAAAGCCCAGCATTAAGGACGCGGCAGACCTGCAGCTGATGGATGAAATCTATCGGGTGCGTGACCGCATGGCCAGCCAGCGCAAGCTTGTCGGCTCGTTTCGGGAAATCGACGAGGTGACCAAAGCGCAGCTGGATCTGCAGGCGGCGCTGTTCGATTTTTTGCATCGCGAAGCCCGGGAGCGTCAGGTTCCCGGCCGGTTGGTCGAGCAAATGGCCGCACGTTATCTTGAAGAAAATCAGTAAGGGCTTCGCTGCGGCGAGGTCTTTTTATTTGGAAGCAACCGGTGATGGTTTAATTCGGTCGGCTTTTCAAGTAAACTAGAACCATTAACAGATGAAAGAGTTGAAGGCAGTGGCAGGCAGATTCATTACGTTCGAAGGCCCGGATGGGGCAGGCAAGACCAGTGTACTGAACGCGCTGATCCCAATTATTGAAAAGCACGTGGCCATGCCCGTGCGACTGACCCGCGAGCCCGGCGGGGCCGAGATCTCGGAGAAAATTCGCAGCCTGATCCTTGACCCAGCGAACACTGCGATGGACGCGCGCACCGAGGCGCTGCTGTATGCGGCCTCGCGCAGGCAGCATCTCGTTGAGGTCATTGACCCCGCGCTGGCCGCCGGGGACATGGTGATTTGCGACCGCTTTGTCGACTCTTCAGTGGCTTATCAAGGCGGAGGCCGCCAGATTGGCGAGGCGGCCGTACTGGCGATGAACCAGTTTGCCACCGATGGGCAGGCGCCGGAGCTGACGCTTTATCTCGACATCGAAAGCGCGGCCGGCTTGGCCCGCATTAAGGCGCATCGCCAGTCGCGGCAGTACGACCGGTTGGACCAGGAAAGCCTGACCTTCCATCAGCGGGTGCGCGCGGCTTATCTGCGCTTAGCTCAAGCGGAGCCAACGCGGATTAAAACCATTGACGCCAGCCAAGCGTTGCCGCAGGTCGTGGCCGATTGCACACAAGTGTTAGCTGCTCACTTAGGGCCCGCTTGGCAGTAAACTAGTCATGAAGCAGGATTTGATAGCCGAAAACAGGGGGAAAAGCATATGAAGTTGATTATGGCCATCGTTCAAGACAAGGATTCGAACCTGTTGTCTAGCGAGTTCATCGACGCAAACGTGCGGGCGACCAAGCTGAGCTCCACTGGCGGCTTTTTGAAGTCCGGGAACACCACTTTCATCATCGGGGTGGAAGACGAGCGGGTGGATGAGGTGCTGCAGATCATCAAAGAATCTGCGCAGACCCGTCGCCAGTTCATGACCCCGCCGGTCAATTTGGATGCCACCTCCGATTCCTCAATGGCGTACCCGGTTGAGGTCCAAGTCGGCGGCGCCACCGTCTTCGTGCTGCCAGTGGACGCGTTCCACCAGTTCTGATGAACACGATTGAACAATTGCAGCCGACGCTAGTGCGTCAGTTTAGTCAGATCGTCGGCGCCGGTAACCTGAGTGCCGCCTATATTTTTGCCGGGGCGGCTGGGACCGGTAAGGCGGCGCTCGCGCAGTGGCTCGCGATGCGCCTCTTTTGTCAAAACGTCCAAGCTGGCCGGCCCTGCGGTGAGTGCGCCGAGTGCCAGCGGGTCTTGTCTGGCAACCATCCGGATGTGGTTTGGCTGAACCCTGAGGCCAAAAGCATCAAGGTCGACGACGTGCGTGCAATGCGGCAGGAAATGAGCAAAACTGGGGTCGAAGGCAATCGCCGCGTCTTCGTCATTGAAGGCGCAGAGCGGCTGACGGCCGGTGCCGAAAACAGTTTGCTGAAGTACTACGAGGAGCCAGTCCCGGGGATGACCATTATCCTGACGACCACGGCCAAAAATCAGCTGCTGCCGACGATCCGCTCGCGGGCGCAGGTGATCAACTTTCCCAAGCCGCCGGCCGCAAGCGTTCAAGAAGCGCTGACCGCCAAGGGCGCAGATGCGCGGCTGGCGGCAGTGGCTTCAAACTTGACCGCGGACATTGCGGCCGCCTCGGCGCTGATCGAAGATGAATCGTTTGACAAGCGCGTGACGGCAGTGCTGCAGCTGGTTTCACAGCTGGGTAAAAATGACGCCACGGCGTTTGTCGCGGTGCAAACGACACTGGTGCCACTGGCGAAGACGCTCCCGGAGCAAACCCAGACGCTGGCCCTGCTGGGGCTGGCCTACGCCGATGCGCTGAATCAGCACTACCACGTGCAGGCGCCGCGCACCTACGGCAATGACCTGGCGATCCTTGCGCTGGCCGAACAGCCGGGGTCGCGGCTGAGCACTGGCCTGGCGGCGGTTTTGACTGCGGAGATCCGCCTGGGCCAAAACGTGTCGTTCCAATCGGCAGTCGAGGCCTTGGTGCTGCAACTTTTAGAAGGGTGATTTTGTGGAGAAAAAAGATCTGTACGACAACTTCATTCAACTGGAGCATGATGCTCAGGCGCTGCTCACGCGCGTGACCGGGCTGAAAGCCGATATGGCCAAGGCCTTAGAGCGCAATGCGGAGCTGGAAATGGAAAACAAGCACCTGCGCGAGCACCTCGAAGCGCTCGATAACACCCATGCCGAGTCGACCGGTGCCACTGAGCTGACCAAGTCTAAGGCCAACCTGGAAAGCTTGTACAACGAAGGGTTTCACGTGTGCCCTTACATGTACGGACAGCGCCGCGTGGACGATGAGCCGTGCGCCTTTTGTCTCGACGTCATTTACGGTGAGCGCTGATGACCGCGCAGCAGATGTCCAGTTTTGCCAGCCACGACACCGGCACCCTGTACTTGGTGCCTACGCCCATCGGCAATCTCGACGATATGACGTTTCGGGCGGTCAAAACGCTCAAGACCGTGGACCTGATTGCGGCCGAAGACACGCGCAACACCCAGAAGTTGCTCAATCATTTTGAGATCGAAACCAAGCAGATCAGCTTTCACGAGCACAACACCCAGGCACGGATTCCCGAGCTGCTCGCGCGCCTTGAACAGGGCGAGTCGATTGCCCAGGTGTCGGATGCGGGGATGCCATCGATTTCCGATCCCGGCAAGGAGCTCGTCAAAGCGGCCATTGAGGCGGGTATTCCGGTGGTGCCGCTTCCTGGGGCTAACGCCGCCTTGACGGCGCTGATCGCCAGCGGCATCGAACCACAACCATTCATGTTTTACGGTTTTCTGCCACGCAAGGCCAGCGAGCAGAAGGCGGCGCTGACCGCCCTTGCCGAGGAGCCTCAGGCAGTCATTTTCTACGAGTCGCCGTATCGGGTGGCCAAAACGCTGACGACCATTCGCGACATTTTTGGCGAGCGCCAAGCGGTCTTGGCCCGGGAGCTGACCAAAAAGTTTGAGGAATTCATCCGCGGCAGCTTGTCGGAGCTTATCGACTATGCCAGCGCCGGCGCGCGCGGCGAGTTCGTCATTATTGTTGCGCCTGGAGAGAAAAAGGCCAAGGCGCCAAGTGATGTGCCGGTCGCCACGCAGGTGCAGACACGCATTGACGCTGGCGCGCGGCCCAATGACGCGATCAAGGCGGTCGCCAAGGAAAACGGGCTGAAGCGGCAACAGGTCTACAATGCGTTTCACGGTATTCAGGAGGAATCATGATATACAAAGAGGAACTGACGGTGCCTTTTTTCATGGGCACGCAAACTGGCACGCTAAGTTTAGCCAACATGGCCAACATCATGCTGCTGGTGTCTGAGAATCAGCTGGATCAAGTCGATGCCGGCATTGCTGGGCTGGCCAAGCACGGCGCCGGCTGGGTGATCACCCAGTACCACATCGACGTGACGCGCATGCCGAAAATCGACGAGCACCTGGTTGCTGGCACCGAGGCCACCTCTTACAATAAGCTGATGACCTATCGTGAGTACTGGCTCGAAGATGATGCGGGCCAGCGCCTGGTGACGATGCGCGGCGCATGGGTGATGATGGATCTGGAAAAACGCAAGATCATTCCCATCATTCCGGCATTTGCGGAAAAAGTCGGCGCGAAGTTCGATAGCAAGGTCGAGCGCTTCCCGCGGCTGGCTAAGCAAGGCGAGTTCGACACCACCGTGCCTTACCGGGTGCGGTACTTCGATATCGACGGCAACGGCCACGTCAACAATGCGCACTACATGGAGTGGATGGAAGACGTCTTAGGCGAAGACTTTCTTCTCACGCACCGGCTAGTCGAAGCCGACATCAAGTACGCGCGGGAAGTTGCCTATGGCACCACCGTTGACTCAGCGGTCCGCATTGATGGCGACACCTCGTATCATCTGATTTCAACCGCCGGCGTAGCCAACGCTGAGGCAAAGCTGCGCTGGGCGAAAAAGTAGGCCAGCTGGACGCTTGATGGCGCAAAAAAATAGCAGCCGGGTTCACAAACTTGTGTCCCTGACTGCTATTTTAGTGGGCCAGCTCTAGTTTCATGCCGGCCAGCGGACTGTCATCAAAATTTTCTTTCTGCTTAACGGTTTTGCCAAAATTGTCGATCAGGCCGTGGAACTCCTGGGCATCTTTCAGCGTCCAATCCGCGACTTCAGGTAGCCGACGGTAAAGCTGCTGGTACGTGTTGGCCGGGACACCGAGCCAGCCGAACAGGCGCCTTGAGTAGTTGTCAGCGATGAAGGTCGGCTGGTCAAACACATACAGGCGCAGCGCGTCAGCTGTTTCCTGACCGATGCCGGGCAGGGCGAGCAGCTGCTGGCGCAAGTCTGCCGCCGGTGTCTTGCCAATGGCGTCCAGATCAAAGCGACGGGCTTGCAGCCAGGCCATGAGCGCCACCAGCGCACGGCTTTTGTTTTGATAAAACCCGCTGGGTCGAATCAACGGGATCAGGTCTGCCTGCGAAAGTGCCGCGAGGCTTGCCGGCGCAAATTGAGTGGCCGCACGCAGGTTGGCCAGACTGCGATCGACGTTGCGCCAATTAGTGTTTTGTACCAAAATGGCGCCAACTGCGATCTCCAGTTTAGAATCCGCTGGCCACCAGCCTGATGGCCCCAGCAAGGCGGCTAAACGCTGATACAGCGTCCAAGGGGTGAGCTCAGCTGACGGCATTGTTCACGTACTCAGCCAGAGCCTGGCCAGTCAGCCCTGAAGACAAACCGACAATCAGCTTGATGCGGGCCTTTTGCCCGTTCAGCCCCTGGCAGAAGGTGACGCCCATTTGTTTGAGACCCACGCCGCCGCCTTCGTAATCGTAAATGTCCTCGGCCATGCCGTTGAAGCACCGCGACACCAGCACGACGGGCACACCGCGGTCCAGCAGGCGCTGCAAGGCCGGCAAGGTCGCAGGCGGTAGGTTCCCTGCCCCCAGCGCTTCAATTACCAGGCCAGCGGTTTCTTTCGGCAGCGCGTCAAACAAGGTGCCGTCCATTCCGGCGTACGCCTTGAGTAGATAGACGTTGGCTACCACGTGATCGATCGGCGCCATGCCTTTTTGAAGCAGCTTTTCAAAAAAGCGGGGCCCGTTCTTGGTCACTAGCCCGATGGGGCCAAACGACGGCGTGCGAAACGTCGAGACGTTGGTCGTGTGGGTCTTGGTGACAAACCGTGCCGTGTGGATCTCGTCGTTCATGACCACCAGGCAGCCCATCCCGCGTGCTTGGTTGCTGGCAGCTACGCGGACGGCGCTGAGAAAGTTGTAATTGCCATCGGCGCCAATCTCGTTGCTGGAGCGCATGGCACCGGTCACCACCACGGGGATGGTGGAAGGAGTCGTGAGGTCCAGGAAAAAGGCGGTTTCCTCTAGGGTGTCCGTACCATGGGTGACCACGACGCCGTCAATGCCGTCGACTTCCGCCTGCCGAATACGCTGGCTGAGGGCCAGCATCTTCTCCGGCGTGACGTGTGGGGAAGGCAGGTTGAAAATCTCCTCGGAAGAGACGGTGATGTCTTTAAGCTGGGCGGGCACGGCCATCATCGGGTTGTTAGTGCTAGGCACCACATCACCGGCGTCATTTTCGGTCATCGAGATCGTGCCGCCGGTGTGTAAAGCAAGAATATGTTTCATGAGCTGCCTCCTAGAATGATTAGTTTTAGCTTAGTGGGCGGGCCGCGGGAATGCAAGCCAGGACCCAGACAAAAAAACACCGCCAGGGCAGGCGGTGTTCTTGCCTCTGGGCGGAGGCTGTAACGCTAGGTTACAAGAGACAATGATACGACCAGCCGGTTAAAAGTGCTTTGGTGGCGGAGAGGAAAGTGTGAAGAGTTCGCTGTGAGTCTTCTCATCTCAATCGCCAAGTGAAGCTTCGCACGTTGTTGCAATTTTCTGCAAACGGTCTAGACTTATGCTCGTACCACTAATCTAGGAGTAGGCATCAACGCGTTAAGTGCCACCGGAACGGAATGTGAACGGTGGACGAAGGCCATGTGGGCCGCGGTGTTGACGCCGCATTCGCCTGATCGTTAGGCGTCTCCAACAAAGGAGATTGTCACTATGGAAGTATTATCTTTTTCTGGCCCCAAGATGAAAACGACGCGCACCGTCGTTTTGATGGGTCTTTTTTTGGCGATGGATATCGTCTTGCAGCGGTTCTCGTTTGGGCCGGCGTTTCTGAAGTTTGGGGTCGGCTTTTTCGCCACCGCGCTGATGGGCTATTACTTGGGCCCGTGGGTGGCGGCGGTCGATGCCGCCATGGCTGACCAAGTCGGCGTGCTACTGGCCGGGGGACCCAACATCCCGCTGTACACGATTAGCGCAGCGGTTGCGGCGTTCATCTACGGGGCATTTTTCCACAATCACAAGGTCACGCTCTGGCGTGTGCTCGCACCGGTGGCCATCGTGCTGATTTTTGTCAATATTGGCCTGGGCACCTGGTGGCTGGCACTGACGGGGTTCAAGTGGCAGGTGATCCTGCCGACGCGTGCCGTCAAGAATCTGATCATGATTCCGATCCAGACGGCGCTGACCTACGCGGCGTTACGCGCGGTCGAACGAATCAAGCCGCGACTATGACTTAGCATGATTGAAGCGCTCATTACGAGTGCTTTTTTGGTCTCGAGATTAAACCTGGAGCAAAAAAATATTTTGCAAAAAATCATTGACAGCGTTTGCATTGCGTGCTATCTTTATATCGGATGATGGGAGGGCGAGGACGGTACCGCCTCGTCAGATTCACTCGGAAACTCCCTGGCGATCCGACCTGCACCTTGGGGCCGCCAGGCACGTTGAGCCTTCCGATCGGTTTGGCGATGAAGACCATGTGAAGAGCATGGGGTCCTTACAGGACGCGTGAGGGATGCTGCTATCACTTTCCTAACTTAATAAAGCGACCGGCCCTGGTGACAGTGGTTGGGATAGCAGGCAGGGGCAACCCTGCAATAAAAAGCCACCGGGGCAACCACGGTGGCAGGGGACACCATTTCGCAAGAGATGGTGCCCTTTGCGTGCTTCAGGGATGAGCACACACGCCCTTGGGTTGGCAAATGGCCATTCAATGGTAGAATAAAGACCGACTAGAAACGGGGGCAAGGCAATGAAAATCCTAGCGATGGACACGTCCAATCAGGCGATGAGTGTCGCGGTGATGGCGGACGGCCAACTGCTGGCGGCATCGACAATCAATCATAAGAAGACCCACAGTGAGCAACTCCTGCCGACCATCGACCGTTTAATGACAGTCAGCGGCCTGACCCCTGCTAAATTGGATCGGGTGGTCGTGGCAGATGGTCCCGGTTCTTACACCGGCGTGCGCATCGCGGTCACGACGGCCAAAACGCTGGCAGACACGCTCAGCCTTGAACTGGTTGGAGTGTCGAGCCTGGCGGCGCTGGCAGCTGGAGCGGTCGGCACCACCAACTTGATCGTGCCCATCATGGACGCCCGCCGGCAAAACGTGTTTGCTGGGGTCTACCAGTGGCTGGATGGTGAGCTGATCAACGTGGTCGAGGACCGGCACTTGGCGCTGACACAGCTGCTGGGAGAGCTCAAGCTCCTGCGGCAGCCCAGCACGTTCGTTGGCAGTGACGTGGCTAAGTTCACTGAGTCAATCAAGGCCACACTTGGCGCCTCGGCGCATTTTGTCGATGCACTGGCCAACTTGCCGCAAGCGGGACGCTTGGCACTGCTTGGCGCACAGCGCACGCCGGTTGACGTGACCACTTTTGTGCCGCGCTACCTGCGGCTCACTGAAGCGGAGACGAATTGGCTCAAGACGCATGACGATAAGGGGCACGCACCTTATGTTCAGAAAGTTTAAGCAGTGGTTTGACCGTGAACCGCCCGTTGAGCTGGCTTTTCCCGCACAATCCTTGCATGTTGGCGAAACCACTTATCAGCTGCGGCGGATGACCAATGATGACATCGATGCGGCCCTGGTCATGGAGAAGGCAATCTATCATGACACGCCTTGGGATCGAATCGCGTTTATCTCTGAGCTGCGGAAGACACAACGCTCACTTTATTTAGTGTTGTTTGATGAAGACGTGTTGACCGCGTTCATCGGTTGCTGGTTCGGCAAAGACGAGGCACACATCACTAACATCGCGGTGGCCCCCTTGTATCAAGGACAGGGCATCGGTGAGGCGCTGATGCGGCTGATGATCGATAAGGCGTATGACCTTGGCACCAGTGAAATCACGCTGGAGGTGCGGACGGACAACGCGGTGGCGCAACACCTGTATCACAAGTTAGGGTTTCAGGATGGCGAGATTCGTCGTGGCTATTACGTCAGCACGCATGCCGACGCAATGGACATGCGCAAACCGTTGGAATAGAAAGGATAAGTCATGACAAAGCGCGAATTGATCTTAGCATTTGAAAGCAGCTGCGATGAAACCTCCGTGGCCGTAATCGAAGACGGCACCAAGATCCTCAGCAACATTATTGCCACGCAGATCAACTCGCACAAGCGTTTCGGTGGGGTCGTACCGGAAGTGGCCAGCCGCCATCACGTGGAACAGATCACCGATTGCATTGATTTGGCGCTGAATGAAGCCAATGTCAATTATTCAGACCTGACCGCCGTGGCCGTGACTTACGGTCCGGGCCTGGTCGGGTCGCTGCTGATCGGCGTGACCGCCGCCAAGACGGTGGCGTACGCCCACCAGCTGCCGCTGATTCCGGTCAATCACATGGCGGGGCACATCTACGCTGCACGGTTCGTTAAGCCGCTGCAGTACCCGCTGCTGGCATTGATGGTGTCCGGCGGGCACACGGAGCTGGTCACGCTGACTGCCCCTGGCGAGTTTCACATCATCGGGGAGACGCGCGACGATGCGGCCGGTGAAGCTTACGACAAAATCGGCCGGGTGCTTGGCATCACCTATCCGGCTGGTAAGGAAGTCGATCGCTTGGCACACTTGGGCCATGACACTTTCCATTTTCCCCGCGCCATGGACGGCGAGGACAACCTCGACTTTTCTTTCAGCGGGCTAAAGTCGGCGTTCATCAACACGGTGCACCACGCCGACCAGATTGGCGAGCAGTTGAGTCGTGAAGATCTGGCTGCGAGTTTTCAGGCGGCGGTCGTTGACGTGCTGGTGGATAAAACTGTGCAGGCGCTACACCAGCACCCAGTTGATCAACTGGTAGTCGCCGGTGGAGTTGCCGCGAATCAGGGCCTGCGCGAGGCGATGACCGCGCGGCTGGCCGAAGAGTTTCCCAACATCGACGTGATTATTCCACCGGTGCGCCTGACCGGCGACAACGCGGCGATGATCGGCGCGGCGGCGCACATTGAGCTCGCCAAGCACCACTTTGCCGACGAGACGCTTAACGCGGTGCCAAACTTGAACTTTCAGCACGCTTAAGCGTGACAAATCATCAACAAGACCACGTTGCAACCGGAGGAGTGTCCCAGGCTGCAATGTGGTTTTATTTGTCTCACCGCCACAGATCGATCGCCGAAAAAATCAGCAAAGCACCGACAATCAGGTTAATGCCGTGAAAGTGGCGGTGGTAGAAGCGGTTGATCAGCTGGCCGCCCAGCGTCCAGGTCAGCGTGCCCAAAGCCCCCAGTGCGACCATCAAGGTCCAGCGCAGGGGAATCGCCGATAGTGCTCCGGTCAGGCTGAAGGCTCCTAGCCCGGTGATAAAGTACAAGTAGCATTTAATGTTGGTGAATTGAAGCAACAGTCCAGTGGTAAAACTGGCCGTGCTGGCGCTGTTGTCGTCGGGGCGACTGATCATGACATGGTAGGCCAAGTAGACGAGATAGGCCGAGCCAATTACTTTCATTACGGTGATAAAGGTCGGTGCACGCTGAAGCCAGTCAGCAAACAGCCCGGCGGCGATGCCAATCACACCCATACCGACCGCCATGCCGAGGTTCAAGCGCAGGCTGCGCGCGAAGCCGCGCGTTTGCCCCGAGACCATCGCCATGATGGTGTTGGGTCCTGGTGTGAAGGACATAATTAAGAGAAACGAGAGAAAAGCGAGCATAGGCGCCTCCAAATATAATTGCAAATGCAATGGGATAATGATGCTAAGCTTACTCGTTTCTAATTGCAAATACAATCAGTTATCAGTTTCATTTGGCGAGTAAGGCCGGTATACTTAAGCGGGAGGCGAGCTGATGTTTGATGTGATTCGAGAAATTGGGGCCATCACGCGCCTGATTCAAACCAAAAGCAACGCTGAGTTTCGGGGGTTGGGCCTAGGCAACAACGCGTTTATTTACGTCATTCGCGCCTGTGAGCAACCCGGTATGTTCATGGGTGAGCTGGCCGATTCGGTCCAAATCGACCGCACGACCGCCTTCCGCACGATCAAAAAAATGGTCGCGGGCGGATGGTTTGAGCTAAGAGCCGACGCGACTGATCAAAGACTGCGCCGGGTTTATCCAACCAAGAAAGCCAAGGCGGTTTATCCGCGCCTGCATGCCTTCGAACAGGCGCAGTCTGATTACCTGCTCAGCGGTTTGACGCCAAATGAGCGGACGCGGCTGACCGCGCTGGTCAAGAAGCTCAAGGTCGAAGAGCCTTAGCCAATAAAAAATCACCGATTACTCGGTGATCGAAGCCCGACGCAAAATGTCGGGCCTTTTTCTCGTTTTAGTCCTGCATGTCCTCCAGCTTGAGGCTGGCTTTCTCCCAGGCGTCTTCCACCTGCTGGGAGGTTTTTTGGTTCTCGTCAAGCTGAGCCTGCAGCTTTTGCATTTTGACGTAATCGCTCAGGGCCTCAGGGGCGGCCATGGCGGTTTGAATCTGTTCGGCCTGCTGGGCAAGCTCATCGATCTGCTGTTCAAGCTTATCAACCTCGCGC
Source organism: Lacticaseibacillus hegangensis (assembly GCF_003946465.1). GTDB lineage: Bacteria > Bacillota > Bacilli > Lactobacillales > Lactobacillaceae > Lacticaseibacillus > Lacticaseibacillus hegangensis. Next base: position 1,973 of record NZ_RHOL01000013.1, on the reverse strand, counting down.
TGGACCTTCCGCAGGTCGCGCTGGTTCTGCTTGCTTTGCTGGTAGTCGACCGCGGCCGCGTTGCCGGGCTTTTCTTCCGGCTGCTCGCCCTTGGCCTCCGCTTTAGCGGCCTCGACTTCTTCGAGCTTTTGCTGGTAGTAGTCCCAGTTGCCCAGGTACAGGTCTGAGCCGTCCGGGCTGATGGCCACGATGCTGGTGGCCAGCTCGTTGATGAAGTACCGATCATGGGAGACGAAGAGCACCGTACCGTCAAAATCGGCCAGCGCGTCCTCCAGGACCTCCTTGGAGTTGATGTCCAAGTGGTTGGTCGGCTCGTCAAGAATCAGGAAGTTGTCGTGCCGCAGCGCGAGCTTAGTGAGCTCTAGCCGGGCCTTTTGGCCGCCAGATAGATCGCCGACCCGTTTTTCAATGTCCCCGGCGTCAAAGAGAAAGGCGGCCAGCGCGGAGCGGACGCTTTGCTCCGTCATGGTCGGATGATCATCCCAGATTTCAGCGATGACGGTTTTGTCCCAGTGCAGCTGGTGCTGATCCTGATCGTAGTAGCCAGTTTCAACATTCGTGCCGAACCGAGCCTCGCCGGCCAGAAATGGCAGCTGGCCGAGAATGCTCTTGAGCAGGGTCGATTTGCCGACACCGTTGGGGCCAATCACCGCGATGCGGTCGTGCTTATTGACCTGAAAATCGATTGGGCCGGCCATCGGGGCTGCCTGGTCGTAGCCGATCGTGGCGTGCTGGACTTTCAGAACCTCATTGCCGCTGGTTTTCTCCGCCGAAAAGTGAAAATGGACCTTCTTCTCAGTGCCATTTGGGCGCGGCAGCCGCACCATTTTCTCCAGCTGCTTGCGGCGGGCCTGGGCCTGCTTGGTGGAGGAGGCGCGCACGATGTTCTTGTCGACGAACTCCTGCAGCTTGGCGATTTCTTCCTGCTGCTTGTTGTAGGCTTTCCATGCCAGCGCGTTGTTTTCCGCTTTGCGCTTCAGGTAGCCGGAATAGTTAGTGGTATAGTGCACGGCCATGGAAGGGGTCAGCTCGTAGATTTCCGACACCACGTGGTCCAGAAAGTACTGGTCATGGCTGACGGTTAGGATGGCGCCGGCGTACCCCTTGAGGTAACCTTCGAGCCAGCCGAGCGTGTCGATGTCCAAGTGGTTGGTCGGCTCGTCGAGGATCAGCAGGTCGTGCTTTTCCAGCAGCAGTTTGGCCAGGGCCAGCCGGGCGCGCTCGCCGCCGGACAGGGTGGCCACCTTCATGTCCCAAGTGTTCTCGGGGAAATTGAACCCGTGCAGGATCCCGCGAATTTCGGCACGATAGCCGTAGCCGTTTTGCTCCTGGAAGTCGTGCTGAAGCTGGTCGTACTGCTTCATGGTTTGGTCGAAAGCGGCCTGGTCCTGGGCCAGTGCCGGGTCAGCAATCTGCGCCTCTAAGGCGTGCATGCGCTTTTCCATGGCAATCAGCGGCGCGAATACGGTCAGCAGTTCATCAAAAATGCCGCGCTCGGAGTCCAGTCCCGAATCCTGCGCTTGGTAGCCGATTGAGACATCGTGGGCCAGGGTGACCTGACCATAGTCGGGTGGGTTGAGGCCGGCGAGAATCTCCAGCAGCGTCGTTTTCCCGATGCCGTTGGGCCCGACCAGGCCGATGCGCGCACCAGTTTGCACTTCTAAGTTAATGCCCGTGAACAGGTCGAGGCCGTTGAAAGTGCGGCCGACACCTTGGGCTTGCATGATGATCATGGTGATATCTCCTTACTTTGCCCGCATGGGCGCGAATCGTCTGCAACCAGTTTACCATACCAAATCCAGCCACTCGTGAAAAAAGGTGAGCAAGCTGGAGCCACAGGGCTGTCAATCGTTTTTCGACTTTGTCGCGAAAATAAGTGATTATCTGCTCGGTTGATAAGCCATTTGGTTGGCTTCGTAACGGTTCATTCCTAATGACATAAGATAGTCTCGATAGTTCATCAAACGCCATGG
>NZ_RHOL01000012.1 GCF_003946465.1 Lacticaseibacillus hegangensis | reverse complement strand
TGACCGCCAGCGAAAGGTAGGTCTGGAAGACCAAGAACAAGCTGGGGCGCGTAGTAAGACCTCCGTGGAAGAAGAAATGATGAGTGGCATTCAGTTTCAAGCGTTAGTTCTTGACCGCGACAACCTGAACAAGGCGTATCTACGAGTGGTCAGGAATAAGGGAGCGGCAGGCATCGACGGTATGACCGTTGATGGTCTACTGCCATACTTACGTAAACATCGAGCAGAGCTGCTTGCGCAGTTGCGCGACGGTACTTATAAGCCGGCGCCAGTGAAGCGAGTAGAAATACCAAAGCCCAACGGTGGCATGCGAAAGCTTGGCATACCAACGGTAATCGACCGTTTTGTGCAACAGGCCGTGGCCCAGGTACTCTCGCCGATGTATGAGCAAGTATTCTCTGACAATAGTTTTGGTTTTCGACCGCACCGAAGTGCCCATGATGCGATTCAACGTGCTGTGGAGCTTGACGACCAAGGTTACCGCTATGTCGTTGACCTCGATCTAAAAGCGTACTTCGATACGGTGAACCACGACATGCTTATCAAGTTTCTCGAACGACGCATCAACGACCGCTGGCTTCTGCGGCTCATTCGCCGCTTTCTAACCAGTGGCACGATGAATGGCAAGATGTTCGAACGCAGCGAACAGGGAACACCGCAAGGCGGTCCCATCTCCCCGCTGTTAGCTAACATTTACCTCAACGAGTTTGACCAAGAGCTCACTGCTCGCGGCCATGAATTCGTGCGCTACGCCGACGACTGCAATATCTTCGTTAAGAGTCCTAGAGCTGGTGGGCGTGTGCTCGCCAGTGTGACGCGGTTTCTTGAAAAGGAACTTAAACTCACAATCAACCAGGAGAAAACGAAGGTCGTCCCCACCAACAGGATGAAGTTTCTGGGGTTCACGGTAGGTCACACCAAAGATGGGGCATATCCCTATCCGGTGAGGCAATCGAAAATCAGAGTCAAGCAGGCGTTAAGGAAACTAACAAAGCGGAATCGCGGGATTTCACTGGCTCGGATGTTAGAGGAGATTCAGCTGAAGATGCGCGGCTGGTTGCAATACTATGGCCTGGGTAAGATGAAGACATTTGTGGCGCAGTTAGACACGTGGCTTCGAAGCAGAATTCGCCAGTACATCTGGAAGCAGTGGAAGAAAATCAGAACAAAAATCATGAACTTGAAGCGGTTAGGGCTATCAGCCGATGATGCGTATACCGCCGCAAACACCCGTAAAGGGGCATGGCGAACGGCTCACAGCAAGACGTTGACTTACACCTTAACAAACGAAAAGCTGGCGCACCTTGGACTGATAAATCTATCCAAGACGCTCCAGCAAATCCAGAATGCTTAAATTACTGAACCGCCGTATACGGAACCGTACGTACGGTGGTGTGAGAGGTCGGTAGCCGAATTAATCGGCTACCTCCTACTCGATTGCGCCGCCGCCGTTTAGCCTTGGTAAATTGAGTTGAGCAAGAGGCGAAAAGCCCGGCTCACAGGCGATTTTTAAAGGTCTTGCCCAGCGTTTGCCGGCGCGTTACGGTATGATGATGGAAGAGGATACGGGGGAGATACAGTAATGAAAGAAAAAAGCGAACTCAAGGTCACGGTGCCGGCTGGCGTCTATGCACAGCTGCGCGGGGACTTGGAGACGCCCATGCAACTGACTATTAAAAATGATCGCATCGTGATCCAGCCGGCCCCAGCGGACCGCCTCCGGTCAGGACGGCTGGCCTTTATCTGGCCGCTGTTGGTCAGCCTGGTGTCAACGGTGGCGATTTTTCTCTACTGGCTGCACATCGGAGTGCACGTGATCCCGATGACCGGGGATGTGTCGATCGCCAGTTTCACCATCGGTTTTGGGGTCGTGGGCGGCATCGCACTGTTTGCCGGCTTCTTTGTGCAGTCGCGCAACGATCCGGATAACCGGTTCTCCAAAGCCGTGTACTGGCGGAACTTCCCGGTGATCTTGCTGGCGTTTGCCATCATTTTGGGCATGGCCCTGCTGGGCACCTTTTGGGTGCTGGGCACGCTGTTTCCGGGGGCGACCTTTGATCCCTTCACGGCGGTGCTGCAGGTGTTGGTCTTTCTGATCTTGGCGAATGTGTTCATGGTGCAGATGGCCCTGCGGATCAACGCGGCCACGCTGTCCAGCCTGCTGACCATCGTGATCGTGTCGGGGGCGGTCATCTCGATGGCCTCAAACGGCAGCCGGCAGTGGTGGCAGTACAACCTGAGTTTTCTGGGCACTAAGCTGGCCTCAAACGCCTGGCAGTTCAACCTTACGCTGGTGATGACCGCGCTGGTGATGATCAGCCTGATCGATTACTTATTCGTGCAGTTGAACGCGCAGCACCGCAAGTCCTGGCGGCTGACGACGCTGCGGGCGTTGTTGACGCTGGCGGCGATCGATCTGGGCTGCATCGGGGTCTTCCCGAACAACGCGCAGTTTCACGTGCTGCATGACGAGATCGCGGGGATGCTGGTCACCATCATCTTGATTATCATCATCGGCCTGCGGTGGCTGTTGCCGGAAGTCTCCAAGGAATTCCTGTGGGCGTCGTACGCCATCGGGGTGGTCGAGTTTTTGATGAACATGGGCTTTCGGGTTTTCGGTTACCCGAGCCTGACCGCCTTTGAGATCCAAGGCTTCGCAATCGGGTTCGCCTGGCTCCTGTTTTTATTCAATCGGCTGCAAGCGCTGATCGCCGAGGGGACGGTCGCCTGGCCGATCGTCATTGAGTGTGAGCCAGACAAAGAAAATTCCCCGCGCAACTAACTAGACTTTCTTAATTAGAATGATTATAATTAAGCCTAGATAAAACAAGGGAGTGAGTGCGTTGAGAAATTATCGGCGGCTGTGGGCGGTGTTAACGGTCGGAATCGTGGCGTTGATCTTAGAGTTCGGGCTGCATCAGCCAACGTGGGCGCAGATCGTGATCACGGTCATTGGGGCGGCCATTGCCCTGTTAATGTTGTGGGACATGATCAAGACGCTGCGCAGCGGTTCGTTTGGCGTGGACCTGCTCGCCATCACCGCGGTGGTCGCGACGCTGGCCGTCAGCGAGTACTGGGCGGCGTTGATCGTCCTGTTGATGCTGACCGGCGGCGACGCGCTGGAAGACTTTGCGGCCACTAAGGCCAATTCCGATCTCAAGCAGCTGCTGGACAACACGCCGACGACGGCGCACCGTCTGGTGGCCGGCAAGCAGGAGGACGTCTCCGTTGATGACGTCAACGTGGATGACATCGTGCTGGTCAAGCCGCAGGAGGTCGTGCCAGTCGACGGGGTCGTCACCGAGGGCAGCAGCATGGTCGACGAGGCCAGCTTGACCGGTGAATCCAAGCCAATTGAAAAAAATCCCAAGGACGAGCTGATGAGCGGGACGGTCAACGGCGACAGCGCCCTGACCGTGCGCGTCACCAAGCGCGCCGAAGACAGCCAGTACCAGGGAATCGTGCAGCTGGTCAAGGAATCCGAAGCCCGGCCGGCGCATTTTGTCCGCATGGCCGACCGCTACGCCTTGCCGTTCACGTTGCTGGCGTATGTGATTGCCGGCGTGGCCTGGGCCGTCACCGGCAACCCGTTGCGCTTTGCCGAGGTGCTGGTCGTCGCGAGCCCCTGTCCGCTGATTTTGGCGGCGCCGGTCGCAATGGTGTCGGGGATGAGCCGCACCAGCCGCGCCGGGATCATTGTGAAATCCGGGACGGCGCTCGAGAAGCTGTCTTCCGCTAAAACCGTGGCGTTTGATAAAACCGGGACGATCACGCAAGGCGTGCTCGCCGTCGATCAGGTGCAGGCGCAGCCGGGCTACGACCAAGCGCAGCTCCTGAAGCTGGCCGCCAGTGCGGAGCAGCAGTCGACCCATATTCTGGCGCGCTCCTTGGTCAGCGAAGTCGGCAGTGGGAATCTTTTGGCCGCCACCGCCGCTGAGGAAGTCACGGCAGAAGGCGTCCAGGCCACTGTTGACGGCAAACTGGTCAAGGTCGGCAAGCCGGGCTTTGCCGGGACCGACGCGAATGTCGACAGCACCGCGGTCTACGTCAGCGTCGACGGCCAGTTTGCTGGCGTGATCACCTTCACCGACCGCATCCGGCCGGAAGCCAAGCAGACCCTCAGCGCCTTGCACGAGCTCGGCGTTGAAAACACCATGATGATCTCCGGCGATAATCAGGCCATTGCGGATGATGTCGCCCAGCAGGTCGGGGTGGATAAAGTGTTTGCCGAGCAGCTGCCGGCGGACAAGATCAAGGTGCTGGACAACACGCCGAAAAACGCGCGGCCAGTCGTCATGGTCGGCGACGGGGTCAACGACGCGCCGTCCTTGGCGGTCGCCGATGTCGGCATCGCCATGGGCGCGCACGGCGCCACGGCCGCCAGCGAAAGCGCCGATGCGGTCATCCTGCGCGACGACCTGACCAAGGTCGCCTGTGCGGTGATTATTTCGCAAGACACCATGCGTATCGCCAAGGAAGCCGTCTGGATCGGGATCGGGATCTGTACCGGCCTGATGCTGATCGCGGCGTTTGGGGTGATTCCGGTGATCATCGGTGCGATGCTGCAGGAAGTCGTCGACACCATCACCATTTTGTACGCGCTGCGGGCCCGCTCTGGGCGGCGCAACGCCGACATGTACGAGCCGGCCAAACCGGCCAAGGCATAACAAAACGCCGCTGCGAAAAACATTTCGCGGCGGCGTTTTCGTCTGCTTGGGTAGGGGTTAGTTGCTGCTGAGGTGCGCGGAGTGGAAGTAAAAGTCCAGTCCCGGGTAGCTGTACACGGTCTGGGAGAAGTTGAAGACCACGTTGTTATGCGTGTAATTGATCTGTGCCAGAGTCAGCAGGGAAGTGCCGGCGGCCAAGTTCATCAAGTCGGCCTTGTTGGGGCCCAGCGTGGTCAAAGACAGGAAATCGTCGGAGGATTCAGGATCGATGTCGTAAGTCTCCTTGATGAAATCAAAAATCGAGTCATCCAGGGCGTCGGTCGAGATGAACGGGATCTGATCGCGCAGGTAGTACGCCTCTTCCAAACAGTACAGCACTGAGTTGAAGTAGCGCAGGCGAATGATGCGCCACAGCTCGGTGTCGTCTTTGACCTTCATCGTTTGCGCCAGCGGGATCTCGCTGGCCTGCACGCGGTCAAAGGTGACGACCTTGGAGGTCAGCGGGCCGCGCTTGGCCAGCGACTTGCCGGCGCCAATCGAGAGGTTGATCGTCATCGAGCCTTGCAGCTGTACGTTGTTGATGTAGTAGCCGGAGCCCTGGATGCGGCGCAGCAACCCATGCTGGTAAACCACGTCGATGGCGCGCCTAATCGTGTTGCGGCTGACCCCGTACTGCTTCATCAGCTCCTGCTCAGTCGGCAATTTGGTTTGATACTCTCCGGCCTGGATCGCCTGGAGCAGTTTTTCCGCGATTTCGTGATACATGAGTTGCCCCTCCCAACAAATTTTAAGTCATGGGACTTGTTTATTTCGTACCCACGTATTATTATAGCATTGTAGCAATGAAAGCGGTTAAACTTCTAACCGCAAAATTTTATTCTCACACAAAGGGGAGTTTTAATTATGGCTGACAAGAAAACGATTATGTTGGTATGCTCTGCTGGTATGTCCACCAGCTTGCTGGTATCTAAGATGCAAAAGGCCGCAACGGCCGAAGGTGTTGAAGCGGATATTTTTGCAACCGCTGCCTCTGATGCTGATAACGCACTGGCAACCAAGAACCCAGACATTTTAATGCTCGGGCCTCAGGTTCGTTACCTGCTGGGTCAGTTCCAAAGCAAGGTTGACGGCAAGCTGCCGGTTGAAGTCATCAACATGCAGGACTACGGCATGATGAACGGCGAAAAGGTGCTCAAAGAAGCCCTGTCATCAATCGAAAAGGCCGGCAAGTAAGCTGCGGTAAACCGCAACCGCTTTCTAGACTAATTGACACGGATGATTGGAGAATACAATGGCTGAAGAAGAACAAGATCAGAACATGGATGCGATCATGGGTCTCATTTTGAACGGCGGGAATGCAAAGAGTTCCGCGTTCGAAGCGATCCAGGCAGCGAAGAAGGGCGATTTTGAAACCGCCGATGCAAAGCTCAAGGAAGCGGATGGCTTCTTGGTGGATGCGCACAACTCACAGACCAAGATGCTGACCGCCGAAGCAAACGGCGAGCACGCCAAGGTCACGCTGCTGATGGTCCACTCACAGGACCACTTGATGACCAGCATCACATTCCGCGATCTTGCGGGCGAAATTGTCGACCTATACAAGCGCCTAGACGGCAAACAGGTCGAGGACAAGTAATCTTTACATTGCAAGCGGCTGGAACAGCGATGTTCCGGCTTTTTTTGCAAGGTGCGCAGGCGGACGAACTTAGCCCGACGATTAGCCTAGCTGGAGGCATTGCCGCTGTTTTTTGGCGGCGAGGCCTCCAGCGTAGCTAAGCGCTCGGGCGTTGTCCGCCGAAGCCCAGTTAGAAGGTGCGCAGGGTTCACGAACTTAGTTGCGAACCCGGAGCCCGATTACAAGGCACCCAGTTTCGCGCACTTAGTTCCAATTACAGATAACACGTGAGGAGTTTCAGACCAATGACAAAAGGATACAAAATGCCAAAAGACTTCCTTTGGGGCGGCGCGATTGCGGCGCACCAAGCCGAAGGCGGCTGGCAAGAAGGCGGCAAGGGACTGAGCATTGCCGATACCATGCGGGCCGGAGAAAACGGCGTACCGCGCATAGAGGATGACAAAGTCCTAGATGGCCAGATTTACCCGAACCACTGGGGCGTCGAGTTTTACTCGCACTACAAGGAAGACATCAAGCTGTTTGCCGAAATGGGGATGACGGCGTTTCGGACGTCCATCGCCTGGACCCGGATCTACCCGAACGGCGACGAGGCCGTGCCGAACGAGGCCGGCCTGAAGTTTTACGACGACCTGTTTGCCGAGCTCCACAAGTACAACATTGAGCCGATCGTGACCCTGTCGCACTTTGAAATGCCGCTGCACCTGGTCAAGGCCTATGGCGGTTTTGGCAGCCGCAAGGTCGTCGACTGCTTCACCAAGTTTGCCGAGACCTGCTTCCGGCGCTACCACAACCAGGTCAAGTACTGGATGACCTTCAACGAGATCAACAACCAGACGTCCTGGCGCGATCCGCACCCGCTGCTGCAAAACTCTGGCCTGATCTTGGGCAAGGACGACAACTGGGAAGAGAAAATGTTCCAGGCAGCGCACCTCGAATTTGTCGCTTCGGCGCAGGCCGTGCAAATCGGCCACGCGATCGACCCGGGTTTACAGATCGGCGACATGATCGCCTTCAACCCGATTTATCCACTGACCGCGCGGCCGGAAGACGTCATGTACTGCCAGCGCGCGATGAACTACCGCTACTATTTCGGCGATGTCATGGCGCTGGGTGAGTACCCGGCCTGGCTCAAGAAGTACTGGGCGAAAAAGGGTTATGACATTGGCATCACGCCGGCGGACGAGGCCATCATCAAGGCCGGCACCGCGGACTTTGTGGGCTTTTCCTACTACAACTCCGCGGTGGTCAAGTACAGCGACGACAATCCGGACATGGACTTCGACGAGGCCAAAAACGACACGAAGAACCCGTACGTGCCGCGCTCGGATTGGGGCTGGCAGATCGACCCGGTCGGGCTGCGCTACAGTCTGAACTGGATGGCCGCTCGCTGGCACAAGCCGATGATGATTGTCGAAAACGGCTTTGGCGCCTTCGATAAGGTCGAAGCGGACGGCAGTGTTCACGACGATTACCGCATCAAGTACCTGGCAGACCACCTGCTGCAGGCCGAAAAGGCTGTTGCCGAAGACGGCGTCGACCTGCTCGGGTACTGCCCGTGGAGTGCCATCGACATTGTGTCCGCCTCCACCGGTGAAATGAAGAAGCGTTACGGCTTCATCTACGTCGATGCTGACGATCAGGGCCACGGCAGCTGGAAACGCAGCCGTAAGGACTCCTTTAACTGGTACAAGCAGGTCATCGCAAGCAACGGCGAGGATCTGTAAGCACTAAAATGCACGCCACTCGGTCGTTGAGCGGCGTGCTTTTGCGTCAAAATCATTCTCAGGCCTCCTTCAAACTCGACCTCAAGCCCTATGAGTCGGAGCGCTTCACCCGGTAAACTATTGGGTGGAAGGGGCGAGTCAAATGAAGCGGGTCTGGTGTAACGTTTGCGGGTTGGGACTGATCATTGCGGTCGTGCTGTTTGGCTTGCCGCTATTTACCCGTAATCAGCCCACTGAGGCGGCAGGGATGCTCGACCGGTATAATCCCGTCGTCCCGGAAGAAACCGTGTACGTGGCCACTGGCGGCTGCTCAGTGGAATGGGTCGCCAACCGCCACGGCGGCCGCGACTATCGCTACCGCCTGCAAAGATACTCGCGCCTGGGGACTGCCCGGCAGGTGCTGCTGCAAGTGACGGACGCCCCGCTGACGCCGCACGCCTACCTGGCCGTTCGCACCAAAGGCCAAACCGTGCTCTCCTGGCACCGGGTCAAGGCCAGCGCGATTCCCAGCGCTGCACGCAGAAAACTAGCGCGGTGACCGCCAAAAACGCCTGGATCAAAAGTCGATCCAGGCGTTTGCTGTAGGTACGATTAGTTAAAGCGCAGGCGCTACCGCACTGCCTGTGGCTTGTTCCGACATCTCGGCGGTTTTGGCCGCGGCGATCTCATCGCCCATCTTGTGGGCGCCAGTGGCCAGCAGCTTGAACTCGTCGAGGCGGTCGGAGTTGGTGATCACCACGATCACTTCCGTCGAGTGGCCAGCGGCTTTCACGGCGGCGATGTCCATGACCGCTAAGGTGACGCTTGGGTCGACCGCGTCGCCCGGCTGCACGTGGACCGTGAACGGGGCACCTTTCAAAGCAACCGTGTCCAGGCCCATGTGGACCAGCACCTCAAGGCCATTTTGCATCCGAATGCCGATCGCATGCTTGGTGTCGAATACCGACGTCACGGTGCCGACGACCGGTGAGTTGATGTGGCCGTCCTGAGGATCAACGGCAAACCCTTCGCCCATCATGTTCTGGGCGAAAACCTGATCCGGCACGGCGGCCAGTGGCATCACCTGCCCGGTGGTCGGGGCGTAAAGGTAATCGAACTGGACGGATTCGGCGTCCATTGCCAGCGGCTGGGTCGCCGGGGCTTCATCTTCGTCGATGATCGCGCCGGTTGCGTCATCCACGGCTTCAATCTTGTTGAGTGCTGGCACCTTGCGCAGCACGAAGGTGAGCACAAACGGCACGGCCACGGCGATCACCATACCAATGGCGAAGACACCGATGAACTGGCCGACAATCGACAGGATCCCTGGCAGGCCGCCGACTCCAATCGAGTAGGCGCGCACGCCCATGATGGTGACGAACATGCCGGCAATGCCTGAGCCAATGATGGCCGCGATGAACGGGTAAACGTACTTCAAGTTGATCCCGAACATCGCGGGCTCCGTCACCCCGAGATAGGCGGAGATGGTGGCCGGCACCGAAATACCTTCCTCTTGCTTATTGCCGCGGTGGGCAATCGCCACGGCCAGTGTTGCAGAGCCTTGCGCAATGTTGGACAGGGCAATCATCGGCCAGAGGTTCGTTGAGCCATAAGTGGAAATGAGCTGGGCGTCGATCGCCAGGGTAGTGTGGTGCAGCCCGGTGATCACGACCGGTGCGTACAGGAGCCCGAAGGCCAGGCCGAACAGCCAGCTGAAGTTGCTGGTCAAGCCGGCGTTGACGATGGCGGAAAGACCGTCACCGACCCACCAGCCGAAGGGCCCGAGGACCACATGGGCAACCAGAATCGTCGGCAGCAGTGAGAAGAACGGCACGAAGATCATCGAGATCGCCTGTGGGATGTGCTTGCGGAAGAAGCGTTCCAGGTAGACCAGCATGAAGCCGGCCAGCATCGCGGGGATGACCTGCGCCTGGTAGCCGATCATGTTCACCTGTGCAAAGCCGAAGTCCCAAAACGGGATCTTGCTGGCTGCCGTGCTGCTCACCGCGTAGGCGTTGAGCAGCTGCGGCGAAACCAGCGTGATCCCGAGGACGATCCCTAGAATCTGGGTCGTGCCCATTTTGCGGGTGATCGACCAGGTGATCCCGACCGGCAGGAAGTGGAAAATCGCCTCCCCTGGCAGCCACAGGAAGGCGTTCACCCCGGCCCAGAACTGAGACTGTTCGACGATTGTTGCGCCGCCGAACTGGACGCCTTCGAGAATGTTGCGGAAGCCGAGGATCAACCCACCGACGATGATGGCCGGCAGCAGCGGCGTGAAGATTTCGGCCAGCGTGGCGACGGCGCGCTGGATCACATTTTGGTGCGTCTTGGCGGCGGCTTTCGTCGCTTCCTTGCTGGCGCCGCTCAGGCCGGAAACAGTGGTGAAATCGTGGTAGAAGTCAGGGACTTCATTGCCGATGATTACCTGAAACTGCCCGGCGTTGGTGAACATGCCGCGCACGGCGCCGATTTTTTCAATCGCAGCCTTGTTTGCCTTGGCGTCGTCTTTCAGAACGAACCGCATGCGCGTGGCGCAGTGCATGAACGACGTGATATTGTCAGCGCCGCCGAGAGCCGAGAGCAGTTGCTTGGCGTCGGACTCGTATTTACCCATAATAGCCTCCTTGAATGAAATATTGATAACCTAGGTTAATTTTAGCTTATCGTAGAGGAGCCAAATAAGGCAACTAATAAGGGTGATGGCGAGATTAAAGGACAATAGTTATCGTCATATCCTTTAAAAATGTGCAAAAAAATAGCGCCGCGAACAGCGACGACGCAGCGGTTCCTTAATAAACGAAATCCAAGATGAGCCAGCCCATGCCGGCCAGCACGACCAGGCCGATTACGTTGAACACGAGGAAGCCCAGCAGGAACTTGCCGGCGTGGTGGTTGCCCCAGGTGGCGTATTCTTTGTACACCAGCAGGTTGCACATTGAGCCAACCACAGAGCCCAGGCCGCCGATGTTCGAGCCCAGAAACAGCGCGCCGGCGTAGTTCGTGAATTTGCCGATCAGCACGGTCGACGGGACGTTGGAAATCAGTTGGCTGGTCAGGATCGACGTCAGGAAAACGGAGTGCGCGGAGCTGACCAGCCCAGAGATCAGGTCGACCACCCAAGGCATCTGCTGCAGCACGGACACGATGACGAAGAAGCCGGCAAAGGTCAAGACGATCGCGTAGTCGACTTTCTTCATGATCTGCTTGTTGTACAGCACAGCCAGAAGGATCGCGGCGATGGCGCCGACATAGGAGGGGATGATCTTGAGCACCCCGGCGAAGATGAATAGCGCCACGATGGCCGTGATCACGGTTGGCCGGGTCTGGATGTGAATGTCCTGAAACCCGACTGCCGGCAGGGGAATCTTTTTAACGAAAACAGTAAAGCCGAGCAGCAGGATGATCGAGGCGATCAAGAGCGGAATCGACCAGCTGAAGAACTGGCCAATGCCAATGGTGTAGTGGCTCATCAGAAAAATGTTGTGGGTGTTGCCAAACGGGGTGAAGGCACTGCCGAAGTTCGCCGCCATGCCGATCAGCGTGACCGGCAGGATCTCGGGCAGCTTGTATTTCTTGGCGATTTCAAGGTACAGCGGAATGAGGGTGATCACCGTGACGTCGTTGGTGAGAAACATGGCGGCGACGATGGCGAGCCCCAAAAACATCAGCAGCAGCTGCCGCGAATCGGCGGCCAAACTGGTCAGACGGTAGGCGAAATAATCAAGGACATGCAGGTACTCGAAGATCTGGATGACGGTCATCATCCCGAGAATCGACCAGAGCGTATCGAAGCTGATGTCTTCAAGCTTCGGTCTGGCCGCGAACAAGCTCAGCACTACTAGGAACGCGGTGATCTGCAGCACCCGGTCCTTTGCAATGTTTTTGATTACAGTCATAAGTTTACACACTCCAAAAATGACTCAACGCTTCTATTCTGCGCCTATTTCGCAGGTCGTACAACGGGCGGCGTGTAAAACTCATGTAAATAGCGAACATTGAAAAAATGGGTGGTGAAGGTTAAAAACGTGTAAGAAACGGCAACAAAAAGCCGAAAAACCGGCATTTAGATTTTTCATGCCATGAATGGTCGGGCGAAATTATGTCATGGGTGGTGTGTAAAAAACACCAAATAAATCGTTACATTGTCCTTGCCTGATGAACACTGCGCGCCGTTTTGAGACGAGCGGATTTCGGGTATACTGGGCCTGTGAGGTGAAGCACATGAACATCAAAGTGATCGGCGTCGGCAAGCTTAAGGAGAAGTACTTCAAGGATGGCATCGCCGAGTACCGCAAGCGGCTGGATAAGTTCGCCAAGGTGCAGATTGTCGAAGTCGCAGACGAAAAAGCCCCGGAGTCGCTGTCCGAGGCGGAGATGGCGCATGTTAAAGAAGTCGAAGGCGAGCGCATCCTGGCCAAGATCAAGGACAAGGAGTGGGTCATCGCGCTGGCCATTGAAGGCAAGCAGCGGGCCAGTGAGGTCTTCGCTAAGGAGCTTGAGGACCTGGGCACGTACGGCCATTCCGATATCACCTTCGTCATTGGCGGTTCTTTGGGGCTGTCGCCGGCCGTGATGAAGCGCGCTAATGACACGTTGAGTTTCGGCAAGCTGACCATGCCGCACCAGCTGATGCGACTGGTGCTCATGGAGCAGATCTACCGGGCGTTCATGATCCAGATCGGGAGCCCGTACCACAAGTGATAGCCGCCTTTTTGACCAGTGGCGGCGCGGCAATGAGCTGCGCTGCTGTTTTTGATTTGGCGGGCAGTCGGGTTATTTCTTGTCACTGCCGGCGGGGTTGACTTTGATCGTGATCATTTTGTGGGTCTTGTTGTCGTAAACGCGGCGGGTCGAGCCGGTTTCATGCCGCCACTTGAAGGGGTTGCCGTTCTTGTCATAGATGACGGTTGCGGGCTCGGCGGGATGCGCTGGGCGCAGCTGGTGAACCGCGAACCCGGCGATGCCAATGGCGCAAATGCTGCTGATAATTGCGGCTGTCAGTCGTTTTTTCATGTCTTTTCCTCCATCGTTTAATGGGTGTCGTTCATCCAATCAGCGTATCAGAGCCGCAGTAAATTCCAGTGGGTGGGCGGTAATGATTTGCTGAGAAGGCTGGTCGGATTGCTTAGGCAGTTATCACGGTGGCCTAAGATTTTCATTGGCGAACATGACACATGAGCGACTAGCCTTGTAATCTCTGCCGTAACCGCTTACCATTTATTGTGACGAACGACTACAGCTCGCCCGAAAATACCTATTGGAGGGATTATTTTGGCTAATACAGAAGATCTAGAGAGAATTTTTAACGCGTCATCACAAATCGCGGTCGCGACATTGACCGAAGACGGCACTGCCCCTGACGTCCGCATCGTGCTGGGCGTTTACGACAAGGCCAACAACCAGGAGCTGTTCATGACGGCCGCCAACGCGGAAAAGGTTGCGGAAATTAGCAAGCACAGTCAGGCTTCGTTTGCGACACCACAGTTTGGCAGCAAAGATGTGGCCCGTGTCCGCAAGGCAACGGTCCAGAAAATCGACCCAACGCCAGACCAGTTGGCTTTGTACAACGCGAAGTACCCACAAACTGCGAAGTACGCCGCCCACTCCGACTTCTTCGCCCTGAGCTTTAAGCAGGCGGAAGTCACGATCGGTGGGGAGAACTCGACAGTCGAAGTTGCGGATTAAAACCGCAAGTTCAGAACCAAGCCGTTGGGTCGCCTTAGCTAGTGGAGTCGCCATTTGTTGGCTTTCTCTCGGGGCTCACCCATGTTATACTTTAAGTATAGAAAAGGCGGCGTGCCATCCAGCACGTCGCCCTGCAGACCGCTAAAGACGGTTGGCATTTAGTTAATACGGAATCAGACCGCTAAACCTCCTGCCAGAAGTTTACTAGCGGTCTTTTTTGTGCTCTGACACCAGTGACGAAGTAGTCACGCTGTAACCGTTGACATTGCTTGCCACTCCGCTAGAATTACCGGTATTGACGCATGCGGAGGGGCTTATGTTTTCTTTACTGTTGGGGATCATCTATTTAGCATTTATCAGCCTGGGCCTGCCAGACTCGCTGATTGGAGCCGGGTGGCCGGCGATGCACACGCAGCTCGGCGTGCCGACCAGCTATGTCGGCATCATCACCATGCTGATTTCGGCGGATACGATCATTTCAAGTTTGCTGTCAGACCGGCTGACGCGGCGATTCGGGGCAGGCAGGGTCACGGCGGCCAGCGTCGCGACCACGGCCCTGGCGCTCTTTGGCTTTTCGCTGTCACCCAGTTTCATTTGGCTTTGCGTCTGGGCGGTGCCGTACGGGCTCGGCGCTGGCGCGGTCGATGCGGCACTGAATAATTACGTCGCGCTGCACTACAAGGGCCGGCAAATGAACTGGCTCCACTGCTTCTGGGGCGTGGGCGCGGCGATCAGCCCGAACGTGATGAGCTATGCGCTGACCCACCAGCTGGGCTGGCAGGCGGGCTACCGCATCATTGGCATCATTCAGGTCGTCTTGACCTTTATCTTGATCGCGAGTCTGCCGCTATGGGCCAAGCCCCAAACCCCGGCAAGCGGCAAAACCGCCAGCGCACCGCTGAAAATCGGCCAGCTGCTGCACCTACGCGGCCTGAAGCAGGTCCTCGTGGCCTTTTTCGCCTACTGTGCGCTCGAGGCAACGGCCGGCATTTGGGCCGCCAGTTATCTGGTTCAGGCCCGCGGGGTCGCAGTCACGACGGCCGCCCGGTTCGCCGCGCTGTTCTATATTGGCATCACAGTGGGCCGGTTCCTGTCCGGAATCATCGCCGATCAGCTGGGCGACCGGCGCATGCTGGGCCTGGGGACGGGCATCATGTTGGTGGGCGTGCTGCTGATCCTCCTGCCGCTGCCCGTGATGGCCGCGCTGGTTGGCCTCGTGGTCTTTGGCGTGGGGTGTGCGCCCATTTACCCGACAATCATTCACGAAACGCCGGCCTCGTTTGGCGCTGATCACTCGCAGGCGGTGATCGGGCTGCAAATGGCGTCGGCCTATGTCGGCTCCACCTTTGCGCCGCCGCTGTTTGGCCTGCTGGCCGGTGCAGTGTCCATCGCGCTGTATCCCGTGTACATTTTGGCCTTCACGGTGCTGATGGCCGGGGCGCTGATTTGGCAGACGCGGCTGATGCGCGCGAAGGGTGCGAATTAGCCTGTCCAGCGGGCGATTACCGCCAACCGTCGGCAGCCCTTTTCCAGTTTTGAGCTAAGTGCCGCCGTTCTGGTAGTACAATAAGCCTATTCTTGAATGCGCGGCCAAGTGCCGACAGAGCGGAGTGGCAATTATCGAAAAGAAAGACAATTTAACCAAAACTCGCCGGCGCGGGCGTGGCTGGCTTGCGGTCTGGGGACCGGGACTCTTGGTCATGCTGGCCGACACTGATGCCGGCTGCCTGATCACGGCGGCCCAATCCGGCGCGCAGTGGGGCTACACCATGGTGCTGCCGCAGCTGGTGCTGATCCCGGTCTTGTTCATGGCCCAGGAAATGACCGTGCGCCTCGGCATCATTACCCAGGAAGGGCACGGCACACTGATCCGGAAGTACTTCGGGCGCGGCTGGGCGTGGCTGGCGGCGGTGACGCTGGGGATTTCCGCCGTCGGGGCGCTGTTGACTGAGTTCATCGGCATCGCCGGGGTTGGTGAACTGTTCGGGGTGTCAAAGTGGATCACCATTCCAATTGCGACGGCGTTTCTGGTCGGCATCGCCTTTTTGGGCGAATACCGGCGCGTGGAAAAAATCGGCGTGATGGTCGGCCTCGCCGAGTTTGCGTTTGTCATCGCCATGGTCATGGCCAAGCCGCAGCTGGGGGACCTGATGCGCGGGCTGGTGACCGTGCCTTGGCGCAATAGCAGCTACGTGTACCTGGTAGCGGCCAACGTCGGTGCGGTCATCATGCCCTGGATGCTGTTTTACCAGCAGGGTGCGGTGGTCGACAAGCACTTGACGGCCGCCGACATTCCCCAGGAGCGGCGCGACACCGCCGTTGGGACTTTAATCACGCAGGCCATCATGATCGTGTTCATCGTGACTTTCGCTGCGACCGTCGGCAAGCACGGCGGCAGCGAGGCCTTCGCGACGGTGGGCCAAATGGCGACCGCACTGGCACCGTACCTCGGTGAGCTGCCCGCCAATCTGCTGATCGGCACCAGTCTGCTGGGCGGGTCGCTGGTCGCCGCCCTAGTGGTCGCTTTGGCTGGGACCTGGGGCCTGACGGAAGTGCTCGGCTGGCCGCATAGCCTCAACGAGCCGTTTAACTGCAAAAGCGCTGGCTTTTACCTGATTTATATCGGGGCGCACGTGATTGGCGCGGTGCTGGTGCTGGCGAACATTCAGCTGGTCGATCTGGCAGTCACGGTTGAAGTGATCAACGCGCTGCTGGTACCGATCGTGCTGGGCTTCTTGTTGCTGCTGGAGGCCAAGGCGCTGCCGGACCAGTATCGGATGCACGGCTGGTACCGGTTGGTTGCCACGACCTTGTGTCTGCTGGTGATGGCCTTTGGGCTGTACATGGTCGGGCCGATGACGCACTTGTGGTAGTGTTTTGAGGCATTAGACATCAAAACCGCATCAAGCGGGCACGCCCCTAAACTGCAGGGTCTACCCGGTTGGTGCGGTTTTTGCCGCTTGCTAGAAAAACAGGTAATACAGCCCGCTGAGGCCGATGAAGCCGTAAATCAGCGGCTTGATCTGCGCCAGATCCCACTTGGCGGCTAACAGCGTGGCGAGGAGAGTGCCCAGAGTCGCCGCGATGATCCCGCCGATGATGTAGGGGATAAGGCTGGTCGTGATGATGCCGCTGGCCACCCGCACGCTGGTGATGTAAATCGTGTCGAGCAGGAAGAAGCCCTGCAGGTTGCCCATGTAGGTCGGCACCGAGGTCGAAAGGGACAGAAAGTACAGGGCCATCAGTGGGCCGCCAATGCCGAAAAGACCGTTGAAAAACCCCGAGATCACCATGAAGCAAACGGCGATGTACCAGGGATAGCGCCGGTCGCCGGCAGTTTTGGCGAGGATGAAGTACAGCGCCAGCGCAACCAGCAGCACGCCCAGCAACAGCCGCAGCACATGCGTGTCCAGCACCTTGCCGAGGCGGACCGACCAGGTGGCGACCGCTGCGTAGATCAGAAACGGCCCAATCACTTGCTTGAAGTGAAAATCGCGCCGGTAGCGCCACGCCAGGCTGGCGGTGCAGCTGAGCATGACCACGCCGCCCAGCCCGGCGGCTTCGGCGATGGGCAGGATCGCCGGAAAGAAGATCATCATGATGATCACCGACCCAAAGCCGGTGATGCCTTGCACGAGCGCCGCGAAAAACGCTGGGATGAGAATGAGCAGCCAGTCCACGAAAAAGCCTCCTAACACCGATAGTTTCAGTGTGGCCAAGTCGCGTGGCACTGTCAATAGGCGTCAAGGCGGCCGTGTGTTCACGTGTGGGTTGCAACTGTCTGCCATCGTGGTACAGTAAAACTATCTTTTAAACTAAAGCGAGGTAAACGACATGACATATGACTTGAAGCTCAGCGAAGCAGACCTGCAAATGATCGAGGACTGCCACTCCAAGAACCCGTCCATCATCAAGGCGTGCGAAGAGGCCCGCAAGGCCGCAAAGTAACGCTTGATCAATCACGATGAGCCCAAAAGCAGCGGCCCCGCGCCAGGTGAACAATCGCCTGACGCGGGGCCGTTTTGTCATCGGGTATTTACCGTCAGCAGGACATCGTCTGCGCTCAAGATGGTGCTGGGCGGCACCGGGATCTGCGGCCGGCCGGCGCGTATCAGGGCCAGCACCTCGAGCCCGGCCGTGCGGCGGATGTCCGCCTCGGCCAGGGTCTTGCCCACCCACTGCGGGTCGGGCCGGCGCTCAGTGATGTCAACGCCTGGAATCTGGTCGAGCACGCCGAGGATGTTGGCGTTGACCAGCCTGTGGGCAATTTTTGCCCCCATTTCCACCTCCGGCAGGACGACCTGGTCGGCGCCGATGCGGCTGAGGATTTTGGCCTGACGGGCGTCGAGGGCCTTGACCACGACCCGGCGGCAGCCGCGCTCCTTAGCCAACATGGTGGCCATGACGCTGGCTTCGAACTGCTCGCCCATGGCAAACACGGCCACGTCGAAGTGCTCGATGGCCACGCGCGCCAGAAACGCATCGTCGCTGGCGTCGCCCACCACCGCCTGGTCGACCCAGTCGGCAACGGCCTCGACGCGGGCCAGGTCGCGGTCCGCGGCCAGAATTTCGACGTCATTTTCCGCCAGGTGAGAGACGATGCTGGTGCCGAAGCGGCCGAGCCCAAAGATAGCAAACGAGTGAGCCTGGGCGATTGTCATGGCGCTCTCCTTTCTGATTCAACCAACGAAAAGCGTGGCGGCAGGGTAGTCAACGGTGTGCGCCGCGCGCGTTTGCCGCGCGGTCAAGGCGATGGCCAGGGTCAATGGCGACAGGCGGCCGATGAACATGCAGGCGGCAATGATGAGCCGCCCCGCGCTGCTCAGGTGCGGCGTGAGGCCGGTGGTGAGGCCGACGGTGCCAGTCGCGCTGGTCGCCTCGAAAATTAGGTCGAGCAGTCCCGGCTGAAACGCGCTTTGGGCCTCGGTAAAATGCAGCAGCAGGACCGCCGCGGCAACCACCGCAAACAGCGCGAAAAACACGGCCAACGCACGCTGCAGCAGCGCCAGCGGAATGCGCCGGCCAAAAATCACGATGCCGAGGCGCCCGCGCAGGCCGGACACCACCGCTGCGGCCAGCAGGGCCAGCGTGATGGTCCTGACCCCGCCGGCCGTGCCCGCCGGCGAGCCGCCGATGAACATCAGCCCGCAGGCCAGCAGCTTGCTGAGGTCGCCCAGCTGGCTTTGATCCAGCGTCGAAAAGCCGGCGGTGCGCAGGGTGACGGACTCAAAGGCCGCCCTCAGCCACTTCTGCGGGGTGGCAAGTTCACCCAGGGTGCCTGGGTTCCCCCATTCGAGCAAGGCAAACAGCCCGGTGCCGGCGCCCACCAAGATCAGGCTGGTGAGGCAGACCAGCTTTGCGTTGACGCTGAGGCGGCCGCGCCGGTGAAGCGGCGTGCGGCCTTTTTTGAGCAGACGCCTAAGCTCGTACAGAACCGGAAAGCCCAGCCCGCCGAGCGTGATCAGCGCCATGACAGTCAGGCTGATGAGCCAGCTGCCTTGAAAGTCGGCCAGCGAATTCATGCCGATAATGTCAAAACCGGCGTTGCAAAAGGCTGACACCGCGTGAAAAACGCCGTACCACAGCGCCTCGCTCACCGCATAGCCGCGGTTTGCCGCCAAAAAGCCGAGCGTGAGCAGCAGCGCGCCGGCGCCTTCGATCACCAGCGTGTAGCGCAGCACCTGATGGACCAGCCGCCCCATGCCGCCCGGCGCGTCCTGGTTGAACAGGGTTTGGATGGCCAGGCGCTGGCGGAGCCCGATGCGCTGGCGAAACAGGAGCAGGCTGCCGGCGACCACGGTGATAAAGCCGATGCCGCCAAGCTGAATCAACGCCAGGATCACCAGCTGGCCAAACAGGGTCCACTGCTGCATCGTGTTGACCACCACGAGCCCAGTCACGCAGCCCGCGCTGGTGGCGGTGAACAGCGCGGTGAGCCAGCCGACCGATTGGCCGGTTTGGCTGGCCCACGGCAGCGCCAGCAGCGCGCTACCGATGCCAATCATTGCGGCAAAACTGACTAGGATCGCCTGCGGGGCGGAGAGGTGCCAGTGTCGTTTGCGCATCGCGGACTCCTTTCGAAAGTCGTTACCTTAACCTTAGCAAAGCGTCAAGGGAAAAGCATCGCGGACGCCTCGGCTTGTGCTATATTGAAACGTAATTGGGTACAAAGAGGGGCGAATTGTGGCACAGCAAAGCAGCATTTCCCGGCAGCCGCCGGCATTCAAACTCATGGCACTGGGGTCGTTGGGCACGGGGTTTGCGACCTACGCTGTCAGCGCCATCATGATCTTGTACCTGTACGAGCCGCTGCACTTGGGCGGACTCGGACTGGATCGCATCACCGCAACCCAGATCATGGCGGTGTTCTCCTCTTTGGGCTATGTGGCCGGGATCGCCGGCAGTTACGCGGCCGACCGGCTGGTGGGGCTGCGCAAGCCTTACCTGTACGGCACGCTGCTGAAAATTGTCGCCATCGCGCTGCTGGCCGTGCCGCGCGGCGGGCGCGCGTTGTTTTTCGCCAGTCTGGCCCTGCAGGTGGTCGCGTCCGGCGTGACCGGGCAAAGCCTGAACGCCTTGGTCGGTTTGCTTTACCACGATCGCGGCATGATGCGCAGCACTGCGTTCACGCTGCTTTACATTGTCTCAAATATCGGCGCTGCGGGGCCGGTCATCACCGGCGCGGTGGCGGTGCGCTTCGGCTACCACGCCGGGTTTTTGGTGGCCGTGTTCGTCCTGCTGGTGACGACGGTGCCGTACCTCATCCTGAATCACCGCTATCTCGGTGATTTGGGCGCGGCGGTGCCGGATCCCTTGCGCGCCAGTGAACGCCGGCAGCTGGGCCGGCGGGTGCTGGTGGGCGCCGGGGTGGCGGCCGCGCTCATTGGCAGCACGCTGAAGCTGGGCTGGCTCACCGCCAGTCGCTTCAGCAGCGCCGTCGGCATCCTGGGGATCTTTCTGCCGGTGTGGTATCTGGTCACCATTGTGCGCAGTCCCAAGGTGCAGGCGGCTGAGGCGCGGCACGTCAAAGCCTATGGGCTGTTTCTGGTCGGCAACAGTATCACGATGCTGGTGTACGGCCAGGCGACGGGGATCTTGTCGCTGTACACGCTGGATCAGGTGAACCTGAACGTGTGGGGACTGCACCTGTCGGCCGCTAGTTTTCAAACCATTCCCGCGGTCCTGGCGGTGCTGTTTGGTACCGTGATCAGCGGCGTATGGGCACGGCTGGGGCGGCGGCAGCCCAGCGCCAGCCGAAAATTTGGCCTGGGCATGCTGTTTTGGGGCGCCGGGCCGCTGTTCATGATCCTGCCGCTGCGCCTGTTTCCGCCGAGCGTGAAGGTATCGCCGCTGTGGATCGTGATGTTCTACGTCCTGATTATCGCAGGCGAGACCGTGACCTCACCGATCGGCACGGCGCTGGCGAGCCAGGTGGCCCCGGCGGCGTTTGTGACCCAGATGATGACGGTGTTCACGCTGTCGCAGGCCGCCGGTTCCGGTCTGTCGGCGATCGCCGCAAACTTTTACACGCCAGGGCACGAGTCCGGCTACTTTCTGGTCATCGGGGGCGTCGCCGTCTTGTGGGGGCTGGTCATGCTGCTTGCGGACGGGCGAATCACAGCCGGACTTGAGGGGTAAAATTATTTGTTAACCCCATTGCATAGTTTGTCTGTTTTCGTTAAACTGTTTGAGACTAGGAAGGTGCTAGTCAGCTCAAATGGCGCTGCCTCCCCCCGAGCGGCGCGATCGGCCACTTGCCGGCACCGGACCCGGTGAGTGGCCCACATGGCCTAAGACCTCGCTGCAGCGATGCAGACGAGGTCGTTTTATTTTCGAGGGCAAAAAAATCCCTGCCGAGGCGGCAGGGTAGGAATGGTTACTTGATTGGGCCGCCGCGCTTGGCAATGATTTCCTTGCCGAACGGACTGTCGTAGATTGCGTCGAGCTTGGCTTCGAACTGGTCGCGCGGAATGGCCTCGCCGAACAGCGGGCTGCCCGGCTCCAGCACTAGGCCGAACCTTAAGGGCCCAAGGTCGAAGGGGTCAAAGCCGAACGCGGTGAGGACTTGCTTGACCAGCGGGCGAATGTCGTCGTGGTCGGTGGCAAAGGCCATGGCCCGCGGCACGTCGGGATGGCGGTCGACCTCGATCTCCAGGTCGTGGTAGCCCATGTGGTTGAAGGCTTTGGCCACCTTAGCGTCCTTGAGCCAATCCTGGATCACTTCGGAGCTGGAATGGGTGAAGTCGGAAATGTGGTTGTGCGTCCCGTCGACTTCCTTCCAGTAGTTGGTCGCGTCAAGGACGACCTTGCCGGCAAAAGCGGCAGGGTCCAGGTCCTGGTAGCGGCTCAGCGGAATGGCCAGGATAATGACATCGGCTTTTTTGACCACATCGGCTGAGGTGGCACTGATTGCGCCGGGGGCCAAGGTGTCGATGACCCACTTTAGATCGGCGACGGAATGGGTGCTGCCGATCATGGTCGGCAAGTTGCGGCTGGTGGCGATGCGCGCTAGCGTGGAGCCGAGCTTGCCGGCGCCGAGAATACCGATTACTGGCTCTGTCATCTTACTCGCCTCCCAGCAGTTCCTTGACGCGGGGGATGACCCGCTCGCCAAAGTTGCGAATGGTAGCTTCGCGCTGGCTGAGCAGCTGACCGCCGGTGCCGTAAACCAGGTCAAAGCGCTTCATGTCCAGCGCCTTCATGTTATGCGCGATTTTCTGGGCGACCTGCTCCGGCGTGCCGACATAATACGAGCCCTTGTCGATTTCAAACTCGAAGCGGTCGCGGGTCATTGGCGCCCAGCCGCGGTCGATGCCAATGCGGTCCATTTCGGCCTTGATGTACTTGAAGCCGACTTCCACGGCCTCTTGCTCGTCGTCCAAAATAATGCCATGGGCGTGCATGCCAAGCGGATGCTCGGGCTTCTTGAACTGCGCGGCGGCCTTCTTGTACAGGTCCACGTAAGGGCGGAACCGGATCGGCTCGCCGCCGATGATGGCGATGACAACGGGGATGTCGTAGGCCACGGCACGAATGATCGACTCTGGCGACCCGCCGACGGCCAGCGAGGTCGAAATGGTCTCCCCGCTTGGGAGCTTCGGGTAAACCGTGGTGTCAGTCAGCTTCTGGGTGTACTTGCCGGTCCAGTTCATCGGCTTGCCTTCCAGCAGCTTTTGCCACATCGCGATTTTTTCCTCAAACAGGCCATTGTAGTCTTCCAGGTTGAAGCCAAACAGCGGGAAGGATTCCGTGAACGAGCCGCGGCCCAACATGATCTCCTCGCGGCCGTGACTTAGCCCATGCAACGTGGAAAAGCGTTCGAAGACCCGCACCGGGTCGTCAGAGGACAGCACGGTCACCGCGGTGCCCAGCTTGATGCTTTTGGTCACGGCGGCCATTGCGCCGAGGACGACCTCGGGGCTGGAGATGGCGAACTCTGGGCGGTGATGCTCGCCCAGCGCAATGCGGTAAATGCCCAGGTCGTCGGCCAGCTTGGCCTCCTTGATCACTTGGCGCAGGGTTTCATCGCCGTTGAGTGGGGTGCCGTCATCTTGAAATGCCAGGTCGCCGAATGTGTCGAGTCCAAACTCATACTTTGTGTCAGTCATGGTTACGCCTCCGATTGCTTACTTTTTGTAAGTTTAAATGTATCGTACCTGCTGGCGAACTAAAAAGCAAGTCTTTGGCGGGATTTTTTCCTGACCGGCCGCGTGGGTTATAATTGCGTCAACTTAGATGCGGTGAAAGGGGCTGTTTCACGTGAAACGAAGGACGAAGATTTGGCTCGGCGTGCTGATCGGCCTGGTGCTGCTGGTCGGGGTCGGCTGGGGCGCGCTTGAGGCGACCATGCACCAGCCCAGTCCCGCAGCGGCACGAGCCGCGCGCAGTGCCGTCAAGACGGACTACGGGCTGGCGTTCAAGGCCAAGCACCCGGCAGGCGCCGGGGTGCTCTTTTATCCGGGGGCACTGGTCGCGCCGGCCAGCTACAGTATTTGGGCCAAGCGCCTGGCCGCCTCAGGGACTTCGGTGTACATTGTCCGCTTTCCGCTCAACTTGGCGGTGCTGCGCGGCAGCCAGGCCGACCGAGTGCTGGCAGAAACCACGGGGCCAGTCGTCATCGGCGGCCACTCGCTGGGCGGCGTCATGGCGGCGCGCTACGCCAAGGCGCACCAAACCAAGCGCCTGGCGGGGGTGTTTTTCCTGGCGAGCTACGCGGACCAAAAGGGGCGGCTGACCAAGCGCGGGCTGCCGGTGCTTGCTGTCACCGCCGACCATGATCAGGTGCTGAACTGGTCGGCGTACCGCAAGGCGAAGACCAACCTGCCGCAAGCGACGCAATATGTTGAACTGGTTGGCAACCACGCGGGCTTTGGCAGTTATGGCAAGCAGCGCGGCGACGGCCAAAGTCCGGTGTCCGATGGGGCCCAGCAGCGCGCCGTTGCGCAGACGCTGCGCCGGTGGCTGAAGACGCAGGTTAACCGCTAAAAGCGCCTGCCAGATCCTGGCAGGCGTGGGCTTAGGCATGGCGGCGGAAAAAGTCGGCGGCGGTAAAGCCCGGCGGCTCCTTCAGGCCGGCCGTCAGCTCGGCAAACAAGGCGCGCCGCTGCTTCGCGTCCAGCGGGTGGCCGCCGGCTTTGGCCAGAAACACCGCTGCCGTCAGCCTTTCCGTGAGGTCCGGGTGCTGGCTT
The DNA here is from genome assembly GCF_003946465.1 of Lacticaseibacillus hegangensis. Classification (GTDB taxonomy): domain Bacteria; phylum Bacillota; class Bacilli; order Lactobacillales; family Lactobacillaceae; genus Lacticaseibacillus; species Lacticaseibacillus hegangensis. Next base: position 53,270 of record NZ_RHOL01000012.1, on the reverse strand, counting down.
TCCCACAGCAGAATCGCCGCCTTTTTGGCTTTAGCCGCCGCCAGCTTTTCGGGGTAGCGGTGATAATAATAGCCGACGTTGGCACTGTGGAACGACCGGTAGCCAAAGCCGTGGGCGTCGTCGAGGACGGCGTGGGTGTCGGGATCGACCACCCGGATGCGCCGCAGCGGCTTGGCGTCTTTGGCTGCGCCGGCCGGCAGCGGCAGTTCGTAGACTTCCATGACGTAATCGCGTTTGATCATCAGCGAATCTCCTTTCCTTGCGCTAAAATGAGATTACGCATTTCAACTCGGAGGCAGCTAGCCATGAAAAAAATTACCGCCGGCATCATCGCCCATGTGGATGCCGGGAAAACGACGCTGTCAGAAGCGCTTCTATACAAAACCGGTGCGTTGCGCCAGCTTGGCCGCGTCGATAACGGGGACGCCTTTTTGGACTCCGACGCGCTGGAAAAAGCGCGCGGGATCACGATTTTTTCGCACGAGGCGAAGCTTCAATACCAGGACCTGGAACTGACGCTCTTGGACACCCCGGGGCACGTGGATTTTGCCAGTGCGACCGAGCAGGTGCTGTCCGTGCTGGATGACGCGGTGCTGGTGGTTTCAGCAACCGATGGCATTCCCGGCTACACGCGCACATTATGGCGGCTTTTGGCGCGCTACCAGGTGCCGGCGTTCATTTTCGTGAACAAAATGGACGTGCCAGGTGCGGACCAGGCCGCGGTACTGGATCAGGTGCAAGGCGCGTTCGGGGAAGGCTGCATCGCTTTTGCCGACCTGAACCAGGACCGGCAGGAGGCCATTGCCCTGCAGGACGACGCGGCGCTGGACGAGTTTTCGACTGTTGGCCAGCTGGCGGATGCCACAATTCAGCGGTTAATTGCCGCTCGCAAGGTGACGCCGGTGTACTTCGGCTCGGGTCTGAAACTGCAGGGCATTGATGACCTGCTTGCCGGGCTTGAGCGCTGGACCCAGCCGCTGCGGCCGACCGCCGACTTTGGGGCGCGCGTGTTCAAAATTTCTCACGACGACAAAGGCGAGCGGCTGACCTGGCTGCGCGTCACCGGGGGCAGTCTGAAGCCCAAGCAGGTGCTGCTCGGCGAGCAAAAAGCGAACCAGCTGCGGCTTTATAACGGGGAAAAATTCTCGGTGGTGCAGGAAGTGAGTGCCGGCCAGGTTTGCGCGATCCCTGGCCTTAAGGACACCCACCCCGGGCTTGGTCTGGGCGCTGAGCCGGACGCCCAGGCGCCGCTGATGGCGCCGGTGATGACCTACAAGCTGGCGCCCCTTGCGGAAGACCCGCGGGCGTGTCTCACCGCGCTGCGGCAGCTGGAAGACGAAGACCCGGCGCTGAAGGTGACTTGGTCGGAGCAGCTGCAGGAGCTGCGCGTGTCGATCATGGGCAAGGTGCAGCTGGAGATCTTGACCCAGCTGCTGGCCCAGCGCTTTGACCTGCACGTCGCGTTTGGCACCGGCAGCATTTTGTACCGGGAGACCATCACTCAGGCCGTCGAAGGGGTCGGCCACTTTGAGCCGCTGCGCCACTACGCCGAGGTGCACCTGCTGATGCAGCCGGCGCCGCGCGGCAGCGGCATGACCTACGCGAGCGACTTGCCGGTTGAAGCCCTGAGCAAAAACTGGCAGCACCTGGTCCTGGCCAACTTGAAGGCCAAGCAGCACATTGGGGTGCTCACCGGCTCGCCGTTGACCGACGTGAAAATTACGCTGGTGGGCGGGCGCGGCAGCAACGTCCACACCGTGGGCGGCGATTTTCGCGAGGCCACCTGGCGCGCCGTGCGGCAAGGTCTGATGGAACTGAAGCAAACTGGCGGCGACCTGCTGCTGGAGCCGTGGTACAGTTTTCGGCTGGCGGTCGCGCAAGACCAGGTGGGGCGCGCCATGGCCGACGTCGACCGCATGGCCGGCACGGTGGACCCGCCCACCGTCCCGGACCGCAATGGCACTGTGACGCTGACCGGTTTTGCACCGGTTGCGGCCATGCAGGACTATGGCCAAACCGTCAGCACCTACACCCATGGTCAGGGCCAGCTGGAGCTGCTGGTGGCGGGCTACCGGCCGTGCCACAACGCGGCGGATGTGATCAAGGCCATTGGCTATTCGGAGATCGGCGACACCGACAACTTGCCGGGCTCGGTTTTCTGCGCGCACGGCGCCGGGTACCCGGTGGCGTGGCAGGACGTGCCGGCGGCGGCCCATGTGCCGTACCGGTACACACCGGCGGAACTGGCCGCCATGACGGGAAAGAAGGACTAGTTTGACGCTCGCAGAATCAACATTCATGCTGCCAGAGCAGGCGCAGCTGACTGGCGAACAGCAAACCATTCAGCAACAGGTGCTGGCCTTTATTGCCGCGCACCGCCGCGACTCAAAAGCCGCCGTGTTCGTGCTCGAAGGCGACGCCGGCACGGGCAAAAGTGCGCTGCTCAGTGCCGTGTTCAGTGCCATGCAAAAGCAGGCCCGAACCGCTAAGGGCGCGCTTGCCGGCACCACCAATCGGCTGCTGGTCAACCACAACGAAATGCTGAAGATTTACTGGGAGGTGGCCAGTCAGGCCAAGTGGCTGCACAAGGCCGATTTTCTAAAACCGACGCCGTTTATCAACGCTGGCAAAAGGGCGGATGTCGTGTTCATCGACGAGGCCCAGCTGCTGCTGAGCCAGCCCGATCCGTTCAACCGGTTCCGCCAAACCAACCAGCTCATCGAGATCTTAAAACTGGCCCACGTGGTCGTGCTGGTCTTGGACTTGCACCAGGTCACCAAGTTGAAAAGTTTGTGGACCCCGGCGATGATCAAGCAAACGCTGGCCGGCCATGTCGTCCAGCGGGTGCAGCTGACGGGGCAATTGCGGATGCAGTCCCCAGCTGTCGCGGCGTGGGTCGACGCCTTTGCCTCTGGGCGTTTGCTGAAGCTGCCGCATCCGGCCAACTACCAGCTGCGCGTGTTTGACGATGGGGTGCTCTTGTACGACTGGATCAAGCAGATGGATCGCCAGCACGGCCTGGCGCGGCTGCTGGCGACGGCGGATTTCCCGTTTCGCGTGTACACGAAGGAGCCGTGGTACGTGCAGGCCGGTAAGCTGCGGTTGCCGTGGGACCGGGTCAATTTCACCGACCGTCCCTGGGCCAGCCAGCCGCAAACGATTAATGAGGTCGGCTCGATTTACACGATTCAGGGCTTTGACCTCAATTACGCCGGGGTAATCCTGGGACCGAGCGTTGATTACGACGCGAAAACGGACCGGATCACGATCGACCCGGCCCGCTTCGAGGACCAAACAGCGTTTCGGCGGCGGCCCGATGGGACTGATTCGGCGGCCGACCGCACGGCGATTATTTTTGATGTGATCAACATTTTGCTCAAACGTGGCCGCATGGGGCTGGGCCTGTACGCCGTGAATGCGGCGCTGCGCCAGCGGCTGCTGGCATTATAAGGCGATTGGCCTGGTCATTCCTGCTTCTTGCGAGGGTGCCAGGCCATTTTCATGTAGACATTGCCGGCCTTGAGTTCGGCCAGCATCTGGGCCTGGCGCTTGGCGCGAGTCGCCGGCCGCTTGGCCTGAGCGATCCAGTTGAGGTAATCGGTGCGCTGGTAGGGCGGCCGGGAAGCAAACGCCTTACTGAGGCCGGCTTCGGTCAGTGCATCGGCAATCGCTGGTGGGACGGGCACTGCCGGCCGCCGCTTGGGTGCCGCCGGTGCCGCCCCGTTTAGGCGCAAAGTCACCAGCTCAGCGATCAAGGCTTCAGGCAGTGGCTGATCGAAGGCGAAGCGGATCGCGCCCTTGGAGTGCGGGTACGCCGCAATTTTGGCTTGGTCGATTGCGGACAGCGGCCCACTGGTCGGATAAAGCGCGATATCGTGGGCGTTGGCGCCGAAGTACACCAGATCACGGCCTTCCTCGTAAAAGGTCGGTTTGGCGTAGCTGATTTTCTCCTGGGCGGTTGGCAGCAGCGTTTTTAACAGCTGGTACATGGCCCGCAGCTGCGGCTGGGCGTTCGAGGCAGCCTGGTCAATGTAATCGGTAATTTCAGTCATGGCGAGGCTCCTTTTTGAATTCAGCCGCGTGCGCTGCGAAAAACTGGGCATAGGTCTGCACTTCCGGCAGGTCCTGCCAGCGCGCCGGGGCGACCGGCACCTGGTCCAGGTCGTAGATCTTGGCGTGCGGCAGCGCCAGCAGGAACGGCGAGTGGGTGGCGATCACGAACTGATTGCCGAAAAAGCGGGCACGGTCCGCGAGGTCGGCGGCCAGCTTTTGCTGGTTGGCCGGCGACAGCGAGTTCTCCGGTTCATCGAGCAGGTAGAGCCGCTCGTCCTGCAGCTTGTCTTGGAAGAATTGCAGGGCGCTTTCGCCGTTGGAGAACTCACGGGCGTTTTTGGCCAGGTTGTCGCGCACGTAGCGAGACTGGGTCTTGCTGCGGGCCTCCAGCACTTTCTTCAGTTCATCGTAGTCGCTGAGGTCGTGGTACTGAAAACTGGCGAACTTGTTGTCCAGATAGTCGTCGAACATGTCATCGCGGCGCCGGTCGATCCGCTGGTTCAACGCGCGGGTGTTCAGCATGGCGTCGAACACTTCGTCGGACGAGATAATCGCGGACCCGTCCGGGATTGGGGCGGCGAGGTCAAAATTGCACAGCGCCAAGTAATCGGCCTCAAAGCTCGAGCGGTTGTAGAGCGTGCCGCGCGCCAGGCCCAGTTTTTCGGCGATCACGTTCAGCAGCGTCGATTTGCCCGAGCCGTTGTCGCCGTAGAAAATTGTGATGGGTTCAAAAGTCAGCTCCGGCACGTGCTTTTGCGGGAATATCTGGAAAGGGTAGTAGGTTGAGTACGCCCGTGATTTTTGTTTGATGAAAAAGTTCCACTCCGCGTCCTCATCGGGCAGGGTGAACGTGCTCAGAAAAGTCATGGGCGCACCTCCTTTGGGGCAATTGTACCCAGTCAAGGGCCGGCGTGACAATAAAAAAACAGCGGCGCATGATCATTGCGTCACTGTTTGATGAGAAGTTTAGATTAGCGGTTGATTGACCGGGCCATGCGGGCGATCGCGTGGCGGGTACCACGGATGGCCTTGCTCAGTGGGTAGATGGTTTCGGTTGGCGGCACCACGCCCCAGCCGGCATCGCCGATGTGCTGGATGTCGACCCCGTCGATCTTGTTGCGGATCGCGACGGACTCAATGTAGCTGGCCCCGGAGCCTTCTTGCGAAGTCCCGATGGTGCTCATGACCAGCGCGCCATTGGCGTGGGCCAGCTTGACAATCTTCTTGATCTCATCATCGTCCAAACCAGGCACAGTGCCGACTGCAGGCACCAGAATGACGTCGGCTCCGGCGTCCAGGAAGGACTGGGTGGCTTCCACGGAAACAACCGGCTCATTGACGCCAGCGCCGTGCATCTTGCCGGCGATGATCAGGCCCTTGAAGACTTTCTTGGCGACCTTGATGTTCGCGGCGATTTGGGCGTTAGTGACGCCAGTGCCGGGATTACCGGTCAGGCAGACAAAGTTGAAGCCAAGGCGCTGAACCTCAGTCAGGGTCTTCTCGGAAGCCATGCGGCCCTCGGGAATGACCAAGCGGGTCTCAGCCATGTCGGCGTTGGGGTCGACTGGCTCCAAGTTGACGCCGATCGGGCGCCCGACCAGTTTCTGCAGGCGGTGAATGCTTTCCCCGTCGTGGTGCGGCTCGGCAGTCGAGAGGTCATTTTCGCCGGGATAGAGGCCCAGAATGATGGGATTCAGGACGTCCATGCCGTTGAGCAGGATCAGGTCGGCGCCAAACGCGGCGGCGACTTCGGAGTATGTGATGCCGTCCTGCAGTGGGGTGAGCACGACATTTTCGGACAACACGGTGCGGCCTTCGGAGGCCTTGATGCTTTGCTTGAGCTCGGCCCCGTTCATGGCGAGGACTTCGCTGGTGGTGGTACTGATCAAACGTTTAACCATGAGAAACTTCCTTTCACATTAACTTGATAGTGGTTCTTAAGCAGCGTCCTGCTCTGCCCCAGCCTCTTCAACCTTTTGGACCCGGTTGACCGTAATTAGGAACGGCAGGTAAATCAAGACATCGATTGCAATATTGAAGAGCTGGATCAGTGAGCCCGACAGACTGTTGGTGGTCAAGAAGCCGGAAATTAAAGGCGGCATGGTCCACGACACCATCGTCCCAGTCGTAAGTGGGACGATACCAGTCGCCATGACGAAGTATGTCGTCAGGGTGTTCCACATCGGCGCGAGAATGAAGGGGATGATCAGGGTCGTGTTGAGCACGATCGGCATCCCAAACATGGTCGGTTCGTTAATGTTGAACAGACCCGGGACAATGGTCAACGGTGCCAGAGCTTCCAGCTGTTTGCTGGAGCGGTGCATGAGTACCAGAATCCCGATTCCAAGGACAAGGCCGATGGTGGCACCGCCGCCGCCCATGAAGACGAAGTTGTCGACAAAGGGCTCGGTAATAATATGTGCACCATGCGCCAGGGTCAGCTTGCCGGCCTGGGCCAGTTTTAAGTTAGCCCCAGAGTTCATCAGCCAAACCGGTTGGATGATGTTGTCCACGACATTGGCCCCATGAATCCCGACAAACCAAAACGCACTGTTTAGGAAGGTGATGACCAGGGTGCCGCCCAGCGTATCACCGAGCAGACCCAGTGGCTTGGATAGGATGTGCATGATCAGCAGGTGAATGTTACCCAACCCGGTCCAGGCGAAGATTGCATAAACAACGCCCCAGAGCGCGATGATGGCAAAGCCGGGGATCAACGCAGAGAAGCTCTTGCCAATGGCAGGCGGAACGGTGTCAGGCATGTGGACCTGAATATCGTGGTTGATGAACCACTGGAACAACCAGCCACTGACGAGACCAATCAGAATGCCGACGAACAGGCCTTTAGAGCCCAAAAAATCGTATGGCATACCTTCCGCGGGGACCTTTGCCCCAGTGAAAATGCTTGGGGTGACGACGAAGAACGAGGCCACCGCGATGATGCCAGCCGACTTCCCGTCAGTTTTATACTGCTCCGCGTAGCTGGCCGCGATGCCGAAGCACCCAATCAGCCCCAGCAGGCCAAACGACCCGTTGGTGATTTTTGCAAACACCGATGCCAGCGTCACGCCGTGCATGGTGACGCTGGCGATCCAGGCCGTCCAGGCCGCAACTGGGAAGTTGGCGAGGATCATGAAGAACGATCCGACGATGATCAGTGGAATGGTGGTGGTGATCCCATCACGTACCGCAATCAGTGGCTTGAACTGACTTAACTTAGTGGCAACCGGCATCAGGTATTTCTCAACAGCGCCGGTAAAGCCGCCTTCTTTTGAATCAGCCATGGTGCATTCCTCCTTTGAAGACGGCGCTTAATATCACCGCCTTCGACACTAAATAATGGCATTTATCGCAACACGGCGGGCCCGTCCGAGTTGACCGCACCTCATTACGGTTCAAGAATAAACAATAATTTATAAATAGTCAACCGCTTTCACAGCAAAAAATCCTATTCATTGGTTATTATTTATAATAAATGCTATACTCAGTTAAGGAAGACAAGGAGGGCTGATGATGACGAAAAAGCAGTTGCGCCTGCAACAGGAGATTCTTAAACAGCTATACACTCGCGGACCAATTTCGCGTAGTGATATCGTTAAACAGACCGGGATCACGCCGGCGACCACCAGCGCGATGACCGCGGAGCTGCTGAGCGAGGGCATAATTCACGAGGCTGGTGAAGCGGCCAGCGGCGGCCCGGCCGGCCGACGCAAGATTCTGCTAGAGGTAGCGCCGGGTGGGCCGAAATTTCTTGGGCTTGAACTCACGGCCTCCAATTACACTTTGTGCATCATCGATCGGTTGGGGCGGGTGTATGCCACCCGTGCCCGGCAGACGCCGCGTGACTATGACCTGACTTTTCTGGATCCCACTGCGATTGTCGCTGACATCAAGGATTTTCTCGCCGCGCATCCCGAGTGGCCGATTACGGCAATTGGCGTCGCAGTGCCGGGGCACTACTTGGCCGGCCAGGAATTTATTGTTTCCGCCAATCCGACTTGGCGCCATTTCAGCCTGCACCCTCTCAATGAGGCGTTCAAAGACACGCCCATCTACTATGAAAATAACGTTCACTGCATGACGGTGGCTGAGCAGCTGATCGGGGCGGATAAGAGCGGCGTTAACTTCACGTTTTTGCACGTCGCCCGTGGGGTTTTTTGTTCCACGGTTTATAATGGCCGGCTTTACGGCCGAGAAAACTTCGCCAACGGTGAAATCGCCCACATGATTGTTGATCCCAATGGCGAGCTTTGCGACTGCGGCCGGCGCGGCTGCCTTCAAACAACTGCAAGCCACGAGTGGCTGGTCAAAAAGGCCAAGTTGCTATACGAAAATGCCAGTTCCACCTACCTGCGCCAGTTGGTCAACGACCCTGCGGACATCCACATGGACACGGTGTTCAAGGCCTTTCAAATGGGCGATCAGGGCGTAGTGACCATGCTGCGGCAGGCAATCGAATCACTGGCCGTGACTTTGAACACCCTCGCCTTAGTGATTGACGCCAAGCGCATCGTGCTGCATGGTCAGCTGTTTGACCAGCCTCAACTGCTGGCGCTATTTCAAAAGACGCTAGTTGAAAATCAGTTTCAGCTGACCTCGGTGCAGCCGCAAAATGTGACCGTGAAGCCCTTTGGCCCAACCGATGGGGCAATTGGCGGCGGCATGCTCGCGGTCGCGTACCAGTTGCTTGGCGAGGTCTGATTTCAAAGTGGCGGGCAAAGCTGCAAGTCGCTTTGCGAAAAACGGGAATGCTCGGTCGGACGTCGTTGAAGACGCTGATTGAACCGGGCGCTCCCGTTTTATTTGGCTAACTGACCAAGACAGCTTGACTAGGCGGCGTCTTCCGCAGCCTGGCCAGCCTCTTCGATTTTTTGCGACTTGTTGACGACCAGCAGGAATGGCAGATAGATCAGCGTGTCGATGACGATGTTAAAAATCTGGATCAATGCGCCGGCAAAACTGTTGGTGGTCAAAAAGCCCGAAATGATTGGCGGCATGGTCCATGACACCATGGTTCCGGTCGTCAGCGGCACCAGGCCGGTGGCCATGACGATGTACGTGGTCAGCGTGTTCCACATCGGCGCGAGGATGAAGGGGATGATCAGCGTCATGTTCAACACGATCGGCATCCCGAACATGGTCGGTTCATTGATGTTGAACAGACCAGGCACGATGGTCAACGGCGCCAGTGTTTCCAGCTGCTTGCTGGAGCGGTGCATGAGCACCAAGATCCCGATGCCAAGGACCAATCCCAGTGTAGCACCGCCGCCGCCCATGAAGACAAAATTGTCGATGAACGGTTCGGTGATGATGTGGGCGCCGTGGTCGAGCGACAGCTTACCGGCCTGGGCGAGCTTCAGGTTGGCGCCGGAGTTCATCAGCCACACCGGCTGGATCATGTTGTTGACCACGTTAGCGCCGTGAATGCCGACGAACCAGAAGGCACTGTTCAGGAACGTGATGACCAGGGTGCCGCCCAGGGTATCGCCGAGCAGCCCCAGCGGTTTTGACAACACGTGCATGATGAGCAAGTGAATGTTGCCCATCCCGGTCCAGGAAAACAGCGCGTAAACTGCGCCAAATAGGGTGATAATGGCAAAACCTGGAATCAGCGCAGAGAAACTTTTCCCGATAGCCGGCGGCACGGAATCAGGCATGTGGATCTGGACGTCGTGGTTGATGAACCACTGGAAAATCCCGCCGGCGAGAAGGCCGATGATGATGCCGACGAACAGGCCCTTGGAGCCCAAAAAGTCGTACGGCATGCCCTCGGCCGGCGCCTTGCCTCCGGTGAAAATGCTGGGGGTGACGACAAAGTAGGACGCGACGGCGATAATGCCGGCCGACTTGCCGTCCGTATTGTGCTGCTCGGCGTAACTAGACGCGATGCCAAAGCAACCGATCAGGCCCAGCAACCCGAATGACCCGTTGGTGATCTTGGTAAAAATCGAGAGCAGGGCCACGCCGTGCATGCTGACGCTGCCGATCCAGGCGGTCCAGGCCGCGACTGGAAAATTCGCCAGAATCATGAAGAATGACCCGACGATAATCAAGGGAATCGTGGTGGTGATCCCATCGCGAATCGCGATGAGTGGTTTGAAGCGACTAAGGGTGGTGGCGACCGGCATCAGATACTTTTCAATGATGCCGGAGACGCCGCCTTTCTTTGAATCAGCCATAGATAATTCCTCCTTTAACGCCGGCGCTAGCGCCTGGCGTCATCCTCCCAACAATGAATAGTGTGGTCTCGCAGTGCTCCCCCGTAACTCGATCACTGTTGATCACAACTTAAGCCTAAAACAATAAATTCTCGGTAGTCAATCAATCGCACTGCCAACGGTTTTGTTATTATTAAGGCTATTATAAATATTGTTATTATTGCCACTGATAAGGCTGCTTGGTCAGCTCTTCTGATGACAAGGGGAGTACCCAATCGGTGGCGAGGACGGTCGACGCCGAAGCATTGACCGACAAATTGACGTCGCTGTTAGGTTTCATCTGCAGGGGCCTCCCACCAGGTGCTAGACCAATTTTAATAACTCGTTCAATATACCGCCATGAAAACAGATGGCAATAGATTATGTCAGATTTTCTGACACCAGGACCAATTTTTATTTGCGAGTCATTAGCGCCGCATTCGGCTTTTACACGCACGACGGATAAGGCCTATAATGACGCTTATAAAGCGAAGAAAAGAAGGCATCTCCCATGAAAATCGAAGAAGGCTACATGCCGTTTCACGGCTACAAAACGTACTACCGCATTGTCGGCGAAAAGACGCCAGGCAAGGCGCCGCTGCTGCTGATCCACGGCGGCCCAGGCTCCTCGCACAACTACTTTGAGCTGATGGATGACTACGCCGAAACCGGCCGGCAGCTGATCATGTACGACCAGGTCGGCTGCGGCAAGTCATCGCTGCCGGAGGACGAAAGCCTCTACGTTCGCGAAACCTGGCGCGAAGAACTCGTCGCGCTGCGCGAGTACCTGCACCTCGACGAGATCCACATGCTGGGCCAGTCGTGGGGCGGGATGCTGGAAATGTACTACCTGACCACGCTGGATCCCAAGGGCATCAAGTCCGTGATGATCGATGGCTCGCCGTCGTCCATTAAGCTCTGGATCAAGGAGCAGCACCGGCTGATCTCCTACCTGTCCTACGAGGACCGCACCGCGATTGCCGAGGCCGAGCGCACTGGCGACTTCACCAGTCCGAAGTACCTGGCCGCCAACGACCGCTACATGGAGCGCTATTGCTGGGACGACCCAACACCGGACTCCCCGGAGCCGCTGCGCCGGCCGACCAACGGCAAGCGCGCGAGCCTGATTGCGGAAGGCCCGAACGAATTCACCGAAAACGGCACAATTTCCGACTTTGAAGTGACCGATGACCTGCACAAGATTCACGTGCCAGTATTGGTCACGAACGGCACCGATGATCTCTGCACACCGTTGATCGCCAAAACCGTCTACGATCACATTCCAGGCGCCAAGTGGCACTTGTTTGCCAACTCCCGGCACCTGGCACTGCTCGACCAGCACGACGAGTTCATTTCCGTGCTGGACCAGTGGCTGAACGCGCATGACTAATCATGCCAGAGGGACAAAACCATGAGCGAACCGCTAAATGACACCATCAACCGGCAACTTCAGCATCGCACCATCCGTTACTTTACAGATGCGCCGGTGTCGCAGGAGACCTTGACCCAGCTGGTCGCCGTCGCCCAGCACACCGCGACCTCGCATTATTTGCAAAGCTTTTCGGTGCTCTCGATCACAGATCGGCACCTGCGCGGCCAGATTGCGGCGATCGCCAAGCAGCCGTACATCAATCAAAATGGGCACCTGTTTATTTTTGTTGCCGACCAGCACCGTGCGGCAGTGATCGCCAAGCAGGCCGGTGTTTCGCAGACCCACCTCGGGTCGACCGATAAGTTTATTCAGGCGGTGTCCGACGCTGTGCTGGCCGCGCAAAACGTGGTGAACGCCGCCGAAAGCTTGGGTCTGGGCACGGTGCTGCTCGGCAGTATCCTGAACGACCCGCGGCAGCTGATTTCGCTGCTGGGACTGCCGCAGCTGACCTTCCCGGTGCTGGGCCTGATCGTCGGCCACCCGGCGCAGGCTCCGCAGGCAAAGCCGCGACTGCCGGAAGCGGCCGTGCATTTTGAGAATCGGTACGCGCTGCCAGAGCCACTGGCGCTGGCGGATTATGATCAGGTCATTCACAACTACTATGCGACCCGCGACACCAACCGGCGCGAGGAGACCTTCACGGCGCGTATTGCGCGATTTGCGCAGGTTCTGCCGGAAAAGCGCGGCGAGCTGCAGGCGGCAATTCGTGAGCAAGGATTTCTAGCAGATTAAACTGCGCAAAAGCGGCGTCGGAAAATTTTCCGACGCCGCTTTTGACGTGCCTCAACTCATTCCGCTATCGCAGTGGTTTTACGCAGCAACGCCGCCTGGGCCGCGACGTTGATAATGTGCCACGGCCGGTCGAACCCCGGTTGAAAGAAAAAGTCGGCGTAGGCGAGGTCGCTCAGGGTCATTTTGCCTTGAATGGCCAGGCTGATGGCGTTGATGTTGCCCGTGACATCGACCTTGGACATGATCTGTGCGCCTAAAATGCGCTGGCTATCCGCCGCGTAGGTCAGCTTGAAGTACACCGGCGCGTTGCCCGCAGCCTCTGGGACAAACGGCGGCCGCGCGGTGTCTTCCACGTAGATGGATTTAATGGCGATGCCAAGCTGGTCTGCGGTGCCCGCCTTTACGCCGGTGCTGGCAAAGTGGTAGTCAAACACCGACAGCGCTGAGGCGCCTGAGACAGCCGGCATTTTCATGGGCTGGCCGAGAATATTTTTGGCCGCCGTCCGGCCCTGCCGGCGCGCCACTGTCGCCAGCGCGATGCGTTGTTTGCCCCCGACCGGGGCGTAGGGTGCGAGGGTGGCATCGCCCACGGCGTAAACGTCTGTCGCTGAGGTTTGCTGGTAGTCGTTCACCTTGATCAAGCCCTTGGCGTCAAGGTCGACGGCGCCTTTCAACCAGTGGGTGGCCGGCTTGATTCCGGCGGAGAGAATCACTAGGTCAGCGGGAAACTCCGCCTGATCCGTGAGCACACCGGAGACTTGCCCGTCCTTACCGGTGAATTCCTCCACACTTTGCCCCATGGCGGGGGTGATGCCGTGTGCCACCAGGGTTGCCGTCAGTCGGGTCGTAAATTCCTCGTCGAGGTAAAGCTGCAAGGCACGCGGCAAAATGTCAATCAAGGTGACATGCTTGCCGGCTTTGGCAAACACCTCCGCGGCCTCGACCCCAATGTAGCCGGCGCCAATCACGACGACATTCGCCACATCCGGGTCCACAGTTTTGGCCTTCAACCGGATCGCCCAGTCGCGGCCGCGCATGGCGTAAACGTTGGCAAGCGCTGCACCGGGCACGGCCAGTTTTGCCGGCTCGGCCCCGACCGCCAGGACCAGCTGGTCGTAGTGCTCGGTGCGGGTGGTGTCCTTGGTCAAGTCGTGCACTGTGACTTCGTGCTGCAGTGGCGCCACTGCTGTGATCTCCTGGCGCACGAAGACGTCGACGCCCTTGGCCCGAGCGCTGTCTGGGGTGGCGTAGCGAACATCATTCACGTTTTTCACGACGCCTTCCAGGTACAGCTGCATGCCGCAGGAGAGAAATGAGATAAAGTCCCCTTTTTCGTACCACTGGATCTCGGTTTCCGGCGCTTCTTGCAAGATGCCGCGCACCGCCTCGTATCCGCCGTGGGAAGAACCAACTACGATCACTTTCATCTGTTGAACCATCCTTTTTGATTGCTGGCGATTAAAACAGCCACAACCAGTTTGATGATTTCAGCATATCATAAGGATGGTGTGAACGGTTACATTATCATTAGCTTACTTAGTCAACTATATTAAACCCCTGGCATAACAAAAAAATCGCCGCTGGCGGCGATCACTTAATACGTTTGGGCGTCAAACCGATTGTAGTACCACAGGTGCGCGGCACCGCTGGCGGTTTGCGTGATTTTAGTCACCGAGGTGTTGTCTGGCTCCGGCAGGCTCATGGGGTCTCTGGGCTGCAGCACTGCCAGCGCAGCGGCCTTGACCGTGAAGCCGTGGGTGACGATCACGATTTTCTGGTCGGGATAGGTCTCAGTCTGCGCGGCCATGAAGTCACCCACGCGGGCCACTACGGCATCAAACGTCTCACCGTCCGTGGCGTACTTCACGTAAGTCGGCAGGACGTCGTGCAGGATCGGGTCATACACGTCCGGATACTGCCGTTCCAGCTCGTGGTTATTTTGCCCGTCCCACTTGCCGTAGGAAATCTCGAGCAGCCGCTGGTCCAGCGTGATCGGCAGGTGCGCCTTGGCGTTTAAAATGGCGGCTGTTTCCTGCGTGCGGGCCAGCGGGCTGACCAGCATTGCGGCGCACCCGCTGAGGTCAAAGCTGGCCGCGAGATGTTCGGCTTGCTGCTTGCCAGTCTCAGTCAGGTGGGTCCGCTCGTCGTTGATGATGCCCTGCTTGATGTACTGCGTGTTGGCCGTGGTCTGGCCGTGGCGAATGAAGTAAAAAGTGGTCATGTTATCCTCCCTGACTGCTGTTGCTTGTATTATCGCACACCTCATCAAGTTGACATCGAATTTTAATCATGCTAGAGTGTGAGCATTCAAGGAAGCAGGAGGTTACATTATGACAACCCAACATATTCACAACCTCATTTCATCATCACGGTCATGCTGCTCGCATTTGCGCAGACCGTGATTTGAGCTTCCTTCAAACCAAATGGTCTCGCAGGTGCTAATCCTGTGAGACCGTGAATGTTTCATCTCACGTCCTCACAGTCAGCTGTGAGGACGTTTTTTATTGGGACATTCGAGGAGGAGAAAATTATGCCAGTTTATAACTTTGCTGCAGGGCCCGCTGTCATGCCGGTGCCGGTCGTCAACCAGATTCAAAAGGAGTTGCCGTCGCTGAACGGGTCGGGGATGAGCATCATGGAGATCTCGCACCGCTCCGCCCAGTTCGATGAGATCCTGCAAACCGCCAAACAGGACCTGCGCGACCTGATGGCCATTCCCGACGATTACGCAATCCTGTTCTTCCAAGGCGGCGGCACCGGCCAGTTCGCGGCCGCGCCGCTGAACATGGCGACCAAGCACCACCGCATCGCTGTGCTGGACTCGGGCCAGTGGGCGACCCGCGCGCGGGATGAGGCGGCTAACCTCGGGGTGACCGCCGACACGGTGGGCTCGAGCCTAGCCGACCACTATCACCACCTGCCGCACCTGGCCGCCCCGCTGGCCAAGGACACCTACGACTACCTGCACATCACGACCAACAACACCATTGAAGGCACCGCGTACCGCGACCTGCCGAACGCCAACGGCACACCGCTGATTGGGGATATGTCCTCGAACATTTTGGCCCAGCGCTACCGCGTCGAAGACTTCGCCGAGATTTTCGCCGGTGCGCAGAAAAACCTGGGGCCGGCCGGCGTCACCCTGGTTATCGTGAAAAAGGCACTGGTGCACCACTTGGCCGGGCTACCCAGCATGCTGGACTACGACCTTTTCATCAAAAAGGACTCGCTGTACAACACGCCGCCGGTGTTCGCCATTTACGCGCTGGGGCTGACCCTCAAGTGGGCCAAAGACCAGGGCGGGGTCGATGCCTTGCAGGCGCGCGATGAGCAAAAGGCCGCGAAGCTTTACGCCTTTCTCGACCAGTCCAAGCTGTTTCACAACTTAGTCAAGCCGGAGGACCGCTCGCTGACCAACGTGCCGTTCGTCACTGGCGACGCCAAGCTCGACCAAGCGGCCGTGGACGCCGCGGCAAAGGCGGGGCTGATGAACCTCAAGGGCCACCGCAGCGTCGGCGGCCTGCGCGCCAGCTTGTACAACGCGATGCCGGAAGCCGGCGTCGATGCGTTGATCGATTTTCTTCACGACTTTGAGCAGCACCACTAGGAGGCAAACGACATGTATCAAGTGAAAACGTACAACGCGATCGCCCAGGCCGGGCTCGACCGCTTCACCGCAGATTTTGCGCTTAACCAAAGCGCTCAGCCGGACGCGTACCTGATTCGCTCGGTCAACTTGCGCGAGGCTGAGTTCCCGGCGAGCCTGAAGGTGATCGTCCGCTGCGGCGCCGGTTACAACAACATTCCGCTTCACCGCGCCACCGAGGCCGGCATCGCCGTCTTCAACACGCCTGGCAGCAACGCCAACGCGGTCAAGGAGCTGGTCGTGGGAATGCTGATCATCGCCTCCCGCAACCTGTACTCCGCGGTCACGTATGCGGAGCACAACAGCGGGGCGGACATCTCGACCCGCACGGAAAAGGAAAAGACGCAGTTCAACGGTACCGAGCTGGTCGGCAAGACGCTGGCGGTCATCGGCGTCGGTCACGTTGGGGCCAAGGTCGCCGCAGCCGCCAGTGCCTTGGGCATGAAGGTGATCGGCTACGACCCGTACCTGTCCGCCGACAGCGCCTGGCACATCCCGACCGCTGCGATCCGCGCCCACACGCTGGCAGAGGCGCTGAAGGACGCCGATTACGTCACGGTCCACACCCCCAAAAACGAGGAAACCACTGGCCTGATTGGGGAAAAAGAGTTGAACGAGATGAAGCCGGGCGCCGTGCTGCTGAATTTTGCGCGGCTCGGCATTGTCGATAACGCCGCGGTGCTCAAGGCGCTGGATGGCGGGCGGCTCAAGCGGTACCTCACCGACTTTGGCGAAGACAGCATCCTGGATCGGCCGGACATTCTGGTCACACCGCACATAGGCGGCTCGACCGCCCAGGCCGAGGACAATGGGGCAGTGCAAGGGGCCGAGACGGTGATGCAGTTTCTGGAAACCGGCAACGTCGTCAACTCGGTCAACCTGCCGCACCTGGACGTGCCGTTTACCACGCGCTTTCGGCTGACCGTCATGCACCAAAACATTCCTAACATGGTCGGGCAGATCACCACGCTGCTGGCCAATGAAGACATTAACATCGAAGGTATGAGCAACGCGGCGCTGGCCAAAACGGCGTACACTGTCATTGACATCGATGCGCTGAATCAGGCCGACGCAGCGGCGCTCTTGACCAAGCTCAACGCCATTCCGGCCGTGTATCGCACGCGCCTGCTGAACAACCCGCGCCTGTGATCGACGCGGTTGAAGCCACCTGGCGCGCTGGTGATCTTTGACTCAGCAAAACAATGCCGACAAGGAGGCGTGAGATGACAGACGGACCTCAAATTTCAAGGTTTCAGTTGGTCGGCGAGCCAGCCAATGCAACGCCAATGGCCAAATACATGAAGAACCAGTTTCCGTTCGTCGGGGTGAAGACGCCGGCGCGCCTGGCTCAAAGCAAGGCGCTGCTGCACGCCAGTTTGCAGGTGCCGACGCCTGCGGTGATGGCCTGGAGCCAAGCCCTGTATCGGCGGTCCGAGCGCGAGTACCAGTACGTCGCGATCGACCTGGCCAAGCACAACTGGCGAAGATTTTCCGTCGCGGAGCTGCTGGCGCTGCGGCCGCTGGTCGTGGCCAAGCCTTGGTGGGACACCGTCGACGCCTGGCGCGTGGTGTACGGCCGCGCCGCCGACGCCGACTCGGCGGTTAAGCGGCAGTTATTTGACGTATTTGAGGCCAGCGATAATTTCTGGGAGCGGCGCATCGCGCTGAACCTGCAGCTGATGAGCAAGGACCAGACGGACCTTTCGATGCTGCAGCAGGCGATCCTGCGCGACCGCGAGACACCGGAGTTTTTCATTCAAAAGGCAATTGGCTGGGCCCTGCGGCAGTACAGCAAAACCGACCCGCAATGGGTGCGCGCCTTTATCTCCGGACACCAGTTGAGCAAGCTGGCGGTGCGCGAAGGCAGCAAGTATCTTGACCGCTAGGGTTGTATTCGCTTGCATGGGTTGCGATAATTGAACCAATAGCTTCAGGGGGGCTTTTGCATGAGTGTAAAAAAGTGGAACACCATCTTCACCATCGCAGTGCCGGTCGGCGTCGCACTGATTTTCATCTTGACGCGCATCTTGACCGGGCCGCACACGCGCCTGTTGGCCTGGATCGGCCTGTTTGTCTGGCTGATTGGGTCGCAGGTCTGGCAAAGCCGCGTCACGATGAGTCGCTACCGCGCGCAAGCCAAGCTCTGGGAGCTGGCCGATGACCGCGGGCTGACGACCGCCGCGGTGCGCCAGCTGGTGCCGCAGTATTCCGAGCATGACTTGGACGAATCGCGGCCGGAGAACCACCGCTTTTTGATGAGCAAGGCCGCTATCTCAACGCTCACCGCCAAGCTGCCGAGGCAGCAGGCGCCGGTGAAGAAGCACCATCGCAAGTAGACCCAGTAAAGGAGCAGTGGGATGAGTCTGACAAAATCGCGGCTGCTGTACGCGGCCTTAATGCTGGTGACGTTGGTGGTCGCCGTCGCGCTGGGCGGCAACTCCTCACGGCTGGGAATGCTGTTGTGGGTGATGTGGCTGCTGCTTTCGGCCGGCTACAACAAGCAGCGTCTGCGCGCGTTGGACCAAAAGCTCGATGAGATCTGGCGGCTGGCCGATGCGCAGGGACTGACCGCTGCAGATTTGAAGCAGTACACGCCGCAGTACGGCACCCTGGACCTCAAAATGACGCGGCCGGGCAGGCGCCAGTTTTACCCCTCGATGAAGGCGACGGATAAATTGCTGGCTGCGCTGCGCGAACAGGCGCAGACCGCCGCGGATGATCAATGAGCACACCATAAAAGCAGACGGCAGCGATCCGATTCGGACCGCTGCCGCCTGTTTTTTGCTGTTATTTACCTTGCTTGTGCCGCCGCTTCAGCAGTTCGGCCAAATCGGCGATGTCCTTCGGCGGGGTCTTGGTGTCGTGCAGCTGCAGGTGCGGGAAGGAATTCAGCAGGCGCCGCTGGACCCAGCTCAGGCTCGGCAGCTTGGCCATATCGGCCTGGTGCTGGCGGTAATCCTCCAGCCAGCCGTGTTCTTTTTCCAGCTTGGCTGCGGCGGTATCGACCGAGGTGCGCAGTTCCTGTTTCTTCTGGTCGATGGCGTCGCCGATTCGCTTGGTCGCGGCGCCCATGGCCAGAACGTTGGCCAGCGTGAAGCCGAAGTCGAACATGAACAACGTGAGAAACAAGATTGCAGCAAAAATCCCGTATTTAACGTCCAGGTGGGTCACAAACCGCGCGACAAACGGGTGCACGACCTTGACCACGAACACGACCCCGATGCCCCAAAACGCGGAAATCGGCAGGGCAACGCGGCCCTGGAAGTTCAGGGGGATGTTCGAGTAGTCCCACCACCGGGCGTGGAACAATTTTTCCATCAGCCAGGAGGTCACATATTCGATGATGGTGATCAGCACCGCCGACCCCAAGTAGAGCCACAGCAAGTTATCCTCAACCGGCCGCAGCAGTGCGAGCACGGCGGTGATGGAAAAGCCGTACACCGGGATCACTGGGCCGTTGAGAAACCCCGAGTTGACCCACTGCCGCTTCTTGAAACTGACATAACCCGACTCCCACACCCAGCCGACAAAAGCGTAGGCGAAAAAGTACAGGACCCAAAGGGTGAATTCTTGTTCGATGAGGAGCGTTTGGGTGTTCATGTTGGGCCTCCCGGCGTGCGCGGATAAATTAATCTAATTGTACTTTAGCATAGCGGCCGCGTGGCGACACGCATTGGCCGATGTCCGGTCAGCTGGTATACGCAAAAAGCCTATCAGACGGGCTTGTCATCGCTTTCTGTAGCGGCTAGTATATACCATAGAGATTATCCTAAAATCTGGTGAAGCGAGGTGAGCAAGGTTGGCCGAGTCAGAACTAGAAACCTTGTCCCCATTTGAACTGAGTTTGTACCTGGAGCGGCAGATCGACCCGCACCAAGGGCTGCCGCTGCTGAACGCGGGCCGCGGCAATCCCAACTGGACGGCGCCGACGCCGCGCGACGCGTTTTTCCTGCTTGGGCAGTTTGCCGTGCAGGAGACCCTGCGCAGTACGCCGCAGCTGACCGCGCGGCAGATTCAGCCCAGCGCGCAGCGGGCGGCGCGGTTCGCCACCTTTTTGGCGGCGCATGCCGGCCCGGGTGCCACTTTTTTGAAAACTGTGAGTGAAGCACCTGAAGATCAGCTGGGCGAGCCCTTTGCCGTCTGGCTCACCCAGGCCTGCGACGCGATCATCGGCGACAATTACCCCGCGCCCGTACGGTGCCTGCCGGTGGCGGAGCAGCCGCTGAAGGCGTACCTGAGCCGCGAGCTGTTTCAAAGCCGGCCGCTGGCCTTCGACGTGTTTCCCACCGAAGGCGGAACGGCCGGCATCTGTTACCTGTTTGACACCCTGATGCACACCGGGCTGCTGGACGCCGGCGACCGGATCGCGCTGTTTCTGCCGACGTTTGCGCCGTACCTGGAGCTGCCCAAGCTCCCGCACTACCATTTTGACGTGGTGAAGATCCGCGCCCACCAGGTGCAGGAAGCCGGCGGGCGCACCAGCTACTGGTACGCCGATGAGGAACTGGCCAAGCTGCGCGACCCGCGGGTCAAGGCAGCGTTCATCGTCAATCCCAGCAACCCGACCGCCAACGCCTTGGCGCCGGCCACGCTGAAAACCCTGCAGCAGCTGGTGGCTGGACCGCGGCCGGATTTGATGATCCTCAGCGACGACGTTTACGGGACGTTTGTACCGCAGTTCCTGTCCGTCTTCGCCGCACTGCCGCACAACACGGCGCTGCTGTATTCCTTTTCCAAGTACTTCGGCGCGACCGGCTGGCGCGTGGGCGCACTGGCCGTGGCCAAGGACAATATTTTCGATGAGCTGATCGCCAAACTCCCCAGCGACGTGAAAACGCGCGTTGATGCGCGCTACGCCTCGGTCACGACCGATCCCGATGATCTGGGCTTCATCGACCGGCTGGTCGCCGATTCGCGGGACATTGCGCTGAATCACGCGGCCGGACTTTCCGGGCCGCAGCAAGTGATGAGTGCGCTGTTCGCCCTATACGGCATGGCCACGGAAGGCCAGGCCTACAAGCGTGAGGTGATCAACATCTGCCGCACTCGCGAAAAACAGCTGCTGGCGGTGATGGGCCTGGCCCAGCCGCTGCCTGCGCTGGACACGGCGTACTACTGCGACATCGACCTGCTGAAGTGGATCACGACCCGGTACGGCACCGCTTTTGCCAAGTACGTCCAAAAGCGCTGGACCGTGACCAAGCTCTTAGTCGCGCTGGCCAAGCAGCAGCACGTCATGCTCCTGAAAACCAGCGCCTTTGGCAGCAGTCCCTGGGCCGTGCGGGTGTCGCTGGCGAACCTGGCGACCAGCCAGTACGAGGAGATCGGCACTCGGCTGATCACGCTGATGGATGGGATCCAAGCCGATTGGCAAAAGGAGGCGCTGGCATGATCACCAAATTTGAAGAGGTGGCCGGGCAGCTGGCCGACCGCGTGCGCCGCGGCGTGTACTCCACCGCCCAGCGCTTGCCGTCGGAATACGACCTGGCCAAGGAATTTGACGTCAGCCGGCTCACTGTCCGCAAGGCGATCGACCTGCTGATTCGCCAGCAAGTGATGGTCAAGGACCCGGGTAAGGGCACCTATGTCATGGCGACGCCGGAAAAAGTCGAAAGTGGGCGCATGGGCCTGCAGGGCTTCACCGAAGCGGCCAAGGCTTACGGGAAGGTCAGCCGCACCGAGGTCCTAAGCTTCGGGCCGGCTGAACACCTGCCGCCCGTCGTCACGCAGGCGCTGCAGCTGGAAAACCGGCACGACCAGCGGGTGGACCTGCTGGTGCGGCGACGGTTTTGGGACGATGACCCCATGACGATCGAAAAAATTGCGATTTGTCATGAGTACGTTGCGGACCGCAAGGCGTCAGACTTCACGGGGTCGCTGTTCGACCTGATCGAACGCGAGGTGCCGATTGCTTACTCTCATCAGGAAATCGAGGCCATTTTGGTCGATTCGGAGCTGGCGGACCTGCTACACGTGCACCTCGGCGATCCGCTGCTCCGGGTCAACTCGGTCACCTACACAGCCGACGCCAAGCCGATTTTCTATGACACGTCGTACTACCGCGCCGATAAATATTCGTTTAAGTCCACTTTGACGCGGCAGAATCACTGACAGGCTGTGACGAGAGGACGAGTCAGAACCGCAGATTTTAAGGAGGTAGCTATGGACACCGAGACAATTAAGCAGTTGATCGCAGCGCATCGCGATGAGTTTCTCAAGGCGCTGGATGCAATCATGCAGATTCAAAGTGTGAAGGGTGAACCCGAGCCGCATGCGCCGTTCGGCAAAGGCCCGCGGGCTGTGCTGGAAGCCGTTGTGAAGCTCGGCCAGCAGTACGGGTTTCAGACTGGGATCGTCAACGACGCGATGGCCTACGTGCAGTGGGGCGACGACAATGACGATTACGTCGGCATTGTCGGCCACCTGGACGTGGTGCCGGCAGGCGACGGCTGGTCATATCCGCCGTTCAAGCTGAGCGAAAAGGACGGCCGCTTCTTTGGCCGCGGCGTGCTCGACAACAAAGGCGCCAGCATTGCCAGTCTGTACGGCATGAAGCTCCTGAAAGACGCTGGCGTCAAGCTGCACCGCACCGTCCGCCTGATTTTCGGCTCGGACGAGGAAAGCGGGTCTGCCGATGTCCCACTGTATTTGAAGCAGGAAAAGGCCCCGCGCTTCGGCTTCACGCCCGACTGCAAGTGGCCGGTGGTGTACGGCGAGCGTGGCATCGTGAACTACCAGATCAAAACGCCACTGCCGACCAGCTCGCTCGACCAGCTCAGCGACATTGTCGGCGACCAGGCAATGGATCACGTGCCCGACGAGCTGACCGTGGCGCTGAACGGTAAGCCGCTGACCGTCAAGGGCAAGCGCACGCCGACCAACGCCCCGGAAATGGGCGAAAATGCGATCACCTGGCTGGCTAAGCACGCCGTTGACGACGACCTGGTCCAAGGCCCGCTGAAGGATTACTTCCAGTGGGTGGTCGACGCCCTGCACGAAAAGCACTACGGCGAAGGGCTGGGCATCGCGTTTGAAGACGCTGATTCCGGCAAGCTGATCGTCACGCCGTACAAGCTGACTAAGCAAGATGACGCGATGGTGCTGGAGGTGGCGATGCGCTACCCGGTCAGCTTCACCGAAGTCGACGTCACGGCTGGCCTCAAAAAGGCCGTGCCGGCAGGCAGCACGATCACCGTCGTTCGCAGTATCCCCGGCGTCATGCACGACAAGCACGACCCGTTCATCGCCGAGCTGTCCAGGGTCTACGAGGACGTCACCGGCCTGGATGGCACGCCTTTGACCACCACCGGCGCGACGTATGCCCGGGCGATGCCGAACATCGTGGCATACGGGCCGAGTTTTCCCGGGCAAAAAGGGATCGCGCACAAGCAGGACGAGTGGATGGATGAGAAGGACCTGATGCTGAACATGGCGGTTTACATGAGCGCCATCATCGCAATGGGCAACCAGCAGTAAAGGAGGAATTTTCTGATGAGCAAATGGGGCACAATTGCCACCTGGCGCATGGCGCACGAAGGCGTCGTGAAGGCCAGCAAGTTGTTAGCTGAAAACGGCAGCGCGGGGGATGCGGTCGAGACCTTGATCAACGAGGTCGAGGCGTTTCCGTTCTATAAATCCGTCGGTTACGGCGGGCTGCCGAACGAGGAAGGCGTGGTCGAAATGGACGCGGCCTTCATGGACGGCGACACGCTGGCACAAGGCGCAGTTGGCGGCATTCAAAACGTCAAGCACGCCGTTTCCGTGGCGCGGGCGCTTAGCCACCAGCACTACAACAGCTTCCGCGTCGGCGAAGGCGCGACCAAGTTCGCCATGAAAAACGGGTTTGAAATGACCAACATGCTGACGGATCGCGCCAAGGCCCGCTGGCAAAAGCGGCTCAAAGAGCTGCAGGCCACGGACAAGCCGTACGACGGTCACGATACCGTCGGTGCGATCACCCTGGCCACCAGCGGCTCCATGGCCGCCGGCACCTCGACGTCCGGTCTGTTCATGAAAAAGGCCGGCCGCGTCGGCGATTCACCGCTGTCTGGCTCCGGCTATTACGTGGATTCGACCATCGGCGGCGCCGCGGCGACCGGTCTGGGCGAGGACATCATGAAGGGTGTGCTGTCCTACGAAATCGTCCGCCGCATGGGCGAAGGCGAAACGCCGCAGGACGCATGCGACCACGCCGTTTACCCGTTCATCGAAAAGTTGAAGAAGCGCTACGGCAAGGCCGGCGAATTTTCACTGGTTGCGATGAACAACCAGGGCGAGTGGGGCACGGCCACCAACGTGGAGTTCACGTTCAGTGTCGCGACGGCCGATGAGCCGGCTCGGATCCTGATGGCGAACCCGGGCCCGGATCACACCACCGTCATCGAACCGGTCACCCAGGAATGGCTCGATGCGTACGAGAAGCGGATCCACGCACCAATTGAGTAAACTTAAGTTAGCAGTTAGTTCACTAGGTGAAGGGGGGAATAACCATGAAAGCAATTATTATTTTGGATCAGATGCAGGCGGGACTTGGCGGCAAAGAGCGCGCGGACACACCGCTTGGCGGCCAGCGCGTGGCCATGGGGTCGGCCGACACGACTGAGAAGGCCCTTGCGAAAAATGACGGCGAGCTGCTGGGCACTTTTTACTGTGGGACGGACTATTACGCCGAAAACCGCGAACTGGTGCAGCGCAAGTTCACCAAGATGGCCGAGAAAATGGGGGCCGATGTGGTCGTGATCGGGCCGACCTACGACTACCCGGAATTTGCGCAAATGGCCTGTGAGGTGGCGACGGCGTTCCAGACCCAAACCAAGATCCCGGCCATCGCGGCGATTGCCGAGGAGAAAAACGCGGACCTGATCGCGCAGTACAAGGACCAGCTGACAATCGTGCGCGCGCCGAAGAAGGGCGGCACCGGCTTGTCCGACGCCGTTGATCACCTGGCGGAAGGCGCTGCTTTGCTCGCCAAGGGGGAAGATCTCGGCGCCTTTAAATCAAGTTACTGTTACTAACACTCAAAGGAGGGGAACGCTATGCAAAAGAAATTTGAGTCGGTCTTGATGCCTGTTGCCACCAAGCTCGGCAATAACGTGGTGCTCAGATCGCTGCGTGACGGCTTTCTGATCATCACGCCGCTGATCATTGTCACCTCGATTTTCCTGTTGATCGGCAACTTCCCGATCCCCGGCTGGGAGAATTTCTGGACCGGGATCCTCGGCCCGCACTGGATGGAGTGGTTCAGCGCCGTTTCTAATTCCGTGTTCAGCTTCACCGGGATCCTGTCGACCATCGGTATCGGGTATGCTTACGGGAAAAACCGCGGGTTGGAAGCTATCCACGCGGCCATTGTCGCCCTGGTCAGCTTCCTGATTCTGACGCCGACCAGCTTCAATGTGGGCAAGACTGCAGTGTCTGCGGTTCAGACCATGTACGTTGGCCCCAACGGGATTTTCCTGGGGATCTTCATCGCGATTTTCTCGGTCGAGATTTATCGCTTCGTGGTGCGGCGCCACTGGACCATCAAGATGCCCGATGGGGTGCCGCCGGCCGTGTCGCAATCCTTTGACGCCCTGGTGCCATCGGCGTTCGTCATTCTCGCGTTCTTCCTGGTGCGCGTACTGTTTTCTCTGACCTCATTCGAAACGGCGTATAACTTCATTTATACGATGCTGCAATCGCCGCTGAAGCACGTCGGCAACTCGCTGCCATCAGTGCTGCTGTACAACTTCCTGGCGTCCTTGCTGTGGTGCTTCGGGATCAACGGGCCGACCATCACCAACTCGGTGTGGTCACCGATTTTCTTCGTCCTGACGCAGGACAACCTGAAGGCGTTCCAGAACCACCTGCCGCTGCCGCACATTTACACGCAGCCATTCATTGATATCTTCACCACATACGGTGGCGGTGGGTCCACGTTGTCGCTTTTGATCGTCATGTTTGCGGTCTGCAAGTCCAAGCGGATTCGCGAGCTGGGCAAGTTGGCGATTCTGCCTGGGATCTTCGGCATCAACGAGCCGATCATCTTCGGCCTGCCAGTAGTTTTGAACCCGATCATCGCGATTCCGTTCATCACCGTGCCCGTGCTCAACACCTTGATTTCCGGCCTGGTCATGACCGCCGGCTGGGTGCCGCGCACGAACGGCGTGCTGCTGCCATGGACCACGCCGCCGATCATCTCCGGGTGGCTGGCGACTGGGTCCTGGACCGCGTCGGTGCTGCAGCTGTTCGAGTTGATTTTGGGAATCCTGATTTACTACCCATTTGTCAAAATGCTCGATAAGCAGTATCTCGGCGAGGAACAAGCCGCTGCGAAGAAAGACCTCGATATCGATTTTAGCGAGGTTTAACCAACTGATTGCTTGTGAAAAATGTGGCGCTGCCGCTGGCGGTGGGGCTGCATTTTTGTTCTGTCGCTTGTGCACTGTTTTTTGCACGTCACGAAACGCCTTGACAGACGGCGCTTTCAACAACATACTGAAAGTGGTTACAAAATCAACTTAGACGAAGAAGGTATATTAGATTGGATGAAGATGTCGCACAAACTGCAATGCAGATTATTTTATCAGCTGGTAATGCCAAGTCGACCGCGCTTGAGGCGATTGACGCCGCTCTTGCCGGCGACAACGACGGCGCCACGAAGAAGATTGCGGACGCCAAGGAACAACTCAACGGCGCGCACAATATTCAGACTTCGCTGATGACCCAGGAAATGAACGGGAAGATGATTCAAAAGTCGATCCTCCTGATCCACGCACAGGATCAGTTCATGGCCGCCAACACGGAAATCGAACTGGGCGAGCGGATCATCAAAGCCATCGCGCTCAAGAAGTAAAAATCATTGCGTTCATGCACTGAAGCGGCCGTGTGCCGCTTTTTTGATTGGGGCACGGACACAGCTTGGAACACCCAAAAGGGTCGAACCGGCGCTGAATGCGGGCGGTTCGACCCTTTTCGATTGTCCCTAGTCTGAGTAACGCATGGCCATGACGCTGGCGGTGAGGGCCGGATCTTCGCTCAGCACGCCCGACATCAGACCAGAATATACGGTCCCGTCCTTGGCGAGAACAACTCGCCCGACGTGGCCAAACTCAAGTGTATCGGGATCAGAATCGTTCTGATAGCCGAATAAAATATCATACTGTGCAGCAACGGATTTGTCTTGGCTGTCATCGCCATCAGCGAGTGAAAATTCTGCAGTGGTGTCAGTTGTCTGGTCCTCTAAGTCCGGGTCGCCGGGATCTAGTTCGCCCATTGCCCAGTCATAAAAGTTTTGAGCAGTGGGGAAGACATCGGTCAGCGCCTTCTCCTTTGGCTCCTTGCCTTTGGTCACATCGGCACGCACGGTTTTGAGCTGAGCGGCGGAGACGTCCTTGAGCAGGTTGCCGGTTTTCACCGTGGTCGCATCGTGTGTCATGGTGTAGTCGCCGTTCAGGGCGACGCTGATGGTCGCCAGTTCGTGACTTGAAGGACCCGCGGCGTCGACGTAATTGCCCCAGATGTCGGCGGTGTAGGTGTCGCCGCTGAATCCGGTCATGCCGTTGGCGGTGTCGATGTAGGCGGCGTCCGCGGCTTTGCCGTCGCTGTAAACGTAGAAGATTCGCCGCTGGAGCTCTGCTTCAGAAATGCCTTTGATGTTCATGCTGGCCAGCGCCTTGGTGGCCGCCGCGGTCAGCTTTTTCTGTTGTTCGGCCAGGCCTGGGTACTTCATCTGCTTGATAAAGGTCAGGTAAGCGGCCAGATCCTCGTAATTTGGGTTGGCTTTCAGCTTACCCGCGCTGGCGATTTTAGCCGTGGCGGCGACCAGCGCCGTGCGCTCCTTCAGCTGAGCCGTGCAGGTCGCCAGCACCCGGGTCAGGGTGTGCTTGAGGATGGCGCTGCTGGTGGCGATGGTTTCAGTCGCCTTGGCGATTTTGGCCTGGTTGGTGCCGGCTTTGATCAACGCCTTTGAGTTGACCTGCTTGCCCTGCAGTGCCTTGGGCTTGGTCAAGGCATTGACCCGTTCAGTGGCCTGGGTGGCCCGGCGAAGCAGCTTGAGCGCGTGCTTGCGCTTAGCGGCCGCAGCGTCGAACTGTTTGAGCTGGTTGGCGACGGCGCGGCGCGCGTTTTTCCGATACGGCGCGACTTGCCTAGTCAGCGCGGCCGACTGAGCGGTCAGCGCCGTCACCTGGTGGCTTGTCGTGTTGGCGGTGATATAGACGTTCGGTTGTGCCCAGTGGTCGTTGATTTTGCGATCCAAGTCCACGCTTTTGCTGATTGCCTGGGTCACCTGCTTGCCGGCATCGTTCTGCCGCTGGTGGGCTCGCAGCGCGAAAACGCCGATAATCAGTAGGATCAGTGCGATCACAATGCCGCCTAAGCTCACCCAGCGCTGAAGTGCCATAGAAAAGTTAGACAAATTTTCTACCACAACAATATCTGGTTCCTTAATGAAGTCTACCTTCAACGGAAGGTAGGCTTTTTATGCGACTTCCATCTGCTCAGTTACCATCATCTCTCGGTACTCCACGGGCGTTAGACCATCCTTGTTCAAGGAAATCCGTTCATGGTTGAACCAGTCGCTATACTCGGCCACAGTGTCGCGTAAGTTTGCGATATTGCCGATAGTGAGACGGTTCAGGCATTCTCGTTTAAGCAAGTTGAAGAAGCTTTCGATGGGCGCATTATCGTGGCAATTACCTTTACGCGACATGCTTTGCTGAATGTTCATCTGCTTGAGTTGAGCTACATAACTAGGAATCTGATATTGCCAGCCTTGATCTGAGTGGAGAATCGGGCGGGAGCCAGGCAAGAGGTGGCGTTTGAGTTCATTTAACGTCTCTTGGATCATTTCCTTGTTAGGAGAACTGCTTACTGAGAACGCAAGAACCTCACGGCTTGCCTCGTCAGTAATGGCTGAAATATAGCCCCATTGACCGTTAGTGAGCCGTACTTGGGTCACGTCGGTATGCATCACTGTGAGCGGTAATGTGGCGTTGAAGTGCTGCTTAAGCACGTTTTTCGCAACGGTTCCGACGGTTCCCTTGTAGGAGCTGTATCTGGACGTATGCTTTGAATATAGCGTCACAGACAATCCCATACTCCGCATGACTCGCCAGACTGTCTCTTCCGCGTACTTAAACCCTGCTTTTAGCGTTTCCCTGTATATGCGACGATAGCCGTAGATTTCATGTTTTTCATGGAATAGCGGCCTGATAAAGGCTTTTAGCTTGGCATATTTGTCCGGTTTTTTGTCACGCTTGAGTCGGTCGTAATAGGTTGCTCTTGGTAGCTTCAAGGCAGCTAACAGTGCTGGAAGCCCATATTGCGGCCGTAACGAAGTCACGACGCTCGTCTTCACTTTCGTGGTGAGTGAGTCTGCGAGTTCTCCGTCATGGTCGCTAGCACTTTTAAAATGTCGCGATTCATCTCTGCCTCGTGCAGCTTCCGCTTAAGCTCTATAATCTCTTGCTGATACTGTTCTTCTTTGGTGGGCTCGATGGTCTTAAAGATCTTCTCGCCGTTCTTCTTGTTCTTTCGCTTACTCGTGGTATGCCTTCCCTTAGGCTTGGGCCGCAGGCCAGCAACACCTTTCTTTTGGACGATTCTCACCCAGCTATTGACCTGACTCGGTGAGATGCCAAAGTGTGCCGCTGCTCTGCGACGACTAGTC
This sequence comes from Lacticaseibacillus hegangensis, assembly GCF_003946465.1. Lineage (GTDB taxonomy): Bacteria > Bacillota > Bacilli > Lactobacillales > Lactobacillaceae > Lacticaseibacillus > Lacticaseibacillus hegangensis. The sequence continues at coordinate 23,559 of NZ_RHOL01000012.1, read as the reverse complement.
TCGTGTGTTTGCACGTATTCTACCACTGCTACTTTAGTGTCTACTGAGTAGTCAGTTTTCCTATGTTTGACTCTGAGAGAGCTAAGACCATGTTGCTCCGCTTCATTAAGCCACGTTTGAATTGTCGCGTGAGAGCCAATTCCATACTTAATACAGAGGTCTCCCATACTAATTCCGCCTCTGCGATATTCGCCAACCACCTTTGCCCTAAGATTACTAGAATACTTTGTCATCAAAAAAGCCCCACAATCATTAGACTCTTTGTCTAACAATTGTAGGGCACTTCACGCGCCTTGGCGGACATTTTTTGCCATTTCATCATGTTTTTCCCCTCCATTGCCTAAGTGATATTTAATCATGACCGGCAGCATAAGGCGAATCTTTTTCGCAGCGGCTAGGTGCAGGCAGGCCACAAAGGTTTGTTTTTGGGCGGGGTTGAGGTAGGGTGGAATTATCAAAATGCGGAGGGATACTGATGGCCAACAACGGGATCGACAACAGCCAAATGGCGGAAAAAACACTGAAGGGGCAGCGCATTGGGCTGATTACCAATCAGACCGGGGTCGCTAAGGATTTCACTCCTGACGCGCAGGTGCTGAACACGCTCGGGACAGTCGTTAAACTGTTCTGCCCGGAGGACGCGATTGCGCCAGGTTCGGCGGTTCCGGTCGTGACCCTGACCGGCGCCAATTTGCCCACAGCGGCGCTGGCGGACGTGGACGTGCTGGCCTACGACATCGCGGGCACCGGCGTGCGGTTCGACGCCAGTATGGTGCTAGAGCTGGCGGGCATGCAGGCGGCAGCCGAGGTGGATGTGCCTTTCGTGGTCTTTGACCGCGTGCTGCCGCTTGGCCGCCTGGATCCGGAAGGCACGCCGATGCCGGCAGCGCTCGCCTCTGAAAAAGGGGTGGGCGGCCTGCCCATCTTGCACAGCCTGACGCCCGGCGAGCTGGCGCGCTGGGCGAATCCGCAAATCGAGTGCGACCTGCGGGTGGTGCCGGTGACCGGGTGGGACGCGACCGGCACGGTGGCGGAAAATGACCTGCCGTGGATCGCCCCGGCGCAGACGCTGCCAGCGCTGGCCAGCGTGGCACTGCTGCCGGGACTGGGGATGCTTGAGGGGCTGAACGTTTCGGTCGGGCGCGGCACCACGCTGCCGTTCCAGCAGTTTGGCGCGCCGTGGCTGAACAGCCAAAAACTCAGCGAAATGCTCAGCCAGACGCTGGCCGGGCAAAGTGGCCAGGTCCACTACCGGCCGACCGTGTTCAAACCGCTGGCGGGCCAGTACCAAGGCGAGGTCTGCCAGGGCATTCAGGTCCACCTGCAGCACCTGTGGCAGCCGCAACTGCTCAACGTCGGGCTGGACATCCTGTTTGCGCTGCACGCGCTGCACCCCAGCGAGCTGGTGGTCGATGCCAAGCGGCTGGCCGCGCTGACCGGCGAAGTTGATGTGTTCAGTCAGGAACTCACCGCCCTGAAAAGTGCGAACAAAAAGGCGGGCGCCAAGTTTGCCGAAGCAAGCAAGGCCGCTCGTCTCTATCAGTAAAGTTTCAAGACCCGTGCACAATCCGCTGCGCGGGTTTTAATTTGTCCCAGTCAGCGCCTGCAGCAAGGTGTTGGCAACGGATTTGACGCTCCACGGGTTTTGCCCCGTGATCAGCTGGCCGTCCTTGATGGCAAAGGGGCGAAACGGCACTTTTTTATCGAAGTGGGCGCCGCGGTCGCTCGCGACTTTTTCGTTCAAAAACGGGACAAGGCCGCGCTTTTGCGACAGGATCTCCTCTTGAGTCGTGAACCCGGTCACGTGGCGGCCGGCGATCAGGTACTGGCCCTGGTTGTCTTGCAGGTTGAACAGGCCGGCGATGCCGTGGCAGACCGACGTCACGTAGCCGCCAGAGGCGTAGATTTGCTGCGCAATGGTTTGCAGCGCTGAATTTTCCGGAAAATCAAACATCACGCCGTGGCCGCCGGTGTAGTAAATGGCCGCGTAGTCGGTGGGGTTGATCACGCCAGGGGCTAACGTGTCGCACAAAGCGTTGCGCTGGAACTCACGGTCGCGGTACCGCGCCAGCACCGCGGCGTCGGCGGCTTTCAGGCTGCGCGGGTCTAGCGGCACATAGCCGCCTTGCGGGCTGACGTAATCGATTTGGTAATGCGAAGCGATGACGTCGACGAACTCGGTCGCTTCACCCAGCCAGAGGCCGGTGGCTTCAGGCTTTTTGGTGAACTGAGTCGTGTTAGTTAAGACAACGAGGATTTTTTTCAAGACCACTCCTCCTATAATATCCGGCATGTGCAATGGGCAATGAGTTAGCAGCACATCGCTTATGTATGCGCTTTAATTCTAACGCATTATTGGCGGTTCGAATAGGGAAAACCTGGTTGGCGCGAGATCGTTGTGTGGTGCGCAAATATTTTCTTTTCCCCGACGCGGCCTGTATACTGAAGACGCAACGCGAGAGCTGCCAGGCGCCTATAGGCCAGTATTCAGCGGTGGTCACTTCACTCAGTCCATAAGGAGGCATTCCTCATGAAATCAGCCAATATTGTCTTGATCGGCGACGGTGCGATCGGTTCCAGCTACGCCTTTAACCTGCTCACCAGCGGGGTGGGCGGCAGCCTGGGCATCATCGACGTCAACATGACCCGCGTGCAAGGTGACGTCGAGGACCTGTCCGACGCGCTGCCGTACGTGGCGCAGAAAAGTATTTACGCGGCGAGCTACGCGGATGTCGAGTACGCCGACCTGGTCGTGATCACGGCCGGCGTCGCGCAAAAGCCTGGCGAGACGCGCCTGCAGCTGCTGGCGAAAAACGCGGCGATCATCACGGACATCACCAAAAATATCATGGCCAACCACTTCGATGGCATCATCCTGGTGGCGTCCAACCCGGTCGATGTGCTGACCGAACTGGTGCTGCGCCTGTCCGGTCTGCCGCGCGACCGCGTGCTGGGCTCGGGCACGGCGCTGGACTCCGCCCGGCTGCGCTCGGAGATTGGCCGCCGCTACAACGTTGACGTCCGGACCGTGCACGCGTACATCATGGGCGAGCACGGGGATTCCGAGTTTCCAGTGTGGGATTTTGCAACGATCGGCGGCCAGCCGCTGTGCGATTTTGTCCCGAAGGCCCAGCAGGCGCGCGATTTTGACGCGTTGAGCAACCAGGTCAAAACGGCGGCGTACTCGATCATCGATAAAAAAGGCGCGACCTTCTACGGCATCGCCGCCAGCTTGACGCGCCTGACCGCAGCGATCATGAACGACGACCACGCGGCGTTTGCGATGTCCGTGCACCTGCAAGGCGAGTACGGCCTGCGCGACGTGTCGATCGGCGTGCCGGTGCTGCTCGGGGGCCAGGGGCTGGATCGCATTTTACAGTTGGACTTGAACGCGGATGACTTGGCTAGGCTCACTGAATCGGCGCAGGTCCTGAAGGATAACCTCGCGACTGTGATTTAGCGGGGTGGAAGGAATTTCATGCAGATCGATTACCACGATGTCTCTTTAACATTTGAAACGGATGCCACGGTGTTCTCGCCGCACGGCCTAGACCGCGGCACGGCGGCGATGCTTGACGCCGCTCAGCTGAACGACGGGAGCCGCATCCTCGACTTGGGCTGCGGCTTCGGGTTCGTCGCCACTTTTCTGGCCAAAACGCTGCCCGACGCGGTGCTGACTGCGGTCGACGTCGACCCGGATGCGGTGCGGCTGACGCAGCATAACGCCGCGGCCAATGGCGTTCGGGTGCGGGCACTGGTCAGTGACGGGTGGGGTCAGCTCAACGGCCAGACCTTTGATGCGGTGCTGTCCAACCCGCCGTACCACACGGACTTCAAGGTGGCCAAGGGCTTCATCGAAGGCGCCCATGAGCATTTGAGCGACTTTGGCAAGTTGTACATGGTGACCAAGCGCCGCACCTGGTACGAAAACAAGATTCGAAGCGTCTTCGGCTTCGTGCAGGTGACCGAGCGCGACGGCTACTTTGTGTTTTACGCGGAGAAGCGGCCGCACAAACGGGTCGCCAAGCCCAACAAGCATGGCCTGTCGAAAAAACTCGCCCGCAAGGAGGCCAAACAGCATCAGCATGCAAACCGCCAGTGAGATTTTTAACGCCATCATGGCCGACCCGCAAAACGCCGCGTACACCGCGGCCGGGATCAAGCCGCTGTACAAAATCGACCCGGCCGCGCGGCTGCTCATCATCAGTCAGGCGCCCAGCCGCAACGCTCAGGAAACCGAAAGCTTTTGGAACGACCCCAGCGGCGACCGGCTGCGCGACTGGATGGGCGTGACGCGCGAGGAGTTTTACGAGACTGGCCGCATCGGCATCCTGCCGCTGGATTTCTATTATCCGGGCAAGGGTAAGTCCGGCGACCTGCCGCCGCGCAAGGGCTTTGCGGAAAAGTGGCACGCGCCGCTGCTCAAGCTGATGCCGCACGCCGAGCTGGCGCTTTTGATCGGTCAGTACGCTCAGCACTACTACCTGGGCAAGCGCCGACAGAGGACCTTGACGGCCACGGTGCAGCATTATCAGGATTATTTGCCGCAATACTTCCCGCTGGTGCACCCTTCGCCGCTGAACTACGGCTGGATGAAGAAGAACCCGTGGTTTGAGGCCAGCGTGGTGCCGGACTTGCGGCGGCGCGTGCGAGCGCTGATTTAAGCCTGACCTTCCTCCAGTCCCACCAGTCAAATAAGCCGGTTTTGCTCAGCCTTTAGCCGGAGCCAAATCGCGGCCAAGGCCTGATTTAGCCGCCCAAGAAAGCGCTATGCTGAGGGCAGTTAAAGGAGGAAGTAACATGTGGGAAAGAATTGTTGGGGTGCTGTTCGTTCTGCTGGGGATCTGGCAGATGGTGGTCAGCAAGCGCTACGGTCATCAGGTGACGCATCATGGGAATGCGTCGACCTCCTCGTTTTCGCTGCTGGCGCTGGCGGACAGCTTTTATCTAGGCGTCGTGTTTATTGGAATCGGGATTGCGACGTTCTTCATGCAGTTCTGAGCTCGCACCACGGGCAAGGGAGTGATGATCATGTGGAAAACCATCGCAGGCATCGCGCTGATTTTACTGGGCGCTTGGCAAGTTTACTTAAGTTTTCGGTTTCGGCACACGCTGACGCGGCGCACGGACCCGAACCCCGCGACCTTTTCGCCATTCGGGCTGGCCTACAGCTTCTTCATCGGGCTTGTGTTTGCCGGCATGGGGGTGGCCCTTCTGCTGGGGGCATTCTGAATGATGGCGCCACATAAAACAACGCGCCTTGCACATTGAAGTGCAAGGCGCGCTGTTGTGTATGGGAATGCTGACACTTTTTCTTTTGCGAGAAAAGGTGATTCAGAATCGCGCTTGAAGACTTACAGGGTATGTTTATTATCGCTAAAGCTCCTGACCAACACCAGATGCCTCGGCAAACATTTTGCATCTCGAACTATTGCCCCGACGCTTCGCGAATGCTGTCAGCGCGGCTTTGGTGGAACCATTTTGACACCAGCTTGCGGTTGACGAGCAGGGTCGGGATCAGCAGGATGAGCGCCAAGATGCCGCACGACGGGAAGCCCCACAGGCCGCCGAACACGTCCATGACGCTGCCGACATAGAGCGAGCCAACCGGCGTTGAACCCTGGTTGAGCAGGACGTAGACGGACATGATGCGCCCGCGCAGCTCGTTTGGAATGTTGAACTGGAACGACGCGTTGGACTGGTTGAGAAAGACCATGTTGCAAAAGCCGACCAGCACCATCACCAGCATGGCGAGCCAGTAGCTGCGCACAAACAGCATCCCGGCCTGCAGGGTCGCGGTGCCGATGCCGACCCAGAGGTAGATGTTGCGCTGCATGCCGTAGCGCGACAGGTAGCTCATCAAAAAGGCGGCGATGAGCGACCCGACGCCGGTGGCAGAGAGCAGGTTGGCGTAGGTCTGCGCCCCGCCGTGGAAGACGGTTTTGGCCAAAATCGGGATGATGACGTTGTTGTTAAAATTCAGCGTGCAGACGATCAGCATAAGCTCGGCGGACAGGCGCACGGCGGCGTGGGTCCAGACATAGTGCAGGCCTTCCTTGAGGTCGGTCCAGACGCGCTCGTGCGAATGCGACGCGACGACGTGGTCCTGCCGGATCAAAAACAGCCCAAGCAGCACGGCCAGGTACGAAATGGCGTCGACCAGAAAGCAGAAGCCGACGGAAAACTGCGCCATCAGCACGCCCGCCAGTGCCGGGCCGGCGATTTTTGCCAGGTTAAAAATGGTGGAGTTCAGCGAAATGCCGTTCATCAGGTTCTTCTGGCCGACCAGCTCGACGACAAAGCTCTGGCGCGTCGGGGTGTCGAAGGCCTGAAAGCAGCCATACAGCAGCGCGATGATCAGGATCTCCCAGTACTGCACGATGCCGGTGTAGACCAGCACGGTCATCACCACGCCCAGCAGCAAGAACGCGCTTTGCGTGATCATTAAAATGGTGCGCTTGGGGAAGCGGTCGATCAGGGTGCCGGCCACCAGCGTCAGGCCCATGATGGGGATGAACTGAAACGCGGACAGCAGGCCGACCTTGAAGGCGGACTTGGTCATTTCGTACACCAGCCAGGTCTGCGCGGTGCGCTGGATCCAGGTACCCATGGTCGAGACGCACTGGCCGAGCCAGAAGTAGCGGAAGTTTTTTTCACTGAGCGAGGAGAACATGGTGCGCAGAACATTCATGAGCAGACTCTTTTCCATTGTAGTGACAACTATATGGTTGGCTTATCTGGAGGCCGTGTCAATCGAAAAGTGCCCGCGCCGGGCAGTGATTTGTCAAGCGTTAGCACTCAACAAAATAAAGTGCTAGAAAATTTAACACTTTTAGGCAAAAGTGTTCTATAATGAATTTGTTGTTAATTAAGACAAAAACATACGGAGGTATTAAATCATGGCAGTAGACCCAGAAAAGACTCTTGTACTCGACGAACCGATGAACGCAGTGTTTGACTGGAGCGATGAGGAAACCCCTGTCCGCGACGCGATCTGGGACGCTTACATGGAAGCGAACAACCACGACACGATCAAGACCGAAGAGCAGATGAAGCCGGTGCTTGACATGAGCGACGACGACGTCAAGGCCCTGGCCGAGAAGCTCCTGAAGAAGTAACTCAACCACACCGTCAAAATCAGCGGGCTGCCCAATGCAGCCCGCTTTTAATATGCTATGATTAACGCAACTAATTTTTCGCGGAGGCACTCATGGGTTATCAGGACATTAACGCAGACACGGTGGACGGCTGGGTGAAGGCCGGCTGGCGGTGGGGTCAGCCGATCGATCACCAGACCTACGTCAACGCGCAGCACGGCCAGTGGGACATTCTCCTCACGCCGACGCGGCCGATGCCGCACGACTGGCTGTTTGCCGACATGCGCGGCAAGAAGGTGCTGGGCCTGGCGTCCGGCGGCGGTCAGCAGATGCCGCTGCTCGCGGCGATGGGCGCGGAGGTGACGGTCCTGGATTATTCTCAGGCGCAGCTACAGACCGAGCGCATGCTGGCCGATCACGAAGGGTACGCCATCACAATCGTGCGCGCCGACATGACCCAGCCGCTGCCGTTTGCCGATGAGGCCTTTGACCTGATCATCCAGCCGGTGGCGAACTGCTACATTGAAGACGTGCTGCCGCTGTGGCGCGAGTGCTGCCGCATCCTGAAGCCCGGCGGCCGCCTGCTGGTGGGGATGGACAATGGCATCAACTACATCGTTGACGAGGACCGCGAGGAAAAAATCATCCGGGGGCTGCCGTATAACCCGCTCAAAGACGCCAAGCTGATGGCGAGCATCGACACCAAAGAAGACGGCATCCAGTTTTCTCACACGCTGGACGAGCAGCTGCGCGGCCAGCTCCAGGCCGGCCTGTCGTTTAAAGATATGTACGAGGATTACAACGGCGAAGGCCGCCTCGACCAGCTGCGCATCCCGACCTTCTGGGCGAGTTTTGCCGAAAAGCCGGCGGCGCGCTGATGCTGGCGGTGTACCTGCGCGCCTTCGTGATCGCGCTGGCGCTGGTGTCGTCGATTGGCATGCAGAACATTTTCGCGTTCAATAATGCGCTGAGCAACCCGCTGAAAAAGGCGCTGATCGTGCTTGGATTCATCTGGCTGTTCGACACGCTGCTGTCGACCGTGGCGTTTCTGGGCTTTGGGTCGCTTTTGGCCAGCAACGAGGTTCTGCGCATCGGTGTGATGGGCATCGGCGGGGTGGTCGTGATCTGGACCGGCTGGGGCATTTTGCGCGGGGCCAACGCCGCCGCGTTTGGCAACAGTCAGCAGGAACAAAGCCTGCGCCAGTGGTTCACCGGGGCCTTCGTGGTCTCGTTCGGCAATCCGCAGGCACTGATCGACACCGGGGTGACGCTGGGGGCACTGCGGGCGCCGTTGACCGGTGAGCAAGCCGTCGTCTTTCTGGGCGGCATTGTCTCCGCCAGTGCCGTGTGGTTCACGGTCATCACCCTCGCGCTGAACCTGCTGAAGGACCGGCTGCCGCGCCGGCTCATCATGTGGATCAACATTGTGTCCGGCGTCATCGTGATGGGCTACGGCGTGAACTTGGTGTTCCAGGCCGGCCAGGCGATTTTGAAGGCCGTTTAGAAAAGGGGCAAGCAGATGATCAAACCAATTGAAAAAGACCAGCTCTTCCTGCAGCAAAAAGCAAAGCCGGCCACGCCTGCCGACCGCCCAGTGATGCAGGACCTCGAGGACACGCTGGCGGCCAACGCCACGCGCTGCGTCGGCATGGCCGCCAATATGATCGGCGTCGCCAAGCGCATCATCATCGTGCAAATGGGTCCGCTGCCGGTGGTCATGGTCAATCCGCAGATCACGGCCAAAAGTGGCCAGTACCAAACCACCGAAGGCTGCCTGAGCCTGGATGGGGAGCGGCCTGCCACCCGGTTTGAGCAGATCACTGTCCAGTTCCAGGATACGCAGTTTAAACCGCACACCCAGGAATTCACCGGCTTTGTCGCCCAGATCATTCAACATGAGGTCGCGCACTGCGAAGGCGTGCTGATCTGACAAACTGGCAACGTCAAAAATCCCTCAAATCTGGCAGTAGTGCCCAGATTTGAGGGATTTTTTACTTGTGTCAGTGCGCTTGGTTAAGCTGCCGGTGCCTGCCGACTGCGACGCCGCCACCAGAACAGGCCGCCGGTCAGCGCAAGCAACGCCACGCCGCCCGCTGCGAGCCAAGGCCAGTTGCCACTGGTCGGACCGCTTGGTGGTGGGGTCAGGCCCAGCGCCTTGTTCACCTTCTTAGCTTCTTTTTCCTTGATGGTGAAATGCTCGGTGAACTGCCAGTCCTGATCCGGGGTGGCGGCTGAAATCTTCACCGTGTAGTCGCCGGCCTTGAGTTCCTTTTTGGCTGGCACGGTCAGCGGCAGCACGGAATTTGGCGCCATTGACCAGTCGCTGACGGTGCGCTCCAGGGTCGGCTTATCCTCGCCCTTGCGCGTGACCGTTACCGTTGCTTTGAGATTATCGATGTAAATTGGCGCGATGTTGCGCAGGTTGACGATGACGCCACCGTTCGCGTTACCCTTTTCGGTGCCGGCCGCGACGGTCCCGAGCTTGAGGTCCGGCTTGGTCAGCACTACCGCATCAGCGTTGGTCTGGAGCTGAACGCCCATGACCATGGCGAAGCGGTTGCTCAGACTGATGCCTTCGCCGGCCTCGGTGGGCTCGCTGACGCTTTGGTCGAGCACGTAAATCGCCCCCAGCTTGACGCCGTCGAAGCCTTCCGCCGGGACCTGAAGCGGCACCGTCACCAGCTGGCTGCCACCGGCGGGGATGCGCACCGTTTGTTCAGGTTGGCTGCTCATGCTGGTGAGCGGCACCGTCAGGGAACTGTCGACTTGACCTTTCGGTTCGTAGCCGATTTCCCCGTTGCCCTGACTAAAAGCGTTGGTCAAGGAGACGGTGAAATCCTTCGCACTAGCACTGGTGTTTTCAATGGTCACCTGCAGCGGGCGCGATTGCCCGGGCTGAACGAGCAGGTTGAAATAGTCGGTGGTGCCATTGATTTGATCTTGGCCCAGCTGCGGCGTGACGGTGAAATCGGCACCGGCGGCCTGCACGAGTTGGTGGTGGCCAAACGCGAGGCAGACGCCGAGCGTCAGCGCACCAAGGAGGAGTCGTAAGGTTTTCATTGGCATATCTCCTGACTTATGAGAATGAGTAGAAAATGCTTTGGTTTACTAATTTAATTGTATTAAGGTGGCGGCGAATCGTGCAACTTTGAACCCTTCGCCATAATTAAAAAGCAGGGCATAGCGCCCTGCCGTGGTGCTAGTTAGTGCGCGTTCGTCAGTGTCCAGGTGATCTCCGCGGCTTTTTCGCCGGCGGTGATACCGCGGAACTGATTGATGATCAGCTTGCTATTCGTCAGCTGATAGGTGTTGCTCTTGCCGTCAGCGATGGTCAGCGGCGTCGCATCGTCGCGCAAGGTGATTGCCTTGTTGCCGATGCCGAACTGCAGCGCGACGTTGCCGGCTTGATAGCCTTGGCCTAGTTTGAAGCTGGTCATGCTAGCGGTGACGCGGCCAGCCTCGTGCGTGTTTTTCACGGCCATGGTGCTGTTGGCAGTGCTCAGCGTCACTTGGCCCAGCGCGATGTCGCGGACCGAAGTCTGGCCAAAATTAAACCCTGGCACGGTCAGCGAAACCTGGTGGCGCGGCTTGGTCAAGTGCTTGCTGGTGGTAGCGTGGTGGCTGCCCACGAAGAAATTACCAGTGGCAAGATTTTGCCGACCTTGGTCGTTTTTCGCGATCAGCGGCACGTCGACAGTGGCTTGGCCGCGAGTCGGGATCTGAATCTGACCTAGCTTGAACTCGTTCAGGTTACTGGTCTGAATCTGCCGGTTGGCCCCATTGACCTGAATCGTGACCCGCCCGTTCTCGGCTGCGAGCTGGTAGTCGGCCGGAATCGCAAATTCCGCCTGCAACTTGCCCCAGTCAATATTCTGGGAGGAGCCGCGGTCAAAGGAGTAGCGCATCACGACCCGGTCGCCCACGTTCACGGTGGTGCCGATTGGCTGGCTGGCATTCCAACTGGTGCCCAGGCGGGCGTCGCTGGTAGCCTTGCCTTGCCAGTTTTCGCGAACCGGTTCGACCGCTTCTGCGGGCGTTTCGGCTTCTGGGGCAGTTGCTTCAGGAACAGCCGTCTCAGGTGCTGGGGTGGCGGGCTGATCCGGTGTTTCTGCCGGCGCCGCAGGTTCAGGTGCTGCAGCCTCAGGGGCTGGGACCGCCACGCTTGGTTGTTCGGCCGAAGCGTCCGCTGCCGATGCAGTTTCTGTTGTGTCCGTCTCTGCCAGTGCGGTGTCAACGGGTGAGGTTGTCGCTGGTGTGAGATCATCGATCGCCAGGACCGGGCTGATACTGGAAAGCGGCATCGCAAGCGCGCAAGCCAGGGTCACCAGGGACAGAATTTTCTTTTGCCGCATATTAACCCTTCTTTCTATTGCGCGTGGTCAAGCTGGCCGCTGCAATCGCGCCCAGCACCATCAGTCCGGCGGCAATGAGCACGACGCTTGACTGGCTGCCGGCTTGCGGCAGGGCCTCGTTCTCATTTTTGGTTGGGTGATCAACCGGTTCCGGCGTCGGATCGCCCGGTTCCTTGTCGGTTGGATCCACGACGGCGCCTTCTTCAGGTTCTTTGTCTTCCTCGCCAGGGTCGGGCTCTTCGATCGTATCGTCGATGACCCTGACGGTGGCATTGCTGTCTAGGCTTTGAGTGTTATCCGCGGCGAGTGCCGGCGAAGCACTTGCGAGCATCAGCGCAGCGGCCAAGGCAGCGAGCCAACTGAGAGTGGCTTTTATCAAGTTCGATCCCTCCTTTGCCAAAGAAAAAGCCGATGACACCATGCCATCGGCTCACAGTCAAGGCTGTGACTGTGGTGAAATTAGATTAGCGAGTGGCGAACAGTGACCAGGTGATTGTACCGGAGTAGTCACCAGCGGTTGCCTTTTCTTGCTTGCCAATGTTCATCTCAGCGTCCACCAGATACTTCGCTGCGCCAAAACCATTTGTCTTGTTGGTCTTCAGCAGACTTTCTGCGTATCCGCCGGCATCCAGGACAACGCCGCCCTTAAGCATGTTCGGCATATTGAGGTCTTTGCCGCTCTGATTGTCCAAGTGCATATGGATCTTGGTGTTCGACAGCTTTGTGTTGTCCTTAAGCTTTAGGTCACCAAGTTGCGCACGCAGTTCCCAGCCTTGCTTGTCGCCGCGGAAATCTTCCAACTCAACCTTTGGTGCGTCGCGGCCACTGAGCGAAGTCTTCGTGTTCTGCTGAGTCGCAAGGTTCTTGACCGTAACAGAATTGAACTTCAGATTTGGAACCGAGATTAACTGAAGTTTGCCAGGTTTTACGGTAACTGTGGCCTTGGACGTCTTTTGGTCGGCCACTTGAGCCTGGCCCTTTGCTGGTTCTACATCAACCGTGTCTGCCAGCACCGGTGCGCCGGTCCCTAAACCCATCGCAACGAGCGGGAGAACTAAAGCAGAAGTGAATAAACCTTTCTTCATGAAAAAACTACCTCCTGTAGTGTTGTGAGTGACAGTGACATTACTAGCTTACGTAATTAATCATAACGAGATAATTCACATGCCAGCAACTCAGAACCCTTGAAAAATTTAAAATAATTATAGTTATCATAAATAATGCTGGTATAAAAGGGTTTTAGAACGTTCAATAAATATAAAAATGCTTGTTATTTTAGCTAAAAGTGCCGCATATAAACGATCGTGAATGAAAAAATAGGGCCGAGTCAAAAAAATAGTTGGCGGCTGCCAACTATTATGGTTCATGGATTGAATTAGGCACTTGATATTGTGCAGTGACACGCATGCAGGCCTGAACAATGCTTCAGGAAAAATGGCTCCACAGCGCTAGCACGCCGAAGAATAGCGGTGGGATCGCCAGCGCAGGCAGGAGGTTCAGCGTTTTGATTTTGGCCAGGCCGAGGAGGTTGACGCCAGACGCGAAAATTAAGACGCCGCCGACGATCGAAATCTCGGTGAGCAGGGCGGAAGAAATCGCGCCGCGCAGCAGCAGCGCGATCAGGTAGATGCCACCTTGCCAGCACAGCAGCACCGGCGCGGCCAGCATGATGCCAATGCCGAAAGTTGAGGTGAGGACCATCGAGGTGATCAGATCCAGCGTGCCGTTGGTAAACAGGAAGGTGTAGTCCTGTTTGAGCGCGGCCTCCATGGGTCCGACGATCGACAGGGTGCCAATGCAAAACAGCAGAATCGCGGTCGACAGGCCTTCGCCCAGGTTGGAGCCGCTTGTGCTGGCGCGACTCAGCAGCCGGTTGAAGCGGCCGTCCAGGTCGAGGCCGCTGCCGATGAGGACGCCAAGCGCCATGCTGGCGATAAAGAGGACAGGGTAATGAGATTGCGGCATTTTCTGAATCGACGTATTGATGCCGAGCATCATGACCGCCAGGCCCATCGCCGTCATCAGCGCGTGGTGCGCAGAATCCGGGATGCCGCGCTTAAACAGCGCTCCTACTGAACTGCCAATGATGATCATCGTGACGTTAAACAGCGTGCCAATCATAGTCTCGCCTCCACATATTAAGTTCGATTATACCTTAATTAGGCGGCGAACAGATTTTCAGAAATAGAACGTGGTCGCGCGCGCAAAAGCTGGTATGATTGGCTCCTAGGAGGTGGGGTGCCTTGACACAACCACAGGTGATCATCAGCGAGGATTTGTCCGGGGTCGGGCAGGTGTCGCTTGGCGTGGCGCTGCCGGTGCTGGCGGCCCTGGGCTTCAACTGCGCAGTACTGCCGACTGCTTATCTCTCAACGCACACCGGTGGCCTCGGCCGGCCCGTGGTCACTGACCTGGCCGCGCAAATCGCGTCCACGTCGGCGCACTGGCAGGCCCTGCCGCTGCAGCCCCAAGGCGTTCTGCTCGGTTACTTAGGCAAAACGGCGCTGGCGGCCTGGCAGCAGGTCTTGCCCGACTGGCATGCAGCACCGGTGCGGCTGCTGGACCCGGCCATGGCCGATGGCGGCAAGCTGTATGTGGGCTTTGACGCCGCGTACGTGGCGGCGATGCGGGAGCTGATCCCACAGGCGTCCGTCATCACCCCGAACCTAACGGAAGCACAGCTGCTGTTGGGCCAGGAGCCCGACCTAGCGCCGCAATCCGATGAAGCAGCGGCAGGTTTGGCGACCCAACTGGTCAAAACATTTGGTGTTCAAGTGCTGGTCACGGGGATTCCGTTGCTAGATGGGTCACTCGCGGTGGCCGGCTGCACCGACGCGGCCGCTCCGGCCTGGCTGAACCGCAATCAGCGCCTGCCTGGCCATTACTTTGGCACCGGGGACCTGTTTGCCGCCGTTGTTTGCGCGGCGTTGATGCGCGGCCAGACGCTGCAGCACGCCGCCATTTTAGCGGCCAATTTTGTTGCCCGGGCGATTCAGCAAACTGACGACCCGCGGCTAGGGCTGAACTTTGCCGCCGGGCTGCCGTGGCTGAGCCGAGAATTGGAGGAGTTATAAATGATGAGTGATCGCACATTACGCACGCGTAAACTAATTTTTACCGCGTTATTCGCTGCTATTATTTACATTGGCATCTGGGTGCTGCGGATTCCGCTGCCGGCAATCGTCGGCCGGCCGTTCATCCACTTCGGCAATCCGCTGATGATCCTGGCCATTATTTTTCTCGGCGGGGGCTGGGGCTTTGTCGCCGGGGCGATTGGGCTCGGCGGCTTCGACGTGCTCAACGGGTACGCCGCGACGTCTTGGCTGACGGTGTCTGAGGTTGCCGTGATGGCCATCGTGGTCACGCTGCTGGTGCGGGTGCTGAACCTGAAAAACCATCCCGGCCGCATTGTGGCTATCGGCATCATCGCTGGCTTCACCAAGGTGGTCACCTCGTACTTGGTCGGGGTGGTCGAGGCGCTGATGGTTGGCACGTCGTTCCACGTGGCGGTCGGTGCCGCGTTTGCGAGTCTGCTGGCGGCGGTGATCAACGCCGTGGCGACCGCGTTCATCGTGCCGATCCTGTACCTGGCCTTGCATAATGTTTTCGCCCGGCTGCTTGCCCGGCGCTAGTGGCGTGTAGTCTCATGTGCTACGATAAAGAAATCAATCAGTAGGGAAAAGGGGATTTATGATGGCAGAGCAGATTCAGCGCGCTGATGCGCCAGTTGAGTTGACCTGGAATTTGAAGGATTTATTTGCGACCCCGGCGGACTTTGACGCGGGGATCAAGGCTGCTGACACCGCGACGGCCAAGCTGGCCGGTCAGGCGAAAAGCTTTACCGCCGACGCCGCGCACTTTTATGAGGTGATCCGCAACTACTTTGAGGCGCAAGAACGCCTCGACCGCCTGGGTTTGTACGCCGAGCTGGCCGTGTCGCAGGACACCACAGACCCCGCAGCCGCGCAGCTGGCGGCCACTTTTAACCAAACGCAAAGCAGCTTTGACGCGCAGCTGTCCTGGTTCGAGCCGGCCATTGTGGCAATGCCCGATAGCCAGGTGACGGCGTTTACGGAAGCTGAGCCGCGGCTTAAGCAGTACACTCACGCCTTGGCGCGCATTCGCACCCAGGTCGGGCACGTGCTGACGCCGGACCAGGAAAGCCTGCTGGCCAGTTTTGGTACGACTTTTGACAGTGCCGAGGACATCGAATCGACGCTGGACGACGCGGATCTGACTTATGGCAACATTGACTACGAAGGGAAAACGCAGCCGCTGACCAAGGGCCTGCGCCGCGTTATTTTGGAAAACGGCGACGCCAAGACTCGTGAGCAGGCGACGCGCCAGTTCGCCAAGGCATACTACGACCACCGCTACACCTTCGCCGCGACCATGCAAGCGCACATGCACACCCAAAACACGCTGGCCCGCGTCCGCCACTATAATAGTGCGCGCGACATGGACCTGTCCGCCAACCAGATCCCCGAGGCCGTGTACGACACGCTGCTCGACCAGACGCACGCCCACCTCGACCTGCTGCACCGCTACTACGCGCTGCGCAAGCGGGTGCTGGGGCTGGACACGCTGCACACCTGGGACCTGGCGATTCCTTTGACCGGGACCAAGCCGCCGTTTGCGCCGACCTACGAGGAAGCCAAGGCGACTGACCTGGCCGCGCTGGCGCCGCTGGGTGAAGATTACCAGGCGCACCTGAAGGACGAGTTTGCGCACCGCTGGGTCGACGTGCTGGAAACCAAGGGCAAGACCTCGGGCGGCTTTGAAAATGTCGCGTACGGCGTTCACCCGTACATTTTGCTGAACTGGACGGATACCTACGACGCCATGAGCACGCTGGCGCACGAATCCGGCCACGCGATGCAAAGTGTCTACGCCAACGAAAGCCAGCCGTACTGGGACCACGAGTACCCGATCTTCACTGCGGAAATCGCGTCGACCACCAACGAAAGCCTGCTCAACGCGTACATGCTCGACCAGACCAAGGGCGACCACGACAAGCAGGTTTACCTCCTGACGACGGCGGTCGAGGACTTCATCGGTACGGTTTACCGCCAGTCTCAGTTCGCCGAGTTTGAAAAGTACATGTACGAAACCGAAGCGGCCGGCACGCCGCTGACCGCGGACGACCTCAGCGCCAAGTACCATGAGATCGAGATGACCTTTTACGGGCCGGATGTTGAAGCCAACCCATGGCCGGAAGCATACTGGGCGTATATTCCGCATTTTTACTACAACTACTACATGTACCAGTACTCGACTTCCAAGGCGATCGCGACCACGCTTGCCAATCGCATCCTGACGGAAGGCACGCCGGCGGTCGCGGCGTACAAGGAGTTCCTGCGCGCCGGCAACTCCGACACGCCGGTCAACATCCTGAAGCGCGCCGGCATCGACGTGACCAAGCCCGACTACCTGGAGGCGGCGTTTGCGACGTTCCAGCGTCAGCTTGAGGCGCTGGAAGCGGCGCTGGAGAAGTAAGTTTGAGTCAAAAAAAACGGGTCTCACCTGCACTGGCAATTACAGCGGGGTGGGGCCCGTTTTGTTATAGCTTAGCAGCGCATGGTACTATATCATCGTATAAGCTTCCGAAAAGTGGCAGGGTGCGGGTTAGCTACTGAGTGGTCACACTGAGGGCGATTGGTTTATTCGACGTTTAACGCTATCAGAGAAAGAGAAAAGTGCGTTTGTGAGATTGCTCCGTCTACTACACAATGAGGGGTTTTAGATTATGGCAGACAAAGCCACTTTAATGCAGAGTTTGAAGGCACTCGAGAAGTACGCTAACGGCGATGACAGCGAAGTGATCGTTAAACATGCCAAATTTGCGAATCCGCCGAAGTATAGTCCTGAGCAAATTAAGCAAATTCGCAGCAAGATTCCCGCTACGCAACGCGTGCTTGCCCGTGGCCTCGCCGTTTCTCCCCGGACGGTTGAGGCCTGGGAAACTGGTCGGTCGAAGCCGAGCGGCAGTTCACGGCGGCTTTTGGAACTCATTGACAAGGATCCGGCAGTCTTTAAGCTAATCATGGCCTAGAGGGGCATTGGGGGACATACGTGATGGAAGATTTATTGGGCTGCCTGCTGGAACCGCTATTGGAGCTGATCCTACTCCCACAGTTTGACGCAGGGCATCGCCGGCGCGCCCTGATCCAGCTCATCATTGCGGTGCTGGTTGATGGTGCGGGCACGGCTTTGGGCGGTTGGCTGACGTGGCAGATGATGCGCGATCGCGATTGGGGCCTGCTGATTGTCGGGCTGATTTTACTTGGCCTCTTTGGTGGCTTACTGATCCAGACGCTGAGGCGATACGTCAAGATGCAAGTTGAGCGGAAACGCAGTTAGGGCTGGTGTTTCTGGTTAACTGTTCTTAGTCTGAAAGTGTGAACCTTAGGCCTTGTTGACTTCAGCAAGGCCTATTTTTAATTAGCTGAATAAGCAGCATCCTAGCGAGCCGAAATTGTATTGATGGGTGGCAAGGCTTACAATTCGATTAACGTACGGTAATCTGGCTGACTGGGGGAGTAGCAATGAAGCTGCTAATTATTGAGGATGAGCCGGCCCTGCGGCAAAGTATGGTAAGCTTTTTCGCCGCGCAGTATCGCGTGACCGAGGCGGGCACACTTGCCGAAGCCAACCAGGCGGTCGCAGCGAGTCCGGACACAATTATTTTGGACCTTACGCTGCCGGATGGGGATGGACTTACTTGCCTCCAAGATTGGCGGCCGCACCTGACGGCGAAAGTACTGGTGCTCACGGCAAACGATCAGGAGCAGGCTGAACTAGCTGGGTTGCAGCTTGCCGACGACTTTGTGGTCAAACCCGTCAGCTTGGCGGTGTTGGCGGCTCGCCTGAACAAGTTTTGGCCTGACGCGCCGGTGCGGCTCGGCGATGTCACAGTCAACCTGATGAGCGGCCGCGTAACGAAAGTAGGCGTCCCCGTTGCGCTTGCGGCGACAGAGTGGCGGCTCTTAAAATATTTGGTCCAGCACCGCGGTCAGCTAGTCAGCCGCGAGCAGCTGATCGCCGGGTTGTGGGATGCGCGGGAGGCCTATGTGGCCGACAACACGCTGACGGTGACCATCAAGCGTCTGCGTGAAAAGCTTGAGACGAAACCCACTGCGCCGCAGCTGATTCGAACCATCCGGGGAGTGGGGTATTTTCTCAATGACCAAACCTGAAGTGCGCAGCATCACAGAATTGGCAGGCGTCCTAGCCTTGATCCTAACGCTGACTTGTGGCGCGCTGGCGTGGCTGAGTCCGAACTTGGGACTTGGTCTTTTTGGCGTCTGGTTACTTGGGGCGAGTACCATCGCATTCTTTTCTTGGCGATGGTGCCGCATGACCCGGCAGCGGCTGGCCGCCATTGAGGATCAGCTTCGCAGCGCCCGCTTTGGTCAGGCGGACTACCAGATGACGCTCAACGACGAGGGCGCGTTCTCAGCGCTGCACAACGAGCTGTTTCACTATGCCCGCCAGACTGAGGCGCTACGTGAGGACTTGCAGCGCGACCGCGATCAGCTGACGGTGGCCATCACGGACATCGCCCATCAGCTGCGGACGCCCATTGCCACGGCGACGAACTTGAGTGAGCTGCTGACGAGTGCGAATGCGGCAGCAACAAGAAAAGAACTCTTGGTTCAGAATCGCCGCCTGGCGCAACTAGTCGAGCAGCTGATCTTGCTGGCGAAGGTGGACACGCATACGCTGAGTCAGCGCCGCACCCCGGTTAGCCTGGATACGCTGCTGCGGGCCAGTCTGGCGCCGCTTTTGCCGGTGGTAGCCGACCGGCACGTGACGATGAAGTGGCAGGTCGCCCCTGACCTGACCGTCAACGTGAACCAACGGCTGATGCAAGAGGCGCTGATCAACTTATTCAAAAACACCTTCGAGCACGCTCCGGCGGATTCCCTTGTGACGGTGACGGCGGCAGCGACGGCAATCTCGACCATCGTGACCATCACCAATGAGGGCCCGGCCATTCCCGAAGCGGATCTGCCCCATCTGTTTGAGCGGTTTTATCGCGGCAGCCAAAGCGCGCCGAACAACCTGGGTGTTGGCTTGGCGATTGCCCAGGGCATCATTGCGGCGGGGGATGGCCGCCTGACCGTAGGCAACGAGGCGAATTGCGTCAGCATGCGGGTCGAATGGTTCCACTAGTCACTCTCTTGTCACTTTAGCAGGGTAGTCTTCAAGCTGGAGGTGAGGACGATGGCAATTCTGACTGCCACGAACCTAGTCAAAAAATACCCTGGGGAGGATCAGGCCGCACTGGATAACGTCAGCCTGAGCATTGAGCCGGGTGAATTTACCGCGGTCGTGGGCCCGTCTGGCTCCGGCAAGTCGACCCTGTTGCACCTGCTGGGCGGCGTGGATCGCCCGACCAGCGGCACGGTTCAGCTCTACGACACTGACTTGTATCAGCTTAACGAGACCCAACTGGCCATTTTTCGCCGGCGCCAAGTCGGGCTGATTTATCAGTTCTACAATTTGATTCCCAGCCTGACGGTGGCCGAGAACATCACCCTGCCCACCGAACTGGACGGCAAAACGGTCCCCGAGGAGCGCCTCAACGCGCTGCTGATCCAGCTGGGCTTGGCGGCGAAAAAGGACAGTTTGCCAGGGCAGCTGTCCGGTGGTCAGCAGCAGCGCGTGGCGATCGGCCGCGCCTTGATCAATCAGCCGGCGATCGTGTTGGCCGATGAGCCGACCGGTAATTTGGACCAGCGCAACTCCCAGGAAATCATGCGGCTGCTGCACGCGGCCAACGTTCAGCAGGGCCAGACCATCATTGTGATCACGCATGATCCGCAAGTCGCCGCCCAGGCCAAGCGGGTCCTTACCATCACCGACGGCCGCCTGACGGAAGGGGCGTGAGCAGATGGGTATCATCACCAAACTCAGCTGGCGCAGCCTAAGAACCGAACGGAGCCGCACCCTGATGACGATCGGCGCGATGACCATTGCGGCGACGCTCGTGGTCGCGACGCTGGTGGGCCTGCGCAGTCTGCAGACGGCGTTTTACCACCTTGAGCTCAATGACACCGGCGGCATGGTGGCGACTTTCCCGGCTAGTCCTGCCAGCACGGCTAAGCGGCTTGCGGCTGATCCGGCCTTTGCCAAAACGCTGCGGTACCAGGTGAGCGGCAAGACGGTCGTGGCCGGAACAACGCACACCAAGATCACCGCAACGCTGCCGACGACCAGCCTGGCGCTGGGCGACCGCAAGCAACTGGCCCCGCTGCTGTACAGCGGGCGGCTGCCGCGTCAGACCGATGAAGTTCTCTTATCCACTGAGCTGATGGGTAAAAAACGGCAGGTGGGGCAGCGAGTCGCCATCACCATCGCCGGGCGCACGGCCCATTACCGCATCGTGGGGACGGTGTCGCCGTACAGTCGCACTTATTTCCCGACGACCGGCGTGGTGCGGCTGCTCCCTCAGCTGACGGGCAACCAAGCGCTCGCCGTTTTGCCTAAAGACCCCTTCAACCTGCGGCATCGGCTGGGGGCAATGGCGGCGGCCAACGGGCTGAACCCCAAGCAAGTCACCTACAACACTCTGGCCCTGGCCGTCTTGGGAGAGGCTGATCAGTCGCGTAGTGTTAAAACCATTCTCGCGGTGCTCGTGATCATCTTGACGATCATCGGCGCAGTGTCGTTGACCCTGATCTACACCAGCATTAATCTCAGCGTGAAGGCGCACCGTCAGCACTACGGTCTCTTGCGCTCATTGGGCGCCACGCCGAAGCAGCTGCGGCACCTGGTGTACTGGCAGGGCGTCACGCTGGCCGTGCCTGCGTTATTACTTGGCGGGGCGCTTGGGATTGGCGGGTTGAGCCTCACGTTTCACTTTCTCAATCAGATGCTGCGCAGCAGTGAGCTGCCGCTGGCGCTGGTGCTGACGATTGACTGGCTGCCACTAGTGATTGCGGCGGTGTTCCTGATTCTGGTGACCTTGCTGGCGGCGGCCCGGCCGGCTTTTCGCGCCAGTCGGGTGACGCCAATCGCGGCGGTCCGCGCACTGGAGCCGAAGCCCAAGCTGGCCAAGCGCAAGCTGAAAAGCACCTGGCTGATGAAGCGCATCAAGCAGCCGCTTCTGCTGCTGGCCGCCAAGTTCAGCCGCCGGCAAGCCGGACGAGGCACCATGCTGGTGACGCTGACCCTCACCGTGATGCTGTTTGTCGGCCTGACCGGCTTTGTTGGTAACATTTGGCGCAATTTTGCCGCGCCGGAGAATGCCGATATTATTGCCGAAATCACCGATCAGGGGGATCAGACGCGGACGGCGCGCACCCTGGTGAAGCAGGCTGCCGGGATCAAGACCAGCCTGGCGGTCCGCACGGCTAACTTGGTCATTCAAGACGCCGGGCAAAACGACGGGGAGGTCGTCAAGCTCGCTGTGGTGAGCGATTCGGTCGCTCAGGCTGTCTTTGCCGGGCGGCCCACCGTGTTGAATACGAAGATCCAGACCGGAACCGGGAGCAGCGCCCAGGAGCGGTGGACCATCGCGGGAAAATCTGGGCGCACCTTGACCCTCTTGTCAGGACGCGCGTCCGGGCAAAAGCCTGGTCAGCGCATCCGCGTGGCCATCAAGCCGTTGGCCGAGCAGCCACGGTTCAGGCTGTTTGAGACGTACGGCTACCCGCTGTTGGTGCTGGCTGCCCGTGACTATCACCGCTGGCAAAAAAAGCTCGCGGTCGCGCCTGGTGATTTAAGCACGACACTCATGGTCAAGCTCGCACGCCCGTCGGCACACACTGCGCTCGTCCATGCCCTCAAGGCCCGATTCGGGCAGGCACAGATCACGGATATTGTGGCGGACAACCAGCAAGCCGTCGCGGTGACCACGGCGGTCAAGGTGGGGGCGTACGGCTTCATTACGCTCATTGCTCTAGTCAGTTTGGCGACGGTCATCAATCACACCTTCGCCAATTTACTGGAACAGCGCCGCGGATTGGCGATGCTGCAATCCATCGGCACGACGCCCAAGCAGCTGGTGCTGATGCAAACGGCCCAGTACGGCCAGCTGTTCGCCCAGGGCTGGCTTTTGGGCAGTGTGCTTGGGCTGGGGTTAGCCTGGCTGCTCTACCGCGTGATGGCGATCGGTGCGGTGGGCGTTCACCTGTTTTTGCCGCTGCCGCAAATCGCCATGGTGGCACTCGCCCTGGCGGTGATCGGCTTGGTCTTCGGCGCGGTGACGTGGCGGATGCTGGTCAAACAGGATATCGATCAGCTGATCCGTGCGGAATAAGTGAATCTGGTCTAAAAGGCGTCGGCTCCTTGACTGGAGGCGGCGCCTTTGTGGGTACGCGGTGATTTTTTGCATTCGGCGGAGACGAACCGTACCAGGCTCAGCACTGAGGCCGCGGAATGCGCACGTAATTTTCCTTCTCGTCGCGGTCTACCACGCGCCCGCCGTTGTTGCGCATTACCTGCAGTGAGGCGAGATTGGTGCGGGCGCACGAGAGGTAAATCTCGGTTTCTGCCGCCGGCATCAGGCGGGCGCAGGCCTTGATCGCCAGCGCGAGCCCGCGGGTGCCGTAGCCCTGGCCGCGAAATTGCGGCAGGATGCCGTAGCCGATGTGGCCGGCGCCGTGGCGGAGCCGGTCATTCAAGCGGTGGCGGACTTTAAACAGCCCGATCAGCTGGCCCTGGTCCCACAGAAAAAAGTACGTGTCCGGCACGCGGCCGATTGCCGGACCGAGCCCCTGGGCACTGAGCAGCCGTTCCGGAATGGCCGTCTCGACAAATTCCTGAAAAGTGATGCTCTGGTACGGCACCTCAAAGCCATTTTCCTCCGGCATGGTCTGGAAAAACCGGTATTCAGCTTCCGCGTCCTGCGGATTTAATGCGCGCAATGCAATCGTCATAGGCTCACCTCGAAAATGATTACGCCAAGGATAGCACAACGCGCCGAGCTGGGAGTTTTTCTTGCGACAAAAAATAGCGGTTGCTTGGCTGAGTGCCCGACAGTAGCCATCTTGTGACATGAGGTCTCCGCGCTGCGGAGGCCTTTTTTTATAGAGGCTTTAGCCGGGCTCGCGCGGAGACGCGCGAGGCTCAAAACCACCCGCTGTGCGGGTGGAGTCAAATGA
>NZ_RHOL01000011.1 GCF_003946465.1 Lacticaseibacillus hegangensis | reverse complement strand
TCGCAACGCTCCAAACGTTGCTTTCAGACCGGCCAGATGCGATTTCATGTCCCAAATACCGAGGTGAATAATCCAGGTGTCGTCATTGTTGAATTTGAAGATCCCAATTTCGTCCCAATGGATGGTTTTGCCAGTCGCTGGAGCCGACGCAAAAGTACCTGCATGTTTAGCGGTGTACGTGTAGTGTGCAATGACTTGGTTGCCATCAGCGACGACCTCGCGCATGGTGACCTTTTGTTCACTGAGAGCGGCGTGTAGGCTGTCCCAGCCTTTATGGACCCAACCCATGAAGTTGCTTGCTGCAGGTTTAATCTGGTCGGTTGCCTGTAAGAGACTAGCGAAACCTGCGCGACGAGTAACAGTTTCGGGTGTGACGACAGATTCGACGTAAGCCACATCGTTATTTGGTAGTGCTTCAGCAATCAGCTTAGTGACGATGTCTTTGTGTAATTGGGTATTTGTCATGAAAATGACCTCCACGTATTTAAGTTTAGTGAATGTTAAACGCGTGTTAGTGGCCGTCTAATGCGTTCTTAGTGAATCACTGACATTAGGTTAGCAGGGGATATTTAAGTTGTCAATCGATAAATCGAGAAAAGTCGATATTTACTTTTAAATCAATTCTGTTAGACTAAAGCCATGGAAATAAATGAGAAGCTCTTCAAAGCACTGGCAAATCAGACCCGATTGGATATTTTGCAGTGGCTCAAGGATCCAGAAAAGGAAATCACCAGCGTATCGTGTGAAACCGTGCGTTACATGATGACCGAAAAAGGAGGCATCTGTGTCCAAGATATCGTCAAAAAAGCTGGCTTAGCCCAGTCCACGGTGTCTAAATACTTGAGCGATTTGCAAGATTGCGGCTTACTGGAATCTGAACGTCACGGAAAATGGACCTATTATCGACGCAATGAGGCCAATTTGCAGGCGTTAGCTAAGCTGATTGCTACGGCACTGTAAACAGTGCCTTTATTTTTCGCACAATGAATCGATATTTCACGATTTATAGATATGGAGATGTGAATCAATGGCAACAATGAGAATTAATTGGCCAGAGTGGCAAGGTGGCATGAATCCTGATTACCAGATGGGTAATCGGGTCTTAAACGCAATCGTACCGGAGGTCTTTGATGCACAACACGTGACCATTCCTGTCAGTACAGATGCCGACGAGCAGGGTGGCATTGAAGGTGGGGCGCAACTCGTTGGGCAACAAAGATTTGCCCGAGATGCCTTAATGAAATTCCGGCCGCAGCGTGTGATCACCTTGGGTGGGGATTGTGGCGTGTCAGAAGTACCATTTGATTATTTACACGGCCAGTATCCTGATGACTTTGGGGTGATCTGGTTAGATGCCCATCCTGACATTTCAACAATCAGGGACACGCATCATCTGCATGAAATAGTGGTTGCAGATCTACTCCATGCCAGTGATTCCGAATTTGCTCAACAGGTTCAAAATCCATTGCGACCATCACAAGTCTTCTTTGCTGGTTTACAGGTGGCGGCATTACGACCGATGGATCAACTGGTGAAGACCATGAGCATGGCAACTGCCACACCTCAACAGTTGGGTCAGGGGCAACCAATTCAAGACTGGCTGGCTGCACATGGCATTCAACATCTTGCCGTACATTTTGATCTAGACGTGTTAGACCCAGACGATTTTCGCTCAATTCTGCCAGCTAAACCACATTTTGAGCGTACCCAATTCGGTGCGGCCATCGGTAGCATGACGCTCGATCAGGTAATCGCGTTACTGACGGAAGTGAGCCACCAAGCCGATATAGTCGGGCTAAGCATTGCGGAACATATGCCTTGGGATGCGTTGAATTTGCATCGCGGATTGAATCAGTTACCAATTTTTAACGGAGGACAGCAATTATAATGCGTAGCGTGACCGAAATTTTAGGGACTAAATATCCACTGATCCAAGCACCGATGTCTTGGGTAACAGACGCGAGACTGGTAGCTGCAGTAAGCAATGCTGGTGGTTTGGGTGTGCTTGGTCCGAATGCCGGGCAAACAGAAGTGACAGATGACCCAATGATTACTGCTGAGCGCATGCGCCAGGAACTGCGTAAGGCTCGAACGTTGACTAACCGGCCAATCGGAATGAACATATTGACGCCTGAGCCGGACCAAAGCGTTGCGGATAGCGTATTTACTGCTGCATTGTTGAAGATGGCCTATGAAGAAAATGTCCATCACTTCGCGGTGGTCGGCAGTGCTCATGAAGAGTTGTTCGCCGACATCATAGCGCATGATGGAATCTTGATTTTCCGTCCCTTGACGCCGACTGTCGCGCAAATGCGTGCAGGGGAACGCCTTGGCGCTGATATTTTAGTCGCGACTGGTAGTGACGAAGGTGGCGTGATGCCACGCCAGGACTTTGGCACGTTTACTGTTGTGCCCGCCATGGTTGATGCAGTATCTACACCCGTGTTGGCAGCTGGTGGGATCAACGATGCACGCGGCGTGCGGGCAGCTTTTGCCTTGGGCGCGCAGGGGGTGTATATTGGCAGTCGTTTCTTGATGACTGAGGAATCACCGATGGCTGATAACGCAAAGGCTGCTGTGCTTAAAGCACATTTTAGCGATGTTTTGAGAGTTTCGCCGACGCAACGCTCGGTGAAGACACCGGCAGCATTAAAATATGCCCATCGGTACCGCAACAATGATGATACTGGACTCAATCATGAAATTAGTATTAACGGTGGATTGAGACCAGGCATGTTACTGGGAGACTTCGAGCGTGGGATAATCAGTGTGAACAATGGCGTTGATACTATCAATTCATTGCCCAGTGTCGAGGCGTTGATTGGTGAATTGATGGTCTAGTTAAATCAGTCCGAGATGTCAGCACCCATTGCGGTGCTTTTTTTATACGTCAGATTCTATTTAGCTTGTGAATCAAGGATGCATACTCTTCAGCGGGTCATTGACTTGTGAATCCTGAAACTCTTTTATCTTTTGTATTTTGTCATGGAGCTCGTCAATTTTCTTCACGGGTAGCCGCTGCTATCGATCACCGACATGAAGACCTTGAAGCAATACTGCTTTGAACATGCCGTCGAGGATGAGTTCTGCGTCATGGTGTTGGTGGCGTTGCTGACGGGACTACGCCGGGACGAGTGCCTGGGGGACGGCCGGAAGCATTATATGACGAGCAGGGTGATTGTGGCATTCACGTTAATCAGCAGCGAAGTCCTTGGGTGAAGAACGAGACCACCCTGAAGACCAAAAACGCGTATCGAACGGTATCATTACCTTGCAAGCTATATAATCTCCTCAATCAGATCGAACCCAAGGCTGATGGCTACAACTTTGAGACATTTGGATTCCGAGTTGCGCTGCGATTGGAGCCGCTATTGAATATTGAAAGAGGTAAAAGTCAGTCATACGACTTTCCATGGTTTGCGCGACACGTTCGCTCCATTTTTATTCAGCCAAGATATTGATCTGGCCTATGTTTCGGGGCATCTAGGTCATGCCAGCTTAAGCACCATACAGGACTATTACATCTCACTGATGCCAGAAAAAAAGCACGCCCAAGATGGACGTGCAGTGGACTTGCTATCAAAATTGTAAACTCTGCAACAGCAGAAGTCCGGTAAACGTTGCGGTAACAACGTTTGTAGTCCTGAATATTACAGTTTCTGGTTGTAGTATTCAACGACAAGGGATTCGTCGATGTCTGGTTCGAGTTCGTCACGCGTAGGGAGGCGCACATAGGTGCCTTCCTTTTTGTTTTCGTCGAAGGAGACGTAAGCAGGACGAGAAATTGTTGCTTCGAGTGCTTCACCGACGATTGCCAGGTTCTGGCTGCGTTCACGCAGGCCAATCACTTGGCCCGGCGTTACTTCGTAGGAAGGAATGTCAACGCGCTTACCGTCGACCGTGATGTGGCCGTGGTTAACGAGCTGACGCGCCTGCGGACGAGTGGTGGCCAAACCGAGACGGTAGACCAAGTTGTCCAGACGGCTTTCCAGCATGATCATGAAGTTCTCACCATGGGTGCCTTCCTTGAGCTTGCCGGCGCGAATAAACAGGTTCTGGAATTGGCGTTCGTTCAAGCCGTACATCCAACGCAGCTTCTGCTTTTCAGTCAGCTGCTGGCCGTATTCGGAAACCTTACGGCGGTTGTTGGCACCATGATCACCAGGCGCGTACGGACGACGAGCAAGTTCTTTACCAGTGCCGGAAAGGCTAAGCCCCAAACGACGGGACTGCTTCCAGCGAGGACCAGTATAACGAGACATAGGATATTTCCTCCAAGATTTTTATTTGGAGTAAAATAATGAATTGTGAATTCAGAACACGGGCAGTCGGGCTAAGCCGTTCGCTCTTGCAGCCGCGGTTACTAAGCTCTCCGATACCGGTTGCCAAACTGGAGCCGACCATTCCATTCACTGCTGCATTATTTTACACGCGCACTAGTATATCGCGGAAAGGGCCGCCGCGTCAAGGTGTTTCGAAAGCGCCGCGCCGAAGTCCGTCAGCACTTTCACGTTCTTTTCCGAAAAGCGGTCGAGGATCGGTGAGTCAATGTCCATGATGCCGACAATACTGCCGTCAACCTTCAGCGGGACCACTGTTTCCGAATTGCTCGCGGCGTCGCAGGCGATATGGCCGGCAAATTCGTGCACGTTTGGCACGCGCAGGGGAGTTTGTTTCTCATAGCTGGTACCGACGACGCCGCTGCCGGGCGCGATGTGCATGCAGGCGACCTGGCCTTGGAACGGGCCGAGGTCCAATGAATTGCGCTGCTTGCTGTAGATATAGAATCCGGCCCAGTTGACCTGATCCAGGCTGTTGTACAAAATAGCGGCGGCATTACTTAAGTTGGTGATGACGTTGGTCTCGCCGTCGAGCAAAGCGGCGACTTGGTCAACGATGATTGGATCAATGGCAGTCATGGTGACACTCCTTTTTGCGTCAAAAGTCCGAAACGTCGCGGCTTTTCCTATTAAAAGGGTTTCATATTGCCGGCGTTTTTGAGATACTAGGAACCGAAGACGATTTTCAGAACATTAAGGTCAGTGTACGAGGCAGCGGCCGAGAATGCAATCTTGAAAGTCGGCGCGGAAGGTGTAGAGAAAATGAATTGGATTATTATTGTACTCATCATCATTGTGCTCTTAGCCTTAGGGGTATGGGGCTATCAGGTGCGGAACGCGCGGTTGATCCACGATTTGGACGCCGAGGTCGCGACCATTGATACAGGTGCGGTGCCGGGGCTGATCCGCAGCATTCAGCAGCTGAGCCTGACTGGCGATAGCCTGGACGACTTTAAGTCCTGGTCGCAAAAGTATCAGGGTCTGGTTGACGGCGAGCTGACCGAGCTGCAGACAGCGCTGCTTGATGTGGAGCAGGCCAACAAGCAATTCAAGTTTGGCCAGGTCAAAGATGGCATGGCCAACATCGATGCGCTGCAGACTTCGGCAGCCAAGGACATGAAGCAGATCGAAAGTCACCTTGGCATGATCAAAGAGGCTGAGGCCGATAACGCCAAGCAGCTGAAAGTTTTGCGCAACGACTATCAGGAAGCGCGCAAGACGGTGCTGGCCAAGAGTTTTGCCTATGGCGACGCGCTCCCGGCGCTGGAAGCCAGCTTGCAGGATATCGCCTCACAGTTGACTACGGCGACTGAAGTCAACGTTGGGGGTGACCCGCGGCGGGCAAAAGCCGCGATCAAGCAGGTCAAAAATAGCGTTGCGGCGCTCAAACTGCAAGTCAAGCAGTTGCCGCCGCTGGTGAACTCGGTCGTCAACGAATTTCCTTCACAGTTGCAGGAAATCCAATCGGGCTATCAGCAGCTGACTGAGCAGCATTTTCTCTTTACCGACGACGTGCCCGCTGGGGTCGCCGAGGTGCAAAACCTGGTCGCGAAGGCGGAGGCTCAGATCAAGGACCTGGACGTCACTGAACTGACCGCAAACAACGCGACGATTGCCGACAAAATCGACAGCCTGTACGCGGTGATGGAAAAGGAACTCAACGCGAAGAGTTCGGTCATGGATCAAAAGGACGAGCTGCGGCAGTTCATCAGCCACGCGATGCAGCAAAACCGGACGCTGAATATCGAGCTGGATCACCTCAATCAGTCCTATCAGCTTAACCACGATGAGATCAAAACGGCAAATGAGTTGAAGGTGCAACTGGACACGATCGATCAGGCGTACGCCAAGGCCATCGACCAGATCAATCAGAATCAGGCGATTTACTCAGACCTTTTGGCCCAGTTTACGCATGATCGCACTGATCTCACCGAAATCGAAAAGCAGCAACAGGCCATCAATGCCAGCGTTTCCGGTCTGCGTGAAACCGAACGCAAGGCGTTGGCTCAGGTCGAGGCGTTCGAGCGGGCCGTGCGTGATGTCCGCTACGAGGTGTCTCGCCACGACCTGCCAGGCCTGCCAAAAGCCTATCGTGACTTCTTCAAGGTCGTCAGCGACGAGATCCTGCAGCTGAAAGACGACATGGATCAAGTTAAAATCGACCTGGACGCCATCGCCAAAACGCTGATTCGGGTGTCGACTGACATCGACCAACTGAAGCAGCAAAGTCGCGACCTGATCAGTGCCGCAGGGCTGTGCGAGCAGCTCATGCAATACGCGAACCGCTACAAGACCTCTCATGAGGAAGTGGCTCAGGCCATGACCGATTCGGCCAAATTATACGCCAAGTACGATTACCAAGGCGCGGCTGACGCCATTGCCACCGCGCTGGAGAAGGTGGAGCCAGGCAGCTACAAGAAGGTGGCCGACGACTTCAACGCCCAGCAGCATGACGAACTGGTTTAACTGAGCTTAATATAGAAGAAAACGACGGCTGCAGGCGCAAACCTGTGGCCGTCGTTGTGTTATTTTTCGGGGGTAATGTATGGTGCGCGGGGTACCGTAACGCCCACGCTGGTCCCGGCCACATACTGGGCAGTTGCGACTTTGGCCAAATTTTCGGTCGTGCCGGTGAGAATCACGCCTTTGAACTTTAGTTGCGCCGGCGGGGTCTTCGTCGCATTTTCATAGGCTTGATTATGCTTGGCACCGGTCCAATACTGGCTGAGTGCCTTGCGCCAGTATTTGGCTTGACTTTGCGGTGTCTGACCATCTGCAACCGCCATGCCGATCGGACTCTCGGCTATTCTAGGCTGCGCCACGTCGCCGGAGATAGAGACGTGGGCCGTGTCGTTGAACAGGTAGCCCCACCGCAGCTCAAGGTTCTTTGGCAGCAGCCGTTTCAGCTCAGCATAAGTGTAGCCGCGGTTAAAAGTGACGGCGATTTCGCCGACGTGATCAGGGAGCTCGGCCAGCGTTTTGGCCTCGTTTGGCAAGTCCTTGGTCCCGGTGTAGAATCGCGCGATTTTTTGCGTGCTCCCGGGCTGGAACTGTTGCAGGCCGAAACGTTTGTCTCGCCGTTCGATGGTCTGGGCATACAGATTATCATCTAGCTGCCAGCGGAGGTTGGTGTAGTGGGACGTGTAGGTCCCCCAAGGCACCTTGTACCCATCAATGTCTTTATACGTTTTGGTCACCACATTGCCGCCAAAACTGGTGTCGTTGGTCAGCATCTCCGAGGAAATTTCGACATTGGGCTCGGCGACAGTGTGGTAAGCATTCAGCTGATCAAATAAGGCCCCGCTTTGGCGGGCGGCCAGTTTGTTCAAGACGCCGTAACTCAGCGGCACTAAGATCACCACCACAATCGCGGCGATTCCCGCCATCATCAGCCGCTGTTTCCACTTGGCACGTTGCAGCGCTTTGTCTAACATGATTATTCCTCCCATTTGGTGCGCAGACTGGCCCGCGCCCTCGCCAGCATGGTTTTCACACTGGCTGGCTTCAGGCCGAGCAGCTGCGCGATTTCTTGATATGAAAAACCGTAATAATACTTCAACGCCAGCAGTTCTTGCTGGTTGGCGGGCAGCGGTGCAAGCATCTCGGCAAATTGCGTCGGACTGGCGGCGGCAGGTTCGGGGATGGCGGCATTCAGCGTTTCGTTCTGGCGCCTGCGCAGACTGTCCAGGAAGGCATTGAGCGCGATGCGATAGAACCACCCGTCAAAGTTGCGTACGGAAAGGTCCGGCAGCATGACGATGATTTTCTCGTAGGCCGTCGCCACTGCGTCTTCCGCGTCGGCCCGCTGGATCCCGCGCGCCTGCAGCCGCTGCACGACCACGCCGCCTAGCGCCAGCAAATGCTGGTCGAACTCTGATTTGGCCATCTCGCCCCTCCCTCCGTGAATAAGACGTCTGAACTCTGCCAAAAGTATACAGGCTGGCTGAACATTCTTCTATTTATTCTGCCAGGCGGATCCTGGCGGTTCATTTTCGCCAAAATATTTGGTATACTTGCATGCAGCTAAACTTACGAAAAGGAAGAATGTTGACCATGATTTATTTCGACAATAGCGCAACGACCAAGGCGCTGCCGGTGGTCCTGGACACCTACCGCAAGGTCTCCGAGGACTTTTTTGGCAATCCGAGCAGCCTGCACGCGGTCGGCGGCAAGGGCAATGAGGTGCTGCAAAGCGCCCGCAAGCAGATCGCGGACCTGATGCACGCCAAGCCTGACGAAATCTACTTCACGTCTTGCGGCACGGAAGGTGACAACTGGGTCATCAAGGGGACGGCCATCGAAAAGCGGCCTTTTGGCAAGCACCTGATTACCACGCAGGTCGAACATCCCGCGGTGATCAACACGATGAAGCAGCTTGAGGAGCTGGGCTTTGACGTGACCTATCTGCCTGTCGACAAGCGCGGTTTCATCGATCCCGAAGTACTGCGCGCGGCGATCCGGCCGGACACGATTTTGGTGTCGGTGATGGCAGTCAACAACGAGGTTGGTGCCAAGCAGCCGATCGATGCTGTGGCGAAAATCCTTGAGGACTACCCGAGCATTCACTTCCATGTTGACGCCGTGCAGGCCATCGGCAAGGGCCTGATGAAGTCCCTGCGTAATCCGCGCATCGATTTTCTGACCTTCTCCGGCCACAAGTTCCACGCGCCGCGCGGGACCGGGTTTGTCTACATCAAGGAAGGCCGGCACATCGCGCCGCTGTTGACCGGCGGCGGCCAGGAGGATAACCTGCGCTCCGGCACTGAAAACACGCCGGCAATTGCCGCGATGGCCAAGGCCCTCCGGCTGCTGTTGACTGATGAGGACAAAAAGGTCGCCCACCAGCAGGCCATTCGTAAGGCGATTTACGACCACGTTAGCCAGTTCGCGAACGTGACCATGTTTTCGCAGCTGACGCCTGACTTCGCCCCGCACATCTTGACGTTTGCTATCGCCGGGGTGCGCGGTGAAACCATCGTCCACGCGTTTGAGCCGCACGACATCTACATCTCGACGACTTCGGCCTGCTCCAGCAAAAAGGGCACCGAAAGTTCAACGTTGGCCGCGATGCATGTTGACGACAGCATCGCCACATCGGCGATTCGCGTCAGCTTGGACGAGTACAACACCATGGATGAGGCCAAGGCGTTCAACCAGGCGTTCGACCAAGTCTACGCCGGCTTTGCCAAGTTGATGCCGTCTGCGTAACCCGTTGCCATTTTATTGGAGGAAAAAATCTGTGAATTACACTGAAATTATGGTGCGCTACGGCGAGCTGTCCACTAAGGGCAAAAACCGCCAGGCCTTCATCAGCCGCCTGCACGGCAACGTCACCAAGGCGCTGCACGAATTTCCCGACCTGACCATTCGGCCCAAGCGCGACCGGCTGCACATCGAGCTCAACGGTGAGGACGCCAAGGCCGTGATGGTCCGCCTGTCCAAGGTGTTTGGCATCCAGACCTATTCGCCATCTGTGAAAGTGGAAAAGGACATGGACCAAGTGCACGAGGCCGTGCTGGCATTAATGAATGAATCTGTGCCGCAGGGAGCCAGTTACAAGGTCAACACCCGGCGTGCGGACCACACGTTTGCGCTTGACACGAACCAGATGAACTTGAATCTCGGCGACTTTTTGGTCGATCACCGGCCAGACCTCAAGGTGCAGATGCACCATCCGGATTACACCTTGCGGGTGGAAGTGCGCCGCGACGCGATATACCTGTCCACGCAAACGATTCAAGGCGCTTTGGGTATGCCCGTCGGCACCGCCGGCAAGGCCATGCTGATGCTGTCCGGTGGGATCGATTCCCCGGTCGCCGGCTATTACGCCCTAAAGCGCGGTGTCGATCTGGAAATGGTTCACTTTTTCAGCCCGCCGTACACGTCCGACTCGGCTTTGAACAAGGCCAAGCAGCTGACCACCAAACTGGCGCCATACGCCGGCTACATCAAGTTCATTCAGGTGCCGTTCACTGAGATTCAGGAAACCATTAAGGCCACCGTACCGGAAGGGTACCTGATGACGGTGCAGCGGCGGCTGATGCTGCGGCTGACCGAGGCGCTGGCCAAGCAGCGCGGGGGTCTGGCCATCG
The DNA here is from genome assembly GCF_003946465.1 of Lacticaseibacillus hegangensis. Taxonomy (GTDB): domain Bacteria; phylum Bacillota; class Bacilli; order Lactobacillales; family Lactobacillaceae; genus Lacticaseibacillus; species Lacticaseibacillus hegangensis. The sequence goes on along the minus strand of NZ_RHOL01000011.1, from coordinate 67,993 downwards.
TCAACGGCGAGTCGATCGGCCAAGTGGCGTCCCAGACTTTGGAAAGCATGGTCGCCATCAACGATGTGACCAACATGCCGATCATTCGGCCAGTGGCCACGATGGACAAGACGGAGATCATCAAGGTCGCGCAGGACATCGACACCTACGACCTGTCGATCATGCCGTTTGAAGACTGCTGCACAATTTTCGCGCCGCCGTCCCCTAAGACCAAGCCAAACCTGGACAAGACGCGCTACTACGAAAGCAAGCTGGACGTTGAGGGGCTGATGCAGCGCGCCTTGGATGGTGTGAAGATCACCGAGATCAAGTCGTCCGACGAGTTCATGAACCAAAACCAGGACATGATTTCTGAGCTGCTGTAAAAAGGAGACCGCGATGACTGAGATCCGCTACATGAATCGGCCCGAGGCCAAGGCGTACTTGGATTGGGTCTATCCAGCGCCGTATGAGTTCTATAACATTCCCGCCGCGGTTCACGCGGTAGAAATGGACAACATTTTTGCTGATGACGGGGATGACTACTATTCGGTGCTGGAAAACGACGAGCTGATCGGGATGTACGAGTTTTCTTTCCCCAATGGCGTGATGGAAATTGGCTTGGGGCTGGCGCCGGCCTACACGGGCGCCGGCCGTGGCCGCGCCTTCGTTCAGGCCGGCATCGACTTTGGCCGCCAGCGCTACCACTACGCCGGCCCCATTACCCTCGAGGTCGCGGACTTTAACGCCCGTGCCCGCCACCTGTATGAGGCCTTGGGCTTCAAACAAACCGGCACGCGCGAGGCTGATGCGTATGGGACTCCGGTCACGTTTGTGCAGATGAAATTAGATCAGTGAGTACTGCAAGCTGCCTGGTGAGGGCAGCTTTTATTATGCCGATAAAAGAGTTGCGCTTCTGGGATACAGGGCTTGAAGTGGTGCCCACCACGATTGCTGTGCGTCGCCGGCCCAATCCTCCCGGAACCCAGTACGTCTGGCGGTCGCGCACTTCCACCGGATTTTGTTTGTTCGTTCACAAAGGTTATGCTAAACTGACATTGTGAACGCTTACACAGAATTCAAGGGCGGAGGCAAGACCCATGCAAAACACAAAAGCACATGTCTCAAAAGCTACGATTAAACGCATTCCCCTGTACTATCGCGCAGTTGTCCAGCTACAGCAGGAAGGCGTCGCCCGCATTCGTTCGGACCGTCTAAGCGAAATTATTCACATACCATCTGCGACCATCCGCCGCGATTTTTCCAGCTTCGGAGAGCTCGGCAAAAGCGGCTACGGCTACAGCATTGCGACGTTGGTGGAGGAGTTCGGCCAGCTGCTCGACGTGGATTCTTCCGAGTCGATTATTCTGGTCGGCGTCGGCGGCTTGGGGCGCGCGCTGCTGATGAATAATTTTCGCCGTAATCCGGACCTGAACATCGTCATGGCGTTCGACGCCGACCCGACGAAGGTCAACACTCGCATTGGCGGCATTCCGGTGTACCCGTTTGCGACTCTGGCGGCACACATGAACCCGAACATTCACACGGCAATCCTCGCGGTGCCGAGTGCGTCGCAAACCGGGGTGATCGGCACGCTGGAGGCGTTCGGCATCAACGCCATCATGACGTTCGCCCCGCAGCCGGTGGCCTGCGCGCCGCAGACTACCATCCGCTACATCGATTTGACCTCGGAGCTGCAAAGCCTGCTGTACACCGCGCACCAAAAGGCGAAAGCCCGTTGACGGGTCGCGGCCGCTCGGCTTATAATAGCGTCAACGCGATGACCAAGAGGGTTGCGGGACGCTTTTTCAGCGACAAGGCGGGTGGTGTGAGCCTTGAAGTGTTCCGTGATAAGTAGCTTGCGAGCCGTCGACCTGAAGTCAGTAGGGCCGACCGGGACCACCCGTTATCAGGTTCAAGTGAAGGCGTTGAGCCTTAATTTAGGTGGTACCGCGAGCTAACTCGTCCTAATCGATAGGGCGAGTTTTTTTGTGCAAGCTGCGAAGGCGGGCGCTTTTAGGGTGACAGCCAGCCTAACCTAACGCGTTGCCGCCGTTTTTTGGCGGCGGTGCGTTAGGCGTAGCTGGATGCTCACCCGTTGCCCGCCTGAGCGCAACTACCCGATCTCGGCATCGAAAACAACAGGAGGATCCTTATGAGTGAAGAATTAGCACCAAAATTCGACCCCAAAGCAGTCGAAGCCGGTCGCTATCAGAAGTGGCTGGCCCAGGGCGTATTCAAACCAAACGGCGACCAGAAAGCCAAGCCGTACACCATCGTCATTCCGCCGCCGAATGTCACCGGCAAGCTGCACATGGGGCACGCGTGGGATACGACGCTGCAGGACATGATCATTCGCCAAAAGCGGATGCAGGGCTATGACACCTTGTACCTGCCAGGCATGGATCATGCCGGGATCGCGACGCAAGCCAAAGTCGAAGCCAAGCTGCGCGAGCAGGGCATTTCGCGCTACGACCTGGGCCGTGATAAGTTCATCCAGCAGGTTTGGGACTGGAAGGACGAGTACGCGGCAATTATTCACAAGCAGTGGGCCAAAATGGGCCTGTCATTGGACTATTCTCGCGAGCGGTTCACCCTTGATGACGGGTTGTCCAAGGCGGTTCGCAAGGTGTTCGTCGACCTTTACAACAAGGGCCTGATCTACCGCGGCGAGTACATTGTTAACTGGGATCCGCAGGCGCGCACGGCGTTGTCCGACATCGAGGTCATTCACCAAGACGACAAGGGTGCTTTTTACCATCTGATTTACCCCTTCGCTGATGGGACTAAGGGCGGCATTGAAATTGCCACCACCCGGCCGGAAACCATGTTTGGCGATACCGCCGTGGCCGTCAACAGCAAGGATCCGCGCTACAAGGACATGATCGGCAAAGAAGTCATCGTGCCGGGCGTCGGTCGCAAGATTCCAATCATCGCCGATGAGCACGCGGACATGGACTTTGGGACCGGGGCCGTTAAAATCACGCCGGCCCACGACCCCAACGACTTCCAGGTCGGCCTGCGCCATGACCTGCCGCGTATCAACTGCATGAATGACGACGGCACCATGAACGAAAACGCCGGCAAGTACCAGGGCATGGACCGCTTCGAGTGCCGCAAGACGCTTGTCAAGGATTTGCAGGACTCCGGTGACATCATTAAGATCGTGCCGATCGTCCACAGTGTCGGCCACTCCGAGCGGACCGGCGTGCAGGTTGAAGCCCGCCTGTCGACGCAGTGGTTCGTCAAGATGAAGCCGCTCGCTGAAGCCGCCATCAAAAACCAGCAAGGCGCCGGCAAGGTCGACTTTGTGCCGGATCGCTTCGAGCACACCTTCCTGAACTGGATGGAAAATATTCACGACTGGGTCATCTCCCGCCAGCTCTGGTGGGGTCACCGCATCCCGGCCTGGTACAATAAGAAGACCGGCGAGACCTACGTCGGTGAAGAAGACCCGAAGGACCCGGAAAACTGGGAACAGGATCCCGATGTTCTGGATACCTGGTTCTCCAGTGCCTTGTGGCCATTTTCCACGCTGGGCTGGCCGGACAAGGACGCGCCTGACTTCAAGCGCTACTACCCGACCAACACGCTGGTTACCGGCTACGACATCATTCCGTTCTGGGTTGCTCGCATGATTTTCCAAGGCCTTGAGTTCACTGGTCAGCGCCCGTTCGAGCACACCTTGATTCACGGCCTGATGCGCGATGAACAGGGCCGCAAGATGAGCAAGTCCCTGGGTAACGGCATCGATCCGATGGACGTCATTGAAAAGTATGGCGCCGACGCGTTGCGCTGGTTCCTGACGCAGGGCAACAAGCCCGGCCAGGACGCTCGCTTCTCTTACACCCAAATGGACGCGGCCTGGAACTTCATCAACAAGATCTGGAACATGAGTCGCTTTGTGCTGATGAACCTGGGTGACACGAAAGCGGACGCTCAGCCTGATCCAAGCACTTTCGACCTGTCAGACCAATGGATTTTTGCCCGCCTGAACGACACGGTCGCAGAGGTGACGCGCCTGTTCGATAACTTCGAGTTCGGGGAGGCCGACCGCGCGCTGTACAACTTCATCTGGAATGAGCTGGCTGACTGGTACATCGAAATGTCCAAGGAAGTCCTTTACGGTGACGATGAGACGATCAAGGCGCAAAAGCGCGTCAACCTGCGCTATGTGCTGGATCAGACCCTGCGCCTGCTGCAGCCGATCATGCCGTTTGTGACAGAAAAAATCTGGCTGACAATGCCTCATGCTGGCGAGTCCCTGGTGACGGCGGCATACCCGACCACGCACCAAGAATTTGAAAATCCGGCCGCTGTCGCGCAGATGCAGGCCATCATTGAGCTGATTCGCGGCGTCCGCAACATTCGCACCGAGGTCAACGCGCCGCTGGCCAGTCCGATCGACTTGATCATCAAGCTGCAGGACCCAAGTCTGGAGGCGGTCTTCAATGATAACCGCGACTTCATCGACCGGTTCGTTCACCTGAAGGCAATGACTGTCGGTACCGACGTCGAGGCCCCAGCCTTGGCCGGTAGCGCAGTCACGACCGGCGCGACGATCTATGTCCCGCTCAAGGAACTGATCGACTTGGACGAGGAAATCGCCAAGCTGCAAAAAGACGCCAAGAAGCTCGAGCAGGAGATCACACGGGCCGACAAGAAGCTGAGCAATCAAGGTTTCTTGGCCAAGGCGCCGGAAGCAGTGATCACGGAACAGAAGGCCAAACGAACCGACTTTACGACGAAACTGGACGCGACCAACGCCCGCATCAAGGAACTGCAAGCGGCCAAATAATGGTCACGCTTAGGAAGGAGCTGCCGCGTGCAGCTTCTTTTTTTGGCTACCGTGGTGTAAAAATAGTTTTTACTAAGAATTAAGCATTGGCAACGCTTGCCCGGACCCCAGCGGTTGTCAGGGGTGCTGGGGGCGGTATAATTGATTTGAAGGCTGATGGGCTAACTATTAGTCAGTGTGATATACTTTGCACACAAGCGATTTGACTATGGTAAGGAGCAGTTATGAAAAGAAAAAGTTGGTTGATTACCGCCGCAGTTGCCATTCTGGCCGTTGCTGGGATCGGTTACGGGGTCCGCAGTAACCATTACCAAGACCGGTTTTTACCGAAGACTGAGGCCTTGGGTGTGGACCTGAGCGGTAAAACCGTCAAACAGGCGGATGCGAAAATGAAGGCGCAGCTGGCCGACGTGAATTACCAGCTGAAGGACGGCGGCAAGACTGTGGCCACAGTGTCCGGGCAAACATTGGGCCTCAAGCGTGATTACACGACCATGCTGAATAAGCTATTATCCAAGCAGAATCCGTGGGGTTTTTCCGCGGTGGTGCTGGCGCAAAGCGATAAAACGGCTTTGGCCTCTAGCGCCGACAGCGCGGAGATCAAGCAGTACGCGAACGCCGAGGCAGCCAAGCTGAACGCGTCACGGACCGCGCCGGTCGATGCCAAGGTCGTTTTGACGAATGACAGCTACAACATTGAGAAGGAAAAACCAGGTAACCAAATCGATGCGGCCAAGCTGGCCGAGGCGCTTGCCGGGGCAATTCAAGCTAACCGCCACACGGTCGCTTTGAAGCAGACGTTCGCCCAGCCTAAGGCCAAGGCTAGTGATCAAGCCCTGAAAGATGCTGTTAGCAAGCTGCAAGCAATGGGTGACATCAAGGCTGTCGTGACGGTCACAAACCATCAGGAGCAGATTTCAAGCGACCGGCTCAAATCGTGGCTGAGTTACTCTGACGGCAGCGTCCAGGTCGACCGCGGTGGCGTGGCCAAGTTTGTGTCTGAGCTTGCCGATAAGTACAACACATACAATAAGTCCCGTCAGTTTCATTCGACCAAGCAAGGAACCGTCACGGTGCCGGCTGGCACTTATGGTTGGAGCATTATGCAGAGCAAGGAAACCGATGCCCTGATTGCCCTGATCAAAGCCGGCAAAGACTTCACCCAGCCAGTTCTGCACCAAGGCACCGGGTACCACGCCGATGGCACGGATATTGGCTCCACGTATCTAGAGGTCGACAGGGAAAATCAGCACGAATGGCTTTACCAAAATGGCAAAGTAGTGCTGGATTCCGCCGTTGTCACTGGCAAGCCGGCCACACCAACGCCGAGCGGGGTGTTCGCGGTGTGGTCGAAGCAGCGCAACGCTACCCTGGTAGGCGAGGATTATCGCACACCGGTGAACTATTGGATGCCGATTGATAATACTGGCGTCGGGTTACACGATGCGTCATGGCAGCCAACTTTTGGCGGCACATGGTATCAGCAGCATGGCTCGCACGGCTGCGTCAATCAGCCGCCGGCCTTCATGCCGAAGTTGTTTGCCGCTGTGGCGGTTGGCACCCCGGTCATCGTGATTTAAACGATCAATCAACGCGTTCGGGCCGTTTGGCTTGGGCGCGTTTTGTAGTAAGATTAAGGGCATTATTGGGGGCTTAGACATGAAAACTTACGATGAGACCGTTGCAGCGATCCATGCGCTGCCGCGGCTGGCCAAAACCGGCGGCCACGAGCGCATTTTGGCACTGCTGCACGCGCTGGGCGACCCGCAGCACGACCGCTACGTCCACGTGACCGGCACCAATGGCAAGGGCTCGACCGCATCGGGCATCGCGCACATCATGGAAGCCAGTGGCCTGAAAGTCGGGCTGTACACCTCGCCGTTCATCATGCGCTTTAATGAGCGCATCATGATCGATCACCAGCCGATCCCCGATGCCGATCTAGTGACGGCAGCCGCGACCACAGACGCCGCGATGGCCAAACTGCGTGAAACTGATCCCGACTTTGGGGTGAACGAATTTGAGTACATCACGGCGCTGGCGTTTTGGTATTTTCACCAGCAGCAGGTGGACCTAGCGGTGATTGAGGTCGGCATCGGCGGTGACACGGATTCGACCAATGTCATCACGCCGGAGGTCTCAGTGATCACCAGCGTGGGGCTGGATCACGCCAAGCTTTTGGGCCACACCATCAAAAGCGTCGCCACGCACAAAGCTGGCATCATCAAGCCGCAGCGGCCGGTGGTGACGGCGGCGTTGCCGGCAGATGCGATGGCAGCAGTGAAAAAGCGCGTCGCCGAAACCGGCAGCCAGTGGCTGGTGGCCGGTCAGGACTTTGGCACCAGCCGCGCCGCGCTTGATGGCTGGGGGCAGCGCTTTGACTATCAGGCCGGCACGTTTCATCTCAGTCAGGTGTTCGTGCCGTTAGTGGGGAACTACCAGGTGCAAAATGCGGCGCTGGCGATCGCGGCCAGCCGCGTGGCCGCCAAGGCGATGAACTGGCCGCTTCAGCCCCAGGAAATTCGGCGCGGGCTGGCCAAAAACACCTGGCCGGCGCGCATGGAAAAGCTCAGCGACGACCCGCTGATCGTGATCGACGGTGGGCACAACCCGCAGGGCATCGCGGCTATGCTGAGCGCGGTCAAGCAAGTGTTTAACGATGAGCGGGTGACGCTCATCGTCGGCGTGCTGGCGGATAAGGACGTAAAGACCATCATCGCTGAGCTGGAAGCCACCACGGCGCGGCTCTGGCTGGTCCCCGTGCCGGATAATCCGCGGGCCGAGGCCTTGGCAGACTACCCGGACGCCGGCAAGCTGCGCACTTTTGCCAGCTGGCAGGAGGCGCTGGCCGCCCACCTGGACGAGTTTCCAGATGAGCCGGTGGTGCTGATGGGCTCGCTTTACCTGGCCTCTGCTGTACGCCAAACGTTGCTCGGCAGTCAGCGCTAAAGGTTTAGATGGCGTAATCTCTCCTCAAAAAGGGGGAGTCAAGATGCAGCCAAGGGAATTGATTCAAGCGCACGGACCGCTTGCGCTATCGGATAAGGAACTGCTGGAAGTGTTGATTGGCAGCGGCAGCGGGCAGTACGACGTCGTCATGGTGGCAGAGGAAGTGCTGCGCCAGTACCCGGCCTTGACCGGGCTGAATCTCGCCACCGCTGGTGACCTGCTGGCCGTACCGGGCATTGGTCCGACTAAGGCCGCCCGGCTGGTGGCCGGCCTCGAACTGTCACGGCGCGTGCAGCAGCGGCAAACGCTGAGGTACGGCGAAGTGCTGGACGCCCCGCAAATCGGTGCGGCGATGGTGCAGCGCCTGGCTGGGGCCACTGAGGAGCACCTGCTGGCGCTGATGCTGGACGTGCGCAACGCCATCATTCGCGAGGTGGAACTGGCTCACGGCGGGGTCGACAAGTCGATTGCTGATCCGCGTGTGGTGTTTCGCATGGCGCTGGCACTGAATGCGTCGCGGCTGATTCTGGTGCACAATCACCCCAGCGGCGATCAGCTGCCCTCCGAGATGGACGTTGAGCTGACCGAGCGGTTTGCTGCTGCCGGCGCCCTGATTGGGGTGGCCTTGCTGGACCACATTGTAGTGGGCGGCGATCAGTTTTACTCGTTCAGTCAGGAACACCACCTCTAAGATTTATTAAATTATGGCGATGGAAGCGTGTGAATCGTGAGCGCAAGACCGGACGACGAGGTCTTTATGCTATAATGCAAGAGATTAGAAAATCGGACTTGTAAGGAGAGAACGTCTTGCTTGGATTAGGCTCAAAAAACATCGGGATCGACCTCGGTACCGCAAACACGCTCGTTTACGTTGACGGGAAGGGCATCGTCACGAACGAACCGTCAGTCGTGGCGAAAAACACACAAACAGGGGAAATCATTGCGGTGGGCGAGGAAGCCCGCGCAATGATTGGCCGCACCCCGGCTGACATCGACGCGATTCGGCCAATGAAAGACGGTGTGATCGCCGACTACGACACCACGGCAGCGATGCTGAAGTACTTCATGAACAAGGCGCTTGGCGGCAAGAACAACCACCCGCAGGTCATGATCTGCGTGCCCAGCGGCGTCACCGAAGTGGAAAAGCGCGCGGTGATTGACGCGGCCAAGGTGGCAGGCGCCAAAGAGGCGTTTGTCATCGAGGAGCCTTACGCGGCGGCCATTGGTGCGGGCTTGCCCGTCATGGATCCGACCGGCTCTATGGTCGTTGATATCGGCGGCGGCACGACCGACGTGGCCACCATTTCGCTCGGCGGCATTGTGTCGAGCCGCTCCATCCGGATGGCCGGCGACAAGGTTGACGAGGCAGTGGTAGCGTACATCCGCCAGAACTTCAACTTGCTGATTGGCGAGCGCACGGCGGAAGAGATCAAGATCGAGTTGGGCTGCGCTTCCATTGAGGAAGCCAAGAAGCTGGACGGCATGACCGTACGCGGGCGTGACCTGTTGACCGGTCTGCCGAAGACGCAGGATATCACGGCCGAAGACATCGCCAAAGCGATTCAGGAAACGGTCCAGGCGATCATTGAGGCCATTAAGGACACGCTGGAAGAGACCTCACCGGAAATCGCGGCAGACGTCATCGATCACGGCATTGTCCTGACTGGCGGCGGCGCGCAGCTGAAGTCGTTGGATGCCGTCATCTCCGATGCCACCAAGGTGCCTGTGTTTGTGGCGCAAGATCCACTGGAATGCGTCGCTATCGGTACCGGGGAATCCCTTAAGAACATCGATGTCCTGAAGAAACACTGATCCATGCAGGCAGCTGCAATCACCAGTGGCCGGTCCGCGAGTTTTATTGGGCCGGCTTTTTCATTGAGAAGACCAAAAGGAGCGACTCATGCAAAAGTTCTTTTCTAACAAAAAACTGATCGTCTTGATGGTCGCCTTGTTGGTCAGCGTGGGGCTGATGTTCACGTCCATGTCCGTGCGGAACAATAAGAACACGCCGCCCTTGGTACAGCAGATCGGCAACGATATTGTCGGCATCGGTGGGCGCATCGTTGCCGCGCCTGGCAACTTTATCAAAGGCGGGCTGGATGACGTCAATGACCTACTGAACACGTACCAGGAAAATCGCCTTCTCAAGGCGCAAGTGGCGGACCTGGCGCAGACCAAGGTCACCAACCAGACTTTGCAAAGTGAGAATCGGGCACTGAAAAAGCAGCTGAAGCTGAACGCCACCTTGACGGATTACGACCAGGTGCCGGCGACGGTCATGATGCGCAGCCCCAGCGACTGGCGCAACATTGTCGTGATCAACAAGGGCCAAGGCGCTGGCGTGGCTAAGGGCATGCCAGTGATGGCCGGCTCTGGGTTGGTTGGGCGCGTGGTCGAAGTGGAGAAGACCAATGCCAAGGTGGAAATGATGACCACGGACAACAAGTCCGCCGACCGGTTTGCGGCGCAGATCACCACCGGCGATGGCAGTATTGTCAACGGCGTGATCTCGAGTTATAACGCCGCCAAGAACCAGCTGGTGCTTGGTCAAGTCGATACCGAAGACAGCATCAAAAAAGGCCAGAAGGTCGTCACCTCCGGGCTCGGCGGCTCCACCCCAAAGGGTCTGTTGATTGGGACAGTGGCATCGGTTGCCAAGGATGATTTTGGCCTGGCCAACACGGTGTACGTCAAACCGGCCGCTAATTTCAACGACCTGTCCGTGGTGACGGTGATCGACCGCACCATCAAGGGTGAGTAACATGTTGAAGGACAAAAAGTTTACTAAGCACGGCTGGGTGCTGCTGCTTCTACTGGTGACCTTGCTGTTGGACGGGGTCATCGCGCAGGTCTTTGCACAGTTTGTGATGTCGCCGACGTTCACCGGGGTCCCGCAGCTGACTTTGATCGCGCTGATCATGGCGACCCTGCTGCTGCCTGAAGAAGAATACATTGTGGCCATCGCGGCGGTGTTTGGCCTGATTTTTGACAGCTACTACACGGGCATGCTGGGGGTCAACGCGCTGCTGTGGCCGCTGCTGGTTTACGTGGTGCGGCAGCTCGGGCCAGTGGTGCCCAAGTCGCCGTTTTACATTGGGGCGCTGGTCGTGATCGTGCTGACGCTATTCACCCTGGCCAATTACGCGGTCAACCGCTTTTTGGGGTTCGCACAAGTCACCGCCACGACGCTGATTGCCAACCACCTCGGGCCGAGTCTCATCGTGAATCTGGTGATATTTGCGCTGGCGTATTTGCCTTTACGCCAGATATTGATAAACTTAAGGATAGATTAATATTGGGGGTGTACGCATGGAGGCAGTAACGCTGAAGGGCCGCCAAAGCGGGTTCGAGCTGCAGCTGGCATCAGAGGCTTCACTGGATGAGATCACAGCGGCTTTGACCACGCTGCTTGCGCGCGTGGCGGGGGACACGAAGGACCAGGAACATGTCGATTTTGTTCTGGAAACCGGTGATCGCCTGCTTAATGAGGACCAGGCCAAGGCAGTGCAGACGGTGTTTGACACTTATCCGCAGTTCGCCATCAAGACCATCCATGCGGCGGTGGCGGCAGTCGAGCCACTCCGGGCTGAATTCGCGGCGAAGGCAACCCATTTGGTCGGCGGCGTTCTGCGCTCCGGTCAGGAGGCGGACTACAGCGGCGATGTGCTGTTTTTGGGCGACCTGCACCGCGGCGCCACGCTGAAAACCACCGGCAGCATCTTTGTGATGGGCCAGGTTGAAGGCCTGCTGATTGCCGGGACGTTGGGGGACCAAGAGGCCGTTATCGTTGGCGACATCAGCCGCGCCGCGCAGATTCGCATCGCTGACACCTTGGAGATCATCGATAAAAATTCCTACACCGCGCAGACGACGTCATACATTGACGATCTGCACGCACTGGTGCATGGTAAGGTGCCAGCGCTGGCCAAGCTGCGGCCGAAACTGTTCCGGAAACTGGAGGAAATGTAATGGGTACTTCTTTGGTGGTCACCTCAGGCAAGGGCGGCGTCGGCAAAACCACGACGACGGCCAATATCGGCACGGCGCTTGCGCTGCAAGGCAAAAAAGTGTGCCTGATGGATCTGGATATCGGGCTGCGCAATTTGGATGTGGTCCTGGGCCTGTCCAACCGGATCATTTATGACATTGTTGACGTGGCCAGCGGCCGCGCCAAGGTGCATCAGGCGCTGATCAAGGACAAGCGGTTTGACGACAAGTTGTATGTCCTGCCGGCGGCGCAAAACGCGGAAAAAGATTCGCTCGAGCCCGATCAGGTCAAGGCGATTGTCGACGAGCTGCGACCGGAATTTGATTATCTGATTCTGGACTCGCCAGCGGGCATTGAGCAAGGCTTCCGCAACGCCGTCGAAGGCGCGGACGGCGCAATCGTCGTCACGACCCCGGAGATCTCGGCAGTGTCTGACGCTGACCGCATCGTCGGGCTGCTTGAGCAGCGCGACATGGTGTATCCGCCTCGCCTGATCATCAACCGCATCCGCCAGCACATGATGGCCGATGGCCGGTCGATGGATATCGACGAGATCACGCAGCACCTGGGCATCGACTTGCTTGGCATCGTGGTCGATGATGATGGGGTGATCGCCAGCTCCAACAAAGGCGAAACCGTCGTAATGGACCCCGACGACTTGGCCAGCCAAGGCTACCGCAATATTGCGCGGCGGCTTTTGGGCGAGTCCGTGCCGCTGATGAACATCGAGCAGAAAAAAGTTGGCTTTTGGCACAGACTTTTTCATCATCAGGGTTGACATTCATTTTGAAGCAGGTATTATAGCCTTAATCAATTAAAACGTTGAGTGGAAATGGTGAGAAGCTGATCAGCCAAGCGAGTCCGGAACGGTGAAAGCCGGACGTGATCATTCTTGCCTCACATCCACGAGTGCCTGATTGAACTCAGTAGGTCAGGCCGGTTGGGCTCGTTATCGCCGTGGTTGAAAAACGACATGAGACCTTCGCGGTGACGCGGTGGTGAGCATGAGGTGGTACCGCGGCATTCAAGTCGCCCTCATTCAGACATTAGTCTGAGTGGGGGCGTTTTGTTTTACCGCCAGTTCCATGTTTTTCAACCACGTGAGGACCAGTCGGTGACGGCTGGTCGAAATGAGGTGGCACCGCGCGGAAGCGTCCTCAAGCAATTGCTTGAGAACAATTCTGTGCGGTGCTTTTTATTCAACGTTTGAAAACGCAAGGGAGGAATAATCATGAGTTACATTAATTCGATTTTGCCGGCGCTGCTGGATGGGGTGAAAATGACGTTGGGGGTCTTCTTCCTGACGTTGATCGGGGCCATTCCGTTGGGCATGCTGGTGTCAGTTGGGCTGATCCAGCGCGGCAAAAACATCCTGGCCAAGGCTGGCAAGGCAATTCTTTCAGCCTACATCTGGGTGTTCCGCGGCACGCCGCTGCTGCTTCAGTTGATTTTCGTCTTCTACGGCCTGCCGCTGATCGGCATCGTGTTTGACCGCTTCTCAGCTGTCATTTTCACCTTCATCCTCAACTACGCGGCCTACTTCGCCGAGATTTACCGCGGCGGCTTCGGCGCGGTTGAGGAAGGCCAGTTCGAGGCCGCGACGGTGCTGAACATGACGCGCTGGCAGACGCTGCGCTACGTGGTGATTCCTCAGGTGCTGAAGATCGTGCTGCCGTCCATGGGCAACGAGGTCATCAACCTGGTCAAGGATTCCAGCCTGGTATACGTCATCGGACTCGGCGACTTGCTGCGGGCCGGCGAGGTCGCGACGTCTCGCGACGTGACGCTGGTGCCGCTTGTGCTGGTCGCCGTCATCTATCTGGTGATGACGCTGCTGCTCACGCTGCTGCAGCGCCGCGTCGAAAAGTCATTCAGCTACTACAAGTAGGCAGGGGGTAAGCATATGTTAGAGCTTAAAAATATTTCCAAACGCTTCGGCGATCAGGTCGTCCTGGACAACCTGGATGTCACGATTGAAGATCAGAAAACACTCGCGATCGTTGGCCCCAGCGGTGCCGGCAAGACCACGCTGCTCCGAATCATCGCGGGGCTCACTCCGGCCGATAGTGGCAGCTTCACCTACAATGGGCAAGCGACTTCTGCCGCTGAGCTCCGCAAGCAAGGCGTTATCGGCGTCGTATTCCAGGGCTTTGAATTATTCCCGAACCTGTCTGTGCTGAAAAACATCACACTGGCGCCGACACTGCAAGGCGTTGGTGCAGCCGCCGCCGAAAAACACGCCCGCAGTCTGATGGACCAGCTGGACCTGGAAGCGCAGGCCAACGCGTACCCGTACTCCCTGTCTGGCGGCCAAAAGCAGCGGGTGGCGATCGCTCGGGCGCTGGCGCTTGATCCCAAGATCCTGCTTTACGACGAACCGACTTCCGCCCTGGATCCTAACCTGCGCCAGTCCGTGGCTGATCTGATCGCCAGCGTCAAGCAGCAGGGGATGACACAGGTGGTCGTCACCCATGACATGGAATTCGCCAAGATGGTGGCAGACGCGACACTGACAGTGGCCAAGCAGGGGAGTGAGTCGAATGAAGCGTAAGTGGTTAACAATCCTGTTGACGCTGCTGGCTGGGTTCGCCTTGGTGCTTTCCGGTTGCGCCCGCACCGAGCAGAAGAACTCCTGGCCGCGCATCAAACAGGATCAAAAAGTGGTCGTCGGCCTTGACGACAGTTTTGTCCCGATGGGTTTTCGCCAAAAGAACGGCACCGTCGCCGGCTACGACATCGACCTGGCACGGGCGCTGTTCAAGCTTTACGGTGTGAAGGTCAGCTTTCAGACGATTGACTGGTCCATGAAGGAAACCGAGCTGCGCAACCAAACTATCGACCTGATCTGGAACGGCTACACCGTGACGCCTGAGCGCCAAAAACAGGTGGCCTTTTCAACCGAGTACTTGAAGAATCACCAGGTGCTGGTCACCAAGCGCGCTGATAACATCAATTCGTTTGCCGACATGAAGGGCAAGGTCGTCGGCGCTCAAAGCGAAAGCAGCGGTGCCTCGGACATCGACGCTCAGCCGAAAAAGCTGAAGGACATCATTAAAAACCGCGAGCCGGTCCTGTACGACACCTTTGATAACGCCTTTTTGGATCTGAATGCCGGGCGGATTCAGGGCATCGTGATCGACCAGGTTTACGCCAACTACTACATTGCCCACCAAAAGGATCCAGGAGCCTACAAGGTCATCCAAGGCACCTATCCGGCGGAAGATTTTGCGGTCGGCATGCGAAAGAGTGATAATGAGCTGAGAGATAAAATCAATACCGGCCTGAAGACGCTCAAAGCAAACGGCACCCTGAAGAAGTTGAATGAGAAGTGGTTCGGGGTGGCTTCGGTCGATTAGCAGGGAGTTTCCATTATGTGGCTCACGACCATTGTCATCATTATTATCGTGATCAACGCAACCGCGGCCATCATCACCGTGTTCCGCCAGCCGCGGGACATTGCGGCGACTTGGGCGTGGTTGTTAGTGTTATTGCTGCTGCCGGTGATTGGCTTCATTTTGTACTGGTTCTTCGGCCGCAAGCTGGCCACCAACAAGCTGAACTCGCTGGCGACGCAGCAGCGCCTGGGCATCGACCAAATGGTGGCCTCGCAGCAAGAAGCCGTGACGGTCAGTCAGGAAAGCGGGGCGGCCTCGCCGTTTGCCGGCGCCCCTGAGCTGGTGCGGACCTTGCTGCAGGCAGACGGGGCCCTGATCACCACCATGAACCGGGTGCGGCTGCTTTTCAACCGTCAGGACTTTACCAAGGCGCTGTTTGCCGACCTGCGCACCGCGACGCACCACATTCACATTGAGGCCTACACCATTGAACCGGATGGGGTGGGCAAGGCGCTGGTCCAGCTGCTGACCCAAAAGGCTGAGCAGGGCGTGCGGGTCCGGGTGATCTATGACACCTTCGGCTCCCACCTCCTGAATCACGCTTTTTGGCGGCCGCTGGTGCAAGCCGGCGGGCAGGTCGAGCCATTCTTGGAAACGCGGCTGGGCCGGGCCAACTTGCGCATCAACTTCCGCAACCACCGCAAAATTACGGTGATCGATGGGCAGGTCGCGTACATGGGCGGCTTTGACATCGGCAGCACCAGCCGCAAGCTGGCGATCACCCGCGACACGCAGCTGCGCCTGACCGGTCAAGCCGTGGCGTCGCTTCAGGCCCGCTTCTTTATGGACTGGAACACCACGGCCAAGATCAAGAAGGTCCACTTCCAAAAGGCCTACTTCCCGGACCCTGCGGACAACGGCCGCACGACCATGCAAATCGTTGCCGGCGGCCCGGAGCAAAAGCTCGAAGCCATCAAGCTGGGCGACTTGCGACTGCTGGCCCTGGCCAAGCGCCGAATCTGGGTGCAATCCCCGTTTTTCGTGCCGGACGATTCGCTGCTTGACGCGTTGATTCTGGCGGCGCACTCCGGCATTGATGTGCGGCTGATGGTGCCGGTGCACACAAACCAGCCAATGATGGCCAAGGCCACAGAGTTCTACCTGAACCAGCTGGTCAAAGCCGGCGTGAAGGTCTACCGCTACCAGGCGGGGTTCCTGCACAGCAAGGCCATCATCGTTGACTCACAGTACTTGATGACCGGCTCGCCGAACCTGGATCTGCGCTCGTTCAAGCTCAATTTTGAAATTGCGGCGTTCATTTACGATCGCACGCTGGCCGAAATGGTGGAGCGCCAGTTCAAGCTCGACATGCAGCAGACCACCTTGTACACGTACACGATGGTCAAAAATCAGTCGCCGATGAGTCGGGTGGGGGCCGACTTGGCGCGGCTGTTTGCGCCAATCTTGTAAGCTTACTTTTTGACATTGAATTTCCGCTTGCTATAATGATAGTGCACAAGCAAAATTGTGCCTAAACAAAATAGTGGTGGGACCACGCAAAGGGGAGCCATTGGCTGAGAGTGGGCATTTGCCCAGACCCTTCGAACCTGTTCGCTAATACGAGCGTAGGAATTGCGGTGTCGAGAAATCGGCCTTCTTTGTGGCGGATCCTGACCCAAAGGAGGATTTTTTATGTCCAAATCGAACTCACGTGTCTTGATTTTGGTGGAGATCGCGGTGATCGCCGCGTTTGCCATGGCGCTGGAGTACGTGCCGCACAAAACCGGCATTTCCAGCATTGAAATGTCCTACGGGGTGATTCCAATCACCGTGCTGGCGCTGCGGCGCGGGCCTGGCGCCGGGATGGCCGCGGGCCTGACCTGGGGTGTGTTGGATATCATGCTGATCGGCTTTGGCGAAGGGTCCGTCCTGAACCCGATTCAGGGCTTTCTGGAGTATCCAATCGCCTTTGCCGTCGCTGGGCTTGGCGGCTTGCTGTACGGCCGCTTCCAAGCGGCGCTGAAGGCGGGTAAGAACCGCGAGGCCCTGGGCCTGGCCTGGGGGGCTGGTTTGATTGGCGTCTTGGCGAAGTACTTCTGCCATTTCCTGGCCGGCTGGGTCTTCTGGGGGTCATACGCCCCTAAGGGCACGCCGGCGTGGCTGTACTCGCTGGTGATCAACGGTGGCTCGGCCGTCGCCACCGGCATCTTGACCGTGATCGTGGTGTCTGTCTTGATGACCACCGTCAAAAAGCCGCTGTTTGAACCCAAAGACGGCGGTCAGCTGCTGTCACAGCACTAATCCAAGCAAAAAATAAGTGGGTCTGCAAATGCAGGCTCACTTTTTATGTGCGGTTAGAAAACATTCATCGCGGATAATCCAACGACTAGGGCCCCAAGGATGGTGACAATCAGCATCGCCCAGGTGGCAATGTGGGTGACCCACCAGAATTTTGAGCGTTTTTCTTTCACCTTAATCACCACCTTTGACCAATTTGGTTGCGCGTTCTACTCGAGTAGTGTACCCGTTTTGCCCAGGCGCTTCAACCAAATTCTCGTGCCCGTACACGCAAAATCGGGTATAGTCTTAAGAGAAGGAAGTGATGAACATGCTGATCGGAATCATTTTACCGTTAGCGGGCCTGGCCTTATGGAGCGTCAGCCGGGCGCTGCAGTTTCATTCGCGCGTGCTGCCATTCCTGGTGGTCGCGCTGGAGCTGCTGGGCGTGGCCAGCTTAGCCGCCGCCAAGGCCCCCAACACGATTTGGGTCGCGCTGTTCACCACCACTGCAATTGCGATTCTTTTGATTATCTATTTTCTGGCCCACGATTATGATTTGCTCTTTGCCCGTTATTTCACGACCTTGGGCCGAGTCCTCCTGTTGGCGGCCACATTCTGGTGGCTTGGGGCGATTTTGCTCTCACTTTAGGGCCTGGTCCCCACCATTTTTCCACCTGTCCCCACCCGCTGCAAACCGCAGTGGATGGGGATTTTTTTGTACACTCAGGGAATCGTGGGGTAGCTTTTCAAATTGTCAAGCAGAATTTGTGGGAGTTGGTGGTGAGGAGTGGGTGATTGTGGTAGACTGAATTTAACGTTGGAAAGGGGGCGTTGTCCATGCTGATGGGAGAATTTCATCACAGTATCGATGCGAAGGGCCGGTTGATC
Organism: Lacticaseibacillus hegangensis; assembly: GCF_003946465.1. Classification (GTDB taxonomy): domain Bacteria; phylum Bacillota; class Bacilli; order Lactobacillales; family Lactobacillaceae; genus Lacticaseibacillus; species Lacticaseibacillus hegangensis. Next base: position 49,776 of record NZ_RHOL01000011.1, on the reverse strand, counting down.
ATTCCGGCCAAGTTCCGCACTGATCTCGGCAGTGATTTTGTGCTGACGCGCGGCATGGACGGCTGCCTGTTCGGCTATCCGATGAGTCAGTGGCAGAAGCTGCAGACCCAGATCGAGGCCTTGCCTCTGACCAAAAAGGACGCCCGGACCTTCACGCGGTTCATGTACTCCGCCGCCACTGAGTGCGAGCTGGACAAGCAGGGCCGCGTCAACATTCCCAAACCTCTGATCCAGCACGCTGGGCTCGATAAGGCCTGCGTCTTGGTCGGGGTATCCGACCGCATAGAAGTCTGGAGCGAAGAACGGTGGAACAGCTTCACCCAAAGCGCCGAGGACAGCTTCGATGATATTTCCGAAAATCTGACCGACTTTGGACTGTGAGCGCGATGACAGAATTTACGCATGAAACCGTGTTATTAAAAGAGGCCACCGACAACTTGGCCATCAAGCCTGCCGGCACCTATGTCGATGCGACTTTAGGGCGCGGCGGCCACACCCGGCGAATCCTCAGCCAGCTGACAACCGGCCAGCTTTACGCCTTCGATCAGGATCAGGCCGCCATCGACGCGGTCTCAGCGCAAGGGGTGCCGGTCAACCTGCACCTGCTTCACCGCAATTTCCGCGACTTGGCTGAGGCGCTTTCGGCAGAAGGGGTTACTTCAGTCGACGGGATCTTGTATGACCTGGGCGTCTCCAGTCCGCAGTTCGACGATTCCAAACGTGGGTTTTCCTACCGCTTCGATGCGCCGCTGGACATGCGCATGGATCAAAGCCAAGTGCTTTCGGCGCGGGTCGTCGTCAACGAGTGGTCGTATCAGGACCTGGTACGAATTTTCACCCGTTACGGCGAGGAGCGCTTCGCCAAGTCAATCGCCCGCAAGATCGAGCAGGCGCGCGCGAGCAAGCCAATTGAAACCACGTTTGAGCTGGTCGATCTGATCAAGGCTGGCATTCCAGCCAAGGTGCGGCGCACCGGCGGACATCCCGCCAAGAAGGTGTTCCAGGCGATCCGCATCGCCGTCAACGATGAGCTGGGGGCCCTGGAGGCTTCATTGACGCAGGCGTTGCAGCTGGTCAAGCCGGGTGGGCGCATCAGTGTCATCACCTTTCAGTCCCTGGAGGACCGGCTGGTGAAGACCATGTTCAAGGAGCAGACGACAGTGCAAGACCTGCCCCAGGGCCTGCCGGTGATTCCGCCGGAAGCCCGGCCGCATTTCAAATTAATCAATCGCAAACCGATCCTCCCCAGCGAGGATGAACTGATCGCCAATCACCGTGCGCACAGCGCTAAGCTGCGGGTGGTTGAGCGGATATATTGAAGGGGTGCTCAAGATGGTCGATAACACAGCAAGACAGCTAGATATGCTGGAACCGCAGCGGCGAGAGGCGCCGCAAGCCCGGCCCAAGGTTCAACCGGCAACGCAGCCGGCAACCAAGGTGGCATTTTCGCCGCTGGAGCGGTTGCTCAGCGTTGTACTGGGGCTGGTCGCCGTTGGGTTTTGCCTGTGCTATCTGACCGCTTCGATGCATCTGGCCAATCTGACGCGGACTTACCAGACCGTGCAAAACCAGGTGACCGTGCAAAAGCGGATCATTGCCGACGATAAGCAAACTGTCGGCGAACTGTCCAACTCGGATCGGCTCAACAGCTATGCCAGTGCTCACGGGTTTGCCGTGATCGAGGGTAATATCAAACATGCGGTGAAGTAGACTGATGAAGAAGAAAACGACTAAACGACAAATGCGCGCCCGGCACCCCGAGCGCAATCGGAAAGTGTTCGGGATTGTCCTGTTCGCGCTCACCCTGATTGCGCTGCTGGCGTTCGTTTGTCGTTTTGCGTACGTGGCGCTTGTCGGGTCGGTGGATTCCAAAAACCTGGCGGCGTATCGCGCCTCCCAGTATGCACGCAAAACGACCCTGCAGGCCAAACGCGGCAGTATTGTCGACCGCAACGGCCAGACAATCGCCGAGGACGCATCAACCTACACCATCTACGCGATTACCGATCAAAATTACACGCAAAACGGCAAGAAGCTTTACGTCAGCGACAAGGCCAAAACGGCAGCCGTGCTGGCCAAATATCTGCCGCTTTCTGAGGCCAAAATTTTGGCCTATTTGAGTCCCAAAAAGAAGACTTTCCAGGTCGAATTTGGCGCCGCTGGCACGGGGTTATCGTTGTCCATCCGTAAGGAGATCGAGGCGGAACACCTGCCGGGGATCCACTTCATTGACAGTCCCTCTCGGTTGTATCCGAACGGGGTATTTGCCAGCTACACGATTGGGCTGACTCAAACGAATGCGGCCAACAAGAATCAACCACTGGTCGGGGTCATGGGGCTGGAAAAAGAGTTCAATAAACAGCTGGCCGGCACTAACGGCTACCAGACAGCCCAGGTGGATAATTACGGCTACCGACTGCCTAAGGCCAAGGTGCGGACTAAGGCAGCTAAAAATGGTGGCATGGTTAAGAGTACCCTGGATTCTTCTTTGCAGTCGTACCTGGAAACGCTGCTCGCCAGCGTTCAAACTAAGTACAAGCAGGCGTCAGTTACCGGGGTCGTCATGAACGCTAAATCCGGAGAAATCCTGGCGGCGAGCCAGCGGCCAACCTTTGATCCCAGCACGATGGAAGGGCTTGAGCCCGGCTCGTCTTGGCAAAACATGCTCGTGGAAGATACTTATGAACCCGGGTCAGTGATGAAGGTCTTCAACTTGGCAGGGGCGATTCAAAGTGGGACCTTTCAGCCGAACACCTACTATAATTCTAGCGGTGTGAAAGTCGAAAACACCACCATCCATGACTGGAACCACGTCGGTTTTGGCGAGATCCCATTTTCGCAGGCCCTGCCGCGTTCCAGTAACGTCGGTTTTGTGCACATTGTGCAGCAGATGGGTGAAGCAAATCAGGCCAAGACCTTGAAAGACTTTGGCTTTGGCCGGCCAACAGGGATCACGCTGCCGAATGAAGCTTCAGGCGGATACAGCCTGACCAACCCGGTTACCCGTGCCGTCATGGGTTATGGCCAAAGTATCAACGTGACGCAAATGCAGATCTTGCAAGCGGCGACCGCAATTGCCAACAAGGGCACGATGAGCCAGCCGCGAGTCGTCACGCAGGTCACCGGTTCGAACGGGAAAGTGACCAACTACAAGCGTCAGGTAGTGGGTCACCCAATCTCCGCCGCCACCGCGAAAACGGTGCTAAACGAAATGCGTGACACTATTAACAAGCCATACGGCACCGGTGTGACATACAGAATTGCCGGCGCTGACGTGGCGGCCAAAACCGGGACGGCTAACATTGCCAACCCGAAAGGTGGTTATTTACCGGGTGAGACAAACCAGTTGCACAGTTTACTGGCTGTCGCCCCGGCAAATGATCCTCAATTTATTGTCTATTTAACCTTGAAGCAAAACAGTGCCATGACGACGCCGGCGGTCAGTGTTCTGAACACGATTTATCATCCGCTGATGACCAGACTGCTGGCGTTAAATGCGGGCAGCACCGTCACTGGGTCGTCCGAAACCTTGAGCGTGCCGGCAGTCACTAACGATCCACTGGATACTGCGACGGCAGCTCTGACCAAAAAAGGCCTGACCTCATCCGTGGTTGGGACCGGAAATCGCATCGTCCAGCAGCTGCCCGCAGCGGGCACACAGGCCTTACGCTCTGCCCGCGTGGTGCTTCTCACAAACGGCGCCATGACCATGCCAGACGTTTCTGGCTGGTCTAAGAGTGATGTGTTAAAATTGGCCCAGTTGACTGGCAAAAAATTTAAGTTACAAGGTGCTGGATACGCGTCAGCTCAGAGCCTGAAGGCGGGCAGCTTGCTTGGCGGTGACTCTGTGACCGTAACTTTTCAGAAAACTGACTAATTGACGAAGGTAGGAGACCAATGCAATTCACTGAGATGTTGATCCCGATGGTCGCGGCATTTGCGATTACCGTGATCTTGATGCCGCTGTTCATCGGATACATGCGGATGAAAAAAGAGGGCCAGACGATTCGCGAGGTCGGCCCGAAGTGGCACGAAAAGAAAAACGGGACGCCGACCATGGGCGGCACGGTTTTCATCTTTGCCATTGTGGTCGCCGCCATTTTTACCGGTTGGTGGCAGCGCCAGCTGACCCTGAGTGTGTGGGCTGGGCTGTTCATCCTAGTCCTGTATGGGGCACTCGGGTTCTGGGACGATTTCATCAGCGTGGAACTTCACCGCAACATGGGGCTGAAAGCCTGGCAAAAGCTGCTGGGGCAGATTGTGGGCGGCGCGGTGTTTCTTGCCGTGTACTTTCATGAAGGGTTCCCGGCCGTGCTGCCGCTGTTTGGCTACCAGCTGAATGTTGCGTGGGTCTTTGGCCTCTTTGCGATGTTCTGGCTGGTGGGCTTTTCCAATGCGGTCAACCTGTCTGACGGGTTGGACGGTCTGGTCGCCGGCCTGTCGATGATTGCCTTTACCACCTATGCGGTGCTGGCAGTGCACGACAGACGCACCGACGTTCTGATCTTGTGCCTGGTCACCATCGGCGCGATGCTCGGCTTCTTCCTTTTCAACCACAAGCCGGCCAAGGTCTTCATGGGCGACGCCGGCAGTTTGGCCCTCGGCGGGCTGATTGCCGTCATTGCGCTGTTGCTTGACCGGCCGTGGTCGCTGCTGCTGATTGGCATCGTGTTTGTCTGCGAAACCGCCAGTGTCATCCTGCAGGTCGGCTCATTCAAGCTGTTTCACCGGCGCATCTTCAAGATGGCGCCGATTCATCACCATTTTGAAATGCTCGGCTGGTCCGAGTGGAAAGTCGACATCGTGTTTTGGCTGGTCGGCCTGGTCGGGGCGGCGGCATATTTGTTGTTCGCGCTGGCTTAAGTCAAGCATCAAGCGTCACAAGCAAACCCGGCCAAAGCCGGGATATCTAGGGAGCGTAAGTGGTTGCTGAATAATTCAGAGTACAAGAACAAGAAAGTCTTGGTGTTGGGCCTTGCCAAAAGCGGGGTCAGTGCCGCGAAGTTGCTTCATCGCCTTGGCGCCTTAGTCACCGTCAACGATAAGAAGCAATTTGACGATAACAAGGATGCGCAAGCATTGCTGGACGAAGGGGTCACTGTGATCACTGGCAGCCATCCCGTCGAGCTGCTCGATGAAGGGTTCTCGCTGATGGTCAAAAATCCTGGGATTCCGTATTCCAATCCCATGGTGGTGCGGGCCCAAGAGCTGGGGATCTCTGTGATCACCGAACCCGAGCTGGCTTTTTCGGTGTCCGATTCGACATGGGTCGGCGTCACTGGTAGCAACGGCAAGACCACGACCACCACACTCATCGGCCTCATGCTCAACGAGCGCGAAGGCGCAGGTAAGGCTTATGACGCCGGCAACATCGGCATTCCGGTCACAGGCGTTGTGCAAAAAGCGGGCGCGGCAGACACCGTGGTGTGCGAGCTGTCCTCGTTCATGCTGGTCGGCATCCAAAAGCTGCACCCGCACATTGCCGTGCTCACCAACATTTATGAAGCACACCTGGACTGGCACGGCTCCCGAGCCAATTACGTCAAGGCCAAGATGCGCATCACGATGAACCAGACCAGGGACGACTTTTTCATCATGAACTGGGACCTGCCGGAAATGCATGAGCTCGCCAAGCAGAGCCGGGCGACCATCGTGCCGTTTTCACGCAAGGGAGCAGCCGGCGCGCGTGCCACTTTGACCGATGGTTGGCTGTGCTTTGACGGCGAGCAGATCATGAAGGCCGACGAGCTGCAGATTCCTGGCGATCACAACATTGAAAACGCGCTGGCAGCCATTGCCGCAGCCAAGCTCAGTGGCACGTCAAATGCCGCCATTGTCGATGTCCTGCATCGCTTCACCGGGGTCAAGCACCGCATTCAGTACGTCGAGACCGTCGACGGGCGGAAGGTATACAACGACAGTAAGGCCACAAATGTCGAGGCCAGCACGGTGGCCTTGAACGCATTTAGGCAGCCCATTGTGCTGCTGGCCGGGGGGCTGGATCGGCACCTGCCGATGGATGACCTCCTGCCGCTGGTCAAGCAGCACGTTCGCGCGATGGTCACGTTTGGCGAAACCGCGCCGCTGATGGAGGCACTGGCCCATCAGGCCGGCATTCCGTTTACCCGAACCGATAATGTCAAGACGGCGGTGCCGCTGGCCTTTGCTGCCAGCCAGCCAGGCGACGTGATCTTGCTGTCGCCGGCGGCCGCCAGCTGGGATCAGTACCCGAACTTTGAAGTGCGCGGCGATGAATTTATTGACGCAGTGACTCAGTACGCTGAGAAAAAGGGGTAAATTATGCGACTGATGATTTCAGGTGGCGGGACCGGCGGCCATATCTACCCGGCCCTGGCCTTGATTCAGCGGCTAAAAGAGCGCGACATGCTGGACGCTGTCATGTACGTGGGCACGGCCAGGGGGCTCGAGAGCCGCATCGTGCCCAACGCCAAGATTCCGTTTGAGACCCTGGAGCTTCAAGGGTTCAAGCGCAGTTTAAACTTTAACGGCATCAAGACAAATATCCGCACAGTGGAGAAGTTTGTGGGGTCACTGCGCAAGGCGACCCGCATGATCAAGGATTTCAAGCCCGATGTCGTGGTGGGCACTGGCGGCTATGTGTCCGCAGGGGTCTTGTACGCGGCGGCGCGCCACCACGTGCCGACCGTGATCCACGAGCAGAACTCCGTCGCCGGGGTTACCAACAAGTTTTTGGCTCACGCGGTCGATAAAATCGCCATTACCTTCCCGGTCGTGGCCAGTGCTTTTCCCGCAAAAAAAGTCGTCATCACAGGTAACCCCCGGGCCCAACAAGTCGCCGGGCTCAAGCCGAATGACCGGCTGGCGGACTTTGACCTCGACCCCCACAAGCGGACACTGCTGATTTTTGGCGGCTCGCGCGGGGCACCGATGATCAACCAAGCGGCGGTCAATGCGCTGCCGACGTTTGGCAAGGCGGCTTTTCAGACGCTGTTTGTCACTGGCAATGCCAACTACGGCAAGATTTCTCACCAACTACGTCAAGTCCCGGCAAACGTCAAGGTTGTCCCATACGTGGACGACATGCCGCAGATTCTGCCGGATGTCTCACTGGTGATTGGGCGCAGCGGGGCGACGAGCCTGGCAGAGCTGACAGCACTGGGCTTGCCCAGCGTGCTGATCCCCAGCCCGAACGTCACGCATAATCACCAATTCGTCAACGCGAAGAGTCTGGCGGATGTCGGCGCGGCAATCGTCATCACGGAACCGGAGTTAGACAGTTCATTTGCCGGTCGCATCGTCGACCTGATGGAAGACGACACCCGGCTGACGCGCATGGCGCAAGCGGCAAAAAAAATGGGCACCCCGGACGCGGCTGATCAGCTGATCACTGTTTTGGAAAGTGTCCTGAAACACTAAGTAACCAGAGAAGGGAGGCCCACCGATGGCTTGGCGCAAACATGCACAGCAAAAAGATCCACTCACGCCATGGGAGGCTTACCAGGCCAAACAAAAGCGCCGGCCCAAGGGCGAAGCCAAGCTGAAACTGCCAGGGGTGTCGGCAGTGCGCCGCCACAAGCGCGCGCGCAACTTAGTCTTGCTGTTGACCCCGCTGCTGGTGCTCCTGGCCTTTTTTGGTTACATGGTGTCACCTTTTTCCAAGGTGCAGGAGGTCTCAGTGGTCGGGACGGTCAATGTGCCGATTCAAAACGTGATCAATGCCAGTGGCCTGTCAGATCGGGTGCTGATCCCGCAAGTGCTCCGGACCAAAAAACAGCTGGCGGCGCAGATCGAAAAGCGCCTGCCGCAGGTCAAACGCGCCTCGCTGGCCGTCAGCGCGGTCGATCACGTCACCATTCACGTGGTGGAGCACGAACCGATCGGCTACGTGGTCAAAAACAAGCAGTACCGCATGATTTTGGCCAACGGCACGATTATTGCCAGGGGCACCACGACACCGCTGGATAACTACCCCGTCTTTTCCGGCTTTTCCGATCAAGAGGCAGGCAAACTGGCCCAGACGTTGAGCCGCTTTCCGGCCGCCCTGCGACGCACGACTTCGGAAGTGACCGCCAGCCGCGGGGACGGCAACCCGTACCAGATCACCATGACGATGACCGACGGCAACACTGTCGTTGCCGATTCCCGGACAGTGGCAAAACAGATCAAGTTTTATCCTAGCATTATCGCCCAGGTGCAGGGGAAGGGCACCGTGGACCTGGAGGCTGGCGCGTTTTTTAAGCCCTACCAAAAGGCGTCAGCAAAATAAACGAAAAGTTGCGTTTCCCCCAGAAGACACCGTAAATCATAATGTGGTGTGGTAAACTAAATTCAGCGTTATCTTTTCTCATTCTACTATAAAAAGGTTGGTAAGGAGGTTCCGGGTCCATGGGAAATCAAGACATTTATGTCGGGCTTGATATCGGGACCACCTCAATAAAAGTGATCGTGGCCGAGCGTGTTCAAGGCCAGTTAAACATTATTGGCGTGGGCAATTCACGCGCGCAAGGGTTATCTCGCGGCGTGATCGTGGATATTGATAAGGCGGCATCGGCGATTCGCCAGGCGGTGCAGCAAGCATCTGAAAAGGCAAGCATCGACATCAACGACGTGGTGGCCGGTGTGCCGGCAACCATGTTGCAAATTGAGACTGTCTCCGGCATGATTGCTGTGGGTGATCAGAGCAAGGAAATCACGGCAGACGATGTGAAAGCGGTAGCCTCTGCCGCGTTGGTGCGCAACCTGCCACCAGAGCGTGAGATTTTGTCTTTGACCCCAACAGAATTCATCGTTGACGGGTTTGATGACATCAAGGATCCACGTGGCATGATTGGGGTGCGTCTTGAGTTGCGCGGGATTTTGTTCACCGTCCCGAAAACCGTGTTGCATAACACGAAAAAGGCCATTGAAAAAGCCGGGCTGACCATCAGACAAATCGTGGTTGCCCCGCTGGCTGAGGCCCGCGTGGCGCTGAGCGATGGCGAGGCAGACTTTGGCACCGTCCTGATTGACTTGGGCGGCGGCCAATCCACCGCGGCAGTCATTCACGATCACAAGTTGAAGCTGACCACCTTGGACCAAGAAGGCGGCGACTACATCACCAAAGACATTTCGGTGGTGCTGAACACCGGCTTGACCGATGCGGAAAAGCTCAAGCGCGATTACGGCAACGCGGACAGCCAAGCCGCGCCGGAAGGCAACCAGTTCCCGGTTTCGGTGGTGGGTCAAACCGACCCTGTGATGGTCTCCGAGCATTATCTGTCGGAAATTATCGAAGCGCGGTTGACTCAGATCTTCACCCGGCTGAACGACGCGCTGGCCCAGTCCAACGCCTTGGACCTGCCTGGTGGGATTGTCCTGACTGGCGGCACGGCTGCCTTACCGGGCATCGAGCCGCTGGCCTCGGACATTTTCCAGCGCAACGTCAAACGCTACATTCCTGATCAAATGGGGATGCGGCACCCAGCCTTCACCTTGGCGCTGGGACTGATCACGTACGCGGCGGAAATGACCGACATCGACATCCTGGTGTCCAGCGTGCTGCCGACGCCGACGACCAGTCAGATGACTGCGTCTTCGGATGCCCCAGTCACGAAAGTGCCAAGCAAGCCAAGCAAGGCTGAACCGGACCCAGACAGCGAGAGGAAACCTTCTGCTTTGAAGCGCTTCTTCGGTAACTTCTTCGAATAAAACCTTTTTAAGGAGGAACGACAATGGAATTCTCACTGGATACAGATAAAGACACCGGTGCGGTGATCAAGGTCATCGGGGTCGGCGGCGCTGGTGGCAACGCGGTCAATCGTATGATCTCAGAAGAGGTCAAGGGCGTGGAGTTCATTGCGGCCAACACCGATGTCCAGGCGCTGTCTAACTCAGATGCCGAAACGAAGATTCAGCTCGGGCCGAAACTGACTCGCGGCTTGGGCGCTGGCTCGACCCCGGACGTTGGCCAAAAGGCCGCTGAGGAAAGCCAGGAGGCCATCGAAAACGCCTTGAAGGGCGCGGACATGATCTTCGTCACCTGCGGCATGGGCGGCGGCACCGGGACCGGAGCCGCACCGGTCGTGGCCAAAGTGGCTAAGGATCTTGGCGCCTTGACTGTTGGCGTGGTCACCCGGCCGTTCACATTTGAGGGGCCGAAGCGCGCGAAGAACGCCGCTGAAGGCATCGCCCAGCTGAAGGAACAGGTTGACACACTGGTGATTATTGCCAACAACCGCCTGCTGGAAATCGTCGACAAGAAGACGCCGATGCTCGAAGCCTTCCATGCGGCCGATAACGTGCTGCGTCAGGGCGTTCAGGGGATCTCCGACCTGATCACCAGTCCTGGCTACGTCAACTTGGACTTCGCCGATGTTAAAACCGTCATGGCCAACCAGGGCACGGCCCTCATGGGCATCGGTTCTGCCACTGGCGAGACCCGGACTGTTGAGGCAACCAAGAAGGCCATTTCGAGTCCGCTGCTTGAAGTGTCGATCGACGGTGCCAAGAATGTGCTGCTGAACATCACTGGCGGTCCAGACCTGTCCCTGTTTGAGGCGCAAGACGCTTCGGACATCGTGGCCCAGGCTGCAAGTTCTGACGTGAACATCATTTTTGGGACTTCCATCAACGAAGAGCTTGGCGATGAAGTTGTGGTTACCGTGATTGCGACTGGGATCGATGATTCCACCATTCAGCAAAATAACGGTCGCGGCAACCGTCGTCAGACCAATCGCCCGGCTCAGGACGGCAAGGCCGATTCTTCCAAGCCAGCGCAAGATGATCCGTTTGGTAACTGGGATCTGCGGCGTGAACCAAAGCGCGAAACCCCTAAGCCAACCGATAATCAAGATGCCGATTTTGCCAATGTTAAGAAGCAGGAGTTCGACATTTTCGAAAGCCAGCCAGAGCCAGAAGACGAGAAAAAGCCGGATGACAAAGGTGACAATGATCAGCCGCCGTTCTTCAAGCTGCGCCGGCAATAAAAGGCTGCGAAGGCCGGCGCATTTAGCCCGACGGGTAGCCTAGCCTGGCACCTTGCCGCTGTATTTTGGCGGTGAGGTGCCGGGCGTAGCTAGCCGCTCGGGCGTTGTCGGCCGAAGCGCGACTAAGAAAGGCTGCGTAGGCTTCGCGTACTTAGCCCGACGGCCAGCCTAGGCCAAGGCGTTGCCAGCGCTTTTTGCTGGTGATGCCTTGACCGTAGCTGGACGCTCGGGCGTTGCGAAGCCGAAGCGCGACTACACGCGCCTTTACAGGAGGTAATCTCATGGCTTTTGAAAAACTGGGTAGTAAGTTCAGCGAATTCTTCTCGATGGATCCTGACGAGGATGACGCGGCTGAAATGCCAACGCAGGATGCGGCGCCAGAAACGGCTAAGGCGACCACTGCGGCACGGCCGAACAAGCCTAAGTATCGCGGCAACAAGGTCGTGGCGATGGGCGATCCGGCTGACAAAACCGCGCGCATCGTCGTGTACGAGCCGCGCATTTATTCTGACGCCAAGGAGATTGGCAATCACTTGCTGAATAACAAGGCGGTCGTCGTCAACTTCGATCAGATCAAGGCCGAAGACGCTACGCGCATCGTCGACTTTCTCACCGGGACGGTGTTTGCCATCAACGGTGAGATCCGCCGCGTTGGTGAGATGATTTTTCTGGTCACGCCGGCCAACTTCCAGATTGATGGGACTTTGGCTTCTACGTTGGGTACTGATACTGACCTTGATATGACCAACTAGGAGGACGTATGGCGACAGTTTTGTATTGGCTTTTCACGATCATCAATTACGGCCTCTATATTTACATGATGGCCATGGTGGTCTATGTGCTGATGTCCTGGTTCCCAGGCGCATGGCAATCGCGGTTTGGCCAATGGCTAGGCGGCATCGTGAACCCGTTTCTTAACCTGTTTCACATCATTCCGCCGATTTTCGGCATTGATTTTTCGCCGCTGATCGCGTTCTTCGTGCTTGACCTGGTCAGGTCGGGACTAGGAACCATTTTCAGTGCGATCATGATGCGGGTGGGCTGAGATGGATGGGATTTATCAGCACTTCAGAAAAGACGAGGCGCCGCTGATCGATGAGCTGCAAAGCCAGATCAGCACGGCGGCGACGGAGTACCGGCCGGTTCTGACCGATTTTCTCGATCCGCGGCAGATCCACATTGCCCGAACGCTGACCGGCACCAACGGCACCGTCAAGTGCCACGTGTTTGGCGGGTATATCGGTGCAGAGCGGGCCCGGGTAATTTTCGCGCCTGACTACTTTGCGCCTGACTTGATCGATTTTGAGGTCGCGCCGCTGGAGATCAACTACCCGGAAAAATTCGCGGAGCTGCATCACAGTCAGGTGCTTGGCACGGTGGCCAATGCGGGTATTCGCATGACCGCGTTTGGAGACATCATCACCGATGGCAGCCGCTGGCAACTTTTCACCACCAAGACGATGAGCGACTGGGTGCAGGAAAACATCACGAAGCTTGGCCGCATCAGTGTCCGGTTTGAGGCCATCGGCCTGGATCAGGTCGTGACGCCGCAAAACGATTGGCAACCGGCGCAGCTGTCGATGAGCAGTTTGCGCCTGGACAGTTTGGTCGGTCACGCGTTTGCGATTTCGCGGGCGCGGGCGAAGGCGCTGATCGAGTCCGCTAAAGTCAGACTCAATTTTGAGCTCATTGACCGGCCAGACGCGGCCGTGGGTGATGCCGACGTTGTGTCGGTGCGCGGCTTTGGTCGCATTCGCGTTAATTCGGTGCTCGGCGTCAGTAAAAAAGGCAAGGAACGAGTCGCTGTCGACATTATTAAGAAATAGCTGGGAGGGTTCATCATGGCATTAAGTCCATTGGACATACACAATAAGGAATTCAATCACCGCATGCGCGGCCTCGACGAGGATCAGGTCAATGACTTCCTCGCTCAGATCATCAAGGATTACTCCGCTTCGCTCAAGAAGAACGAAGAGATGGAAAAAGAACTCAAGGAACTTCAGGACAAGAACAAGTACTTCAATGACCTGAAGGACGCCTTGAACCAGTCGATCATCGTGGCGCAAGAGGCGGCCGACAAGGTCAAAAAGAACGCCGACGATGAGGCTGCACTGATCCAGTCAAAGGCCGAGAAGACCTCCCAGGACATGCTGACTTCGGCAACCGAAAAGGCCAACCAGATCGTCAAGGATGCTTCGGATAAGGCGAAAAACATCACTGTTCAGACCGAGGACCTCAAGCGGCAGACTCGTGTCTTCCGCCAGCGGTTACAGGTCATGCTCGAATCACAGCTGGAAGTGGTTAAGAGTCCAGAGTGGAAAGAATTGCTGGCCAGCACAACAGAATCTGCAGAATACCTGGATCCCGCTCAGGAAAAAGTGCCAGAATCTGCCGCAGAGGTTGACAATGAGCCTGCAGATTCAGTAAACTCAGAGGCGACTGAGGACACCGATGGAGAGACCCGTTACACGGAGATCGTTTTTCCAACTGATGAACCGGAAGATTCGACCGCTTCAACCGCCGATTATGAAAGCGACGGCGGTAGTAATACCAGCGATGCGCCTCAAGCATAAGTAATGAACACGCGTCGTCAAACGCCACTGACAGCAGCGAGCCGGGGAGGGTGCAAGCCCGGTGCCAGTCGCTTGACGGTATCAGTTCGGGTAAGTCGGAGGTAACTTCGACGGATGACCACCGTTATTGGGTCAACTAGAGGAAGCAAAACCTTTTGCTTCGAACTTAGGTGGTACCACGAGCACGCTCGTCCTATTGATAGGACGGGTGTTTTTTTATGGTGTGAAGGTCCGTGGCCTTCGCACCCAATCAAGTTTCAGCGGGATGAGACAGATTCAGAAAAGGAGCAGTCATGAAAGTCAAAGATACGTTGAACCTCGGCCACACCGACTTTAAGATGCGGGCGGGGCTGCCGAACAAGGAACCGAAGATGCAGGCGGCGTGGGAAGAAAACCACCTCTACGAAATGCGCCAGAAGCTGAATGAGGGCAAGCCGGCCTTCATTCTGCATGATGGGCCCCCGTTTGCGAACGGGAACATTCACATGGGCCACGCCCTCAACAAGATTTCCAAGGACATCATCGTGCGCTACAAGTCGATGAACGGTTTCCGCGCACCATATGTGCCCGGCTGGGATACGCATGGTCTGCCAATCGAGCAGCAGCTGGCCAAAAAAGGCGTGCACCGTAAAGAAATGGCGATGGACGAGTATCGCGAGCTCTGCCGCCAGTTTGCGATGAAGGAAATTGAGAAGCAGCGGACTGACTTCAAGCGCCTTGGCGTGCTCGGCGACTGGGATCACCCATACATCACCCTGCAGCCGAAGTTTGAGGAGCAGGAGATTCGGGTCTTTGGCGCCATGGCCGAAAAAGGCTACATCTATCACGGCTTGAAGCCCGTCTACTGGTCTTGGTCCTCCGAGTCGACTCTAGCGGAAGCCGAGATCGAGTACCACGACGTTAAGTCGCCGTCGATTTACGTGGCTTTCCCAGTCAAGGACGGCAAGGGCATCATCGGGTCCGACACCAGTTTCATCATTTGGACCACCACCCCGTGGACCATTCCGGCCAACCAAGGCATCGCGGTCAATCCGCGCTTTGAGTACGCTCAGGTCGAAGCCGATGGCAAGAAGTATGTGGTTGCCTCTGAGCGGCTGCAGGTGGTCAAGGAGGCCCTTGGCTGGAACGACGTGGCCGTGCTGAAGACGTTCTCCGGCAAAGACATGGAGCGCATGGTGGCTAAGCACCCGCTGTACGGTCGTGACAGCCTCGTGATCTTGGGCGACCACGTCACCCTGGATTCAGGGACCGGCTTGGTCCACACCGCGCCGGGACATGGTGAAGATGACTATAAGGCCGGCATGAATTATGACTTGCCAGTGGTTTCAGTCGTCGACGAGAAGGGCTTCATGACCAAGGACGCGCCAGGCTTTGAAGGCGTCTTTTACGACAAGGCCAATCCAATGGTCACCAAGGCCCTCGAGGAAAAAGGCGCCCTGCTCAAGCTCGACTTCTTCACTCACTCGTACCCGCACGACTGGCGGACCAAAAAGCCCGTCATTTTCCGGGCGACGACGCAGTGGTTTGCCTCGGTTGACGCATTCCGCCAGCAGATCCTTGACGCCATCGACAACGTGTCCTTCACCCCGAGCTGGGGCAAGACGCGGCTGTACAACATGATCCGCGACCGCGGCGACTGGGTCATTTCCCGCCAGCGGGCCTGGGGCGTGCCACTGCCGATTTTCTATGCCGAAGATGGCACCCCAATTCTTGAAAAGGCAACCATCGATCACGTGGCGGACCTGTTCGGCCAGTACGGCTCGATTGTGTGGTCGCAGCGCGAGGCCAAGGACCTGCTGCCAGAAGGGTACACCAACGTGCACTCACCAAACGGTAAGTTCACTAAGGAAACTGACATCATGGATGTCTGGTTCGATTCCGGTTCCAGCTGGGCAGGCGTTGCCGAAGCCCGGCCGGAACTTGAGTACCCGACCGACCTGTATCTCGAAGGCTCCGACCAGTATCGCGGGTGGTTCAACTCTAGTTTGATCACCAGTGTGGCGGTCAACGGCGTCGCGCCATACAAGCAGGTGCTGTCGCAGGGCTTCACCCTCGATGGCGAAGGCCGGAAGATGTCCAAGTCTCTGGGCAACACGATTGCCCCAGACAAAGTCGAGAACCAGTACGGCGCCGAAATCATCCGCCTCTGGGCCGCTACCGTCGACTCTTCGTCGGATGTGCGCGTATCGATGGATAATTTTGCGCAGACTTCTGAAGCCTACCGCAAGATTCGTAACACCCTGCGGTTCATGATCGCTAACACGGCCGATTTTGACGAAAAGGCCGACACCGTGGCGTACGATCAGCTTGGCAGCGTGGATCAGTACATGATGGTCCGCCTGAACCAGGTTATCAAGACGGCGAAGGCTGCGTACGACAAGTACGATTTCGCCACCGTTGAAAAGACCATCTCCAGTTTCTTGGTCAACGACCTGTCTGCGTTCTACCTGGATTTTGCCAAGGACGTTGTGTACATCGAGGCCGAGAAGAGTTTGGCTCGCCGGCGCATGCAGACGGTGATGTTTGACGCACTGCTGGACTTGACCAAGCTGCTGACCCCGATCCTGTCGCACACCGCCGAGGAAATCTGGCCGTACCTGCGTCAGCCGGAGCAATATGCCGCGCTCAGCAACATGCCTGAGGCCCAGGATTTTGCTGGTCAAGATGACTTACTCAAGCAGTGGAGTGCCTTCATGAGCTTCCGCGCTGAGGTGCAAAAGAGCCTGGAAATGGCCCGCGACGCTAAGCTGATCGGCAAGTCCATGGAAGCGGCCGTGACCGTCTACCCGCAAAACAGTGTCCGCTCGCTGCTGGCTGGCTTGGACGCCAATGTCATGCAGCTGCTGATCACCAGCGGGTTCGCCGTGGCAGCAGAGGGCGCCAGCGTCCCTGAAGGCGCTGTGCACTTTGACGATGCTGATATTCTGGTTGAGCATGCGCAAGGGGACGTTTGCCAGCGCTGCCGGATGATCACCACCGACGTCGGGGCCGACAAGCGCTTCCCGACGCTGTGCGGCCGCTGTGCAAAGATTGTCGCCGAGAACTTCCCGGAAGCCGTTGAAAACGGCTTTGAGGCCTAGCCATGGAAGGACGCGTGCGGCTCTTCAACGAAAAGCAGGGCTACGGGTTCATCGAGCCCAGTGACCCAGACCTGCCCAAGGATGTGTACGTGCATTTTTCCGCGATTATCGGTGGCGGCTTTAAGTCACTGAAGGCGGGGCAGAAGGTCAAGTTTGTGATCATTCAAGGCGCTAAGGGCCCCCAGGCCGCTAACGTCGAGGTGATTGAGGATTCAACGTACGGCAATTAACGTGCAGCGCCGACTGGGGCAGAGTTTGAAGATGCCCAGCCGGCGCTGTTTTGATTCTCGTGAGGTTTCGCGGCGGGTGTCGTATAATGCGTTTGCTAATCATTTTTGGCTGCACGGAAACCCATGGCGCAGCGAGCGGGGCGACCCCTTGACTTGCATGCGCGTCAGCAATCGATTCAAAATCTGATTTTACTCAATAGGTGAGCTTAAACATGGAAAATACTTTTGTCCCAGTCATTGTGGGCACGGATATCAACGCGTACACGATGGCGATCTCGTTTCATCAGGAGTACGGCATCACGCCCTGGGTCATCGGCCAGGCGCCGCTATCTTTTACCGAATGGAGCGACATCACGACCCAGATCGAGTATCACGATGACCTGCGCAAACTGGGCCGCTTTACCCCGATCTTACTGGATTTTGCCAAGCGCCACGCGGGTAAGCCGCTGCTCCTAATTGGTACCAATGACGCTTACGTACGGCTGATTGTTGAAAACGCGGCCGCACTTCAGCCCGCTTATCGGTTTAACTACCCAACCCTGGACCTGCTGAATAAGTTTCAGCATAAGGCCGATTTTTATCAGCTCTGCGATCACTACGGGATTCCGCACCCGGTCACAAAGACAGCGCTTTGCAGCGACCCGGCATCCGAGTTTGACGACCGCGGGCTGCGTTACCCCGTAATCGTGAAGCCTAATGACACCGTCAAGTACATGTACATGCACTTTGACGGCAAGGAAAAAGTCTTCAAGTGTGTCGACCGCATGGCGCTGGCTCGCGTGCTAACGCTGCTGAATGCCAATGGCTACAGCGAGTCGGCGCTGATCCAGGAGTACATTCCTGGCGCCGATGATGCGCTGTGGGACAGTGTGGTGTACGTGGATCGTCAGCACCACGCCCAGATGGTCAGCCTGGCCCAGGTTGTGCTGCAAGAGCACGACCGTACTGCCATCGGCAATTACACCGCGCTGATCGCCCGCTTTGACGCCGTCCTCATGAACCAGCTGGCGGACTTTCTCGAGGCAGTCGGCTACACCGGGTACGCCAATTTCGACATGAAGCGCGATCCGTGCGACGGCCAGATCAAAATTTTTGAGGCAAACACGCGTCAAGGCCGGGCCAGCTACTACATCACTGGGCTGGGGCAGAACTTGGCTCGTAACCTGGTTGATGATTGCATCAAAGGCGAGACCAAGCCGCGGGTGCTGGCGAAGGGCGACTTTCTATACAGCCTTGTGCCAAAATTTGTGTTGCGGCATTTCGTGAAGTCGCCGGCGCTGCATCAGGAAATCAACCAGCTGATCAGCGGCAAAAACTGGGTCAACCCGCTGTTTTACCCGGCAGATCACAACGCAAAACGCCGCCGTTTTCTGTTTTTGCGTCAGTTGAATTACGTTCGCAAGTATTACCGCAATCGCTGAGGCAAACGTGGCAGCACGCCGTCCGCGAGCACTTGTTACCGGATAAGAAAAGAGGCAGCGCACATTGAAGTGCGCTGCCTCTTGGTGTCTCTGCAATTGGCTCAAGGCTTCGGTACGAGTTTGGCCTCTTTGTGCTGGGCGTAAAAGTTCAGCGCCAGCGAAATCAGCATTAACGCTAAGGCCAGCAGCATGATGTTGTGCAGGCCGCTGAAGAGAATCTGGCGCATCGCGGGCAATAAATGCATAGGGAGGCTGGCGGCGCTGTTGGAGTCGCTCAGCTTGTTCATCATACTCATCGTAATGCCTGGGTGGGTGGCCACGCCTTTGGCCAGCTGCTGGTTCATCAGCAGGCCAAAAATGGCCACGGTGAAGGTCTGGCTAAGCATGCGAATCAGAAAACTGAACGACGTGGCAACCGACACGTCCTGTTTTTCCGCGTCGACTTGGACTTTGACCTGCAGCTCGTTGAAGCAGGCGCCGTTACCCCAGCCTTCAAATGCGCCGGCCACCAGCAGCAGCCAAAACGGCGCGTGGACGTTCAGAACTGCCATCAGCACGAAACTGATGGTCAGCATTAAAATGTTAAACGTCAGTACCTGGTGCGGCGTGCAGCGGCGGCGCATCATTGGGACCGATTCCGAGCCGGCAACATTGGTGAACGCCGCCGGAATCTGGGTGGCGCCGCCGAGCAGTGCCGTCGTGCCAAGCAGCCCCTGCGCCCACATCGGGGCGTAGGTCAGAAACGAGACGAAGGCGCCCCAAATCAGAGTGAACAGCAGAAAATCCATGACCAGGGGAAAATTGCGAAACAGCCGCAAGGGGATGACTGGGTCTGCGGCATGCTTTTCTGCGCGCAACAGCAGCACCATGGCCAAGACCGCCAGCACCACCAAAGCGAGGATGACCGGCAACTTGACCATGCCGATCAGTTCGATGGCCCCTAGCAGGCTGACCAGGAGCACGACCAGGGCAAGGCTGCCCCGCACGTCCAGCGGTGCGTCGACGGCGGCAGTGCGTGGCACCTTGTAGTAAATTTGCACCAGCAGGATCGACAGCAGGCCGATCGGCACGTTAATGTAGAAAATCCAGTGCCACGACAGTGTATCGACCAGGAACCCGCCGACCAGTGGGCCGATGATGGTGGCAAAGCTGTAGAAGCCGGAAACCAGGCCCAAGGTTTTCATGCGGTCGCGGACGTTCGGATACAGATCGGCGAACATGATGTATGGCAGTGAAATCATGCCCCCATTGCCGATGCCGGCGATTCCGCGCGTGATGATCAGCACCCAGATGTTGGGTGACAGGCCTTGCAGCAGGGAGCCGACCACAAAGGTCAACGCCGCGAGCTGGTAGGCGAACTTATAGGTGGTCCGCTGGCCAAGCTTGCTCCACAGCAGGGTGGATACAGCGGTGCCAAGCAGAAATACCGCGACGATCCAAGCCATCAGCTGCAGCCCGTGCAGGTCCGCTATGATGGCGGGCAAGGCGGTGTTGACGATGGTGCTGTCGATCCCTGACATCACATTGGACAGCAGAAGGGCGACGGTGACGAGTCTGATGTTACTTTTCGACATAAACGACATTCTCTCAATTAGCGTCATGAAAAAATCATGCATAGATAATCTTATGCTTTTCACTGCCTGGCGTCCATGCTGCGAGCATGAAAAAAGCACTGGCCGCAAGGGTCAGTGCCGAGTGAGTCGGTTACTTGTCTTCGATGGTCCCATCGTGGGTGCGGGCCACTTTCATGTCAACGACTGGGATGTAACCCATTTTCTTAACCAACGTGTTTTGTACCGCTTTGCTTTGGATGTAGTTGATGAACTTGGCGGTGGCGGCGTTCGGCGAGCCCTTGGTGTACATGTGCTCGTATGCCCACACCGGCCAGGCGTTGGTGGTGACGTTCGCGTCGGTGGGCTTGACGTTGTTGAGGGCCACCGCGGTCACGCCGTCCTTAATCGCGGAAAAGGCGAGGTAGGAGATGGCGCCAGGGGTGCTTGAGACCATCTTCTGGACGGTGCCGCTGGAATCTTGTTCCTGCGCGGTTTTGACCTTGTCGGTCTTGAGGGCGAACTGCTCGAAGGTGGCCCGGGTTCCGGAACCCTGCGCACGGTTGATCAACACGATAGCCTTGTCGGCGCCACCCACCTGCTTCCAGTTGGTGACCTTACCGGTGAAGATATCGACCAGCTGCTGTGAGCTGAGGTTCGTGATCTTCGTGTCCGGGTTGACGACCGGTGCCATGCCGACAACGGCGACCTGGTGATCGACTAGCTTGGTTGCCGCGATGCCTTTTTGCTGCTGGGCGAAGATGTCGGAGTTGCCGATGGTCACCGCGCCGGATTGGACCTGCGACAGGCCGGCGCCTGAGCCGCCGCCCTGGACGGTGATGCTGGTGCCTGGTGTCTTCTCCTGATACTGCGCCGCGGCCTGTTCGACCAGCGGCTGCAGGGCTGTGGACCCAACGGCCATGATCTTGCTGGAATCGGCGGCCTTGGCGGTTGACGGCTTGGCCGCGCTGCCGCTTTGCTTGGCCCCGCAGGCGGCGAGCAGCAGCACGACCCCGACAGTGACTAGTAGTGAACCTTTTTTCAAAATTGAACCTTTTTTCATGAATATTTCCTCCCCTAATGGAATGACTCAAGCATACGCGGTGAGTGTAAAAGCCTTTCGCACTGGGTGTAATTGTTAGGTATATGGTGTAAAGACACTGAACCGGTTACGTAAATATCGTCAGTACTGACGTTTGTCTTTCAGAAATTGAGACCATATAATAAAAGGGACAAATTCGGGCAATGGAGGCCGCCATGAAAAATTACGTCGACAATCCGCACGTTCAGAAAAATCGCTGGTGGATCATGACCGCCGTTGGCATGTTCACCATCATGTCCACGCTGGACGCTTCCATCGTGAACATTGCACTGCCGGTCATCTCAAAGGACATGCACCTGCCGATGAACCAGGCCGAGTGGACCGTGTCCATTTACCTGATCGTGATTTGCGCGCTGCTGCTGCTCATGGGCAAGCTGGGCGACATTTTCGGTAAAATTCGCATCTTTCGTATGGGTGAGGTGCTGTTCACCATCGGTTCGCTGTTCGCTGGGTTCAACCACTCGTTTGTGATGCTGCTGGCGGCGCGGGTCGTGCAGGCCCTCGGCGCGTCGATGACCATGGCCAACAGTAACGGGATTGTGACCGAAGTGTTTCCGTTCCAAGAACGCGGGCGGGCGCTTGGCATGATTGGCTCGTTTGTGGCCGTGGGGTCGATTGCCGGCCCCGGGCTCGGGGGCCTGATTCTCGGGGTGCTGCCATGGGGCTACATTTTCTGGATCAACGTCCCACTCGGCATCCTGGCCATGATCGTGGGTCAGGTGGTGTTCCCCAAGGACATCGAGCACAGCCAGTCTAAAATCGATTGGCCCGGGTTTGTGGCCTTTGCGCTGTTCATCGTGCCGCTGTTTGCCGGGATTTTCATCGGTCAGGAGATTGGGTTTACGAAGCCCGTCATCCTGGCAATGTTTGCGGTGGCGATCATTGCCTTTGCCGCGTTTATTTACATCGAGCAGCACACCGCAGAACCGATGCTGGCACTGTCGCTGTTTGCCAACAAGGAGTTCACCATCTCGCTGTTCGCCGGGTTTCTAATTTTCGTCACCAATTTCTTCTTTAACGTAATTTCTCCGTTTTACCTGGAAAATGCACGCGGGCTTTCGGCGACGACGGCCGGGTACATGCTGATGCTGTTCCCAATCGTGCAGGTGATCGTCGCGCCGCTGTCGGGCTCGTTGTCAGACAAAATCGGGCCGTATGTCATCACGCTGGTGGGTCTGCTGGTGATTTTGGTCGTCCAGGTCGGGTACGTCACGCTGAGCCTGACCACCCCGTGGCTGCTGGTTTGCGTGATCATCGCCGTGATGGGGTTTGGCAACGGTGCATTCCAGTCGCCCAACAACACGCTGGTCATGTCAGCGGTCGAACCTAAGGACTTGGGGATCGCCGGGGGCCTGAACGCGCTGGCGCGCAACATGGGGATGGTCGTAGGCATCTCCGCGTCGACCACGGTGCTGTACGCGGCGATGAGCCGGGAGGCCGGGCGCAAGGTGACGACGTTTGTCGCCAGCCAGCCGCAACTATTCATCAACGGCATGCACGTTGCCTTCAGTGTGGCGGTGGTGATGTGTGCCATCACTGTGGCACTCACCGCTTATCGGATGATCACGATGCGTAAATAACGCAAAAAAGAGGCTGAGACATCAAGCGGGTTTAGCCCAAAGCACAAGCGCCTCTGTGCCACGATTCGTTTTTAGAATCGCGGTGCAGAGGCGCTTGTGCGCTTGGGCGTTGCTTGATGGAACGCGACTAGGCAATTTTGTCCTACTTTCGTTTGCGTTCGGTTGATTATTTGGCCAGGTCGCGACTGGTTTTGACGCGAGCCATCAGCGTTTCCAGTGGCGTGCCGACATCCAGCTGGTAGGACAGCCAGTGCTGTTTATTCATGTGATACGCGGGCAGCGCCTGGCCATTTTTGAGCTGGGCCTGAATCGTCTGGGGCGTTGCGCGCAGCACCAGCAGGTCGATGGGGTCATCGCCGGTCAAGCCTACCTTGTCCGGGGTGACCTTGACCATCAAGGCGTACCACTTGCGGTTGTCGCTGCGGCGAATGATCGCGTTATTGGGAAATTGCTTCCACAGGTATTCGGGCTGTTCATCGAAGGTCTCGCCGATGGCCGCGGTGACTTTTTTCATCTGCCCGGCGTCAAACATGGTCGGCACGAAGCAGTCCTTTGAGATCGCCGTCAACGCCGCAATGTAGGCCCCGCGGATCTGGCCGATGAACATCCCCGAGTTGGCTGGGTCCAGGTGGAGGGTGTACAAGTCGCCGGACTCCTGGTCGGTGACCGGGCTGGTGATGGTGTCCCCATCGATGTTGACGGTGAGGCTGAAGCCCGGGACCAAGTCGGTTTGATAGCGCCAGGTGGTTCCGGCCTGCTTGAAACCATATGCGGCCAGCTTTTTGGCGTCGGGTTGGCGGTTGTGAAAAATCGTGTCTTGAATCGAGTCTTGTAAGGTGGTCATAAGAATCCTTCTTTCAGGTGGTCATTACGGTGGCGAGTTGCGCAACCCAGTTGGCAATTACTGATGAAAAATAGCTTGACTGTCACGCCGCGTCACAGTCTACCCTAAGGTTGTCGGCGGCAGTGTCAAGGCAGAATACCGGCCTGAATCACTGTGCTACACTAGTTATAAACCATACCGTCACGTGACAGTCAACCCAAAGGACAGTGCGATGCTGAAAATTAGTGAAATGGCCAAGTTAGCCAACACCACCAGACGAACCCTGATCTTTTACGATGAGCAGGGGTTATTTAAGCCGGCCAAGGTGAGCGACGCCGGGTATCGCTACTACGAGTACCAGCAGCTGTACGACCTGATGACGATTCTGGGTCTGCGCCATATTGGGCTGTCGCTTGATCAGATCAAGGCCATTAGGTCCGCCGACAACCGGCAGGCCATCCCGCAGCTGCAGGCGGCTCAGGCTAAGATCACCAGTCAAATTGAGGATCTGCAGCGCGTGCAGGCGGTGATCCAGCAGCGGCTGACGCGGCCCGGCAAGGCGCCGGCAGGCAAATTGTATGCGCCGGTGGTGGCGACGCTGAAGTCAGCCACGTTCTGGTGCTCCCGCAAGGCGGTGGACTGCACCGAAGAAGAGGTGGCCCAGCTGTTTTCAGAGTTTTATCAGGAGCTGGATTCGCTGGCCCTGATGAACACGGCCACCTCGGGGTATTTGACCGATTTGCCGGTCGATGATCCCGCCGGCTACATGGCCGCCTCGTTTCGGATTCTAAAAGAAACGCAGGGCAAGTCTGACGAAACGCTGCTGCCGCTGATTAAAAAGCCGGCGGGCCGGTATGTTCGCGTGCGCGTCGCCAACACCCTTGACGGAATCACCCGCGGGCTTAACGAACTGAACCAGTTCTGCCAAACCGCGGGACTGCATCCGAGCACACAGCTGTGGCAGATCAATGACCACGACGCGGTGGTGGCGCAAGGCGCAACGGCGTACGGCTGGCTCGAGTACGCGCTGAACTGACAAGAACCTGAAACGCGATTCAGTCAGACAATCGAGGAGGAAACGAATATGCAAGCAATTCAATTAACCGGTCCGTGTGAGGCCAGTGAGCTGAAACCCGTTGAGGTGCCAAAGCCAGAGGCCAAGGCGGGGTTTGACGTGGTGCAGATCAAGGCGTTTGGCGTGAATGAGTCCGAGGTCACCAGCCGCAAGGGCGAATCCGATGGCGATTTCCAGTTTCCGCGGATCTTGGGCATTGAAGGCACAGGCGTGATCGACACGCCAGCTGCCGACTCACCGTATCAGCGCGGCCAGAAAGTGGCGATGATGATGGACGGCCTCGGCCGGGCGATTGACGGCTCTTACGCCGAGTATTGCCTGGTGCCGCATGCGGCAATGATTCCGCTGGAGACTGACCTTGCCTGGGACGTTGTTGGCGCCTTGCCGGAAATGTTGCAGACCAGTTACGGCTCGCTGAACAAGGGGCTAAACCTAGCGGCCGGCGACACTGTGCTGATCCGCGGCGGTTCGTCAACCGTTGGGCTCATGAGCATTGGCCTGGCCAAAATGCTGGGCGCGACCGTGCTCGCCACGACGCGCAACCAGGCCAAGGTGGCCAAACTAACGGCCATGGGCGCAGATCATGTGCTCATCGACGACGGCCACATTGCCGCCCAGGTGCACGACCTGCTTCCTGAGGGCGTGGCTAAGGCGCTCGAGCTGGTCGGCACCACGACGCTGGCGGACACCTTAAGCGCAGTCAAACCAGCTGGTAAACTCTGCTTCACTGGCGGGCTTGGCGGCGGCTGGGAAATCGAGCACTTCTCACCGTTCATGATTCCTAGCGGCAAGTTCTTGACCAGTTATGCCGGTGAAGCCAAAGACCTGCCGGCCAAGATCTTCAACCAAGTCCTCGCCGCGGTTAAAGCGGGCACGCTGACCGTCCCGATTGCCAAGGTCTATCACGGGCTTTCAGCAGTCGGAGAGGCTCAGGCCAACCTGGAGTCCGGCCACTTTGTTGGCAAACACGTGGTGGTGTTAGATTAATTCCCGTTATGCGGCCGTACTGCCTGATTTAGGCAGTACGGTTTTTTTCGTCGGCGCACGAAAAAACCAGCCGCCTGAGCGACTGGTTGCAAGAAGCGGTTATGCCCGCGGATTTTGCGGGTTCATGTTGCCGTGGGTGTAATCGAGCAGGTGGTTCTTGAGGTCTTCTTCCATCTTGCCGAGCTCTTGTTCTGCGGCCTGACGCTTGGCGCGGCCTTCCTGCTGAATCTGCAGAGTTTGCTGCAAGGTGTCGACCAAGTCGTTTTGCGTCTGGGTCAAAGTCTCGATGTCGACCACGCCGCGCTCGTTTTCCTTGGCGGTTTCGACGGCCGAAATCTTCAGCATTGATGAGTTTTTCTTCAGCAGGTCGTTGGTGGTTTCGGAAACCTGACGCTGCGCAGTGACGGCATCTTTTTGCCGGAGCAGCGTCAAGGCGATGGCGACCTGGTTCTTCCACAGCGGAATGGCTGTGTTGACACTGGCCTGAATCTTTTCCGCCAGCGCCTGGTTCGTGTTTTGAATCAGGCGGATCTGCGGCGCCTGCTGCAGGGTGATCTCGCGGGCCAGCTGCAAGTCGTACGCGCGTTTTTCCAGGCGGCTCTCAAACTGCTTGAGGTCGTTGACCTCCTGGACCTTCATCTGGTCGCCGGACGCCTGGGCCTCGGCCAAAGCGGCAGGAATCGTCTTGGTTTGCAGCTCGTCCTGCTTGATTTTGGCGGCAGCGATGTAGATGTTCAACGCGTCAAAGTAGGCTTTGTTCTGAGCGTACAGTTCATCGAGCATCTTGTTGTCGTTGAGCAGGCCTTGCTGCTCCTTGGTCAGGCGCGCGGCGATCGTGTCGATTTGCGCACCGATCTTCTGGTACTTGGCCGTGATCTCAAAAATCGAGCGACGAACCTTGCCGAACAGCTTCTTGAAGACGTTGTTGTTTTCGGCGCGCAGCTCATCCGGGTTGGCTTCGTTCAGCCGCGCCATCAAGCTGGTGAGGGCGTCGCCGACAGCGCCGGTGTCCTGGCTTTGCACCTTGTCCAGCATTGTCTGCGAAAACTGGCCGAGCTGCTGCTGGGCCTGGGCGCCGTAGCTCATCACGCCGTCATTGTTCTTGACGTCGATCTGCGCTGCAAGGTCCTGAGCCTGCTTTTCCTGCTCCGGGGTCAGGTTCGACGCCGCGTGCTCGGCGGCCGTGGCGGCGGGTGCGGCAGTTGCCGAACTGCTTGGGGCCTGGGTGGCAAAAGGCTGACTCAAGAGGTCGGCGACCAAGTTTGAATCAGCGGCAGTACTGGTTGCGGCTGATGGTGCGGTTGTTTTTGCTTCTTCATCACTCATGCTGTTGCCCCGTTTCTTCTGATTTTGGTGTGATGGTGGCGTGCTCCGGTGTCAAATGAACGCTGCGGTCGACGGTTTCGGTCGACTCGGCCAGCCGCGGCTTGATCTGCTTTTTCGCCAAGTCGATGTCAGCTTCCAGATCGTCGATGTCGCTTTCCACAAACTCGCTGTAGCCGGACTTGATGGTGTCGGCCAGGTCGCGCAGGGTGTTGGCCGCGGTGGTCAGCACGTCGTAGGTGTCCTGGGTCTTGACCTCGTGGTGCGTGATGGCCTCGTATTTTTGCGCGATGCTCAGGACGTTTGGCAGCTGCTCATAGATAAAATGTCCAGCTGCGCCCAGCTTCTTGGGGGTCTGCACGATGGCCTTGAAGTAGGCGTGCATGATGTCGAGCAGGTCGGCATTAACGGCAATCGTCTTGATTTTGGGCACGCGGTCGGCGATAGCCTCGAATTCGTGGATCTCGTCTGCGGCCTGGTCCATAGTTTCGCGGAACAAGTTGATCTCGCTTTCGCTCAGCCCGGATTCGGCGTAATGGGCGGCCATGTCTGGGGTGATCGGCGGCGTGGCAGGCTTTTCCACTGGCCGGCTCAACTCGCCGACCAAGCGGGCACCGGCGAAGACCAGCATGACGAACAGCCCGACCCACAGGTGCTGGGTCAAGAGGCCAATCACCAGGCCGGCCGCGGCCCAGAGCCCGACGCGCACCCAGCGGATACGCTTTTCTGTTTTTTTCAACGTCTTTCACTTCCTGAATATGCTTTCGTGCCTTCAGTTTACCATAATATCAGGCCTCAAATATCAGCCTCGAGATGGACTTTGCTGAAGGATTCCTTAAGGCGTTGGTATTCTCGCCGGCCATTGGTATCATAGGATTGAATGCGCCTGTCCAGGCGACAAGAAGGAAGGCTCCCAGATGGAAAAAATCGAAGGACGACAGCAGATTTATCAGGACCAGATTCTGACGCTGAGCCAGCTCACGGTCAGACTGGAGGATGACACCATGGCGAAAAGAGTGCTGGTTCACACGACCGGCGCGGCCGGGGTGTTGGCGATAAGCCAGAACAAGGCCCTGTTTGTCCGGCAGTGGCGCACTCCGCTAGGCCAGGAGACTCTCGAGCTGCCTGCAGGCAAGATCAATCCAGGGGAGACGCCACTTGAAGCCGCGAAGCGCGAGCTGAATGAAGAGGCGCAGCTGGCCGCCGATGAGTGGGCGCCCCTGACCCACTTTTACCAAAGTGCCGGTTTTTCCGACGCCGAGTCGACCCTGTTTTCCGCCCGGCACCTGCACAAGCCGGCCGAGCAGCGCAGCCAGGACGTTGGCGAATTTGTGACCGGTGAGTGGCTGACGCTGGCCGAGGCCAAGCAGGCCCAAGCTGATGGCCTGATCTGCGATGCCAAAACGACGCTGGGCCTGGCCCTGTGGGAGCTGCAGGAGGTGCACCATGCCTGAGTTAACGCGCAAAGAGTACCGCCAGCAACAAAAGCAGGCCGAGCGCGAGGCCGAAAAACGCGACGAGAAGCGGGTGGAAACCGAGCGTGAGTACGCCAAAGCGGCCCACGAGCCGCGCAAGGCGCCGAGAGCCCCGCACCGCGGCGATTTCGACGAGCAGACCTTTAAGAAGGTCAACAGCATGAAAAAGCGGCTCAACTGGGCTATCGGCATCGTCGTGGTGCTGCTGCTGGTCGTTGCGCTGGTGCTGTTTAAGCTGTAATTTTCGTCAAGCTGGCGTACAATAATTAAGCTGCTTTTGAACAATAGAAGGGATGAAAGTTAATGAAGATAGGCGTTATTTGCGCGATGGAAGAGGAGATTCGCACGCTGCTCCCCAAGCTGGCGAATCAAGAAGAGCGGGTCGTGGCCAGCCAGCATTATTACCACGGCACGATTGACGGCACCGAGGTCACCCTGGTGGAATCGGGCATCGGCAAGGTGCAGGCGGGAATGACCGCAACCGTGCTGCTCAGCCAGTACCAGCCGGACGTCTTGATCAACACGGGCTCCGCCGGCGGTATCGGCCAGGGCCTGAACATCGGCGACGTCGTGATTTCCAGCAAGGTCGCCTACCATGACGTGGATGCGACGGCGTTTGGCTACAAGCCAGGCCAGCTGCCGCAGCAGCCGCTGTATTTTGACGCAGATCAGCAAGTCGTCCAGGCGATTGCGCAGGCGGCGCACGAAACTGAGCTGAACACGCATGTCGGCCTGATTGTTTCCGGCGACGAGTTTGTGTCGAGTCAAAGTGCCGTCAAGCGTATTTTGGCCATGTACCCGGACGCCTTAGCCAGCGAAATGGAAGGCGCCGCGGTCGGCCAGGTCGCGCATGAATTTCACACGCCGTTTGTCATCATCCGCGCGATGAGCGACAACGGCGACGACAGCGCCTCGGTCAACTTTGACGACTTCATCATTGATGCGGGCAAACGCTCGGCGGCGATGCTGCTGGCGTACATTCACAACTTGAAATAAGGAGCGAGAGCTTTGGAGCACATCTATCTCGACAACGCGGCCACCACGCCGATGGCAAAAAAAGTCATCGAGACCATGACCACGCAAATGCAAGCCAATTTTGGCAATGCTAGTTCGACGCATTGGTTCGGCCGGCAAGCGCACGCGGTCATGGACGACAGCCGGGCGGTGCTGGCCAAAAGCATTCACGCCAAGCCTAACGACATTGTGATCACCAGCGGCGCGACCGAGGCCAACAACACGGCCATTATGCAAACGGCGCACGCCCGGGCGGGGCTCGGCAAGCACATCATCACCACGGCCATCGAGCACCTCAGTGTACTGAAGCCCATGGCCCAGCTTGAAAAAGAAGGCTTTAGGGTGACTTATTTGCCGGTGAACGAGGAGGGCGAAATCAGTCTGGCCGACTTTGACGCCGTGCTGGATGACGACACCATTCTGGTTTCGATCATGATGGGCAACAACGAGGTCGGTTCGCGCATGCCGATTCAGCAAATTGGCGAGCGCTTGGTCGACCACCAGGCCTGGTTCCACACGGACGCGACTCAGGCGTACGGGCTGCTCGACATCGACGTCGACGCGCTGCACGTGGACATGCTGAGTGTTTCCGCCCACAAGATCAACGGCCCCAAGGGCATCGGTTTTCTCTACCGGCGCACCGGTATCAACTTTCCGCCGTTTTTGCGCGGCGGCGAGCAGGAAATGAAGCGCCGCGCCGGCACCGAGAACCCGCCAGCCGTGGCCGGTTTTGCCGAGGCAGTGCGCCTCATCACGCCGCAGGAAAAAGGAGACCGGCAGGCCAAGTACTACGGCTTTAAGGATCAGATCATGCACGCGCTCAAGGCCGCAGACGTTGACTTCAAGGTCAACGGGCCGCTGAAGCCGGATGCGCTCAATCACGTGTTCAATCTGTGGCTGCCTGGCGTTTCGACTTACGCGCTGCAGACCAATCTGGACCTGGCCGGCTTTGCCATTTCCGGCGGCTCCGCCTGCACGGCCGGCTCGCTTGAACCGTCGCACGTGCTGACGGCGATGTACGGCGCCGAATCACCGCGCATCAGCGAGTCGATTCGCGTGTCCTTTGGGGCGTTCAACACCACTATGGACATCGTGCAGTTCAGCGATGCCCTGGTCAAAATCGTCAACCGGCTCCGTAAAAAGGCTCAGGCATAGCCCTTGCCATCACACCGAATCTGCAGCAACGTTGCGGATTCGGTGTTTTTGCGTCCAATTGAAAGAAAGGTAAAAAAGCCGCACCGGGCTTTCAGCGGCTGGGGGCAAAAGCGTAGAGTGGAAGTAGTGTCTAAGGGATTTCTTGAGGAGGAATCAGTTTGGCAGAGGAAAAAAGTCACCTTTCTGGATTAACACAAGTCGAAGCGCAGTCTCGCCTAGCTAAGGACGGCCCAAACGAGGTAGCGGAAAAGCCGTTTAGTTTTCCGCGGGCAGTGGCGCAGCGCCTGTGGGAGCCGTCCGCCTGGATCCTGGAAGGCGCGCTGCTGCTGGAAATTATCCTTGGCAAGGGCATTCAGGCCGGCTTCATTATTGTGATGCTGTTGTTTGCCGCCGTGAATGGCGCCGTGCAGAACCGCAAGGCGACCAAGATCCTGTCAGGGCTGACGGATCAGTTGACCTTGACGGCGACGGTCAAACGTGATGGTCAGTGGCATCGGGTGCCAGCGCGGGAGCTGGTGGTCGGCGACTTGGTCAGTTTGACTTCTGGCGATTTGGTGCCGGCGGATGTTGAATTGCTGCAAGGCAGCGCCGACATCAATGAAAGCTCAATCACAGGGGAGGCCAAAGGCGTGTCTCGGCGCGTTGGTGATGCCGCGTTTGCCGGCACCGAGCTGACTGCCGGCCACGCTGTGGGCCGCGTCACGGCGACCGGAAAGGCCAGCCGCTCCGGCAAAACCATCAGCCTCATCAACAAAAGCTCGGCGCCGGGCCACTTGCAGCAGCTGCTGGGCAAAATCATCGGCTACCTGGCCGCGGTGGATGCCGTGCTGGCGGTGATCCTGATTGCAGCCACCCTGGTGCGCGGGCAGAGTCTGCTGGCGCTGCTGCCGTTTTTGGCGATGCTGGTGATCGCGACCATTCCGATCGCCATGCCGTCGAGTTTTGCCGTGGCCAACTCCGTGGAGGCCAAGGTGCTCAGCGGCCAACAAGTCCTGGTCAGCGACCTGACCGGGATTCAAGAGGCGGCTAACATGAACGTGCTGCTGATTGACAAGACTGGCACCATTACCGCCAACAAGCCCAGTGTGGTAGCTTTTTACAACTTGTCGGCGCAGCCAGATACGACTGTCCTGCAATTTGCGCTGACCGCCACGGATCAGCGCAAGCCCAGCGTGATCGATGCGGCCGTTCAAAATTATGCAAAACAAAAACAACTCACTGCCTTAGCTCAAAGTCACTTCCAACCGTTTGATTCTGGCACCGGCTACTCCCAAGTTGAGGTATCGACTGAGGCTGGCACGCAAACGGTGCGGCTGGGCTCCCTGAAGCAGCTGACCAAACTCACGGCCCTATTTACGCTGCCGGCAGCCGTCGATTTTTCCGCGGGGCGAACGACCGCCGTTGCCGTTGGGGACCAGATGGTCGGGTTGTTCATCATGCAGGATCAGCCGCGTGCGGACAGCGCGGCAGCCCTCGCCGAGATTCGCGCCCGCGGCGTCAAGGTGCTGATGCTGACCGGCGACAACCAGAAAACCGCGGCGGCCGTGGCCAAGCAGGTCGGCTTGCCTGGCCGCGTGATTTCTATCTCTGAGCTGAAACCGCACCAGCTTTTGGATGACCTCGCCGGCATCGCCGATGTCGTTCCTGAGGATAAACTGGCCATGGTGACCAATTTTCAAAAGGCCGGTTATATCGTCGGGATGACCGGCGACGGGGTGAATGATGCGCCGGCGCTGAAGCAGGCGGACCTAGGCATCGCGGTCGCCACTGCGGTGGATTTGGCCAAGCGGTCGGCGCGCATGGTCCTGCTGACCCCGGGACTCAGTTCAATCACCAACGTCCTTGATAGTGGTCACCGGGTGTACAAGCGCATGATGACCTGGACCATTACGAAGCTGTCGCGAGCGGCCCAGCTGAGCATTCTGCTGACTTTTGGCTACCTGATCTTCGGCTTTTTGCCGCTGAGTCTGAACGCGATGATCCTGGTCGCGCTGCTCAACGATTTGGTCACGCTGGTGCTCGGCACCGACCACGCCCAGATCAGCCGCCAGCCCGAGCGCTGGGACATGAAAAAGCTGAGTAAAACGGCCGGTCTCTACGCCGGTGGGTGGACGCTTGCTGGGTTTGGCTGGCTGCTGTGGCTGATTCACGCCGGGCAAACCGCGGCTCAGATCAGTACCGGGTTGTTCTGCTTCCTGATGTTTAGCGCGATGCTCACCATCCTGATGACCCGCACGACCAAACCATTTTGGGCGAGTGCTGCCAGCAAGCAGGTCAATTGGGCGATCGCTGGCAACACCGTTGTGACGGTGGGGTTGGCCGCGTTCGGCCTTGGCGTCGCCGCGATTCGGATACCTATCATTTTGCTGGCGCTTGCCCTGACGCTGGTGGTCGGGATCCTATTGACTGGTTTGACGCAGTGGCTGCATCCCGCGGTGTGATCCGCCAATGATTGTGCGGCAATCTTTGGTGCCGGATATGCGATTATGGTAAGATAAAAGCGAATACAAGCGCCGCTGAGCGCACAGGGAGTGGGAGTTATGGCATTACAGGCAACCGGTTCCGTATTGGGCGATTCGAAAACCTACAAGATATCACCGCAGATCAAGCGCTATACGCTGATGGATCTGGGGTTTGTGAAAACAAAGAACGGCAACTTCCAGCTGGAGCGGTCGCTGGACCCGAATTCACCATTCACCCAGGCCAACAAACTGAAGGTGACCTTCAAGGCCGACCTGTCCGGGTTCCAAATGGGTGTGACCACCGCCAACGGGCTGAAGGCCATCAATATTTTCAAAACCGACAAGACGGCCGATAACGTTGAGCAGTATCACTTCATTATTGACAACATGATCGAGCGTCAGGTGCTGGAAGAGGCCTGAGCGCACAAAAAGGCCGCTGCGAAAATAAAATCGCAGCGGCCTTTTGCGTCCAATCGACGGTTAGTTGATCTTGCGTTTCGGGTTCAGCAGGTTCATCGGGTCAAGCAGCGCCTTGATTTGGTGCTGGAGCAGGTCAACGTCTTCGCCGAGCTCGGCGTTGTTCCACTGGTTCTTCAGCATCCCCACGGCGTGCTCGCCGGAAATGGTGCCGCCCAGCGCCAGCGTCTTCTTGAACATCAAGGACAGCGCCTGGCTGACCTTGGCCGGGACGCCTTTTTCCTCAAGCGGCCAGACGATGGACGGGTGGACGTTGCCATCGCCGGCGTGGCCTGCGGTGTAAATCTTCAGGCCGAGGTCTTGGCCGACCTGCTTGATGTAGTCCATCATCGGCGCCAGCTGGGACAGCGGCATCGCCATGTCCTCCATGATGTGGTTCTGGCCGGTGAAAATGGCGGGTAGCATGTCGCGGCGGACTTTTTCCAGCTGGGCCTGCTCCTCGGGCTTCTCGGTGACAGTGATGTCGCGGGCTCCGTGCTTGGTCAGCAGGGCGTTCAGCACGTCCATGGCTTGCTTGGTGCCGTTATCAATTTTGAAGATCAGCATCGCCCCGGATTCCTTGCTGTAGTTGGTGCCGTCGTACTGGTCGATGGCCTGAATGGTCGGGTGATCCATCGCCTCCAGCATCGTCGGGTAGACGCCAGAGATGCGGATCTCGGCGACGGCCTCGGCCAACGCCGTCATGTTCTCGAAAAAGGCCATGCCCATGACGGGCGTGCCAAGCGGAATCGGCATCAGCTTGACCGTGATTTCGGTGATGATGCCGAGTGTGCCTTCAGAGCCGACAAACAGCTGCGTCAGATCGTAGCCGAACGCCTGCTTGAGCGTGCGCCCGCCGAGTCTCAACTCACGGCCGTCTGCCAGCACCACTTTGAGGCCGAGCACGTTGTCCTTGGTTGCCCCGTACTTGACGGTGCTCATGCCGCCGGCGTTGGTCGCGACGTTGCCGCCGATGCCGGAAATCGGTTTGGACCCAGGATCTGGCGCGTAGAACATGCCTTGCTTGCGGGCGGCCTGGTCTAAGTCGCCGTTGATGACGCCGGGTTCGACCACGGCCAGCGAGTCGGCCTTGCTAATCTCTTTGATCTGGTTCATGCCGGCGGTGGACAGAATGAAACTGCCGGCGATGCCGTCCGCCCCGATCACGGTACTGGTGAACCGGTTTTGGGTGACGACTGGGACGTGATACTTGCGCGCGGTTTTGAGCACGCCTTGCACGTCGGCAGTGTTGTGCGCCTCGATAAAGGCGAGAGCCAGCCCGGAATCATCATCGGTCAGGTTGGGGGAGAAGGACTGCTTTTTCAAGGTGGCCGGGTCGGTGATCACGCTGCCGGTAGTCACATTGGATTTAAGGTCGGCGAGGATCTCATCGTTAGAAAATGCGGCAAAAACTGTCATGCTAAAGGCTTCCTTTCTTTAAAACGCTCACAAAAATACCGTAACACTATTTTGCAAAAAAGGGTGCCATAAGCCATCGGCGGGGGTTATCTCATGAGTATATTTCTGCAGTGGCAGATCAATCTGACGGGAACGCAGCTAACACTTTCGTCATGTTCAAGTGCAACAGGCAAAAAGTGTTATTGTATGTGCCGTGCAGTCGTTGTGCTGCAACGATACCAAGCAGGCCCGCCGTGGTGGTAGGCCGGAGGAGAATGATATGGCTTTTGCAATGGGTAAGGATCTCGCCGCCGCGCGCGCTGCGAGCGGAAAGTCGAAGGAAGACACTGCGCTGTTGCTGGGGATCACGCCTGATACGTTAAACCAGTGGGAAAATGGGCAAGTCGTCCCGACACTCAGGCAACTCGGCCAATTGAGTCGGGTGCTCGGCGCGGCGCCGCAAGCGCTTGTGGGGATGAAACCAAAAAAGAAGCGTCTGCCCCTGATCGGCCAGCGGAATCAGAGCAAAAGCGTGAGCTGGGGTGCGACCTCTGACGAACTGCGCCGTCAGATTTTGGCCAATCTAGTCAGTCTGAGTGCCAGCTTGACCGCAGAGCAGGCCGCCAGCTTACAGCCGGTTCTGGAACAACATTACCAGCTTTTGATCCAAGGGGTCACGGCGGTCGCCTACGTGGTACAAACCATGTCGCTGGGCGTCAGCAAGGCCATGAGGCAGGCCGGCATCATGTTTTCGCCGGCGCAGGAGGCGGATTACATGGCGATTGTTCGAGCGGATTACATTCGCAAGTGAGCAGCGATGGGTCAGCTGTGCTTACTTTCCGCAAGTGTTGTTTTTCACGTTGGCACTGGTATAATTAAGCCTACTGGAATTGACGACCTTCAAATCGGATAACTCCAGAATCTGATTGAAATGATGGTGATCATTTTGGACAACAGCAACACCCGCGTTGTGGTGGGGATGTCCGGCGGCGTGGATTCGTCCGTGTCGGCGCTTCTCCTTAAGCAGCAAGGGTATGACGTCGTCGGGGTGTTCATGAAGAATTGGGACGATACAGACGAGAACGGGGTCTGTACCGCCACGACCGACTATGCGGACGTGGCTAAGGTCGCCGACGAAATTGGCATTCCTTACTACGGCATCAACTTCGAAAAAGAGTACTGGGACCGCGTGTTCCAGTATTTCCTGGACGAGTATAAGGCCGGCCGCACCCCGAATCCTGACGTGATGTGCAACAAAGAGATCAAGTTCAAGGCGTTTCTCGATTACGCCGAGGAGCTTGATGCGGATTACATTGCCATGGGCCATTACGCCCAACTGACGACCGACGAAAACGGCACCGTGCACATGCTGCGCGGCGCCGACGCTAACAAGGATCAGACGTACTTTCTCAGCCAGCTGTCACAGGCCCAGCTGAAGAAGTCCATGTTCCCCATTGGCGGCATGCAGAAGTCCGAGGTTCGGGCCATCGCTGAAAAGGCTGGTCTGGCCACTGCCCACAAGAAGGACAGCATGGGCATCTGCTTTATCGGTGAGAAGAACTTCAAGGAGTTCCTCAGCACTTATCTGCCGGCTCAGCCTGGCAAGATGATGACCTATGATGGCGAGGAAAAGGGCACGCACGATGGCCTGATGTACTACACCATCGGTCAGCGCCAGGGACTCGGCATTGGCGGCAACTCAGAAAACTCAGAGCCGTGGTTCGTGGTCGGCAAGGACATCGAGAAGAACATTCTCTATGTCGGTCAGGGGTACAACAACCCGCACCTGATGGCGACCAGCCTCGATGCGTCCGGCATGAACTTCTTCACCGGCGTAGCGCCGGCCGCTGACTTCCACTGCACGGCGAAGTTCCGCTACCGTCAGCAGGATGTCGGCGTCACCGTGCACCTCGACGGCGACCACGCCCGCATTGAGTTCGACCACCCGGTTCGGGCAATCACGCCCGGCCAGGCCGTTGTCCTTTATGACGGCGACGAGTGCTTCGGCGGCGGGACCATCAACGTCGCGTACAACGACGCCAAGGTTCTGCAGTACGTTTAGGCATCAGGCACGATTGGACACTCTCACAAATGTGGGAGTGTTTTTTCGTGGCACCAGGCGCTGGTGCGCTATTCAGAACACGTGTTCGTATGGTAAAATAAAAGCAATTGGAGGTGCCGTGATGCAAGCACAAAGCACGTATGAATCCCCGTTCGGTGAGTTGACTCTGCTGGCCGACGACGATCACCTGCTGGGCATCTGGTTCAAGGACCAGGACTACTTTGGCGGGCAGTTTGACCTGAGCCATGTGCCGCGCAAGGTGACACCGGTCCTGATCAAAACTGGTCTGTGGCTGCAGGACTATTTTGGCGGTGATCAGCCTGATCCGCAGACGCTGCCGCTTCAGCTGACTGGGACCACGTTTCGCCAGGCCGTTTCGCAGGCACTGCTGGCGGTTCCTTATGGTGAGGTGACCACGTATGGCGCGCTGGCCGCCCAGGTGGGGGAAACCCTTGGCCGACCGACCTCGCCGCGCGCCATCGGCAACGCTGTGGGGCACAACCCCATCAGCATCGTCGTTCCGTGCCACCGCGTCGTCGGCAAGCACGGTGAACTGGTTGGGTACGCCGGCGGCATCGACCGCAAAATGATGCTGCTGGGGCTTGAAGGCCACACCATCGACGTGGACAAGGCCTGTTTGATGACCCCAAAGGTTTGATGGTTTTAGCCCCCTTGAATTAGGCGCGTTAAATCGCGATAATTAGTAACTATATAAGACCATTAGGGGGAGCAGGATTGACGCGGTTATATTTTGTTCGACACGGGAAGACGGAGTGGAACCTGGAAGGGCGCTACCAAGGGGCCAACGGCGACTCACCGCTACTTAAGGAAAGCTATGAGGAGATCGGCCAGTTAGCCAACTACCTGACCGTGCGTGGGGTCAAATTTGCCCACGCCTACATCAGTCCGCTGCCGCGCGCGCAAAAAACGGCGCAGTATCTGATCAAGCAACTCGGTCAAGACATTCCGACTACGACCACGGTGGGGATGCGCGAGTTCAACCTCGGCCGCATGGAAGGCATGCGCTTTTCTGATGTGGAGAAAAAATATCCCACGGAGCTTCACGCGTTTCGCTACGCCCCCGGCGACTACGACCCGACCAAAATTCAAGGCGAGTCGTTTCCAGAATTGATCCAGCGAATGCAGCCGGTGGTGCTCGCCGCCGTCAAACAAGCGCAGCCGGATGATAACTTGCTGTTTGTCAGCCACGGGGCGGCGCTGGTGGCGCTGATTCAAAGCTTGCTTGGCACCCCCATCAAGGACATGCGCAAAGATGGCGGGCTGACCAACAGCAGCGTGACGATTCTCGACGCGCACGGGCCTCAGCTGCCATTCAAGCTGGTGCGCTGGAACGACACGGACTACATCACGAAGAAACTTGATCCAACCGACACGATTTAGGAGGCACCAGCATGGCGTCATTGACCGCACAATTTAATCAAGGGGACCACGATGCAGCGATTCAGGCCGCAGTCAAACGCATTGACGAAAAGCCGACGGACCCGAAGCGCTACGCCGTGCTGGCGACCATGCTGATCGGCATTCACGCCTACGATGAGGCCAGCCAACTGATCGTCAAGGCGCTGGGGCTTTTCCCCAATGATGCCGAGCTGACCTACGACGCCGGCCTCTTAGCGTTCAGCCAGGGGAACTCGACGCTGGCCATCAAGTACTTCGGTCAGCTGGCCACCGCGAAGAAGGGCAGCCTCAAGCAGGACGCGCAGTACATGCTGGCGCTCAGCTATCAGCAGGCCGGCCAGGTGCAAAAGGCACTGGCGTTTGCGCTGACGGCGCATGACGCGGCACCGGAAAAGGTGGACGCGGCGCTGCTTTCGGCGGAGCTGCTGCTGGGGCTTGGCGCCTTTGCGGACGCCGCCAAGCTGCTGGCGCCATTTTTGCAGATCAAGAATGCACGGGTGCTGTTCACTTACGGCATGGCACTGACCGGCCAAGACGAAGACGGCAGCCAGTACCTGGACCAGGCGAAAAAGCTCGATCCTAAGGGCTATGATCAGCAGGCCGGTCAGGTCCGGGACATTGCCGGATTCCTGAAGGCGCAGGGTAAAGCCGATGAATGAAGATGCACAGCAAAGCGTCAGCGGCCGGGTCAAAAGCATTATTTTCCAAAGCCCGACCACGTTTTTCAAAATCGTCGCGGTGACGATCACCAAAACAAATATTCAATGGCCCGATGACGAGATCACCGTCACCGGGAATTTTGGTGACATCAAGGAAGACGAGACTTATACGTTTGTCGGCAAAGTAGTCAACCATCCGCGCTACGGGCTGCAGTTTGCGGCCGACAACTATCAAGTCGACAAGCCGACCTCTAAGCAGGGGCTGATCAACTACCTGGCCTCAGACCGCTTTCCTGGCATCGGCAGCATCACCGCCAAGAAAATTGTCGATGCTTTGGGCACCGGCGCCATCGACAAGATCCTCAAGGACGAAAATGTCCTCAAGCCCCTTGGCCTGAACGCCGAAAAACGGGCCACTTTGGTCGACAACCTCCAGCTGAATCTTGGCATGGAGCAGGTTATCATCGGCCTAAACGACTTTGGCTTCACGTCCAACATGGCGGCCAAAATCTACCAAAAATACAAAACCGATGCGCTGGACGTCATCAAGGACAACCCCTACCAGCTGATTGCCGACATCGACGGCATCGGCTTTAAGCGCGCCGATGCCATCGCGGCCAACCTGCACATCGAGCCGGATTCCCAGATTCGGCTGGGCGGGGCGGTGCTAGCCGAACTCCAGCGCTTGACCGACGGCGAAGGCGACACGTACGTCGCGCTGCCGGTGCTCGTCAACTCGGCCCTTGGCGTGCTGGAGAGTGCCCGCAACGTGCAGATCGATGCCAACCAGGTGGGCAAGGCCATTTTGGCCCTGACGGAAAAAGGCGAGCTGTACGCCGACGGTCAGCGCATTTTCCCTAAACGGCTGTACGACGCGGAAGGAGAAATCGCCACGCGGCTGGCCACCTTGAAGGAGCCGGTCAAAGATCCGCCCAGCGACAAAGCGGCGGCGAAGGTCATTAAAACCGTCGAAAAAGAAGCGGGGATCCACTACGACGAGACGCAAACCGCCGCCATTAAGCAGGCGCTGCAAAACGAGATTTTCCTGCTCACTGGGGGACCAGGCACCGGGAAAACTACCGTGGTCAACGGCATCGTGCGCGCGTATGCCGAGCTGAACGGGCTCAGTCTGGACATCAACACGTACAAAGATGAGCCGTTTCCGCTGATGCTGGCGGCGCCAACGGGCCGGGCCGCCAAGCGCATCATGGAAACTACCGGCTTGCCGGCATCGACGATTCACCGACTGCTGGGACTGGCCATCGACGCGCAGGAGTACGAGCCCAAGGACCTGCCGGACGGGCTGCTGGTCGTCGACGAAATGTCGATGGTCGACACCTACCTGTTCCGCACGCTGCTGGCGGCGCTGCACCCGGGCATCAAAGTGATCCTGGTCGGCGATAAAGACCAGCTGCCATCGGTGGGCCCGGGCCAGGTGTTTGCGGACTTGCTTCGCAGCCGGACATTACCGGCTATGGAGCTGCGCCACATTCACCGCCAGGACGAAGACTCGTCGATCATTCCGCTGGCGCATGCGATCAATGCTGGCAGCCTGCCGGCCGACTGGCAGCAAAGCAAAAAGGACCGCTCGTTCATTTTATGCCCACCGGAACAGCTGGCGCGCGTGGTCGGTCAGGTCGTGCACAAGGCGGCCACGCAGTTCGACAAGGCGGACGTGCAGGTGCTTGCCCCAATGTACCGCGGCCCGGCCGGCATCGATCAGCTCAACCCGCTGATCCAGGACATCCTGAATCCGAAAAAGTCCAACCGCACCAAGGAAGTCGAGTTTGGTCCGGTGAAGTACCGCATCGGCGATAAGGTCCTGCAGCTGGTCAACAATCCAGACGCGAATGTGTTCAACGGTGAGCTCGGCATCATCACCGGCATCACCGCGGCCAAGGAAGCCGAAAGCAAAACTGACGAGCTGACGATCGATTTTGACGGCAACGAGCTGCAGTACCAGCGCAGCGACTGGTCCAAGATCACGCTGGCTTATGCGACCTCGATCCACAAGGCGCAAGGCTCAGAGTTTCCGGTGGTGATCCTGCCGCTGACGCTGAACGCGCGGCGCATGCTGCGGCGGAACCTGCTGTACACGGCGGTGACGCGGGCTCGGGACTTCCTGATCCTGATGGGGGACCCGCGCGCCTTTGAAACGGCCGTTGAAGCCGTCGCTGACAACCGCAAAACCGCGCTGGTCGACCGACTAGCCAAGGTGATGAAGCAGGATCAGCCCGACATTTTTGCGGCAAGCACGCCGGCCGCGACCGCGGCGCGACCACATGCTTCCAAGGCGGTTGACAGTGCGCCGGTGGCTTCGGATAATGAAAATAGTGAAGCAGTTGATCCAAATAAAGAATACCGCCTGACCAAAGCTTTGATTCAAGCTCAGACCATCGACCCGCGTATCGGGTTAAATGGCCTGACGCCGGCGAAGCTGTTGGCAGCGCAGGAGGCTGAGTAAGCCACTAAGGAGTTTTTATGGCAGACGACATCCGCGACGAGCTTGAGATCAGGCCGGTCACCCCGGCTAACCTCGAGCAGTTCAACGATTTATTAGCCTACGTGTTTCAAGTGACAGCCAAAGAGGTCGAGGAATCCGGCTACGAGGACGGCGAGCTCGAGCGGGCCAAGCGCCCAGTGCTCGAAAAGTCCGACGTCATCGGCTGGTGGCAGGGCGATCAGCTGATCTCGCAGCTCGCGATTTACCCCTGCCGCGTCAACATTCACGGCCAGCTGTACGATATGGCCGGACTGACCGGCGTGGGGACGTACCCCGAATACGCGGGCCACGGGCTCATGCACGACCTGGTCAAAATCGGCCTGTCCCACATGCGGGACCATCACCAGTGGATCTCGTACCTGTACCCGTACAGCATTCCGTTTTACCGGAAAAAGGGCTGGGAGATCATGTCCGACCACCTGACGTTTGACGTCAAGGACACGCAGCTGCCCAAGGTCGACAACTCGCTGCCCGGCCACGTCGAGCGCCTGGAAATCGACGACCCGGACGTGATCGAGATTTACAACCGGTTCGCCTTGCACAATCACGGCGCGATGATCCGCAACCAGCTCAACTGGGACGAATACTGGCGCTGGGAGGACGAGGACGAGCGCATCGCTGGCGTTTATTACGACGACAATGACATTCCGCAAGGGTACGTTCTGTACTGGATCGCCGATGAGGTGTTCCACATCAAGGAAATGGTTTATAACACCCAGGAGGCCCGCATCGGGCTGTGGAACTTCGTCGCGGCGCATTTTTCCATGGTGGAACACGTCAAAGGTGACATCTACAAAAACGAGCCGCTGCACTTCCTGCTGGACGATGGTGACATCACCCAGA
The DNA here is from genome assembly GCF_003946465.1 of Lacticaseibacillus hegangensis. Classification (GTDB taxonomy): domain Bacteria; phylum Bacillota; class Bacilli; order Lactobacillales; family Lactobacillaceae; genus Lacticaseibacillus; species Lacticaseibacillus hegangensis. The sequence goes on along the minus strand of NZ_RHOL01000011.1, from coordinate 7,640 downwards.
CCATCCACCCGTACTTCATGGCGCGCATCGTGGACGTGGCCCAGTTCCTCAAGTCCTACCCGTTTGAAGAGGCGGACAAGCCGCTGCATTTTGTCGTGTCAGACCCCTTGGCCGACTGGAACAACGGCGTCTTCGGCCTCTGGTGGGACGAAGCCGGCCATCTGCAGGTCACCGATCGGCCGGTGGGCGACCCGGTCAAGCTGGACATTCAGACGCTGACGACCATGCTGATGAGTTACCGCCGCCCGTCGTACTTGGCCAAAATTGAGCGCATCGAAGCTAGTAAGGCGGCCATTAAGCAGCTGGAGCGCATCATTCCCAACGACGAGCCGTACTTCTCAGATTACTTCTGACCGTCTCAACGAGGCGATGAGAAAAATGCCATTGCCTTTTTTATTCAGGCAATGGCATTTTTGTTGGCATTGAACGGGTGCTAAGGCTAGTCAACACGCTTGATCTGACCGGCGGCGATCGGCAGCGTCACGTGCTGATCGAAATCGCCGACCATGCCGGCGACGGTCGCAGGCAGAACGAGGCTTTGCGGCACCCCGTGAATGTAAACGACGCGCTTGTCCAGCTGCAGGTCGCGGCTGCCGAACGCCTGCTCAAAGTGGTCTTGCAGGTCCGCCAGCGGCACAACTTTGGTGTAGGCAAAATGGCCGGTGGCATCAGCGACCGGGTAGCGGTCGTGGGGGATGTCCATGTTTTCCGGCGCGTCATCGAACGGGACCATGGTGGTGCCGGAGACACTGCCGGTTTCCATCAGGTCGATAAAACCGTCGCCGTTTGCGTCCTGCGCCGGGCCGGCGACCAGGGCTTGCTTGCCGTCCGGGAAGCCGTGAAAATGTTCCCAGTGTTCGGTGTTGGCCGGCGTGTCGAACATCTCGATGGTGATGGTCAACGTTTCGTCAGTCAGGGTGAAGTCCGCGGTGCCGTGCGCGGCAGTCCCGATTTTGTCAGCGTTGAGGGCCACGATTTCTGCGTGATAATTTGCCATGATGAATTGCTCCTTTGATTTTGATACCGTTAGTGTACAATGTATCTGAACACTTGTAATTGACATATATCAATTGCGCTAAAAAGGGGGGCAACATGATGCATGATCCAGTGGCGTGTGTGCGCGGGGCTGAGATTTTTAACGGACTGGACGATGACGTGGTGAAGGCGCTGGCGACCATTTCGACGCACCAGCGGCCAGTCGGCAAAGGGACAGCGCTATACGAACCGGGGACGCCGGTGGCGGCGCTGCTGGTGGTCGACCGTGGCCGCGTGAAAGTGATGCGGGCCACGCCTGACGGGCAAGAGAAGGTGCTCTACTTCCTTGGCCCGCATAGTGTGGACAGTGAGGCGGCGTTGTTTGCGGAGCAGAGCCATCAAAATGAGGCGGTGGCAGTTGAAGATTCCCTCGTTTGCACGATCAGGCGGCAGGATTTTCAAACACTGCTCGAGCAGTCGCCCAAGTTGGCAGTGCGCCTGCTGAATGCGTTTGGCACGCGGCTGACGGCGCTGGAAACGCGCAGCGCCCGTTACGGTACCCTGACCGCTCAGGCCCGCCTGCAGCAGTACCTGGAAGATCTCAGCGCGCAGCAGGGGACGCGGCATCTGCAACTGCCTATGAGCAAACGTGACCTCGCTTCCTGGCTGAGCGTGACGCCGGAAACGCTCAGCCGCCAATTCACCAAGCTGATGGCAGAAGGCGTGCTCACCACCAGCGGGCAGAAAGTGACGCTGCACTAAAAAATCTCTTTGCCACGATGGGCGAAGAGATTATTTTTTTTCTGATAGGTTGAACCAGAAGTTTTGCTTGGCCACGGTGAATTCCAGCTCGAAGGGGCGGGTGCCCATTTCCTCGCCATCCATCTGGCCGGCCTCAAGCTCGGTGGTTTCGAGGCGCAGGTGATTGCCCTTAAAATGGTGGATGCGGTCGTACTTGGCTTCCTTGCCCCGAATCAGCTGAATCAGGTAGAACAAGAACACCACCCAGTTGGGATGCTCGACCAGGACCAAGTCAAGCTCACCGTCTGTTGGCACGGCGCCAGGCATGAAGCGAATGCCGCCGCCGAAATAGGGATGGTTGGTGGCGTCGACCAGGAAGGCGTCTTGAATGATTTCCATGCGGCCTTGCTGGTCATAGACGATCACCGGAAACGGTTTTTGCGCGAAAAACACAATGACACCGGTGATGAAGTAGGAGAGCTTGCCCAGGTGGAACCGGTTGAGAAAAGTCTTGATCTGGCTGTGCGAGGTCCGAGCGATGACGTTGCCGTCGTAGCCGACGCCGATATTGTTGACGAAATAGCCGCTTTCCTGATGGGTCTGCTCAGTATATTGACCAATGTCCAGGACAAGGGGCGTTTCGGTGCTTAGGACGCATTCGAGCGCCTTCATGGGATCGTCCGGCAGCCCAATACCGCGGGCAAAATCGTTGCCGGAGCCGGCGGGGATGTAGCCAACTGCAAGGTCGGCCTGCCGCGTCATTTTCAATCCGGTAATGGTCTGGTTGAGCGTGCCGTCGCCGCCGATGACTAAGACGACCGCGCCGGGATGGTCGTTGAAGCTGCCGATTTGTTTGGCCAGCTGGACCGTGTGACCGGAGTACCGGCTGACGCGCACCTCATAGTCGATCTGCCGGTCGTTCATGACCTTGCGGACTGCTTTTAGCGTGTCCACAGCGTTGCCAGAGCCGGCTGCCGGATTGAAAATGATGTAGTAAAATGCCGCCGCCATGCGTTCGCCTCCTCCAAAAATCACTAGTACCGATTATACCGGCCAGCAATGAATAACACAATAAAATCGGTGGTACGCGATGAATATTTATGCGTTTAAATCAAGCTTGCGACTGCCCGCGCCGACTGATCAGACAAAAAAATGATCCTCAGCGAAGCGCCGAGAATCATTTTCGATTTTATAAAGTGATCAGCATTGGCAGGATCACTGGATGACGCTCGGTCTTATCAAACAGGAATTCCTGCAGGTTCGACGTGATCGCATCCTTGAGCATGCCTTCGGTGACCTTCTCGTTTTCCTTGAAGGTGTTCTTAATCGTGCGGTAGACGCGGTGCTGCGCTTGATTGATCAGCTCGCCGGATTCACGCATGTAGATGAACCCGCGGGAAAGCAGGTCCGGGCCAGCAAACACGGCCTGTTTTTGCATGTTGATCGTGGCCACGACCACGACTAAGCCTTCTTCGGAAAGCATGCGGCGATCGCGGATGACCGCGTTGCCGATGTCGCCGACGCCATTGCCGTCAACGTAAACGTCGCCGGCCGGGAAGTGCCCGGCGCGATGGCAGGTGTCCGCCGTCAGCGCCAGCACGTCGCCGTTGTCCATGATGAAGCAGTTTTCTGCAGGGACGTGGCATTCCTGCGCCAACTCGGTGTGGATCTTGAGCATCCGGTATTCACCATGGATCGGCATGAAGTACTTCGGCTTCATCAGCCGCAGCATCAGCTTTTGTTCCTCCTGGCCACCGTGACCAGAGGTGTGGACGTTGTTGACCTTGCCGTGAATGACGGTCGCGCCGGCTTCTTCGAGCTCGTTGATCACGTGGTTCACGGAAACCGTGTTGCCAGGGATCGGGTTAGAGGAGAAGACGACGGTGTCGCCAGGCTGGATCGTGATCTGCCGGTGGGTGCCGTTGGCGATCCGGGACAGGGCGGCCATCGGTTCGCCTTGCGAGCCGGTGCAGAGAATCATGACCTTTTCGGCGGGCATCTTGTTGAGTTCGTGCGGATCAATCAGCTCGTCGTCGGTGACGTCAAGGTAGCCCAGTTCGCGGCCATTGACCAGCGCCGTTTCCATCGACCGGCCGAAGACGGCGATTTTGCGGCCGTGCTCACGCGCCGCCTGAATGGCTTGCTCCATCCGCGAGATGTTCGACGCGAAGGTGGCGAAAATAATGCGGCCTTCGATGTCATCGAAAATGTGGCGGATTGAGCGGCCGACGAACCGCTCGGACTTGGTGAAGTTCGGGATCTCGGCGTTGGTCGAGTCACTCATTAAAAGCAGCACGCCTTCTTCGCCAAGTTTGGCCATGCGCTGCAGGTTCGGCGCAGGCTGGTCGCCAACTGGGGTCAAGTCAAACTTGTAGTCCCCGGTTTCAACGATTGCCCCATACGGCGTGTGAACCGCGACGCCCAAGGTATCGGGGATACTGTGGGTGGTTCGGAAGAAGTCAACCCAAAGATTCTTGAACTTCAGCACGTCTTCTTCCTTGATTTCGTGCAGCTCGGTCGAGCGCAGCAGGCCGTGTTCTTCAAGCTTGCCGCGGATCAAGGCCGCTGCCAGCGGTGGGGCGTAAACCGGCACATTCGGCACTTCGCGCAGGAAGTAGGGAATGCCGCCGATGTGATCTTCGTGCCCGTGGGTGATGACCAGGGCATCGATCATGTCCTTGTGCTCAACCAGGTACGAGTAGTCAGAAATCACGTAGTCAATGCCCAGCAGGTCGTCTTCAGGGAACTTGATACCGTTGTCGATCACGACGATCTCATCCTTGTATTGGACGCCGTACATGTTTTTGCCGATCTCACCGAGACCGCCAATGGCAAAGACTGCGACTTCATCTTTCTTTATGTTTAGATCCATGATTAGAACTCCGTCAGCTTGTAGTTCGGCGACTTCTGTTCGTATTCCAAAAAGTTGCCGGTGAGCTCCTGCACAAGCTCAATGTTGTAGTCCGTGTGCTGTTCGACAGCAGCACGCGCAGCGGCCGCAGATTCGGCCTCCATGTAAAGGGTCTGGGTGGTTTCCCGCCGCGGATTGCGGATCTTGTCCGGTTGGTACAATACTTTATAAATCATAAATAAAACTCCTTTGCACGCGAAAATGGCCTCAGGCTGAGGATCTTCGCAAATTTTGCCGGTCAAATGTTGAAAACTCAACAGTTATAGATAGTTTAGCATATAAGGGGCGCTTGCGCCACCAGCTGCCAGCGGCGCCGCGGGCTTTAAAGCGGTATAATGAACGCAAAGGAGGCGAGACCATGTACTGGTTGCTTGCAATTCTTGCGGTCGGCGTGGTCTTAGCCGGCGTCATTTGGCTCCGCATCGCCAGGCGGCGGCGCGCGCTGCGCCTGTTCGTGCGGCACAGCCAGCAGCTGACCGACCAGGTGGTGGCGGAGGTGTTGACGGTGCTGCACTGGCCGTTTGATAACCCGCTGCACTCGGATGCGGTCGCCGATGTGTGGGGTCACGGCATTATGGGCTTTGAATACGAGACCGACACCCCGAAAATCAAGATCACGCGCGACCGACTGCAGAATCAGCTGCGGGACACGGCGGAGGATCAGCACATCGCCAGCTCTGATCCGCGCTATCCCGCGTTTGTGATCACTGATTTTTGGGAGCGGGACGGCAAGACGCACTTCGATGTCGCCTTTGTCACGAATGCCCCGACAATCGCGTACCTGCAGGACATTCAGCGGGTGTAAAAAAAGGCGTCTCTGATGGGCGCGGCAAGTCAGGCTTGCCGCCGCATCAGAGACGCTTTTTGGTTTAGTCGATCAAAACGCCTTCAGGGTCCATCTTGAACGGCGTCTTCTTATTAATGTGATCGTAGAACAAAATTCCGTTGAGGTGGTCGATTTCGTGCTGGCAGACGATCGCCGGGTAGTTCTTCAGGCGCACCTTCTTGGTTTCGCCATCCAGGTTCTGATAACGGATGGTGACGCGGTCGTGGCGCACCACGTAGCCTTCGATGTCTTTGTCGACGGACAGGCAGCCTTCACCTTCGGAAAGGGCGGCGTCTTGCACGGAGTTCGAGATAATTACCGGGTTGACCAACACTTCCTTGAATAAAATCTCGTTGTCCGGCCCGGGGACCAGCACGGCGGCCATGCATTCGGACACGCCGACCTGCGGGGCAGCCAGGCCAACGCCGGGCCGCAGTTGATACTTCTTGTTTTCTTCTTCGTCTTGGCTGATGACCAGGTATTCCATCAGGTCATGGGCCAGCTGCTTATCCTCATCGGACAGCGGAAACTTGACCTTCTTCGCCCGCGCGCGCAGGACGGGATCGCCGTCTCGGGTAATGTCTTTCATTAGATACAAGCGTAACGCCTCCACTTCAAATCGATTCCTTTTTACTTTAGCACAACTGGCAGGCAAGCAAAACGCGCAAATGAGGGCGGGCAGGGGTGTTTGGCGATTTATGTTGGTGTCGCGCTCAAAATGAGAAAATGCTCATCAAGGCTGATGTACCAGGGTCTGGCGGTTGACAGGCAAGGCAAAAGTAAGTAGAATTAGGCTTGTAATCAAATATGGTGCTTTCCGTTAGGTGAGGCTCCTATACGAACAATGCTGCTGCTCAGAAACATCCAGAGATGCCAATGAGTCAACTGCGCCTGTCTACAAAGGCCCGCGCTAATGCAGCTGAGAACTTTTCTAGGCGTATAGTGCTAAAACTAAACGATTGGGATGCAAATCGCGCATACTCAATCGGTGTGCGCTTTTTTCTATTCTAGATGAGAAAAAAACGCGGGTGGAAACCGCGAGCACAACGGCAAGTCAACTGAAAGGTGGTGAGCGCAATGAAACAAACAGCGATTGACGGTGGCGGTAGTCCGGACAGTGCGGATCCCGGAAGGTTTGTCATTGTGCCACCACTTAGTTCGATATCTAAGTAAATAGGCGCATCGCAAGCCCTCTCTGGGAAGAGAGGAGAACACGATGTTTATGCAAGAATATTCTGGCCTGAGCACGACTCAGGTCAACAAGATGCAGTTCAACTTGCGCACTGTTGCGACGCCACTTCGGTCCGCGTTCCCACTGCGCCCAGTTGCCATGCTCAGCGCTGGTTTGGGGTTGCTCAGCGACGTGTTGTTTGACCGGGTTTGGCTCGGTTTGGCGCTCACGGCGCTGATGGTGATTGGCGGCTACGCGGTCCACGCGGCATTTTGCCGGTGGCTGACCAACTTCAATGGCAACCGCCAGGTCCTGGTGGTGCGCGACGGGTTGGTTCGCGGCACGACGCTTGCCGGTCTGGTTGCCGGAGACATCGTCAAGATCCCAGCCGGCACGCTGCTGGCGACGGATGTGGCGACCACTGCTTCTGCTACGCCAAGCCGCTGGTTGCAGGTAATCCTGACGCTCACGGGCAAGACGATGCCGCAAGGGGTTGCCTTGGCGGGCAGCCGCGTCAACGAAGACGTTCAGGCGCGGGTGCTGGCCGTGGGCGATCAGCGGTACATCGCGAAGATGGCAAACGACATGTTCGCCGTTAAAAGCGCGCTGCCAGTTGCCGCCATTTTCCAAGCGCTGCTGACTGGCATCAAGTGCACCATCATCCGGTTAGGCCGCGTGATCAGCGCAAGCAAGTTGATTCAGCAAGTTGAAATTAAAGTCAAGCAGGTTCACGACGACTTGGCCTTGATCCCGCAGGTTGCGGGTCGGGCTTCCCTGGTTAAAAGTGACGTGACTGCGGTCAAAGCGACCGCGTTCCGGTACAACCAGGACCCAGTCACGTCGCCCCGACCCTCAGTTTAATTGAAAATGAAATGCATACCGCCCATCATTCGATGGGCGGTATTTTTGGTGGTGCGCCCGGCATGGGCGCCAACTTGGTGGTGAAAGTCCACTGCGGGCCGTAGTAGTCGGAACCGCTAGCCAAGGGCAAGGGTGTCCATCGCGAGGTGGAATCT
>NZ_RHOL01000010.1 GCF_003946465.1 Lacticaseibacillus hegangensis | reverse complement strand
AGATTCCACCTCGCGATGGACACCCTTGCCCTTGGCTAGCGGTTCCGACTACTACGGCCCGCAGTGGACTTTCACCAAGTTGGCGCCCATGCCGGGCGCACCAAAAGCCGCCATGACCGAGTCATGACGACAGATTGAAACCGCAATCGCACTTAAAGTTGACTATGCATGTCTGTGCTGCCAGCGTCAGGGGTCCGCGCGGCCTCTTGCGCCTGCAGCCGCTTCGCCTCTTCCGCCGTGATGGTCGGGAGCTGAATGCGAAACACCGAGCCAGAACCCAGCGCCGAATCCACGGAAATGGTCCCGTGATAGTTTTCAATCAGCTGCTGCGCAATCGATAGTCCTAAGCCGTTGCCGCCTTTTTCGCGACTGCGCGCCTTGTCGACCCGGTAGAAGCGGTTGAAAACGCGCTCGCGGTCTTTCGGGGCAATGCCCTCGCCGAAGTCTTGGACCGCCAAGGCGACGCCATCCGAGTCCAGCGCCGCGGAGACATGGAGTTCCTTGCGCTTGGTGGAGTACTTGACCCCATTGTCCAGCAAGATGATCAGGATCTGCTCCAGGTGGTTGCGATACATGCGCACGTAAACTGGCCCTTCCAGGTCGTTGTCCAGCGTGATGGCAAAATCGGGATGGATCATGCGCATGTCGTTGACCACCTGGGCGATCACCTCACTGATGTCCGCCGTCGCGTTCGGGAACTGCACATCGACGGAATCGGCGCGGGTCAGCTCCAGCATTTCCTGAATCAGGCTCTTCATGCGCTGCACTTCCTGCAGGCTGGCTGCTAGCGACTCGTTCAGGACCTCAGGATCATCCTTCCCCCAGCGGTTCAGCAGCTGCAAGTGCCCCTCAAGCACGGCAACTGGCGTGCGCAGCTCGTGTGAGACGTCCTGGGTGAACTCGCCTTGCTGGTCGATGAAGCGCTGAATGCGGTCCAGCATGTCATTGAACTCGTCCACCAGATCGGACAGCTCGTCATTGCGGTGCAGCGACGGAATGCGGGCACTGCTTTGCGGCTCCTCGTTAATTTGGTCGATGGTTTTGGTGATCGAGCGAATCGGTTTGAGAAAGCGGGACGCGAGGAAAAAGCCCAGCGCCATGGACACCAGAAGCGCGGCCGCAGCCAGAGCTGCCACCAGCTCCCAAATGCGCTGCATGGTGGCATAAAACGCCGTCATGTGGTCGGTGATCTGCACGTAGCCAATCAGCTTGCCGTTTTGGCTGGAGGTGATCGGCGCGCGGGCAATCATCCCCTTAAAGCGCCCATTGCTGGCCATCTTAACCACGCTGCTCGACACACGAGAAAGCGGCTCATCGCTGTCGCGAGACGTGTACAGCTTGTGGCCGTCGCGATCGTAAACTGCCAGCGACATATCGTCGCGCGCGATTTTCTGCACAACCGAGTCGTTGTAGACACTGGTCTGCGGATCACCGCTGTCGCCACCGGCCGGCGGGGTGATCTGGTTATCAGCTTCAATGCGCGGCAGGACCGTGGTGGTCGTCAAATTCTTTGCGGCTGGGGCCAGTCGCTGTTCGACGGCACTCAGGGTCTCTTTCACCTCACCTTGTTCCTGGCTGATCAACACCTGACGCATCAAGGCGACCAGGATCAGGGACAGCACAATGAAGGTGGAGAAAATGCCGGCTGCAACAACGGCTGTCCACTTGAATCCAAGGGGCAGCCGCCGTTTTGTTTTTGTTGACTCAGGTTCAGACATTACGACCGCATCACGTAGCCGGTGCCCCGAACCGTCTGGATGTAGCTCGGCTCGCCTGGCCGATCGATCTTGTTGCGAATGTAACGGACATACACGTCGACCACGTTGGTCTCAACGTCTGAGTTGTATCCCCAGACCTTAGAAAGCAGCACGTCTCGCGCCAGCACCACGTTAATGTTCTCCATTAACGTCAGTAGCAGCTCGTATTCGCGCTTGGTCAGCTCGATGATGTCATCGCCGCGGCGCACGACCCGATTTTCCTTTTCGATCGTCAAATCCCGGTACGTGATGGTCGTCTGCTTGGCCGCGTTGTGCTCGCCTTCAATGGAGATCCGGCGCAGCAGCGCGCGAAGGCGGGCCAGCAGTTCCTCGATGGCAAATGGCTTGACGATGTAGTCATCGGCGCCGTGGTCAAGGCCGGAAACGCGGTCGATCACGGAGTCGCGGGCGGTCATCATGATGATCGGGGTGTTCTTGACCTGGCGCACGCGCCGGCAGACTTCCAAACCATTCAGTTCAGGCAACATCAAGTCCAGTAGGATTGCGTCCCAGTCTTCGTTGAGGGCGGCTTCCAGGCCGGTGCGCCCGTTGAAGTGCACGGCGGTTTCGTACCCTTCGTGCTTCAGTTCCAGCTCAACAAAGCGCGCGAGGTTTTTCTCATCTTCAATAATTAAAATCCGGCTCATTATTCTGCTCCTTAATCGATCCGCGCTGACCAAGCAGATTCTCATCTGGCTTGACCAACATCGCCAATTTTCTCATTTCATTTTCTATGCTGTGATTGTAGCATATCGGCACATGAAAAACTATCACATAAGGTTTTAACATTAAGATAAGCCGGAACCCGGTGAATGCCGTGAGCGTTCTCATTGGGCTATACCACGTCTGACAATATTAAATTATAAATATCTAAACCAGCTTTGGTCTATTCCAAAAAGCAAGCCACAAGAAAACCCTGTTGACGATCAACAGGGTTAGGCGAAACTTATTGTTCTGTATACCACGAGTAATGGAAGATGCCCTCGCGGTCGGTCCGCTGGTAGGTGTGCGCGCCGAAGTAATCGCGCTGCGCCTGAATGATGTTGGCTGGCAGGACCTCACTGCGATAGGAATCGTAGTAAGAAATCGCAGCCATGAACCCAGGTACCGGCACGCCGGCCTTAGTGGCAAAGCCGACCAAGTCGCGGACAGATTCCTGATAGTTCTTGGCGATGTCTTTGAAGTAGTCATCCAAAAGCAGGTTTTTCAGGTCAGGCTGCTTGGTGAAGGCATCGGTGATGTTTTGCAGGAACTTCGCGCGGATGATGCAGCCGGCGCGCCAGATCTGTGCCAGTTCGCCGTACTGCAGATTCCAGTTGTAGTGCTCGGAGGCTACGCGCATCTGCTCGAAGCCCTGCGCATAGCTCATCAGCTTGGAGAAGTACAGCGCCTTGCGGATCAGCTCGATGGTCTCCTCACGGTTTTCGAACTTCACGTTGCCGACCGGCTTTGGCAGGACCTTGCTGGCCGCGACCCGCTCGTCCTTCATCGCACTGATGTAACGGGCATAGAGAGACTCGGTGATGACACTTTGCGGCACGCCCAGCTCTGCGGCGCTTTGAGAGGACCACTTACCCGTCCCCTTGTTGCCGGCAGCGTCGAGGATCACGTCGACCATCGGCTTGCCGGAGCCTAAATCATCCTTGCGAGTCAGAATATCCGCGGTGATGTCGATCAGGTAAGACGAGAGCTCGCCTTCGCTCCACTTTTTGAAGACACCGGCGATCTCATCAACGGTCATCCCCAGCATATTGCGCATCACGTTGTAGGATTCGGCGATCAGTTCCATGTCACCGTACTCGATACCGTTGTGAACCATCTTGACGTAGTGGCCAGCGCCGTTTGGCCCAATGTAGGTCACGCAAGGCTTGCCGTCTTCGTCAGCCTTGGCCGCAATCTGCTCAAGAATCGGTGCAACCAGGTCGTAAGCCTCTTTTTGGCCACCTGGCATCAAACTTGGGCCGCGCAAGGCGCCCAGCTCACCGCCGGAAACCCCCATGCCGATGAAGTTGATCCCGGACTTGTCGAGTTCAGCACTGCGGCGCATGGTATCTTCGAAGAAGGTGTTGCCCCCATCGATCAGCACGTCGCCTTTGTCCAGCAGCGGCAGCAGCTCGGCGATCACGGCGTCAGTCCCGGCGCCGGCCTTGACCATCATGATGATCCGGCGCGGCTTTTCCAGGGAATTCACAAAGTCTTCCACGGTGTAGCTGGGCACCAGTTTCTTCTCCGGGTGGTCCTCAACGACTTTCTTCGTTTTCGACCCAGTCCGGTTGTAAATGGCGACCGTGTAGCCGCGACTTTCGATGTTCAGGGCCAGGTTCTTGCCCATCACGGCCATGCCGATGACGCCAATTGTTGGTGTTTCCATGTTTTTACCTCCCAAACGAACGAGTCGCCCCGCCGCTTATTTATATCGCAAATCAATACAGGTTAATACTAGCAAAAAAGGCCCGGCAATTAAAGCCGGACCAGCGGTTAATGCTTGTCCTCGTCATCCGGGAACAAGCCTTTCAATTTTTCAAAGGCGGGATTCGGCTGCTCGTCCGCTTCCTTGGTTTGGGCGTAATCGTCCTCGCCCATCACGGTCCAGTCTTCGCCCTCAGGCATTTCCCCGGCCTGGGCCTCTTCTGGGGTCAGCACCTGCATCGGAATCGACAGCAAAATGTGATCCTCGATGGCCGCCTGAATATCGAGCGTGTCGCCGTCCAAATCCAGCACCAGCTGATCTTCCTCGTACTTCTCCTCGTGCGCCGGGTCGGTGACGTAGATCTCACTAAACGTAAAATTAAGCGGCCAGTCAACCGGCTTCAGGCTGCGCGTGGACGGGATCACCATTGACCCCTGCAGCGTCACCGACGCCAGTAAATCCCCGTCGTCGAAGCTGATGTACCCGTCGACAACGATTGGCGTCACGTCTTGGATCTCGGGATCGCGCGTGACCAGGTGCTGCTTCAAGTCCAATGTCTCCTGAAAATGCAGCGGCGTTTTACGATATTTGGCCAGCTCACTGAGTGTCCATTTTAGCATGCGTCATTCTCCTTTCGCATCACCGGCACGCGGCCGTAATTCTGAGCGGTGCCGGTCAAGGTCTCGATCAGCTGATCGCAGCGGTGCTGCCACTGCATGAGCCCGCCCGGGGCCAGCATTGCCGCAGACACCTTGGTGATCAGCGGCAGTTCAACGGTTTTTTTGATCTGATGTAGGTACTGCCGGCCGGCTGCGGTGAAGCCGAGCACGTGCAGAAAGCGGTGCTGCTGCGCATCGGCCATCACCTCAGTAGTCAAGTTCAGCACCACGTACAGGCACAACCGCCGCATCCGTGCGTAGGTGTAACGCTTGGACTTGATTTGGTGCAGGAACCCGGCAAAATCCTGTGCGCCTGCCAGCTGCTCGGTCAGCCGAAACTCCAGCCCTTCAGACATCGTGTAGATGTCGCGCAGGGCAGCTAGGTCGGCGGTTTGCAGCCGGTAGCGCAGCAGCGGAAACAGGTCATCCCAGCTTTGGTGACGGGAAGCATCTAGTCCTGTTTGCATCGCCGCCGGCACCAGGTCAGCAACCGATTCACCTTGAGCCAAAGCCGCCCTGAGTGCACTGGCACTGGCACCGTCAGCCGAGATCTCAGCCTCATCGTGCGCCGCCCCGTGCCTTGCAAACGGCAGCAGGCGCAGCGGCGTGTCAAGCTTTCGGTTGGCCTGCGCGTAGCTGAGCCCCAGCAGCAAATTCGGCGCGTCCAGCGACACCCCGGCAGTTTGCTGGTAATACTGATTCAGCTGCGTCGCGTAGGTCTGCGTGTGGTCCTGAAATAGGCTGCCCTGCGGCGGGGCTGCCGCCACGCGCGCAGCCAGTGCCGCGTAATCCAGCGCCGGCGCCTCGGTGCCAAACGCCAGCGATTGCACCTGCAGCACCGATAGCAGCGCCAAAGCGCCTTGTGCAAACCCATCGGCCGCCTGCACGGCGTCGGTGGTGGGCAGCTCAACGACTAGGTCGGCGCCGCAGGCCAGCGCCGCCTTGGCGCGGGTCCACTTGTCGACGACAGCCGGCTCGCCGCGCTGAACAAAGTTGCCGGCCAAAAGCGCCACCACCACCTCTGCCCCGCTCAGCCGGCGCGCTTGCTGCAGCGCAAACACATGGCCATTGTGCAGCGGATTAAATTCGGCGATCATGCCAACGGCTTGCATAACTACCCCTTCTTTGCGTGAAAGAACCAGCGCGTGCTTTGCGGACCCACCGCCTGCCTGCCAAAGTCGGCCGTGACCTCAATGTGATCAAAGCCTGCAGTGGCCAGCGCCTGCTTGAAGTCCGCCAGCGGATAGGTGCGCTCCTTGTGGGTTTCGATCATCGGGTGGTAGGCGTCGAGTTTTTCATCGTAGACAAAAAAGGTCAGGTCGTGCTCGACCGAATGCGGCTCGTCGCCTTCGTAGCTGTGCCACATGAACGCGTAATCCTCGGTTTGATAATTGTACATGTACCCCGGGAACACCTCATCCATTTGGTAAAGCGAGTGCGCGTCGAAGAAAAAGTCGCCGCCGACCGAAAGCCTTTCGGCCACCTGGGTGAAAACCGTCTGCACACTGGCCAGGTCCTTCATGTAGCAGATCGAATCATCAAAGCAGGTTACGATGTCGCACTGGGGCAGCGCCGACAGGTCCTGCATGTCACCTTGAATCAGCGGCAGCGCGACCTTGGCAGCCTCGGCCTTGGCCTCTGCCAAAGCCAGCATTTCACTGGACAAATCAAACACGGCCACGTCAAAGCCAGCCTGCTTGAGTAGCAGCGCCAAGCTCCCTGACCCGCCGGCCAGCTCCAGGAGCAGCTGGCCCTGCGGCTGCACGTGCTTCAGCACGTAATCGCGCCACTGCAAATACAGCGAGTCATCCATCAGAGTGTCGTAGACTTCGGCAAAGGTCGAATAAATCATGCCTTGACCCAATCCTTCAAATCAACGATTGGCGCCTCGTTCCACAACTTTTCCAGGTTGTAAAAGGCGCGCTCTTCCGGCGTGAAGATGTCCACGACCACGTCGCCGAAGTCCATCAGGATCCACTTGGAATCCTTGTTGCCTTCGATGCGCGGCTCCGGGCCGCCAGCGGCCTTGACCTTTTCCTCAACGGCGTCGACGATTGCCTGCACCTGGCGCGTGGTGCCGCCGCTAGCAATCAGAAAATAGTCGGCCAAGAGTGAAACTTCGGTCATGTCCAGCGCCACGATATCCTCGGCGCGCTTATCATCAGCCGCACGAACGGCGGTTTCTAGCAATGCTTTCGAGTCCAGAACTATCCCTCCTTAGGAATGAATGCGTTGTAAGTCAGTAATGTTTTCGGATAAACGATCTTGTCTTCTGCAATCAGGTACTGCAGGGTGTTTTTCAGCTCAATGTAGCTGGCCTGACGCATGTCGGTTTGCGCCGCCTTGCGCGCGGCCACCTCGGCGTCCAGCGTCCGGGCCGGCTCAATAAAGTCGGCGACAAAGATGATCTGGTCCAACAGCGTCATCTCCGGGTCGCCGGTGGTGTGCCGCTCAATGGCCTGAAGCACCAGCTTGTCGGTCAAGCCGACCTCGGTTTGAATGAACCAGGTGCCAACCAGTCCGTGCCACACGCCGCGGCCGTAATTCAGCAGGTCCGGGTCAAACCCGTCCTCCATGATCACGCGCTTGTAGTCGGCGACGGGGATCTGCTTAGCGTAGTCATGAAACAACCCGGCCAAACCGGCCCGATCCACGTCAGCGCCAAAGCGCTTGGCCAGCGTCCGCGCCGTTTCCTCGACGCGCAGGCAGTGCTGAAAGCGGGCGTCGTCGAGCCGATTCTGCAGGTGGTTCAGCAGCTCGGCGCGGTTCAGGTCATGCGTTAAGCTGGCCGGGTATTCATAGTCACTCACGGTACAAGCCCTCTTTCTCAATGTAAGCGCGGACGCAATCCGGAACCAGGTAGCGAATACTCTGGCCGGTTTGCACCCGCGTGCGGATCTCACTGGACGACACGTCGATCAGCGGCGCGTCGACCCATGTAATGGGATACGGCGATGCCGGGGTGAAGCCGCGCCGCTTAACGCCGACAAAATGCACCAGCTTGACCAGCTGGTCGACGTCCCGCCACTTCGGCAGGTACGCCACCATGTCCGCTCCGATGATGAAATAGTAATCGGTGTCGGGATGGGCTTTTTTCAGCGCACGCATGGTGTCAATGGTGTAGCTGACGCCGCCGCGCTTGACCTCCGAGAGCTCCAGGTCAAACAGTGGGTTGTCGTGGATCGCCGCCTGCAGCATGGTCACTCGCTGGCCGACGTCAATGGCGTCCTTGTGGTCGACATGCGGCGGCTGGTTATCTGGCATGAAAAGGACTTTTTGCAGGCCGAGGGTCGTGCCGACCGCCTCGGCCATGATCAAATGGCCGATGTGAACCGGGTTGAACGTGCCGCCAAGGATCCCGATCTGCTTGCGGCGCGGGCCGAGAATCTGCTCGGACACTTCCTCGGTGATCACCGGCTGCGTCAAAGTCGTTGTCTTGCTTGTGATCCCCATGCGCTTACTTCCCCAGTTTGGCCACTTCGACCGACAGCTTGCGGTGCGCCTCTTGCGTCGCCCGCCGGTAAAGCAGGACGGTGCGGCCCATGGTCTGTGCGACCTGGGCGCCGCTGATCGTCCGACTCAGAAAAGCCCCGACTTCCTCGGGCGTCTCCTCGGCGGTAGGCAGCAGCGAGACCTTGACCAGCTCGCGCGCCTCCAAGGCCTTAGCGACGCTGTCGACGAATTGGTCGGACAGCCCGTTTTTGCCCAGCGTGGCGATGGGCCGCAGCCGGTTGGCCCGGGCGCGTAAAAAGCGTTTCTGTTTTCCAGTAAGCATGTGCACTCTCCTAAATTAAAGCTTTCCGCAACAACACATCGACCCCGTCTGGCGCCCAGCCGGCGACCGTGACGCCTGCCGGCACCACGACCCAGCCGAGCCCGGCGATCACCAGGTCCGACTCCTCCTTGGGGGTGAACTCAAAGCGCACCAGCTTGGGAAAATCAGCCAAATCTTCCGCACGCGGTGGACTCAGTAAGTCGCCGCGGTGCTTGTCGTAAAAGGCATCCGCGTTTTCCAGTTTAGTGCGGTGCAGCAGCAGCTGGTTGTCGGCGTAAATCGTGAAGCCGGCTTTCGGGCCGCGCAGGTAATCAAACCTAGCCAGCCCGGCGAAAAAGACGGTTTGGCCAGGGTTCAGCTGGTAGACGGTTGGCCGGATCGGCTTGCTTGGTGACACCAGCTTCAGGTCTTTGGGGTTCAGGAAGTGCGCCATCTGCCGGCGGTGAATAATCCCTGGCGTGTCGATCAAAAAGTGGCCGTCGTCCAGCGGAATCTGAATCCGGTCCAGCGTGGTCCCGGGAAAGCGCGAGGTGGTGATCAGGTCGGCCATGCCGTTTTCATCTTTAATGATGCGATTGATCAGCGTGGACTTCCCGGTGTTGGTCACCCCGACCACGTACACGTCGCGGTGCGCGCGGTACTGCTCGATCAAATCCAGCAGTGCGTCCAAGTTGTGGCCCTTTTTGGCCGAGGTCAGCACCGTCGCCACCGGCCGCAGCCCCTGGGCGTGGGCCGCCTGAGTCAGCCAGTTCGTCACCTTCCGCGGGTTGATCGACTTGGGCAGCACGTCCGCCTTGTTGCCAACCAGGATCACCGGATTGTCGCCGACGAAGCGGTGCAGCCCCGGGATCACGCTGCCGTTAAAGTCAAAAATATCCACCACGTTAACAATCAGCGCGTCGCTTTCACCCAAGGCGTTCAGCAGGCGCAAAAAATCGTCGTCGGTCAGTTCAACCGGCGCGACTTCATTGTAGTGACGCAGCCGAAAACAGCGCTGGCAGTAAACTTCTTCGCCTGCGCGGGCCTTGTCAAGTGAGCTTGCCGGCAGAAAGCCTGCCGCTTTGGGGTCCGTGCTTTGCAAGCGGGCCCCGCAGCCGATACAATACAGCGGCTCATCAGTGTTTGTCATTCAATTCCTCCGTAAAATTAAGCTGATTATTTTTCTTCATGCGATGCAGGACGAAGCCTTCGAAAAAGCGGTTGATCCGCGTGTTCCAGGCGTCGGTTTCCACCAGCGGCTGCACCAGCACCGTCCTCACTTTGGCGGCGTTACCCGCTGCCATGTCGGTCATGAGCTGGTCGCCCACCATGACTACGGCGCGCTTTTCGAGCCCCAACTGGCGCACCGCGCGGTTGATGCCCAGCGGCAGCGGCTTCATGGCTCTGGCCACAAAAGGTAGATCCAGCTTGGCCAGTGCGCGGCCGATTCGCGCCCGGTTATTGTTGGACACCACCATCACGGTGATCCCAGCCTGCTTCATTTCCTGCAGCCAATCATGCAGCTGCTTGGTACCGTCCGGGTTATTCCAGGCGATCAGCGTATTGTCAAGATCAGTCAGCACCGCCGAGATGCCTTGCCGTTTCAGTTGCGCCGGCGTTAAATTATAGATGGCCTTCACCAGCCAAGTCGGTTCGAACACTGCCACAAGCGGCCTCCTCTGTAATCTAGTTCTTTTCATTATAACACGCAGAAAGAGCCGGTACCGCAAGCGCGCAAACTTGACCGAAGCCCCAAGAATTATTCACGCTTTGACGCGCAAAGTCAAGGCTAATTCGTCGCTTTTGTCCCGGCAAAGTCGTAGGCTAGCTTTGAAGCAGCCGCAATTTGCCTGCTGAACCCAGATCTGGAGGAGAACATGACACTGCATTATCAATTTATCGACGGGGACCGCACGTTGGCGCCGCTGCTCTTGCTGCACGGCAACGGCGGCACGGAGCGCGACCTGCTGCCGATTGGCCAGTTCATCGCGCCAGACGCCCCGCGGCTGGCCATTCGCGGCCGTGAGATTGAGCAAGGCGAAACCCGCTACTTCCGGCACCTGCCGGATGGCACAATCGACTTCGCCAACCTGGACACTGAAACAACCTGGCTGCTGAACACGGCGGCGGCTTTAACCCGCAAGTACCAGCTCTTTGCTTCGCGGATGATTGTCGCCGGTTACTCCAATGGCGGCAACCTCGCCATCCGGGCCATGATGACTCAGCCGCTGCCGTATCGCACTGCCTTGCTGTTTCATGGCAAACCGCTCGGCCCGCTGGACCAGCCGAAGCTTCGGCCCCACACCCTGGTCTGGGCGTCGTATGGCACTCATGACCCCATTGTCTCCCAGGCAGAATTTGCGACGCTTCAGGCGCAGATCCAAACGGCAGGCGGTGGACTGACCACTTTCACCCATGACGAGCAGCACAATCTCAACTTTTCCGAACTGCAAGCCGCCAAGCACTGGCTGGCACAGTCCGGGCGACTCAAGGAGGAATCGCTTTGATTCGGTTTGGTTTTGATCATTACGGCGATCCGGCGGTTTTTACCGCCATCCAGGCCCCTGTGCCACAGCCGAAACCTGGCCAGGTGCAGATCCAGGTTCTAGGCTTTGGCCTCAATCCGTACGACGCCTCCCTGCGCCGCGGCGAACAAGCCGCCTATCGCAAGCTGAAGTGGCCGATTGTTCCCGGCACCGACGTGGTGGGCCGCGTGAGCGCGGTCGGCGCCGGCGTGGCTGACTTGACCGTCAACGATGTCGTGATCAATTACCGGCCCATCGGCGGCTACAGCGAATTTGTGGTCGCCAGCGTCGGTAAGGTCATGAAGAAGCCGGCCGGCCTCAGTCTCGCCGAGGCGGCGGGCCTGCCGCAAGTCGGCATCGCCGCGGCGACCGTTCTGCAAACGCTCGCCTTGGCTCCCGGCCAAACGCTGGCTGTCGAGGGTGCCAGCGGCGGTGTGGGCGCCATGGTGGTGCAGCTGGCCAAGGCGCAGCACCTGCATGTAATCGCCACTGCTAGCGCGCGCAATGCCGAGTACCTCAGACAGCTAGGGACAGACGACATTGGCGCGTATGATGAGGAAGACGTGGCGAAACGGTTTGCCAACCAGGCCGACGCGACCGTCAATGCGATCAGTGGCGGCTTCGACCGAGGCGCAGGCGCATTGATCACCCGCCCGGGCGGCACCCTGCTGACCACCGCTTACGCCAAGCCGGAAACCGGCGGCAAGTGCCTCGACCTGGTTCAGCTCGGCGATGGCTCGCAGGAAAAACCCGAAACGGTCTTTCCACAGCTTGCGGCCCTGGCCAAAGCCGGCGGTCTTTCGGTCCGCATTGCCAAGCAGCTGCCGTTTACCCTAGCCGGCGTGCAGGAAGGCCACCGGCTGCTTGAATGCCACCACCCGGCGGGCAAACTCGTCGTCATGAAGAACCCTGCAGAATAACAAAACCCTCGCGGCGTCGCAGTCGCAAGGGTCCCTAATGGCCAGCACATCTGCTGGCCTATTTTGATGGCAAAAATGACTTGACTCAATCGGCGTAGCGGTTGTCGATCAGCTGCGTGCGTTTGATTTCGCCGATGTCGTGCGTGCCAGTCAGCTGCATCGCGATCAGCAGCTCGTTTTCAAGCTCCTCGAACACCGCCTCAACGCCTTGGCTGCCGCCAAGCGCCAGGCCGTAAATCACCGGCCGGCCGATGGCGACCAAGTCGGCGCCGGACGCCAGCGCCTTGAACACATGCATACCCCGGCGCACCCCAGAGTCAAAGACGATTGGGACCCGGTGAGCCACCTGCTTGGCCACCACCTGCAACGCATCGAACGACGCGACGCCGCCATCCAGCTGCCTGCCGCCGTGGTTAGAGACCCAAATGCCGTCGGCGCCGGCGCGAATCGCGACTTCAGCATCCGCTGCGGTTTGCACCCCTTTAACGTACACAGGCAGCCCTGAGTAATCCTTAATGAAGGCAATGTCGTGCGGCGAAAGGGCCTGCTTGGCCGATTTGTAAACGGCGTCCATTGTCCGGTCCTGGCCGTCTTCGTAAGGCACGATCGGCAGGCCAACCGGGAACGTGAAGTGGTTGCGCTTGTCCGCCTCGCGGTAGCCGCCCACGGTGGCATCGGCGGTCAACACAATCACCTCGGCCCCATTTTGCTTGGCCACATCGAGCATCTGCTTCGTCGCCTTGTCGTCCTTGCTTTGGTAAAGCTGGAACCACTGCGGCTGGCCGGCGCGCACCGCGGCCTGCGCCTCGTAGGTCTCACTGGCAAACGATGAAATCGTGAAAATGGTGCCATGCTTGGCCACGCCCCGGGCAGTGGCGACCTCCCCCTGGGTGTTGGCCAGCTTGTGGGCGGCCACCGGCGCCATGATCAGCGGACTGGTCAGGCGGTGGCCCATAAAGTCGACGTGCATGTCGGCGGGAAACGAAATGTCCTGCAGCACGCGCGGCGCCACCAGTTTGTGGTTGAACGCCTTGATATTCTCCCGGATGGTGTAAAGATCCTGGGCTCCGCTTGAGATGTAGCCATACGCGCCCTGGGGGATCACTTCTTTTGCCGCCTCCTCCAGGTCAAACACGTTGATCACGTCGAGGGGTTGTTCTGCACTGCTTGTCACAAATGGCTCTGCCATGTTGCTCACCTCTGGATTAGATTATGAATTGCACGATTTGATTTGTCGCAATCGTTCATTCGCTATTTAGTCTAGCACCATTAGTAAACGCTTTCAATCGTTGGCACAAAAAAATCGGTCCGGGTGCGAACCGATTGATTATGGATGTTATGCCAAAGCCTTCTTGGCGGTTGCTGCCAAAGCAGCGAAGCCGTCAGGATCGGAAACGGCGATGTCCGCAAGCATCTTGCGGTTCATGTCGACCTTCGCAACCTTCAAGCCGTGCATCAGCTTGCTGTAAGAAATGTCGTTGATCCGCGCCGCAGCGTTGATCCGGGCAATCCACAGGGAGCGATAGTTGCGCTTGGTTGCGCGGCGGTCGCGGAAAGCGTACCGGTACGAAACCATGACCTGCGCACTTGCTGCCTTGAACAGCAGGTGCTTTGACCCACGGTAGCCCTTGGCGAGCTTCAGGATCTTTTTACGACGCTTACGAGTAACTGTTCCACCTTTTACACGTGCCATGTTAATTCCTCCTCAAAAATCAAGCGAAAACGATAAGTGCAAGGACCGCATGCGGCCGCAGGCACAATTACTTCATCTGACTCATCATCTGGCGGATCCGCTTCATATCTGAGTGGGATACCAAACCTGACTTGCGCAGCTGACGACGCTGCTTCTTAGTCTTACCGTGGAACCGGTGACTGGTGTACGCGTGGCCCCGCTTCAAAGCGCCACTAGCAGTTTTCTTGAAGCGCTTAGCAGAAGCGCGGTGTGTCTTGAATTTTGGCATGACGATTTTCCTCCTAATACGTATGTTGAAGAATCAATTACTGGTTCTTCTGATCTGGCTTTGGGGTGAGCATCAGGAACATGAAGCGGCCGTCCATCTTGGGACGAACCTCCACGTTCGCGATGTCTTTCAGCGCGTCGGCCATTTGTTCCAGGACTTTTCGACCCAAGTCCTTATGGGTGATCGCCCGCCCTCGGAACCGCACAGAAACCTTGACCTTGTCCCCTTTTTCCAGGAACTTCTGCGCGTTCTTCAGACGAGTGTTGAAATCAGCTTCGCCGATCGTCGGGCTCAACCGAATTTCTTTGATGCTGATGGTTTTTTGCTTCTTGCGTTCTTCGCGCTGTTTCTTTTGCAGCTCGAACCGGAACTTGCCGAAATCCATGATGCGGGCAACTGGCGGCTTGGCAGTCGGCGAAACCAGAACTAAGTCCAGGTTTGCCGTCGATGCAAGTTCCATCGCCTCGCTTGTGCTCTTGACGCCAAGTTGTTCACCATGTTGGTCGATCAAGCGGACTTCGCGGGCGCGGATCCCATCGTTGACCATCATATCTCGTGCTATGGCAATTCACCTCCGAATTAATTTCGAGAAAAGCAAAAAAACGACAGACACAGAATGTGCCCGCCGTCGATTATCTACCGATCATTTACCTAGAGGCCAGTGGCGTGGGTGAGAAGCGGGAACTTCTGCTTTTTCTCAACTTTCTAATCATACACGCCCGCACCCGGTGCGTCAAGCTTTTCACCAAACGCCCAGACGCGCAAAGAAAAAGGGGGCACGCCCCTTTTCCCCAAACGCTTCAGTTACTTGTCCAGGTTAGCCTGGCCTTCGCCGCGCTTGTGCTTCCCGTCGCGACTGTAGTTCTTGATTTCGGCTTCGACCGATTCAATGAACAAGTTGGCCGGCATCTCCTCGCCGTCGGACTCACCATAGCGGCGAACCGACACGGCGGCAGCGTTAACTTCCTTGTCCCCGACCACGACCGTGTAAGGAATCTTCTGGGTCTGAGCTTCACGAATCTTGTAGCCCATCTGCTCGTTGCGGCTGTCCAGGTCGACGCGCAGGCCGGCCTTGACCATCTTATCCTTCAGCAGCTTGGCGTATTCGAGGTGCTGATCCAAAGAAACCGGGATCAGTTCGACCTGAGTTGGGGCCAACCAGGTTGGGAAGGCGCCCTTGTAGATTTCCGTCAGGTACGCAATGAAACGCTCCATCGTGCCGACAATGCCGCGGTGGATCATGACTGGGCGGTGGTTTTCACCATCAGCGCCGACGTAGCTCAGGTCAAACCGCTCTGGCAGCATGAAGTCCAGCTGAATGGTCGACATGGTTTCCTCGTTGCCCAGGGCCGTCTTGGTCTGGATGTCGAGCTTCGGGCCGTAGAAGGCGGCTTCGCCTTCAGCCTCGTAGTAGTCAAGGCCCAGGTCGTCCATGGCGCCCTTCAGCATGCTCTGACTGCGGGTCCACATTTCGTTATCATCGAAATACTTCTCGGTGTTCTTAGGATCGCGGTAGGACAGGCGGAAGGTGTAATCGGAGATGTTGAAGTCTTCATAAACGGCCATGATCAGCTTCAGGATCTTCTTGAACTCGTCTTGGACCTGATCCAAAGCGACAAAAGTGTGGCCATCGTTCAGGGTCATTTCCCGCACGCGCTGCAGGCCAGACAATGCCCCGGACTTTTCGTAGCGGTGCATCATGCCCAGTTCGGCGATGCGCAGCGGCAGCTCACGGTAAGAGCGAATGTGGTGCTTGAAGATCTGGATGTGGCTCGGGCAGTTCATTGGCCGCAGTTCCAGCATTTCGCCGTCGCCCATGTCCATCGGTGGGAACATGTCATCGCGGTAGTGATCCCAGTGGCCGGAGGTCTTATACGCATCCACGTTCATCAACACTGGGGTGTAGACGTGCTCGTAGCCATCGGCGATTTCCTTGTCGATGATGTAGCGCTCGATGATGCGGCGAATCGTGGCGCCTTTTGGCATCCAGTACGGCAGGCCGGCACCGACCTTAGGATCCACAAAGAACAGATCCAGGTCGCGGCCAATCACGCGGTGGTCGCGCTCCTTGGCTTCCTGACGGCGCTTGCCGTCTGCTTCCAGGTCGGCTTCCTTGTAGTAGGCCGTCGCGTAGATCCGCTGCAGCATCGGGTTGGACGACTTGCCCTGCCAGTAGGCCCCGGCAACCGACAGCAGCTTGAAGTGCTTGAGGTCCTTCAGGTTGGGCAGCAGCACGCTTTCCTCAAAGTCGCAGAAGTCGCCGAGCTTGAAGCCGTTGACTTCATCGCCCTTGATGGCATCGATCAGCTGCACCTTGTACGGTTCGTCGGCAAAGGCCTTTTTCGCGTCAGCCTTGCTCATGCTGATTTTTTCAATCGGCGCATTGGCCTTGATGATTTCCTTCATCTTGGCGTCGATGGCCGGCAGCTGGTCGACGGTCAGCTGGCCGTCTTCACGATCGGTATCGTAGTAGAAGCCGTCATCTGCGGCCTCGCCTTCGCCCAAGCGCACTTCTGGGTGCAGCGCCTTGATGGCCGCAGCCAGCACAAACGCACCAGTCTGGCGCAGCACATCCAGGCCTTCAGCGGAGTCCTTGGTGATGATTTCCAGGCTGCCATCAGCCTTCAGCGCATCGTTCAGCCCAATCAGCTGATCGTTGTACTTGCCGGCCACGGCCTTTTTGGCTAGGCTGTTGGCAATGCTCTTGGCAACGTCCAGCGTCGAAACTCCGGCGTCGAATTCTTTGATGCTGTTATCTGGTAACGTGATCTTGATTGACATAGCCATTCTCCTTTTGTGACGAAAAACAAAAAAATCGCCTCGAGTGTCAATTGACACTCGGGACGATTTTGCTCGCGGTTCCACCCGATTTGAAAGCACTGCTTTCCACTCGTTGCGCGTAACCTGCGCTGCGGGGGCCCGAAGGCCAATCTCGGAAAGTGGTGCGGACGTCGATGCTCGGCTTTCAGCTCTGCCGAGGCTCTCTGGATGGGACTTCCTTTTTGCTTCCGTCTTTGATACTTAGATTAAACCACAGCCCCTGGCGCGGTGCAAGGCTTACTCGGTAAAAAGTTCACGAATGATGCACTGGTGTGCGCCCTGCTTGTCAGGCGTTGCGGCGATCTGGCCCGCCGACCGCGATTTCCTTGGCCAAGAAGCGCACGCGCTCCATGATGCGCTGCGCCTTGACCGGTTCGTCGGCCTTGCCGGTTTCGCTGCCAGACAGAAACGCGGTCAGCTCCTGCATATTTTTGTTCGATGTGAACAAGGTTGGGAGTTCTTCCTGCATCCGGTACTGCAAAATCACACCGAGCACCTCATCGCGGACCCATGCGCTCCAGGCTTCGGCCCCGATATCGTCGATCATCAGCACCTTGGCCTTCTTGATGCGGTCGGTTTTGGCCAGCACGGAGTTGTCCGCAATGGCGCCTTTCATTTCCACCGCAAAGGTCGGGTAATGCAGCATGGTCGAGGCGATGCCCTGTTTGGCCAAGTCGTTCGCGATGGCGCCCAGCAGGTAAGTTTTGCCGACGCCGAACGGCCCGGTCAGGTACAGACCCTTGTGAAATTGGTCCGGCGCCTCGGCCATCCCCATGGTGAAGTCGAGCGCGGCGGATAGGGCCGCGCTGCGGTCGCTGGGATCGTAAGTCTCAAGGCTTGCCGACTTGATCGCCTTGGGCATGTTCAAGGCGGTGATCAGGCGCGCCTGCGCGGCTTGGGCGTCCTGCGCCACCTTCTCCGGCGTGGCCGTGTAAGTGATATCGATCAACCCATTGGAGGCGACTAACTGCGGCTGGTAGCCCGGCGCAATCAACGGGTCTCCGGCCGCCAGCCGGTCGCGGGCCGTGACGAACTCGTAAATTTTGGCCGCACTGCGGCTGACCGCATCAGGGGCCAACTGGTGCTGATTAGCCTTCAAAAAAGCCTGCACGTCAGGGTCGGCGACAGCGTCTTGCATCATCTTGCGGTATTCCGCGGTCATTTGCCGCTGGTCCATGATCTTGGCTAGTTCATCCTTCATGGGTTTCATCGCTGTCATCCTTTCTCATGGCTCGCAACTTGGCCAGTTTGGCTTCGATTGCGGCCGTTTGCGCCGGATCTGCCGCAGCGCTAGTGGCCTGATACGGCTTATCCAACCAGTCTGGCTTGGCCTCTTGGCGCGCCGGCTGCGTCTTGCGCTTGCGCGGTTGACTTTGCTTTTGCTGATAGTCCTTGATTTCCTGCAGCGCCCGCTCGGGGCTGTCGACGCCGGCTGCCAGCCAGCGGTTGGCGATCGCGTCCAGCAGTGCCTGATTGACGCTGTCGTAATTCTGCAGAATGTAATCGATCAAGATGTTAATGGTCGCGTTGTCAAAGACATTCCGCGAAGCCAGTTTGCGCACCGCTTGCAGCTCATTGGAGGCGACGAACAGCTGCGCGTTCTTGCGGTGCTTAGCGGCCTCCAAAAACTCGCGCGGCGGCGTGCTTTTGGCTTGCTGGATCAGCGCCTGCTCGCTGGTGGAAAGCGCCGGGCTTGCTGCGGCCGCCGGTGCCGCTTGAGCGGGCTGGGCACTGCCCTTTGGCGCCAGGTGAGGCGCCTGCTTCTGGTAGGCTTGCTCCACGATTTGGCGCAACGCGCGCAGGCTTAGCTCGCCGGTCGCCCGGTTGGTCGCCTGCTGTATGAAGCGCGCAAACACCGGCGGCGTCAGCCCGTAAAAGGTGGCCAGCTGCGCCAAAGCGGCGCGGTGTTGCCCAATTTGGCCGCCTCGTAGCCCGCTTTTGGTGGTGAGCGCTTCGAGCAGCTCCCAGTCGTAGCCGGCTCCGTCGCTCAAGGAGACCGCCGGCAGCGCCTTTTCCGCCACCTGCCGCTTGGCCTCCTTAGTCGCCGCATTTGGCGCCACCGACGTCAGCTGGAACACGTCCAGCAAGTTGGCCGACACGTCGCGCCAGGTCTGAGCCCTAACGGTGTGAATCGTGTACCGATTGGCCAGCTGAGTGAACCGCACTTCCCCGACCCGGTCAAACAGCAGCAAACTCAGCGTGTCGTCCTGGAAAAAGCGATCCGCCGCAACCGGCCGGTACAGCTCATAGGCCCAATAGCGGCCGCCGGCGTCGGTCGAGGTGTAGGTCTTCATCAGGCCCAGCGCTTCCAGCCGCCCGCGCGCCGCGTACAGCGTATCCAAATCGACGCCGAGCAGGTCCATCAAAGCCGTTTGCTTGCGGCGATCGCCCGCGCCAGGCTGGCGCCGGGAATCGTTCCAGAGGCTGAGGTAAAGGGCGAGCGCGACGGGGCCGATCAGCGGCTGGTAAAGGTGGACAGCCACGTCTTGATCGAGGTCACTAAAGTAAGTTGCCTGAACCACGATGAAATCGTCCTGTGCCATGTAGCTGCTGGGTTTGGTCACGCTGATCCCTCCTTTACTCAAAAAAGTGGCGTCGGTTGCCCCACGCCTGTTGGTTTACTTGCCTTGATCCTTTTCGCGCTTCATCATGTCCTGCAGCTCCTGCATGAACACAGACATGTCCTTGAACTGCCGGTAGACTGAGGCAAAGCGAATGTACGCCACGTCGTCAACTTCGGCCAGCTGCTTCATCACAAACTCGCCAATCTGCTGGCTCGAAACCTCGTTTTCGCCAATCGCGCGCAGCTTGTTTTCGACATTTTCGACAATCTTCTGCATCTGTTCCATGGTGACCGGCCGCTTTTCGGCCGCGCGGATCAGGCCCTTGAGAATCTTCTCGCGGCTGAATTCCTCGCGCGTGCCGTTCTTCTTGATCACCAAAAGCGGCGTCTGCTCGACCCGCTCAAAGGTGGTGAAGCGAAAGCCGCAGTTCTCGCATTCCCGGCGCCGGCGAATGGCGCGGCCGCCGTCTGTGGGCCGAGAATCGACGACCCGCGAACTATTATGATGACAATGTGGGCAGAGCACAGGCACACCTTCTTCATTTTGATACTACATTATACCACGGGGCAATTTAACAATCACCGGCTCAAGTGGGCCAACAGCTCCTCGACCTGCTGCTTGCGCACTGCCGGCCCTTGCGAGTTATCGATCAAAAAGTCCGCACGCTGAATCTTCTCGCTAAGCGGCAGCTGCGCCTGGATGCGCGCCTGAGCTTGCGCCTGCGTCAGCCCGTCGCGGGCCATCAGCCGCTCAAGCTGCATGTTCGGCGGCAGCGTCACCACGGCCACCCCGTCAAAACTGTCTTCGTAATGCGTTTCGTACAGCAGCGGGATCTCCCCTACCACCACCTTGGCCGAAGTCGCCTTGGCCGCGGCCAGCGCGTCTTCAATGGCCGCTCGCAGGTACGGATGGTCGATGGCATTCAGCTGGGCAAGCTTTGCGGCGTCGTTAAACACAATGTCGCCCAGTGCCTTGCGGTCGAGCGACCCGTCAGACCGGATCACGCCGGGGCCAAACGCCGCTTCGATTTTGCGCAGCGCCGGGCGGCCAGGCTCGACAATTTCGCGCGCGACCTCATCGGCATCCACGACCGGACACCCGTGCCGGCGAAACTCGCCGGCCACGGTACTTTTGCCGGTGGCAATGCCGCCGGTCAATCCTAAAACATACGTCATCTTACCTTGCGCTTCCTCAGTTTCTGACAGTGGGGGCAAAAATGCGTCCCCCGCTGGCCCACTTTGATTTTGACAATCGTCGTGCCGCACCGATCACACGGCGTGCCTTCGCGGTCGTACACGTGCAACTGATCTTGCATCGCCCCGCGCTGGCCGTTCGCGTCCACAAACGAGTGAACGCTGGTGCCGCCGAGCCGAATCGCTTTTTGCAGCTCGGCGATAATGCTATCATGCAGCAGCCGCGCTTCTTTTTTGGTGATGGTCGAAGCCGGCTGGGCCGGGTGCAGCTGGCTGAGCCACAGGCTTTCGTCGGCGTAGATATTGCCGACCCCGGCCACCACAGTTTGGTCCAAAATCACCGACTTGATCGGCGCCTTGCGCTTGTGGATCGTCTGGTAAAAAGCATCGGCGTCAAAGGTTTCCGGTGTCGGCTCCGGGCCCATTTTGGCTAGACCTGGCACCACGGTTTCCTCGCTGCCGGTCTTGACCAGCTGCATGCGGCCAAACTTGCGCATGTCCAAATACCGCAGCTGCGACCCGTCCGTGAAGGTCAACGCGACGTGCCAAAACCGCGGGGCAGGATCATCCTGACTCAGGGCCAGCTGGTACTTGCCTTCCATGCGCAGGTGCGACACCAAGGTCACGTCGTTGTCAAAGCGGATCAGCAGGTATTTACCCCGCCGATCGATTTTTTCGATGGTTGCGCCCTTCAGCGCCTGGTTGAAGTGCAAGGCACCGCCAATCAGGATCTTCTCCCAATCTGTGGTCACTTTTTGGACCGTTTTGCCGACGATCAGCCGCGTCAGGCCAAGGCGCACATTTTCTACTTCCGGTAGTTCTGGCATAAAACAGGGCCTTCCTCATCTTTTATTTGGCATCAAACCACGTGTTGCCGTAGTGGCTTTCCACCTTCAGCGGCACGTCCAGCGCCACTGCCGAATCCATCACCTTGGGCACCAGGGCGGCGAGTTGCGCCATTTCCTCAGCGGGCCCCTCAAAAATCAGTTCATCGTGGACCTGCAGCAGCATGCGCGACTGCAGATGATGCTCATCAAGCATTTGCTGCATGCGGATCATCGCGACCTTGATGATGTCGGCCGCGCTGCCTTGAATCGGCGTGTTCATCGCGGTGCGCTCGGCAAACTGGCGCAGGTTGAAGTTGCGCGAGTGGATGTCGTTCAGGTAACGGCGGCGGTGGAACAGCGTTTCGACGTAGCCTTTTTCGCGGGCAGTGGCAACCATCTTGTCCATGTAATCGTGGACCTGTGGGTACTGGGCGAAGTAACCGTCGATGAAGGCCTTAGCTTGCGGGCGCGTGATGCCAATGTTTTTGGCCAGCCCAAAATCGGAGATGCCGTAAACGATCCCGAAGTTGGTGGCCTTGGCCTGCCGGCGCATGTCCGGCGTGACCTGATCCGGCGAATCCAGGTCAAAAATCTTCATCGCGGTGTTGGCATGAATGTCGCGGTCTTCCTTGAAGGCCTCCTGCATATTCTTATCGCCGGAAATGTGCGCCAACACGCGCAGTTCGATTTGTGAGTAGTCGGATGAAAAAATCTGCCAGCCCGGCTGACTCGGCACGAAGGCCTGACGCACCTGCTTGCCTTCATCGCGGGCCGGAATGTTTTGCATGTTCGGGTCAACGGAAGACAGGCGGCCCGTCGCCGTCAACGTCTGCAGGTAGCGCGTGTGGATCTTGCCATCAGGCAGCACGGCCTTAAGCAGGCCCGCCACATAGGTCGACTGCAGCTTGGCCACCGTGCGGTAGTCCAGAATGTCCTGGACGATTGGGCTGGCGGATTTCAGTTGTTCCAGCACATCGACCGAGGTCGAATACCCCGTCTTGGTTTTTTTGATGACCGGCAAGTTGAGCTTTTCAAACAACACTTCGCCCAGCTGCTTGGGCGAATTCAGGTTGAACTTGAGCCCGGCCTCGCCGTAAATCTTTTCCTCGAGAACATGCATGGTGCTCGTCCACTGGTCGCCCATTTCCGTGAGCTTGGGCTGATCCAGCACGATGCCAGCGATTTCCATGCGGGCCAGTACCTTGGCCAGCGGCATTTCCATGTCGGCAAACAACTTAGTCTGATCCTGATCGTCGAGGTCCTTCAGCAGGTGCGGCCGCAGCGTCAAAATGGCCTGAGCCTTTTCCGCAAAGTGCGTGAACAGCTTCTCGTCGTCCGGCACCTGGCGCTTAGCCCCTTTGCCGTATACATCTGCGTCCAGCGGCAGCGTGTAATCGTGATCCTCGGCGATTTGGCCGAAGTCGTTGCTGTTTTGATCCGGGTTCAGCAAATAAGACGCCAGCAGGACGTCGAATCCGATTTTAGGCAGCTTAAGGTCCAGCCGGTTGGCCGCTACCAGGTTGCGCTTGGCGTCAAACACTGCCAGCTCGTGGCTCGCCAGCCAGCTTGCCAGCGGCTTGAGCGTCAGCAGCGTCACGTCGGTTGAGACATAGGTTTCGTCCTTGGTGCCGATGAAAAAGCCGATTTGCGGCGACACATGGTAGTTGTCGTCAAGCATTTCAATTTCAAACGCCACCGGCAGGTTGGTCTTGGGCAGCTGGTCCAAGTTGGCGTCGGTCAGCACGACGTAATGCAGGTTTTTCTTTGGCTCCTGCGTCGCATCCCCGGGCAGCTTCTTCAGCGCCTGGCGCATATCGAGGCGCGTGTACAGGTCGCGGAGCTTTTCGATGTCCGGCCCCTTGTAGGCAAGGTCATCCAGGCCAATTTCGATGGGGGCATCTTGATCGATGGTCGCCAGCGTTTGGCTCATGATGGCTTGGTCGTGGTCATTGATCAGGTTCTCCTTCATTTTGCTCGGCTTCAGGTCATCGATGTTCTTGTACAGGTTGTCGATCGAGCCGAACTGGTGGAGCAGCTTGAGCGCGGTTTTTTCGCCGACCTTAGTGACGCCCGGATAGTTGTCTGAGGTGTCTCCCATCAGGCCCTTGAGGTCGATGATCTGCTTTGGCTTCAGGCCCATGGTGTCCTCAATGTGGGCGGGCGTGAACGGTTCCAGCTCGCCGACCCCCTTGCGCGTCACCTGAACCGTGACATTGTCGGTCGCCAGCTGCGTCAGATCGCGGTCGCCGGTGATAATGTCGGCGTGCCAGCCGCGGGCCTCGGCCTCGCGGGCCAGCGTCCCGATGATGTCATCGGCCTCGTAGTCCTGCAGGGCGTAGTGGCGAATGCCGTGGTCCTCCAGCAGCTCATTGATGTATGGCAGCTGCTCGATGAACTCTGACGGGGCCTTTTGCCGCTGGCCCTTGTAGTCATCGAACATCTTGGTGCGAAAAGTCCCGCCGCTTTTGTCGAACGCAACCAGCACGTGCTGGGGCTTGAACTCAGCCATCACGTTGTCGAGCATGTTGTTAAAGGTCATCACCGCATTGGTGTGAAGCCCGTCCTTATTGGTAAACCGGTCCATCTGCGTGTACATTGCGTAAAACGCCCGAAACGCGAGCGAGCTGCCGTCGATCAGCAGTAATTTTTCTTGTGCCATAGCTGCCTCCTGTTCTGGTCTTTATTATAGCAGACCCGCTCAGAGATTTTTGGGTAGACAAAAGGCCTTACCATGAGGGCAAGGCTTTGGTCTCAATCGGGCTCCGGCTTGGCAACGCCTGAACGCTTAGCTACGTCCAAGGCCTCGCCGCCAAAATACGGCGGCAATGCCTTAGACTAGGCTAATCGTCAGGCTAAGTACGCCAAGCCTGCGCACCATAGTTAAATCGGGCTACGAACTAGCAACGGCCGAGTGTCTAGCTACGCCCAGCGGCTCGCTCGCCTTGCGAGCAATCCACTGGGCTAGGCTAGCCATCGGCCTAAGTGCGCCAGTCCTTCGCACCTTAATTTCTGTTTGAACTCCCACCGAACAACTGCAGCAGAACCAGGAAAATGTTCAGGAAATCCAGGTACAGTGCCAACGCACCCTGAACCGCCAGGCTATTGGTGTTGATCGTGTAGCCGCCGCGGCTGTCCGCGGTCAGGTAAATCTGCTTGAGCTTTTGCGTATCAAACGCCGTCATCACGATGAAGATGATCAAAATCGCGTAACTGATCAGGTACATCAGGCCGGTCGACCCCAAGAACATGTTGATCAAGCTCAGCACGATCACGCCGATCAGCGCAGTGAACGCCATCGACCCCGCGCGGCTCAAGTCCTTCTGGGTCGTGCGACCGACAATAGACATGGTGAGGAAAATCACCGCCGTCGTCAAAAACGAAATCGCCACGATCGACTGCCGATACGACATCAAAATGACCGTGAACGTGACGCCGTAGCTCGCCGAGATCAGGTAGAACATCAAGCTTGCATATGCCGAATTGGCCTGTGCACGCCGGCTGCTGACCCCGAACGACAAAATGAATGGGAGAAAGATCAGCACGTAGAACATAATCGGGTGGGCACTGATGAAGCCGACGTACTGCGGGAGAAAGACCGTCCCGAGCAGATACGAGATCACTGCCGTCACCAGCAGCCCCAGCCCCATGGTGGAATACACCTTGTTGAAGAATCTGGTCATCCCAGAATCGTTGACCACTCGCCGTTCTTCTTGCATGTAATCATTCCTTTCAGTTACCTAACTTGGCTCTATTATAACAGAATCAAAGGGCAATCAAGTTGGACTTTAGTCTGAGTTCGCGCCGTGTCACATTGGGCAAAAAACACCATCTCAGTCGAGATGGTGTCCATGCTACTTGTTCAGCAGGTCTTTGAAGGCCGTTTCGTACTTTTGGACGTCGCCGGCGCCCATGAAGACCAGCACACCGTCCTTGTGGTCCAGCAGCGGCGACACGTCTTCCAGGTGCAGCACCTGGCCGCCCTTTTGAATCTTGGCGACCACGTCCTCAGCCGAAACCGAGCCGGACGTTTCCCGCGCGGAGCTAAAGATTGGCGTGACGAAAACCGAATCGGCCGTGTTCAGAACCGCGGCAAATTCGTCAAGGTAGGCAATGGTCCGCGAGAAGGTGTGCGGCTGGAACACCGCCACGATTTCCTTGTCTGGAAACTTCTGACGAGCCGCATCCAGTGTGGCTTTGATTTCATTTGGATGGTGCGCATAATCATCGATGATGACCGTGCCCTTGACGTCAGTTTCGGAAAAACGCCGCTTGACGCCCTTGAAGCCGGCCAGCTCGCGGGCAATGTAGTCCGGGTTCAGGCCTTCGGCATCGCTGACCGCCACCACGGCCAGCGCGTTCAGGACACTGTGCTCGCCGAACAGCGGCACGAAGAAGTGCCCGATTTTTTGGCCGTCGTGATAGGCGTCAAAGCCTGAGCCCTCGGTGGTCCGCTCAACGTTTTTGGCCTGATAATCATCTTCGTCAGAGAGGCCGTAGTAGTAAATCGGCACCTTGGCCGTCAGCTTGCGCAGCCACTTGTCGTCGCCCCAGGCAAAAATGGCCTTTTTGACCTGGCTGGCTTCCGTTTCAAACGCGTCGTACACGTCTTCGATCCCGGTGTAGTAATCCGGGTGATCGAAATCGATGTTCGTTGCGATGAGGTAGTCCGGGTGATAGGCCAAAAAGTGCCGGCGATACTCGTCCGCCTCGAACACGAAGAACTTCGAGTCTTTCGTGCCCTTGCCGGTGCCGTCACCGATCAGATACGAGGTCTTGTCGATGCCGCTCAGCGTGTGAGCCAACAGCCCAGTGGTCGAGGTCTTGCCGTGGGCGCCGGCCACGCCGATGCTGGTGTAATTTTCCAGCAGCTTGCCCAGGTACTCGTGATACCGGAAAAATGGCAGGCCCAGCTCCTTGGCGCGACGCACTTCGGGGTGCTCGTCAGTGAAACTGTTGCCGCAAATGATGGTGTAACCTGGCTTAATGTTGTCCGCGTCAAACGGCAGCATCTTGATCCCGGCAGACTCAGGCCCGCGCTGGGTGAAGGTGAACTGCGTGATGTCAGAGCCCAGCACTGTGTGGCCCAAATCGTGAAGGATCAGTGCCAAGGCACTCATCCCTGAACCTTTGATCCCGATGAAATAATCGATTTCCTCTGTCATTGTCTGTGTCTACCCTTTCAGCTTCAGCCGGCGTCATGAGGCGTCGGCAGATCTTGTTTGTTAATGTACACGTCGCGCGGCTTAGCGCCATTTTGCGCGGATATGTAATGACGGTCAGTCAGCTCGTCGATGAGCTTGGCTGCCCGGTTGTAGCCAATGCTAAACTGGCGTTGCAGCGCCGAAGTCGAGACGGTATCAGCCGCCGCCACATATTTTAGCACTTGTGGGAACAAGTCGTCCTGCGCTTCGATGGCCTGCGCCTTTTTCACCAGTTGGTGCGGGTCAAACAGGTATTGCGGCGGCTGCTGCTGCCGCACAAAAGCGGTCACCTGCTCGAGCTCCGAGTCGATAAACGCGCCTTGCAGTCGAATCGGCTGACTCGCGCCATTGCCGAGATACAGCATGTCGCCGCGCCCCAGCAAATTTTCCGCGCCGGCGTGGTCGATGATGGTGCGCGAGTCGAACTGGCTGGCCACCATGAAAGCGATCCGCGTTGGAATGTTGTTCTTGATCGTCCCGGTGATAACGTCCACGCTCGGCCGCTGCGTGGCGACAATCAGGTGAATGCCCGCCGCCCGCGCCTTGGCCGTGATCCGGGCGATATAATCTTGAATCTCGCTGGCGGCGACCAGCATCAGGTCGGCCAGCTCGTCGATGATCACGACGATGCTCGGCATGACCAGACTGTCCTTGCCGTGCTGCCGCGCCACCGCGTTGAACTGCGCCAGGCTGCGGGCATGCGCTGCCGCCATTTTTTCGTAGCGGCGTTCCATTTCGTCCACGACCCACTTCAGGGCCGCACTGGCACTTTTCGAATCGGATACCACTGGCGCCACCAGGTGCGGCAAGCCATCGTACACGGCCAGCTCCACCGCCTTGGGGTCGATCAACAGCAGGCGTACCTGCTGCGGCGTCGCCTTGTACAGGAGCGACGTGATCAGACTGTTGATGAAAACGGACTTACCCGCCCCGGTTGCGCCGGCGATCAGCCCGTGCGGCATGTTGGCCAAATTGGCGACCACCGGCTGGCCAAACAGGTTCACCCCAAGGGCGATGGTCAGCGGCGACTTCGCATCACGAAACGCCGGTGCCGCCAAAATTTCCTTGAGCATCACCGGCCGCGCCTTTTGGTTGGGCACCTCAATGCCGACCGTGCTGTGGCCAGGAATCGGCGCCTCGATGCGGATATCGCGCGCCGCCAGCGCTAGCTTCAAGTCGTCCTGCAAGTTGGTGATCTTGCTGACCTTCACCCCTGGCGCCAAGCGCAGTTGGTACTGCGTCACGGTCGGCCCCACGGTGCTGGTGACCACATGCGCATCCACGTGAAAATTGGCCAGCGCGGCATCCAGCTGCGCGGTTTGCTTGTCGACCCACGCGCGCTGGACCGCAGCGTCCGCCTGCACAGGCGGCTTGAGCAGGGACAGCGGCGGCAGCTGATAAGCTGCAAGCTGTCCCTGCGTCTGGGCTGAAGCAGCCACTGGTGGGTCCTCACTGCGCCGCTCGTCTGAACGAGGCTTTTGCCCCGCCAAAAAGCTGCGCACACTGCCGGCCACCGCACGCGGATCCGGCCGCGTCGACGTCCTGTGCGGCCTTGGCGGTGCGGCCGCCTGGCTGGCCGCGGGGGTCGTCAGCAGTTCCGACACCGTCGCCGGGACGTGGCCGTCTGCGGTTTTGACCTCCGTCAACGGTGTGGTTTGAGCAAGCTCGCGGTCGACTGTCTGCGGATCAATATCAGCGGCCAGCGGCGTTTCTGGCTCGTCTTCTGGATGCTCATCGGCTGGTGCGGCGGATTCAGGCACCCGTGTTGCCTGCGTCTTGTCGCGTTGCGGCTGCGCGTCCGTTGTGGTGGTCGACGCAAGGGCTTCACGGGACCCAGCAGAATCGTCATTTGCTGAGCTCAAGTCATCGGCGTCTTCCGCTTCTGGCGCCGGCTGCGCCCATGGCGCGTCTGCGCTGCCGTCGTCGAGCACGTACAGCCGGTCAGGCGCCACCGTCAGCGCCTGCACAATTTTCAGGTAATCCACCTGGTTCTCGCGCCGGCGCTTGGCCACACTGTCCGGCGTGGCCAGGGCGTCCATTGGCGCCACAGTCAAATCAGACTGCGGCGTGGCGGGTTTGGCTTCATGGTGCCGCAGGCCGCGGGGCGGCAACGGATACGCCGCCGGTTTGGGCGATTCTGGCCGATGAAACACTGGTCCGTCATAATGTGCCATGCCTTCGCCCCTTTCCAAATCGTTTCTGTGCTTATTTTAGCATACGTGCGCGCTGAATCTGCCGGGCCTCATGAAAATGCCCAGCTTTATTTTCACGTCAACGCGACAATTTTTCATTGCCGAGCCAAAACAAAAACGGCCCTCCGAGGAGAGTCGTTGACTTTATGCTTGAGCCGCAACCACGGCTTCGGCCTTTTTGAAATCGAACGGGGTGCCGGCCGGAATGCTATCCGGCATCAGCAAGATCCCGCGCTTGTTGGAGGCGCCGGGAATCCCGAGCTCCTTGGCTGAGCTCAGCATGCCATCACTTTCGACGCCCATCAGCTCGCCTGGCCAAATGATTTTGCCGTCCGGCATCATTGCCCCAGGCAGCGCCGCCACGACGGTTTCGCCCAGTGCCGCGTTCGGCGCGCCGCAGACGATCTGCTCCTGGTGGGTGCCAAAGTCGACCTTGGTGATGTGTAAGTGGTCGGACTTTGGGTGGGCCTTGAAGTCGATGATCTTGCCGATCACAAACTTCGGGGTGTCTTCAAGCGGCAGAGCGCCTGGCAGGCCGGCCGCGGTAATGGCGGCGTTCAACTGACGGCGCGCGTCCGCATCCAGCGTGACCTGACCTTGGCCCGAGACGCTCACAATGTCGCTCACCTGGAAAAAGTTGAACCCGAGCGGCTGGCCCTGCTGGTCGTAGATACCGGTGATGTGCTCTGCCGACTTGACGACTTCATCAGCCTGATCTGGGGCCAGCACCGCGATCAGCGTGTCGCCCCAGGCGGTTTGGTTATAACTAGTGATCAAAAGAAGTTCCTCCC
Source organism: Lacticaseibacillus hegangensis (assembly GCF_003946465.1). Taxonomy (GTDB): domain Bacteria; phylum Bacillota; class Bacilli; order Lactobacillales; family Lactobacillaceae; genus Lacticaseibacillus; species Lacticaseibacillus hegangensis. The sequence continues at coordinate 55,600 of NZ_RHOL01000010.1, read as the reverse complement.
TGATGACCTAGGCCAAGCCAGAGATGAAGTCCTCCACCTGCTGCTTAGTCTTGCGGTCTTTATTCACAAAGCGGCCGATTTCCTTGCCGTCTTCAAACGCGATGAAACTTGGGATCCCCATCACGCCCATTTCTTGTGCGACCTTAATGTTATCATCACGGTCGACCTTGATAAAGCGGTAGTCGGAAAAGTCCTTCTCAATTTCTGGCATGGCCGGCTTGATGAAGGCGCAGTCTGGGCACCAGCCGGCGGTAAAGAACAGCATCTGCTTGCCTTGGCCCTTTGCGGCTTCCAGAATTTCAGCATCATTTTTAAATTCTTTCAATGTGAGCGCTCCTCGCTAACTTTTAATAAGGATATTATACAAAGTTCTCGCTCAGATAGCAATGCACGCGCGACAATTTTCCGCTATACTGAGACCCAAAAGGAGCGCCGCCATGAAAAAATCGACCGCATGGTGTGCCGGCCTGCTGAGTCTCAGCGCGCTGGCCGCCGCTTACACCTATCTCAACCATGTTTACTGGCACAAAACGCTGCCGAACAAGTTATTCCGCCGTGTGCAAACAGAGCTGGCCGAACCCAGCAGCATCACCGGTGGCTGGATCGACATGAACCCTGACGCCAGCCTAGTTGACGGCAAGCTGCTGGCGAGCTACCGCGGCGGAGTCACGACCACCTCTGGCACGTTTCACTTCACCGTCGCCGAAACCGGCAAGCTCGTCCACCTCGACCGGATCTAGTGCGCAAGCCAAAGTTGACTTGTCGGGTTCCATAAGCAACGCGCCTGCACTGCGATTTAGAAAATCAAATCGCAGCGCAGGCGCGTTTTGTGCTTTACGCTAAAAACCGCTTGATGGCTCAGCCTTTTGCTTTGGCCTCAGGAAAGCGGGCCAAGAGCTCGTAGATGCGGCCGCCGCGGCTGGCAAATTTGTGCTCGTACTCGGTTTCCACGTTGTCCTGGACCCGGCGGTCGTGATGCAGATCCAGCGCAACCAGCTCAAACGTCAGACCGTAGTTGTTCATGCTGACCAGGGAATATTCAAAAAAGCCCTGGTTATCCGTTTTGAACTGCAGCTGCCCGCCGGCTGGCAGAATCGCCTGGTACTGCGCCAGAAACGTCTTGTAAGTCAGACGCCGCTTTTCGTGGCGACTCTTGGGCCAGGGATCGGAAAAGTTGAGGTACAGCCCGGTGATCTCCCCTGGCGCAAAGTACGTCGTCAGAGCCGCGCCATCGCCAAGAATCAGCTGCAGATTCGGCAGCTTCAGTTCAACTTGTTTGCGCAGGATATAGGCGATGGCAACCTCCTGAATCTCCAGCGCGATGAAGTTGCGATCCGGGTGCAGCTTCGCCATTTCGGTGATGAACTGGCCTTTACCTGAGCCCACCTCCAAAAACAGCGGCTGTTCTTGAGCAAAGCGTGCCTGCCACTTGCCAGGCATCCCCTCTGGCCGCACACTGATGTACTCCGGGTGCTGTTCAATGAGCGGCGCCGCCCATGGCTTATTTCTTAATCGCATAAAATACTCCTTTTCAAGGCAAGGACCGCGCAACGCGTGCGCGGTCCTTTTTTGGCTATAGTTGGCTGAGCTGCTGCAACTGCGTCAGCGCGTTGTTCATCTCAGTGTAGCGCTGCGCGGTGTACTGGGCAGCGACCTCGTGCAGCAAGTGCAACCGCCCGTACCAAACGATGCGGGCCAGGAGGTCATCAGACAGCGGCGTGCCATACGCCGCCAGCCACTTGGCCCACTGGCTGCGGGGCACGTAGTTGATCAGCACCACGCTGAGGTCAAACGCAATGTCGCCTAAACTGGCCTGGTCCCAGTCAACCAAGTAAAGCTGCTGAGAATCGGACAGCAGCCAATTCTTGTGGTTCAAGTCGCCGTGGCACACCCGCAAAGGCGCAGCGGCCGGTAAGGTCTGCAAGGCTGCAATGGTTGCCTGCATCAACGGGTGCGTACGCAGCGGCTGCGGCACCTTAGCCACGTACTGGTCGAATAACTGGCGCGGGGTTTGCGGCGCACCGCCAACTTTTTTCAGCATGCGCCGCAAAAGCACCGAGTTGTGCACTTTCGCGAGCAGCTGGGCGACCATCGAACTGTTCATCTGGGCGCGCGTCAGCGTGCGGCCGTTGACCCAGTCCTGAGCGGTCAGGACGTCGCCGGTGGCAATGCGTTTGGTCCAAATCAACTTGGGGGTGATGCCCTCAACCGATAAGGCCGCCAAAAATGGGGACGCATTGCGTTTTAAAAAGAATTTCTCGTGTGCGTACACGCCCATGAACGCACCACCGGTCGTGCCGCCAATCGGCTCCAGCGACCAGCCGGGTTCCAAATCGAACAATGCCGCTGCCTCCTCCGACAGCCCCAATCAGGCTACAAAATTTTTCGAATCATAAAGTCATCTTACAGAACCGATGCGCCCGCGGTCAAGCCGGCATCAACGGTTTTTTCCGCAGGCGGTACGGCAGGTACCAAAAGGCGAATAAAACCGCGACCAGCAAGGCGCCGGCACCGGCCCATAACGCGACCACCCAGTGGCCGAGTGCAAGTGGGCCGGCCGTCAGGACCAGCGCGAACACCACCAGCAGCACAGCGGTCAGGTGCTGAAACGCCGCGCGCTGCTGGCTGGCCGGCACGGGGTAAAGCCGCGCCATCACCATTTCCGAGTACGCAAACGCGAGCGGCAGCAGCTGGAACCCCACTAGGTAAACCAGCAGGCCAGCCACCAGCGCCGCCAGCCACCAGACTTGGATCAGCGCCAGCACCACCGCGCCGACGATCACCAGCCGCACCCACAGGCCCAGGTACGTCGTTTGGCGCAAAAAGCCGCGCAGGTAAAGGTAAGCCCAGGTGTGCGCCGGTGTCTTGCGCACCAGCGGCAGAAAAATGTCCAGCCACTTGCGGCGGTGTACGCCGGAATTCAGCCCCGGCACATCAGTGAACAGGTTGTAAAAGCGGTACAGGCGATCCATCCGTTTGGCCTCGCTGGCGTTCAGGCTCAGCCAGTCCAGCGTCGCCGGCTGAAAGTGCCCAGCCAAAACGACCCAGCGAAAGCCCAGGTCCAAGGCCAGGGCAATGATCATCCCGTAGGCCGGGTGCAGGAACAGCCCCAAAGTCAGCGAGGCAAACGCGGCGACGAACAGCGGAAAGCGACTGACCCACGCCGGCCGCTGCACCCCGTAATGCTCGATCAGCTGCAGCCACAGATCCAAGTCTTTGAAGATCAGCAGCAGCGCCCCTAAGGTGATGCCGCCGCTGAGCGGATCGATGTTCAACACCAGCAGTAGCGGCACACTAGCCGCCGCCCCCAGCGCCAACACGACACTGGGCAGCAGCAGGGAATACCGCCGCGCTTTGAACAAGTACTGCGCAAACGAGCTGGTTTGCGGCAGCAGGAACGTGGCGTCCGCGGGCTCGCTCAAGCTGGCCAAGCGACCAAAGCTGAGCAGCGCGGTCAGGACCAGCGCCAGGGCCGGCCGCAGCCACCAGCTTGGCATCAGCTGCCGTACCCACTGGCTGTAGCCGTAAAGCAGCGCGCCGAACAGGATCAACAGGATCAGGACAAAATGATCGTTGAAGACGAGCCGCAAATACTTGAATTGCGTTTTTTGATGCCGCCTTAAGCGGGTTTGCCAAAGCTTTCGCATCAGTGCTCCTCCGTCATGGCCATGTAAATGGCATCCAGACTGGCGTCGGCTGCGAGCTGGAAGTCCTCGCGCAGGTGCGCCATGTCGCCGGTTGCGCGGACCTGCCCGCTTCGCAGCAGCACGAACTGATCCGCGTACTGCTGGGCCGTGGCCAGAATGTGGGTGGACATCAAAACCGACGCCCCGGCGGCCTTTTTGGCCTGCACCAAATCGAGCAGGTCATGCACCGCCAAGGGGTCCAGGCCGGTGAATGGTTCGTCGATGATGTACAGCTTGGCGTTCGTCATGAAGGCGGCGACGATCATCACCTTCTGCTTCATCCCCTTGGAAAACTTCGCGGGGAACCAGTCCAGCTTGTTGTCCAGCCGGAACTTCTTGAGCATGTCCTTGGCCCGCGCCCACGCCTCGTCCTTATCCAGCGAGTACGCCATCATGGTCAGCTCCAGGTGCTCGCGCAGCGTCAGCTCCGAGTACAGCACCGGCGTCTCCGGCACATAGGCGATCGCCTGGCGGTAGCCGTCCGGGTCTTCGGCCAGGGTCTTGCCGTCAATGGTGATCTGGCCCTTTTGCGGGGTGAGCAGCCCGATGATGTGCTTAATCGTGGTCGACTTGCCGGCCCCGTTCAAGCCGATCAGCCCGACAATGGTCCCGTCTTCCACCGTGAAATTCAAATCCTTGAGCACCTGCAGGTTGCCATACCCGCCGGTGACGTGTTCTAGCGTCAGCGTCATGCCCAGCCTTCTTTCTTTGTACTCAGACTAATAGTTATATGATAGCATGGAAGCAGATTAAACGTTGATGAAAGAGGGAAAAGAACATGGATGAAAACTGCATTTTTTGTAAAATCGTCGCCGGTCAGATCCCCAGTGTGAAAGTCTACGAGGACGACCAGGTCCTGGCGTTCCTGGACATTTCACAGGCCACTGCGGGCCACACCCTGCTGGTGCCGAAAAAACACGTCAAGGACATTTTTGCCTACGACGAGGCGCTGGCCGAGGCGGTTTTTTCACGGGTGCCAAAGCTGGCGCGCGCCATCAAAGCCTCCGACCCGCGCATCGCGGGCATCAACATCTTGAATAACAACGGTGAAGTGGCCTACCAAAGCGTTTTCCACTCGCACATTCACCTGGTGCCGCGCTACTCAAAGGAAGACGACTTTTCGATTCACTTCGGCGATCACACTGACGCCTACAATAACGACCAGCTTCAAGCCATCGCCCAAAAAATTCGCCAGGAGGTCCAAGACTAATGCCTAAATTTAAAACTGGTTTTCTGCTCGGTGCCCTGGTTGGCACCTGCTACGTCCTGCTGACCACGAAAAAAAGCGGCCCTGAGCGCATCGAAGGCTTCGCCAATTACTCCAAGGACGTCACCGGCGCCACGCAGGATATGCAGCACGCCGTCAAGCGGCTCGGCAGTGCCCTGACCGACTTGCAAAAGGAAATTAAGGAAACCCTGCAGCCGACCGTCAAGGACATCACCGATGAGGTCAACGATTTTCAGTTCCAAACCGAGGCCCACAGCAAGGCGCTGCAGACCCAGCTCGACCAGATTGCCAGCACGATCGATGACATCAACCGCGACGCCAAAAACGGCGACGCGAAGGCTGCAGACGCTGGGACCCCGACCGCTGACGGCGCAAACGAGCCTTCAGCCAAGGACTCAGACAACGCGGCAGAATAGCCGAAGAGTTTGAAGCTTCTGTGAAGGTCCCCCATCGCCGCCTGGTCTGTGGTATATTAGACCCCGTGCTGTAAATCAAATCACATTGAAAGTGGGCTGTTTATCTATGAAGAAATGGATCGCCGGATTTGCCGGCGTCTTGCTTGCCCTGACTTTGGCGGGTTGCTCTAGCGACAACGCCACCGTCGCGAACATGAAGGGCGCAAAGATCACCAAAGAGGAATACTACAACGAGATGAAGACCTCCAGCAGCGGCGGCGAAGACACCCTGCGGAACATGATCGTCACCAAGGCCTTGGAGCAGCAGTACCCGAAGGCCGCGACCGACAAGCAGGTCACCAAGCAATACAACAAGGTGAAGAAGTCCTACACCGATGCCGGTCAGGACTTCACTAGCGCCTTGGCGCAAAGCAATCTGACCACCAAGTCCTTCAAGCAACAAATCAAGACCTCCTTGCTTTCCGAGGCCGCACTGAAAGACCTGAAGAAGCCAACGCAAAAGCAGCTGAATAACCAGTGGAAGAAGTACGAACCAAAGATCACGGTTCAACACATTCTGGTCGCCAAGGAAGACACGGCCAAAGAAGTCGTTGCCGCACTCCAAAAGGACAACTCCGCGGCCAACTTCAAGACGCTGGCCAAGAAGTACTCGACTGATACCGCGACGGCTTCAGACGCCGGCAAACTGCCAGCGTTTGACAACACCGACACGAGCCTGGATTCGACCTTCAAAGCGGCCGCGTTTAAGCTGAAGAAAGCCGGCGACTTTACCACGACGCCGGTCAAGACCAGCTACGGCTACCACATCATTCGCGCCATCAAGATCCCGGCTAAGGGCAAGATGAGCGATCACAAGAAAGAGTTGACCGACCAGCTTTACACCAGCTGGGAAAGCAACAACACCATCATGAGCGGCATCATCAAAAAAGTGCTGACCAAGGCGGATGTGTCCATCAAGGATAACGACCTGAAGGACGTGCTTTCCGTCTACCTAGGCTCCAGCAGCTCAGCCAAGTAATCTCGCACCACTACCTCTCTTCTGGAGAGGTTTTTTTTTGCCAAAAAAGCCGCGCCATCAACTAAAGGTTGATGACGCGGCTTTTCGACACGGATCACTGCAGGTAAACTTTCACTTCGTACGGCCGCAGCGTCTCGCCGAGGTCATCCGGGTAGTTGCTTTGCAGCAGCTCGCCGGCTGTGGCCGCGCAAGCCCGCTTCAGGTCGCGGGCCGTCCAGTTGGCCACCAGGGTCAGCGTCTGGCCCTCATAGTGGCGCTGGTAGGCCCAGACCTCCTCGTCATCCTCTGCCAGTGGCGTGAAGTCGCCATACGTGATGATCGGATTGGCAGCGCGCAGCAGGTTCATCTGCCGGTAGAAGTTGAACACCGAGTTTTGGTCGCGGACTTCCTGATCGGCATTGATGGTCACGTAGTTGGGATTGACCATGATCCACGGCGTCACCCCAGCCGGACAAAAGCCCGCGTTGGGCTTGGTCCCCCACTGCATCGGCGTGCGGGCGTTGTCGCGCGAGGCAACCTGCAGCCCGGCCAACATTTGCTCAGGGGTCAGCTCACCTTTCTCATCGACCCATTCGCGGTAGCCGTTCAGGCTTTCGATATCGCGGTAGTCGCTGAGCTTGGTGAAGCCGGCGTTGTTGGTCATCCCCAGCTCCTCGCCTTGATAAATGTACGGCGTGCCCTGCTGGTAATGGAGCACCGCCCCGAGCATTTTCGCCGAGCGCTCACGAAACTCCGGACTGTCGTTGCCAAAGCGTGAGACCACGCGCGGCTGATCGTGGTTGTTCCAGTACAGGGAATTCCAAGCCTTACCGTCCAGTCCGACCTGCCAGCGGTCCATGATTTTTTTGAGGGTCGTCAGCTTAAACGGATGGTGCACCCACTTGCCAAACTTTTGATCCAGGTCGACCCCGGTGTGCTGGAACTGGAAGATCATGTTCAGCTCGTGCGTGTCAAACCCGGTGTATTCGCGAGCCAGCGCCGGCGTCGTGCCAGGCATTTCCCCGACGGTCATGACATCGTAGTGGCTGAGGACTTCGCGGTTCATTTCCTTAAGGTAGTCCTGCACCTGCGGCATGTTGATCGGCGACGGCGAGTCATTGTCAAAGGTTGCCGGTTTGCCAATGAAGTTGATCACATCCATCCGGAACCCGTCGATCCCCTTATCCAGCCAAAAGCGCATCAGGTCATACACGGAATGGCGCACCGCCGGCTCGCGCCAGTTCAGGTCGGGCTGCTTTTTGGAAAACAGGTGGAGATAGTACTGCTGCCGTTCGGGCGCATACTGCCAAGCTGAGCCGGAAAAGCTGGACTCCCAGTCGTTCGGCGCGTGGCCGTCGACGGGGTCAGCCCAGAGGTAATAATCACTGTAGGGGTTATCTTTGCTCTTGAGGCTTTCGATAAACCAGTGGTGCTCGTCGCTGGTGTGGTTGACCACCAGATCCATCACGATTTTCAGCCCGCGCGCGTGCGCGGCTTCAAGCAGCTGGTCAAATTCGGCCATAGTCCCAAAGTCCGGCTGGATCGCCTGATAATCGCTAATGTCATAGCCGTTGTCATCGTTGGGGCTGGCGTAGATCGGATTGAGCCAAATGACGGTCGCCCCAAGCTGCTTGATGTAGTCCAGCCGGTCGCGAATGCCCCGCAGATCGCCGATCCCATCACCGTTACTATCCTGAAACGAGCGCGGATAAACCTGGTACACAACTGCTTCTTTCCACCATGCCTTTGCCATAAAGACCCTCCTTACTTCAGTGCAACTTCAGTATAGCGTTTTCTTGGCGATCGGCCGCACTAAAAAACCGCCTTTTTACAGGCGGCACACATTGCTATTTCGGATCCGGATAGGTCTGCCCATTGGTCGGGCGGTAGAAGCGGCGGTTATCCATGCCAAAAAGCCGCTCGGTGAAGGTTCCGGGATCGACGTGCTGGTAAGCCGTGGTCAGCATGTTGATCTCGGCGTCCAGCTCGTCCAGGTCGTGCAAGATCTGCGCCTCAAGCAGCTCCGGACGCACCGGTGAGCCATACTCCAGCAAGCCATGATGCGCCAGCACCGTGTGCCGCAGCATGATCATGTCTTCCTGGTGAATGTCAATTTTGAGCTCATTAGCCACCCGCACGATTTCCTCATCGACCAAGACGATGTGGCCAATCATGTTGCCTTCCATGGTGTAGTCGGTCGAAACCGCCGACGACAGCTCCATGGTTTTGCCCAAATCATGCAGAATCGCGCCGGCAAACAGCAGCGACTTATTGACCGCCGGGTACTGGTTGGCCACGCTTTTGGCCAGGCGCAGGATACTCAGCGTGTGAAACGCCAGGCCGCCGGCAAAGGCGTGGTGGTTGGACTTGGCTGCGGGATACGTCAGGAATTCCTGCTTGTGGTCGGCCAACAGTCGACGCACGATGCGGTTCCAGTTGGCATTGGTGATCTGGAAAATAAAGTCGTTGAGTTCCTGCCCCATGTCATCTTTGGACTCCGGGGCGTGTTCGACGTAGTTTTCCGGGTCATTGCCCTCTTCCTGCGTCGCCAGGCGCAGCGTGTACAGCTTGATCTGCGGCTTGCCCTGGTACAGCTCCCGCTTGCCCGACAGCAGCACGACCACGCCGGGCTGGTACTGCGCGATGTCGTCTTCGGACGCATCCCAGAACTTGGCCGTGATGTGCCCAGATGGATCCTGGAACGTGAACGCGATGAACTTTTTGCCGTTCTTCGCGATCCGGACCTCGGCACCCTTCACCAGCACGGGCAGTTTCATGTCCTGACCGTTTTCGTAATCAAAAATTTGCTTTGCCATATTTTCACCTTTTCTATGCAACCCCGTCGCCTCATTTTACCGCTCAGCGCGGCAAACGAAAAGCACGCCGAACGCGCGGCGTGCTTTAAGCCTTACTTAGCGGCCGGCTGATCGCCCGACTGGCTGGTGCTGTCTTGGTAAAGTTCGGCGATCGGCGCCGAGATGATCCGGTTCAGGTCATCCATGACCGTCGACATCGCCTGCTCCTTGGCCATCAGGTCCTTGATCGCGTCGATGTTTTGCATCTTCGACGACAGATCCTGAAGCGGCTGAACGTCTTGCTCAGTGACTTCTTGGCCAGCCATCTGCTTTTGCTGCAGCGACATCTGCAGGGTCTGGAACTGCTGGAACAGGGCGTAACCCATCGGGTCGAGCTTAAGCATGTCGTAGCTCTTTTTCAGGTCCTGGAACTGCTGACTGAGCTTAAGATCTTCGGCGAGCTGATTTGCACTATCGTATACGTTTGCCATGAGGCACCTCATTTATTTAGATTAGTTACCCAATAGTCCTTTGATGGTATTGTACCACTCCGACACGGTATTCTTGGCCGAGTCGACCCCATTTTGAATGCCGCTTTGAATGTTGGACCACATATCCGCACCGCCGTTTTCGGCGTTCGGCGTCTGCAGAGTCGCGCGGGCACTGGCGTCGGTGGTGTTGAACTTGGTTTGCGGCGTGGCCGGCAGGATATTCGTCATTTCCTGACGGTACAACTTCAGCGCTCCCTGCCCTGGCAGCAGGTAGTGACTGGCGTCGGTGTTGGCAAAACCGGACCAGGTCGCAACCACAATGTCCGGCGTGTAGCCGACCACCCAGGAGTCCTTGGCGCCTAGGCCGTTGCCCCAGTCCTTCGGCGTTTCCACGGTGCCGGTTTTGCCGGCGATCGTGTAGCCGTAGGGCTTGGCGGCGCGGCCGGTGCCTTCGTTGTAAACGCCGATCATCATGCTGGTCATTTCCGTGGCCACCGACTGCTTCATGATGCGCTTGCTTGAGGGCTCGTTGTTGACCACGGTTTTGCCGGTGGCATCGACAATTTTGCGAATGAAGTGGGTCTGCGGCAGGCTACCGCCGCTGGCGAAGGCCGAGTACGCGCGGGCGAAGGTCAACGGCGAAAAGCCGGTGGAGACGCCGCCCAACACAGACGCCAGCTGGTCTTGATCCTTTTTCGGCAGCGTAATGCCAAAGCGGCTCAGGCTCGCGACGCCCTTACTCATGCCGATCTGGTTCAGCAGCCACACGGCCGGCGCGTTGGTCGAATCGGCCAGCGCCTTGTACATCGGCACCGTGCCGGCGTAGGTGCCGGTGTCATTGGTCGGCGTGTAATGGTCCTTGCCGTAGCTGGTCAGCTTGTCGGTCAGGTCGCTGTCATAGGAATAGCCGTTTTCAAGCGCCGGCGTGTACGCCATCAGCGGCTTGAGCAAAGACCCTGGTTGGCGCTGAAGCTGCGTGGCGTAGTTGAACCCCAAGTACACATGCGGGCCGCGTGAGCCCACCACGGCGAGCACGCCGCCGGTTTTCGGGTCGACGGCCACCGAGGCCGCCTGGGGCTTGGTGCCATCCGCGGCGGCTTGCGGAAAGACGTACTGGTTGTCAAAGGCTTCTTGCATCCGATTTTGATAAGTTGGGTTCAGTGTCGTGTAAATGCGGTAGCCCTTGTTGACGATGTCGTCTTGCGAGATGCCGTCCTGCTTGTACGCCTCTTCGATCACCGAATCGAAGAAGTAGGGATACTTCTGCTGATTGTCGGCGGTGTAGGTGTCCTTCAACGTCAGCGTGGTGGCCTTGGCCGCTTGGACCTGTGCGGCAGTCAGTTTGCCGTTGTCCTGCTCAAGGCTCAGCACCAAGTTGCGCCGGGCAATCGCGTTGTCCATGTGATCGATTGGGTTATAAAAGCTGGGGCTGCGCAGCATCGCGGCCAGCGTCGCGCCTTCGCCGGCAGTCAGCTGGCTGGCGTGCTTGCCAAAGTAGCGCTGCGATGCGTCCTCGACGCCCCACACCCCGTTGCCAAAGTACGCGTTGTTCAGGTACATCGTCAGAATGTCATTTTTAGAGTAAACTCGAGTCAGCTGCACGGCCAGGAAGATCTCCTGGCCCTTGCGCAGGAACGTCTGCTTCTGGGACAGCAGCGTGTTTTTGGCCAGCTGCTGCGTGATGGTACTGCCGCCGCCGGTGATCTGGCCGTGGTGAATGACCAGCCCGATCAGCGCGCGGGCGATGCCTTTGATGTCAAAGCCCGGGTTGGTGTAAAAGCTGCGGTCCTCGGTGGAAATCACCGCATTTTGAATGTTCGGCGAGATCTGGGCCAGGTCCACATACGTCCCTTTTTGGCCGTAAAGCTTGCCGGCCTCGCGGTCATCCTCGTCGTACAGCGTGGTTTTCGTCTGCAGACTGCTCTTGATGTCCTGCACGTCCGCGGTTTTCGCCTTGTAGGTGAACCAGGTGGACAGCGCTAGGGTCAGCGTCAGGAAAATGAGAATCAGCCACCGGATCACTTGAAACCGGCGAAAGAACCATGCGATGCCATGCCCGGCTTTGGCCAGGTACGGCTGCACGGCAGCCCAGAATGCTTTCAACTGGTGGTCCCCCTTTCCTAACATGTGACTAGTTTAGCATACGGAAAAAAGCGCGGATTCGGCCTTGCGCCGGATTTTACGCAAATTACAGAAAGGAGCCTGTCATGCCGCAGTTTCAACTTCACGCCAAAGCCCCTGAAGCGGCCAGCGTGCGCGCCTTGCTTCACGCCTGGCAGGTGCCCAAGGCCTGGATCGCCGTGCTCAGGCGCACGCAAGGGGTCCTCATCAACGGCCAGTACCGCACCTTCAATCAGCCGGTCGAGGCCGGTGCCAGCGTCACGCTGAATTTTTCGGCGCCTGGCACCGACTACTACCGGCCGCAGCAGCTGCCGCTGGCCGTCGTCTACGAGGACAACCAGCTGCTGATTGTCAACAAGCCCGCCGGTCAAAAGCCGCACCCCAACCGGCCGGACGAAGAGGGCACGCTAATGAACGCCGCGGCCGGCTACCTGGCGCCACGGCCGGTGTACATCACCCACCGCCTCGACATGCTGACCTCAGGGCTGACCATCATCGCCAAGGACCCCATCAGCCAGGGCATCATCAACCGGCAGCTCGCGGCCAAAACCGCGGCGCGCACTTACACGGCGCTGGTGCCGCCCGGGCTGCCACAGTCTGGCACCATTGACGCGCCGATTGGCGCAGACCCTGAAGACAAGCGCAAACGCCGCGTGCGCTGTGATGGCCTGCGGGCGGTCACGCATTTCCGGGTCGTCGCGAAACATGGCGACGTCGCCCGCCTGGCGCTGACGCTTGAAACCGGCCGCACCCACCAGCTGCGCGTTCACCTGGCCCACCTCGGCTACCCGATCATCGGCGACCCCTTGTATGGCGGGCGCGCGGCCCCGCGCCTCATGCTGCACGCCAGCAGCTTGACCTTGATCAAACCGCTGACTAGCGAGAATCTGACCACAACTTCGCCGGCACCATTTTAACCAACGCAAAAACGGTCTGCCGATTGACTTGGCAGACCGCTTTTGGTCTAGGCGATGAACGCCTTTTGGTACTGGGCGTTGAACCACTTGGCGCTGGCTTCGTCGGGACTGATCACGACGATGGTGTCGTGGCCGGCCAAGGTGCCGACGACCTGGGCAAAGCCGATATCGTCGATAATGGCGGCCATCAGGTTGCCGTTGCTCGGCAGCGTCTTGATCACGTTCAAAAACTGCACGCGGGTGATGGATAGGCCCACTTCGCGCACCGAATTGCTGAGGCGCTCGAGCTGAGACTGAGAATCACCGCGGAAAATCGTGTAGCGCAGCTGGCCGCTGGCGTCCTGCGCCTTGACCACCTGCATCTCGCGAATATCGCGGGAAATGGTGGCCTGCGTGGCCTCGATGCCGGCGGCCTTAAGGGCTTCCAGCAGCTCGTCTTGCGTGGTGATCACTTGCGAATTGATGATTTTGGCCAAAGCGGCCTGACGTTCAGATTTGTTCATAGCGGCCTCCTACATTTCGGCCGGCGCACCGACCCCGAGCGTGTGGAGCGCGTCGGTCAGCACCGTCGATACGGCCTTGACCATCGCCAGGCGGGCCGGCAGCTCGGCGTCGTCGACCAGGACCTTGACGTTGGCATAGTACTGGTTAAACGCCTTGGCCAGGCGCAGCGCGTACTTGGCGATGACCGACGGCTCGTACTCACGCAGCGCGCGGGCGATCACGTCTGGGTAGTCCGCCAAGGCCTTGAGCACCGGCCAGGCCGCGGCGTCAGTCAACGCAACTTCCGCGACCGGCTGTTGGTCGGTTTTCTTCAAAATGCTGTTGGCGCGGGCGTTGGTGTACTGAACGTACGGCCCGGTCTCGCCTTCAAAGCGCACGACTTCTTCCAAGTTGAAATCGAAATTGTCGAGGCGCTCGTTTTTCAGGTCATGGAAGACCACGGCGCCGACGCCGACTTCGTGCGCCACTTGGTCGGCATTTGCCAGGTCCGGGTGCTTTTCGGCGATCTGCTGCTTGGCCAGAGCCACCGCGTCCTTGAGCACCTTTTCCAGCAAGATGATGTTGCCCTTGCGCGTCGAAAGCTTCTTGCCGTTGGCGGTGATCAGACCGAACGGAATGTGGTGAATGTTATCCGCCCAGTCGTTGCCCATTTCCTTGAGGACGGCCTTGAGCTGCTGGAAGTGCTCCCGCTGCTCGTTGCCGACCACGTACAGGCTTTGAACAAAATGGTACTGGTCGTGGCGGTAGATGGCCGCGGCGAGGTCACGGGTCATGTAAAGCGTCGCGCCGTCGGACTTGCGGATCAAAGCCGGGTTCAGGTCGTACTTGCTGAGGTCGACGATTTCCGCGCCTTGGCTTTCCTTGAGCAGCCCTTTTTGCTCGAGCGCGTCGGTCACGGCGTCCATCTTGTCATTGTAAAAGGCCTCGCCCTTGTAAGAATCGAACTCGATGCCGAGCTCCTTGTAGATGCGCTGGAATTCCTTCAGCGACTCCTCACGGAACCAGGACCAGAGCTGGTGTACCTCGGGATCGCCGTCCTCCAGCTGCTTGAAGACCGCGCGGGCCTCTTCGTCCAGCTCGGGCTGCGTTTCCGCCTCTTCATGGAACTGGACGTAATACTTCACCAGGTAGTGGATCGGGTCACGCTTGACGTCTGCCTCAGAGCCCCACTTGCGGTAAGCCACGATCAGCTTGCCGAACTGGGTGCCCCAGTCGCCTAAGTGATTAATCTTGATCGGCGTGTACCCGGTTTTGGTCAAAATATTGGCCAGGGCGTTGCCGATCACGGTCGAGCGCAGATGGCCCATGCTCATCGGCTTGGCGATGTTCGGGCTGGACATGTCGATCGGCACGTTGCCGGTGCCGATTTGCTGGTCGCCGTAATGCGCCGGGTCCTGGGCGATCGTCGTCAGCACCGTGTTGGCAAAGCTGACCTTGTCCAGGAAAAAGTTGATGTAAGCGCCCTTGACTTCGACCTTTTCAAACGGGGTCGCGTCAATTTTTTCGGCCAGGTCCTTGGCAATCAGCGGCGGCGCCTGGTGGAACACCTTGGCCAAAGCGAACGTGGGAAAGGCATAATCGCCCATCTTATCATCCTTCGGCGTTTCGACCAGCTTCGCGATGGTCGCCTCGTCCAGCGTGCTGCCGATTGCGGCAGCCAGTGCCTTGATCACTTCTTGTTTGAACTCCATCTGTGCACGTTCCTTTCTGCGAGAAAAAACTCGTCTCCTTCAAATGTTTACTTGAAAGAGACGAGTTTCCCCGCGGTACCACTCTAGTTGACGTCATGTCCACTCATTATTCACTTCAGGCTCCGCCGCGCGCCGGCAAGGCCGTGAGCTGCTCGCACCTCCCGCAGCTTCACTGAACACGACCGGTTGCCTTTTTCGGCTTCTTCACCCAATAAAAAACTGGCACCACTGGCACCAGAATCAAGCGGTTGACGAGAATCGAACTCGCGACGTCAGCTTGGGAAGCTGAAGTTTTACCACTAAACTACAACCGCAACAACAAGCATTATTATAACGGGCAGGAGGGCGGTTTGCAAGCGGCCCAAGCGATTTTTCTGCCGGCGGCTGACGGGAGAATAATAAGATGAGAAAATCCATATATTATTGCGACAATTTTTAACCGTGTTATAATAATAGCGAAGAATTTGAGAGGATGCGATGTTATGGCCAAGGCGACCCGCCGCTACTTCTTTGCGGCCCGCAACGAGAAAACGCCTGACGGTTATTTGATTCAGTTTGTGAACATGCCCGAACTGACGGCTAAGGGCACCACCTATCAGGAAACCGTCTACTATGCCTACCGCGTACTGGCCAATTTTTTGCTCGGGCTGCCAAAAAAGTCTGCGCCTTTGTCGGCTTACACACTGACCTCGCTGCCAGACGACGAGCCCGACCCTAACGTATTCTATTCGCTCGTATCGGCCACGGAGGACTTTGATCCCCACAAAATGGAAATGCACTTCACCCTGCCGCAGGCCCCGCCGGACGAGATTCGGCGCATGGGCGGCCAGCTTGCACACCTGACAACTTACCACCAAAAGGACCCAACCACATGAGCGCCGCGCAGCCTGCAAAGCCATTAGGGATTGCGCTGGCCTGGATCTTTTTGCTCAGCGCAGCGGTGTTTGTGGTCAGTCTGCTGGCATGGCTGATTGTCATGCTGCGCGGCCGCGACCCGCGCCTGCCGCGGCGGGTGTGCCTGATTGCAGCCGGGCTGGCAGTGGCCAGTTTAGCGTTAAATTCAGTTCTATGACCCCAAGTATGACTTGGGGTGTTTTTGTGCGTAGGCAAGCAGGTGCAAATATGGTTAAATGAGCAGGATGACACGACACTGAATCTAAAGGAGTGATCACTTTGGCTAGTTTAACCACCACCCTAGGCGACTACGCGTTTCAAAATGTCTTCATGAACGCCAGCGGCGTGCACTGTCAAACCGAAGCCGAGCTCGACCAACTTGCGGCAAGTCCCGCCGGCACCCTGGTGACTAAAACCGGCACGCTGGAGGCGCGCGCCGGCAACCCGGAGCCCCGCTTCGCCCAGCTGGCACTGGGGACGATCAACTCGATGGGCCTGCCGAACCTGGGGATTGACTACTATATTGCTTACGCCGAGAGGTTTCAGGAAAAGCACCCGGGCCGGCCAATTTTTCTCTCGGTGGCCGGCATGAAACCGGATGACTTTCCCCTGCTCGCGCAAAAGATCCAGGATTCGGGCTTCACCGGTCTGACCGAGTTCAACCTCAGCTGCCCGAACGTGCCTGGCAAGCCTCAGATCGCGTATGATTTTGACACGACTGAGGCCATCCTCGCCGCCATTTTCAAAGTGTTCAAAAAGCCCGCCGGCGTCAAATTGCCGCCGTACTTTGATTTGGCCCAATTCGATCAGGTCGCGGCCATCCTCAACCGGTACCCCTTGACCCTTATCAACTCGATCAACAGCCTAGGCAACGGGCTTTGGATCGACCCGGCTACAGACACCACCGCAATCAAACCCAAGGGCGGCTTTGGCGGCATCGGCGGTCAGTACGCCAAACCGATCGCATTGGCCAACGTGCGCGCCTTCCGCCAGCGCCTGCGAGGCGACATTAGCATCATTGGCACCGGCGGCGTGACCACGGGCCGCGACGCCTACGAGCTGATCCTCTGCGGCGCAAACTTGGTCTCTCTAGGCAGCATTTTGGCCACCGAGGGCCTGGGCGCCTTTACGCGGCTGTCCAGCGAGCTTGAATCAGAAATGGCCAAGAAGGGCTACACCAGCCTTGCCGAATTTCGCGGGCAGCTGAAAACATTATAGGTGCGCGCAAAAATGGGTAAGACCTTCAGCGGCGGTCTTACCCATTTTTGCTGTCGATCAATCGCCAAAGATTCGGCGCTGGATCCGGCGGCCTGTTGGCGTGGCCGCCAATCCGCCTTCTGCCGTTTCGCGGAAGGCACTGGGCATTTGCTTGCCCACGGCGTCCATTGCCGCGATCACCTCGTCCGGCGGGATCACGGACTTCATCCCAGCCAGTGCCATGTCGGCTGAGGTCAACGCCTGGGCAGCGCCCATCGCGTTGCGTTTAACGCACGGGACCTCAACCAGCCCGGCAACCGGATCGCACACCAGCCCCATCAAGTTGGCAATCGAAATGGCCGCGGCCTGGGCCGCCATTTCAGCGTCGCCGCCGCGGGCCTGGACCAGCGTGGCGGAAGCCATGGCAGAGGCGCTGCCAACTTCCGCCTGACAGCCGCCTTCCGCGCCAGCGATTCCCGCATTATTGGCGATCACCAGGCCGAAAGCGCCGGCCGTGAACAGGTAGTCGACCTGCTGCTCGCGGGTCAGGTGAAACGGCTCGCGGACGGCCATCAGCGTGCCGGCCACCACACCGGCACTGCCGGCGGTCGGAGTGGCGCAGATCAACCCCATTTGGGCGTTGACCTCGTTGACAGCAACGGCATTGCGCACCGCGGCCAAGGCGATCGGACCGAGGTAACTGGTGCCATCGCCGAGGTACTGGTCCAGCCGCTTGGCATCCCCACCAGTCAGACCGGTCACCGATTTGACGCCGGCGATCCCCTTGGTGATCGATTCCGCCATGACGTCAAGGTTACGCGCCATCAGCGAGCGGATCGCTGACTCGCTGCGACCGGTGTTTTCGGCCTCGGTGGCCACCATCAGGGCCGCGACACTCGGGTAGTCTTGGGCCTGTTCAACAAGTTCTTTAATTGAGTAAAACATGGCGTCCTCCTACTCGAAATACGCAGCGTTATCGACGTTCGGCATGGCCTTGAGCTTCTCGACCAAGTCGGGCCGCCGCTCGTCCACTTCCATGATCATGATGGCCTTTTCGCCTTTGGCCTCGCGCGTGACGGTCATGGTGCCGATATTGACGTTATTTTCACTCAGCAAGTCAGTCGCGCGCGCAATCATCCCTGGCACATCTTGGTGCACGGTGATGAACGTTGGCGTGCCCATGCTCAGCGACAGCTTGAAGCCATTGATCTCAGAAATCTGAATGTTGCCACCGCCAATCGACACCCCGGTCACGGTCATCGACCGGGCGCCTTTTTGCAGTGCGATCTTCGCCGTGTTCGGGTGATCGACCTTGTCGCTTTTCGGCACGAAGGTGACCTTGATTCCCCGCTCGTGGGCAATCTTTAGCGAGTCCGCAAGGCGGGCGTCGTCTGGGGCCATGCCCAAAAGTCCCCCGACCAACGCAACATCGGTGCCGTGGCCGCGATAAGTCTTAGCGAAGGACTCGTACAGATAGATGTCCACCCGCGTCGGCTCCTCGCCAAAAATCTCCCGCACCACCTTGCCGATACGCGCGGCGCCGGCTGTGTGCGAGGAGCTTGGCCCGACCATCACCGGGCCAATAATGTCGAAAACACTGGTAAAGCGCAACTCTTTTGCCATGATCATGCTCCTTTTTCCTTATAGAACCACGCGTGCCCCTCGCGGTCAAGCCAGAGACAAAATCGGGCTTCGGGCTAAAAGCGTCGAGCCTCCGCACCTGACATAATCGGGCTCCGGGTTCGCAACGGGGGAGCAGCCAGCTACGCCAGAGGCCTTGCCGCCAAAGCCCAGCGGCAAAGCCTCTGGCTACGCTGCCTGTCCCCCTAAGTACGCGAACCCTCCGCACCTTACAAAAAAAGCGGCACCGCAGCGCCGCCCTCCAGATTACTTTTTGAAATAGTAGCGGCCGGTTTCCAGCGCGCTGGTCGGCATCAGAAGCTTGCCGTATTCCGCCAGCACGTCGGCTGACAAGTTGACTTTCGTGCCGTACTCCAAGGCCAGCGCCGTTTGATCGGCGATTTCACTGCTCGAAGCCTTGTTGGCGTAGAAGGTCAACACAAGGTAGTAGTCATCGTTGTAAGAATAGAGATCTGAGCTTGCCCCTTCCAGGCGCAACTCCTGGGCCAACGCAATGAAGTCCTCAAAATTTTGAAGCTTGAGCACGACCTCTGTCTTGTCCGCTTGGCCGCCGTCAATGAAGCTGCCTTCGTCGCTGGCCTCATCGTGATCGGCCGGGTCGTCGAGGGCGTTGAGCTGTTGCCGAATGAAGTCCGGCACCCCGTTGTCGTCGGTTTGCGCGTCGTCGGTGTCATCATCTGCGGCCTCGTCGTCTTGATTGCGGGAGATCAAAAGCTCCAGCCCGCTTTGACTCGGCATCACCTGAAACGTCACGCCGCCTTCGCTGGCGAAACTGTGATCCTTGTCGACCTCATCGAGAATACTATAGAAGAAGGTTTCGATCTGCTTGTGGTTGCCGAGCAGGTCCAGCACTGTGATCCCGCGTTCGGCCAAATCGTCATTGCCGAGCAGGACGCGAATGGTATTTGCGTTAAGTCGTTCCATTTCCATGATGGCTGCACCTCACTTTGCCTTTGAATCCTAGTATATCAGATTCTCACTGACACGGCATTCTACGCTAAAAAAGTAAGGAATGCAACACATGGATCCCCCAGCGCGCTGAAACCAAAAAGGCACGATTCACCCGAATCATGCCTTCTGGTTAAAACCCGGCCAGCAGCTGAGCTTGTTGCAGCTCCAGTGCCCGCACCGAACGCGGGAGAAACCGTCTAATATCATCTTCATTGTAGCCGACCTGCAGCCGTTTATCATCCATGATGATTGGCCGGCGGATCAAGGCTGGATACTTAGCAATCAAGGCGACCAATTCATTGATTGAGATGGCCTCAAGGTCAATGCCCAGTTCCCGGAAAATATTCGACCGCATCGAAATGATCTCCTCGGTCCCTTTCTCGGTCATGCTGAGCACGTGCTTGATCTCATCGATGCTCAGTGGATCGGCAAATATGTTTCGTTCCACGAAGGGAATGTTATTTTCCACTAACCAGGCGCGGGCTTTGCGACATGAAGTGCAGCTAGGCGAAACGTACAAGTATACCATCAGTGCTCGCTCCTTCTTTTGTTGCGTGACTGCGTTTTCTCGACACTCTAAGTATAACGAACTCAAATGTGCAAATACAATCAAGCTTCAAAAATAAATTTCTGAATTTGCGCGCGCACTAATTGTGATATAAGTAACAAATAGTCATTCCCCAAAGCAAAGGCCTGCCAGTCGGCGTTTTACTTCCCAACCATGTTAGTTGACATGGTGAACATCAGCTGGATTAAATTTTAAACGTTATTTTTGCTCAAATAATTTGTTCCCATCAATAAATAACGTTTCACTGGCCAAAACTACCGGAATCTCCCCCGCTTCCGCCTGGGCTTGGACCTTCAGGGTCGCTAGCGAGACTTCTTGCGGCAGGTGAGTCAAGAGGAGTTCCTTAACGTGCGCTTGGGCGGCCAGCGCACCGGCCTGCGGAGCAGTGAGGTGCCAAAGCGGCGCCTGGTGGCCCGCCAGAAAATTGGTGTCCGCCATCAGCAGATCCGCCTTCTCGGCGAATGGCGCGAGCGCCGGAAAGGCCCGGGTGTCACTGGTGTCGACAAAGACCTGCCCGGTGGTTTTTTCCTCGATGCGCACGGCAAAGGCCGGCACCGGGTGCTGGGTCTCCAGGAATGTTAGATGCAGTGGCCCCAGATCAAGCACGGAATCCCCGCTGTACCCCATGCCCTTCGTGAAGTCGCCGAAGGTCAGCGCCGCAAAATTCAGCGGATCTTTGGTGTGACCGTAGATTGGTAGCGGATCGGCTTTTTTGGCTCCGCTGTGGAGCTGGTAGTAATACTGCAGCACACCGACATCCGCGGCGTGATCATGGTGATAATGGGTCAGTAAGACCGCGTCCAGCGCAAAGGAGTCACTGGCCTTTTCCAGTGCCAGCAGCGCACCAGAGCCGCAGTCCAGCAGCAGTTTGTAGTCGCCGCTTTCGATCAGATAACTGGACGTGCCAACGCCGTGGTCGGGATAGCCGCCGTAATAACCCAAGATCGTCAATTTCATGAAATCATTCCTTTCAAATAAGTAAGCGCTATACTAAACCTATTGGGGGTAATCAAATGACAAAAACAATGCAGTTAGTGCTCGGCAGCAAAACGTATATGCAAACGATTGTGAAACGCGCCACCACCCCGGTCCGACTGCTCAAAGACGCCGAAAAGGACCGCGACTTTGCCACCCTGGATCTGACCGGGGCAGTCCCGTTCGTCGCACCGCTTAAAGGCACCATCTTGGCCCACTACGGCGCGGTGCCAGAGGTGGGCTACGTCTACATGATGTACTTTAAGCTCACCGATGAGGAGGCCAAGGTCTTCGAGCAAAAAGCCCAGACGCTGACCCTCGAAGCGGACCGCCTGGACGGCTGCGAGGCCATGGTCTTGATGCGCACAGATAACCCGCAGCGCGAGTACCTGCTGCTATCGGCATGGGCGAACAAGCTGGCGGTTTTCACCGCCAAAAATACGCCGCTGTTTGCGCCGGTAATGGTCTTCACCAAACGGGCGCAGGAAAGCTACGGCTACCACCAGGCATTTTACACCATTGCCGATCCTTACCACCCCGATCACGCGATGAGGGCAGAAGCCACATTGGACGCTTAAGTCCGCGCCGTCAGCCGGACGGTCAGGATGCCAAAGGCCAGGTACACCAGGATGTAGACCGCGACGATCACGATGACCAGAAACACGCCGGGGTCGTTCAAGAACATGCTCAAATAGCGGATCATTAGAGCCGAGTTCAGCGTGCCAAAGGCCAGCGGCAGTGCGAAGATCACAGCGGTTTGGGCGGCGGCCACGCGCTGCTCCAGCGGCTGCGGCATACCGAGCTGGCGCAAGATGGTGCGCGCCTGGTGGTCCTCGGCGGCCAGCATCAGCTGCTTGATCATCAGGATACTGGCAGTGGCCACGATGAAGACGGCGCCCAGCAAAATCACAATGAACAGGCCCATGCCAAACAGCACATTCATCTCGCCCATCAAAGGCGCCTTAAACTGAACAGCACGGCGACCAAAGTCCGCGGCACCAGCAGTGGCCTTGACTCGCGGTGCTTTTTTGCCGGTTAAAATAGCCGCGCTGCCGCCCACGTAATCCTCACCAACGCCGTCGTTAAGCTGCTTGGCGGCCTGACCGGATTGCCCCTGCTTCAGCAGGTACCCAGTCAACGGGTCCGCCGGCGCCAGCAGCTGCCGAAAGTCCCGGTCCGGAATCACCAGCGCCCGGTCAAAGTAGGCGCTGTCGCCCAGCGGAAAAGTGCCCGTCACGGTTTTAACGGCAAAGCGTTGGTGCGTTCGGGTCAGCGTCAAGCCCCAGTGCTGCCGCTTGCCCAGCCAAGTGTGCTGGTACAAGGTCCGGCCAAACAGGATCATCGCCGCCTGGTGCGGGCCCAGCGTCAAAGCTGGCAGGCCCTTTTGCACGCGGCGAATCCGAGTATAATCGCTGAGCGCCATCACGTTATAAATAGTTTCATCCCCGTCGCCGGTGGCGTGATTGGGCTCGCTCAGCCGCCCCGCCGCAAGCTTGGTGGGCAAGACGACCGCGCGCTTGATCACCGCCGCCGTGTCTTTGGAGAACGCCTGCTTGACCCCAGTGCTTGAAGCCACCATGTCCAAGGCCACACTGCGCGTCACCGAGCGCTGGCCAAACTGGTACAAAATCGCGCCGCTGCCCAGCACCGTGATGGTGATGGTGGCCAGCAGGGTCGTCAGAAAGAGCGAGTGCACATTGCGCAGCAGCCGCTTGTGCACGTTGGTGACGGTCATAAGCGCCGCGGCGTTGCGCCGCAGTTTCGGCCGCTTCATCAGCCAGACGAAAAGCGCCGGCAGCGACACTTTAAACACGACGTACAAGCTGAGCACGCCCAGCGCCGGCACCGCAAGCAGTGTCCACACCCCGCCGCCGTGATAGCGCTGGGCCATCAGGTAGGTCAGGTGAACCAGGTTGTACGCGGCAGCGTAACTGAGCACCAACACCACGGCCCCGGCCCAGGCGACCAACGTCCGCCAGCCGCTGGCCGGGATGCGGCTGGTCCGGTTGGCCGCACTTTCAGCCGTCATTTCCACATTGCCGGCATAGATCGCGTTAATGGTGCCCAGCACCGCGTAAACCACCAGGAACAAGACGGCAAGCTCAACGGCGGCGCGTGGGGCCCACAGCAGACCGACTGCCTTGTGCACCCCCATCAGGCGCAGCAGCATCATGGCCAGAAACTTGGAAAAGACCCAGCCTAGCCCGATGCCCAGCACCGTGGCCGCCGCCCCCAGCAGCAGCGATTCCAGCAGCAGGCCCAGCCCGATGCGGCTGACCGGCATCCCCAGCCGGCGGTACACGCGAATACTGGCAGTGCGCCACTCGATCAGGATCGAATTCATGTACAGCAAAAAGACGATCGCAAACAGCAGGATCACGACCAGCACGATCACTAATAGCGCCGGCACCACGGCAGTCAAGTCGTTCACGTCAATGGTGTGGGCCAGCAGACGGTCATCTTCGATCAGCGCCAGCACCGCGTACAGGACCGCGATCATCGCCGCGGCCATCAGCACATACAGCCGGTTGACCGTGCGGTGGCGCCGCAAACTAGTGCGGATCAATTGGCCCACGCCGATCACCCCCGTTGATGGTGGCTTCCATATCAATGATACTGTTGAAAAAGGCCTGGCGGCTGGAGCGCCGGGTCACCTCCGCGAAGTACGCGCCGTCGCGGATAAAAATAATGCGATTGCAAAAACTGGCCGTAAACGCGTCATGCGTCACCATCATGATCGTCACGTCCTCTTCCAAGTTGAGCTTGGCCAGGTACTGGAGCAGTTCAGTGGCCGCCATCGAGTCCAGGCTCCCGGTCGGCTCATCGGCCAAGATCAAGTCCGGATGGCCGATCATCGCTCGCGCCGCGGCCACCCGCTGCCGCTGTCCCAAGCTGAGCTGCTCCGGATACCGCTTCAGCAGCGGCACCAGGCCCAGCAGGTTGGCAAAGTGCATCAGGCGCTGGTCTAAGTCCTTCGGCAGAGGCGGCACGAAAGTCTGCGGCAGCGTAATGTTGTCGGCGACGGTCAGGTCCGGCACCAGGTTGAACGCCTGAAAAATAAACCCGAGGTCCTCGCGCCGGTACGCGGCCGCCTCACTGTCGCGCAGGGCCGTGAGCTCTTTGCCGGCGACGGTCAGCTTGCCGGAGGTGGGCTGGTCAATGGTGGCAATCATGTTAAGCAGCGTCGATTTGCCGGCGCCGCTTGGCCCCATAATGCCGACGAACTCCCCGGCCTCAATGTGAAAGCTGAGGTCGTTCAGCGCCGTCACCCGGTTCAGCCGGTGGCCGTAAACTTTGGTTAAATGTGCGACATCCACCACGCGCATGTGCTCGCCTCCCTGCCTCTTTTCGTCCATAATACCAGAAACGGGGGGCTGCGGCTGGTCACCTTGCGATACTGTTAGGCGCTTGTGCAGCCGCACGCAAACCGCTACCATACAATTAAGAACGGAGGCCTAGACATGTTCAAAATCATGATTGTGGAAGATGACCGCACCATTGCCGACCTGATCGCGGCCGCGCTCAACAAATGGGAGTACCAAGCGAGCACAGTGACTGACTTCAACCGCGTGTTCGACCAGTTTCAGGAGACGCAACCCGACCTGGTCCTGCTGGACATCAATTTACCCGTCCGCGACGGCTACTACTGGGTCCAAAAAATCCGCGACGCCTCGCAGGTGCCGGTGATTTTCATCTCCAGCCGCAACACCAACATGGACATGGTGATGGCAATGAACCTCGGCGCCGACGACTTTGTGGAAAAGCCCTTCGCCATGGAGGTCCTGATCGCCAAAATCAACGCCCTGCTGCGCCGCACCTACAACTACCAGGACGCCGGCGGGTCCTCTTTGACCGTGAACGGGTTGACGCTCGATTTTAAAACCGGCATGGCCTATGTCAACAACGAGGAGATCAACCTGTCCAAAAACGAGTACAAGCTCCTGCAGCTGCTGATGCGCGCACACGGCAGCGTCATCAGCCGCTCGCGCCTGCTCAAGGACCTGTGGACCGATGAGCGCTTTGTCGACGACAACACGCTGACCGTCAACATCAACCGGCTGCGCAAGAAAATTGAAGCTGCCGGACTGCCGGATTACATCCAAACCAAGGTCGGCCAAGGATACATGGTGAAATAAATGACGTTTAAACAATACTTGCACGACCACCTGGCGGGCATCGCGTGGTATGTTATCGGCCTGGCGCTGCTGTGCTTTGGCTTGTGGCTGGACCCGCGCCAGCGCGTGCGGTGGGACACGCTTTTGTACATGGCCGTGCTGATCACCGGTTTCGCCGCGGTCCTGCTGGTGTGGCACTACACTCGCACGAAAAAGTGGGTCAAGGCCTTCACCGACCGCACTGAAGCCGGCGTCGAGGCGCTGGACTGGCC
Organism: Lacticaseibacillus hegangensis; assembly: GCF_003946465.1. Taxonomy (GTDB): domain Bacteria; phylum Bacillota; class Bacilli; order Lactobacillales; family Lactobacillaceae; genus Lacticaseibacillus; species Lacticaseibacillus hegangensis. The sequence continues at coordinate 30,141 of NZ_RHOL01000010.1, read as the reverse complement.
GCTGGCGGCCAGCAGCAACCACGAGCGCGCCGCAATCATCGAGGCCTATAACCACGTGCTGCGCGAACACCGCCAGGCTCAATCCGAGCTGATTGCCCGCCAGCAGGACCAAAAGGCCTTCATCGACTCGTGGGTGCACGAGATCAAGGTGCCGCTGGCCGCCGCCGGCCTGCTTCAGGACAGTCTGGACGGCAAGGCCCCGGAAAAACCGCTGGACGAGCTGGCGCTACAGCTGGACAAGATCAACTTTTACGTCGAGCAAGTGCTGTACTACTCACGGCTGGACAGCTTCTCCAAGGATTACCTGCTGCGCGAGTATGACCTCAAGCCCCTGGTCGACGGCGTGATCGTCGACCAGCGCAACAGCTTCATCGACCGGCGCATCAGTTTTGCCTTGAACGGCGACTCCTTGACCGTCGTCACCGACGAAAAGTGGCTGCGGTTCATCCTGGGCCAGCTGGTGTCCAACGCCTTAAAGTACACCGCGCCAGGCGGCCAAGTCACCGCCACCATTGCGGACGCCCCCACCGAGGCGACGCTGACCATTGAAGACACCGGCATCGGCATCCCGTCAGACGAGCTGCACCGCGTCTTTGAAAAAGGCTTCACCGGCACCAATGGCCGCAACGCCAACCAGCGCTCCACCGGCCTCGGCCTGTACCTGGCCGACCAGCTGAGCCAAAAGCTCGGCCATCATCTGACCATCACCTCAACCGTCGACCAAGGCACGGCCGTCACGATCCACTTTCCTCACCTCAGCTTTTACGGGGAAAGTGGGACAACGCTGGCCAAGCCGGCCGTCAAGCACTAAAAAGCCGCGCGGAAAAAATTTCCGCGCGGCTTTTTGATTACCTCACAAGGTTCTTCCAGATCTGGACGGAACCCGTCTTGAGAGAGGCTGGCACGTCGATGATGCGCTGGTTGGAGCTACCGCGAAACTGCAGCGTCAGGTCCTTTTTCGCTTCCAGGAAGCGGCCGTCGACCAGAATGTCAAGCATGTTCAGCAGCTCAAGCTTGTCGTCGGACTCCTGCATCAGCTCGTCCCAGGTGTACCCAGTCCAGCTCCAGATGTCCTTGGTGTGGCCGAACTCCTGGCGCACTCGCCGGCACAGGCGCAGGCAGACCTGCGTGTTCAAAAACGGCTCGCCGCCCAGCAGCGTCAGGCCCTGCACGTAGCTCTGGCTGAGGTCCATGATGATGCGATCCTCCAGCTCCTGCGTGTACGGCGTGCCGTAGTGAAAATTCTGGGCGACCTTGTTGTAGCAGCCCGGGCAGTTAAAGCGGCACCCGGACACGTAAATACTGCACCGCACGCCTTCACCATCGACAAACACGAACGGCTTATAGCTGGCCACGTACTGTAGCGACAGGTCGGACGCGAGCCACTCCTTGGGTTTAGGATTGTTGGGTAATCTTGTTTGGGCCATCTTGCTCACTCCATTCCATAGTTTCAATGCTACCACAGCCGACCCCCAAGATATAGTGGCGAAAGTCAAAAAAAGTGTGCGATCGCCATGGATATGGTGGTCGCACACTTTTTAATTAGGCTAGGCCCTTGGCCCCAATATCACTGCGTGTGGCCAAAGCGCCTTGCAGCGGCTGCATGCGCGCGTACGCCTGACGCTGAGCCTCGGCTAAGTCTGCGCCTTCGCCGATCACCGCGAAAATACGGCCGCCGCTGCTCACCAGCCCACCTGCCATTTCGGCGACGCCGGCGGGCACCCAGTACTTCAGTTGCTCAGCATCGGGCACCACCAGCGGATATGGATGCCCAGCCCCCGGGTACGCCGGATCCACCGCCACCACCCCGCAGTACGTGTGCCCGTCCAACTTGAGCGGTTCGGCCTTCCCGGCCAAAAGGTCCAGAGTCAGCTGATAAAAATCGTTTTCTACCTGGGGCAGAAGCACCTGGGTTTCGGGATCCCCGAAGCGCAGGTTGTACTCGAGAATCTTTGGCCCAGCGGCGGTAAACATCAGACCGACGTACAGCACCCCACAGCCGCTGAGCCCGTCTGCCGCCATGCCGGCCAAGGTTTGATCCACCAAGTCACCGGCGGCTGTTTGCTGCGCCGCGCTGAACTGCGGCGTTGGGCTGTACGCCCCCATGCCGCCGGTGTTGGGCCCAGCGTCGCCATCAAAGCGCCGCTTGTGGTCTTGGGCCAGGGGGAACAGCACCCGCTTTGGCCCGTTGAACATCGCCAAAACCGACGCCTCTTCGCCTTGCAGGTACTCCTCCAGCAGCACCGGAGTTTGAGCGTCAGCGGCGTAAAGCTTGGTCACCGCCGCCTGCGCCGCGGCCAGCGTTTGCGCCACGGTCACGCCCTTGCCGGCCGCCAGCCCATCTGCCTTGATGACAATGGGGGCACCGAACTTGGCCAGCGCGGTTTGCGCTTCTGGCAGCGAATGAACCGTCAGTGCCTGCGCGGTGGGCAAATGGTGCCGCGCCATGAAGGCCTTGGCAAAAGTTTTGCTGCTTTCCAGCTGGGCCAGTGCCTTGGTCGGGCCAAACACCGGCAGGCCCGCCGCTTCAAACGCGTCCACGATGCCACCGGCCAGCGGCTGTTCGGGGCCGACAAAAGTCAGCGCCACGTGAGTCCTGGCAAAGGCAATGAGCGCGGCGGTTTCCGATTCGTTGATCGCCACCGGTGTCAGCCCGATCAGTGGCATCCCGGCATTGCCCGGTGCCACGAACACTTGCCCCACCTGCGGCGAGCGCAAGAACGCCCGCCCGAGCGCACTTTCCCGGCCCCCTTGGCCGATCACCAACACATTGACCATACAAGCCTCCTTAGTGGCGGAAGTGCCGCACGCCGGTCGTCACCATCGCAATGCCGTACTTGTCGGCCATGGCGATCGAATCCTTGTCTTTAATCGAACCGCCGGGTTGAATAATCGCCTTGATGTCATGCTGCGCCGCGTATTCCACGCAGTCGTCCATCGGGAAAAAGGCGTCTGAGGCCATCACGGCCCCCGCAAAGTTTTTGTTCTGCTGGGCCTGCGTGAGTGCGATTTCCACCGACCCGATCCGGTTCATCTGGCCGGCGCCAATGCCCAGGGTCTGGCCTTTTTTGGCGACGACGATAGCATTACTTTTCACGTGCTTGACCACCTGCTGGGCAAAGAGCAGCGAGGCGATCTGCTCTTCGGTCGGCTGGACCTTGGTCACCACGGTCAGGTCGGCCGCCGTTTCGATCTTCGTATCGGTGGTTTGCCGCAGCACCCCACCGTTGACCGCGACGGTTTCAACGCGCTCCGGCAAGGCACCACCGGCCAGGGTGATGGTCAAAAGCCGCACATTTTTCTTCTTAGCCAAAACGGCGTAGGCATCGTCGTCAAAGCTTGGCGCCATGATGATCTCCAAAAACAGCGCATGCATCTTCTCCGCAGTGGCCAAGTCGACCGGGCGGTTCAGCGCGATGATGCCCCCGAAAATGGACATGGGGTCGGCTTCATAGGCCTTGTCCCAGGCTTCTTCAATCGTTGCCCCCTGCCCAATGCCGCACGGGTTCATGTGTTTGAGGGCGACCACGGTCGGTTCCTGATACTCATTGACCATGGCTAAGGCGGCGTCGGCATCGCGGATATTGTTGAAGGACAGTTCCTTGCCGTGCAGCTGCTTGGCGTTGACCAGCGATTCGGCCGGCGCATCCGGCGCGCCGTAAAAGGCGGCCTGCTGGTGACTGTTTTCACCGTAACGCAGGCTCTGCACCTTGCTAAAAGTCGGGGTGAACTGCTGCGGGAAGGGTTCGGGATCCAGGTACGCGGCGATCTGCGCATCATAGGCCGCCGTGATTTGAAACACCTTGGCCGCCAGCTGCGTGCGCAGTCCTGCGTCGCTTTCGTCCAGCCCAGTCAGGACCCGCTGGTAATCGGCGGGATCGGCCACGGCCCAGACACTGGCCGCGTTTTTGGCCGCGGCGCGCAAAGCGCTGGGGCCGCCGATGTCGATTTGCTCGATGGCTTGGGCGCGGGTCGTTTCTGGCTTGGCAATCGTTTCGGCAAACGGGTACAGGTTCACGCACACTAGGTCGATCGGCTGAATGTCATGTTCGGCCAGCGCCGCCATGTGCGCCGGGTCGTCGCGTTTGGCCAAAATACCGGCATGAATCTTCGGATGCAAGGTCTTCACCCGGCCGTCCAGCATTTCGGGAAACCCGGTCACAGCCTCCACCCCGGTCACGGCAAGGCCAGCTTGCGCCAAGGCCGCTTTGGTGCCGCCGGTGGACACCAGTTCAAACCCGCGGGCAATCAATCCTTCAGCAAATTCGACTAGGCCAGTTTTGTCGGACACACTTAACAATGCGCGTTTCACTAGATTTTCTCCTCCTTGATCAGTGCCTCAATCGTCTGGGGCAGCAGCTGGTGCTCAACGTCATGGATTGCGGTTTCCAGCGCGGGCAGCGTGGTGCCTTCGCTGATCAACACCGGCGCCTGGGCGATGATTTTGCCCGAGTCGATGCCGGCGTCGACGTAATGAACGGTCACTCCGGTCACCTTGACGCCGTAATTAAAGGCGTCTTCGATGCCGGTGCGGCCGGGAAAACTCGGCAAAAGGGCCGGGTGTAGGTTGATGATGCGGTTCGGGTACGCGTTAAGCATCGTGGGGCCGATGATGCGCATGAAGCCGGCGAGCACAATCAAGTCGCAGGCTGGCAAGCGGGCGATCAGCGTCGCCTCGGCCGCGGCCTTGCTGGGGTAGTCGCGGTAGTTCAGCGCGATCACCGGAATCTTGCGTGCGGCAGCTTTTGCCAGCACCGGCGCGCCGGGTTGATCGCACACCAGCGCCACGATGGTCGCCGTTTTGGTCCGGTCGAAATGATCGGCCAGCGCCTCAAAGTTCGATCCGGTGCCGGAAGCAAAGACAATCAACTGTTTCGTCATGACCGCCTCCATTCCACGGCGGCCTGGGTGCGCGGCACCACTTGACCGATGCGCTTGGCGTGCGGATCGGCGGCTAACACCGCCGCCACGTGCTCAGGCGCCACTGCGAGCACCATGCCGATGCCCAAATTGAACGTTTTGCGCATCTCTTCCTCGCTGAGCTCACCAGCGGTTTGAATCCGCTGGAAAATCTCTGGCCACTGCCAGGCCTGCGGGTCAAACCGCGCGGCCAAGTCTTGGGGCAGCATCCGGGGCACATTATCGGTGAAGCCGCCGCCGGTGATGTGCGCGGCGCCATGCAGCAGGCCGGCCTTAAGCAAGGTCAGCATCGGCTTGACGTACAGCCGCGTCGGCGTCAACAGTGCGGTGCGAATCTCCGTACCGTCGGACAGCGGCAGCATGCCAAAATTCGTTTCGGCCAGCAGCGCCCGCACCAGGGAGAAGCCGTTCGAGTGCACCCCGCTGCTTGGCAGGCCGATCAGCGCATCACCGGCCGCCACGCCTTGCGGCAGCAGCTGCTCGCGGGAGGCCAACCCGACGGCAAAACCGGCGAGGTCGTAGTGCTTTTGCGGGTACATCCCCGGCATCTCCGCCGTTTCGCCGCCGATCAGGCTCATTTGCGCCTCGCGGCAGCCGTACGCGATCCCGCGCACCACGTCCTCAACGCGGCTGGGAATCAGCTGATCGGTCGCCATGTAATCCAGGAAAAACAGCGGCGTGGCGCCGGTGGCCACCAGGTCATTAGCCACCATCGCCACCAAGTCGATGCCAATGGTTTCGTGCTGATCGCACTCTAGCGCCAGCAACAGCTTGGTCCCCACTCCGTCGGTCGCAGACAGCAGCACCGGGTGCTTGACCTTGGGCAGCGCGTAGGCCGCCGCAAAGCCGCCCAAGTCGCCCAGCACGTTTTGATCCTGAGTGGCTTTGGCCAGCGGCGCGATCCGGGACACTGCCTCGTTGCCGGCCGCAACATTCACGCCGGCTTGCTCGTAATTCAGGCTCATCGTGCGGCCACCTCCTTGACGTTCAGCGTCAACTTCGACAGCTCTTCTTTTAGATTCGCCGCGTAATCATCCAGCGGCGTCGGGTACTTACCCGTAAAATACGCCACGCACAGGCCGCGGTTTGGAGCCGTCGTCTGCAGATTCACACTTTCCTCCAAGCCTGCCACCGACAAAAACCCCAGGCTTTCAACGCCCAAGAGCTGGCGCATGGCCGCCACACTGTAATTGGCGGCGAGCAGCTCCTTGGTGGACTGAATGTCAATGCCGTAAAAGCACGGAAAGCGCAGCGGCGGGCTGGCGATCCGCAGGTGCACGCTTTTGGCCCCAGCGTCCTTGAGCAGCTGGACGATCTGCTTGGCGGTGGTGCCGCGCACGACCGAATCGTCAATGAGGACGACCCGCTTGCCGTTGACCACCGCCTTGAGTGCCGAAAGCTTCAGACGCACGCTGCGCTCGCGCAGCGCCTGCGTCGGCTGAATGAAGGTCCGCGCGACGTACTGGCTTTTGATCAGGCCCATTTCGTACGGGATCCCGCTTTCCTGGGCGTAGCCAATGGCGGCGGAAAGCCCGGAGTTGGGCACCCCGACCACGATATCGCCATCCGCCGGCTGCTCGCGGGCCAGCCGCTTGCCCATGGCCACCCGCGCCTGGTGCACGTTGACGCCGTGGATTTCCGAATCCGGCCGGGCAAAGTAGATGTACTCCATCGAGCACACCGCAAGCTGCGTGTGCGTGGTGTACTGCTCGGCGGTCATGCCGGCGTTCGTGACGGTGATCAGCTCGCCGGGCTGCACATCCTTGATGAACTCGGCCCCGACCACATTCAGCGCCGCGGTTTCACTGCAGATGACGTAGCCGCCGCTGGGCAGCTGGCCGACCACCAGCGGCCGAAACCCGTTGGGATCGCAGGCCGCGTACAGCCCATGCTCAGTCAGCAGCGCAAACGCGAACCCGCCATGGACTTGGTTCAAGGCATCAATCAGCTGGCCCTTAAACGTTTTTTTTGGACTACGGCGCAGCAGGTGCATCAACACCTCGGTGTCGCTGGTCGACTGGAAAATCGCGCCGTTTTGCTCCAGCGCCGCGCGCAGGCTGACGGCGTTGGTCAAGTTGCCGTTGTGGGCCAAGGCAACCGCACCATCGGAAAAGCGAAACAGCAGCGGCTGAATGTTTTCCAAAATCGCGCCGCCGGCCGTGGCGTAACGCACATGGCCCAAAGCGGCCGGGCCGCGCAGGGCAATGAGGTCGGCCGGCTGGGCAAACACCTGAGACACCAGGCCAAAGCCGTAGTGCCGGCGCAGCCCGGCCGGCGTGCGGCCGACAATCCCCGCGCCTTCTTGGCCGCGGTGCTGCAGCGTGTGCAGGCCCAGGTGCGTGATGTCCACGGCATTGGGGTCACCCCACACGCCGAACACCCCGCACTCCTCGTTCAAACTTTTTACTTCAGCAGGCATGGTAAGCTCTCCTCCCAAACGGTCTGAAGCGTGCTGATGGGCTCGTCAATGCGGCCATCCTCGGCCAAGGCGACCAGCTGCGGGCCGCCAGTCTTGCCAATCAGGGTCGCCGCAGCCCCGGCCAGCGTCTCAAACGCGGCCTGCTGGTCCTGGGGAATCGTCACCAAAAACCGGCTTTGCGTTTCGCTGAACAATTGCGCGGCGGGCATGGCGACCTTCACCTGCGCCCCAATCCCGGTGTGAAACGTCATTTCGGTCAGCGCCACAGCCAGGCCGCCATCGCTGATGTCATGGGCGGCAGAGACCAGGTGCTGGCGAATCGCCGACAGGACCGTCCGCTGGATGTCTTGCTCCCGCTTCAGGTCCAGGGGTCTCAGCTGTCCGGCCACTGTGCTGGTTTCAACCTGCTGCAGCAGGCTACCGTTAAAGTCGGAACCCGTCTCCCCCAGCAGGTAGATCAAGTCGCCTGCCGCCTTGAAGCGCGGCGTGGTGATGGTCGACAGGTCTTCGATCAGCCCCACCATGCCGATCATTGGGGTCGGGTCGATGGCCTCGCCGTTGGTTTCGTTATACAGCGAGACGTTGCCGGAAATCACCGGCGTGTTGAGGGCCTTAGTCGCGGCCACAATACCTTTGGCCGATTCCTGCAGGCTGTAAAACTGTTCCGGCTTGGTCGGATCGCCATAGTTGAGGCAGTCCGTGATGCCGATCGGCTCGGCGCCAGTTGCGACCAGATTACGTGCCGCCTCAGCAACCGTGATGGCCCCACCAATTTCGGGGTCAAGCGCCAGGTAACGCCCGTTGGAATCCGTCGTGAGCGCCAGCGCGCGGTGCGTGCCGCGCACGCGAATCACCGCGGCATCCCCGCCTGGGCCCACGATGGTGTTGGTTTGCACCTGCGCGTCGTAGCGCCGGTACAGGCTGGTTTTATCGGCGACGTTGGGGTCAGCCAGCAGGGTTTTCAAGGTGGCGCCGGCATCGGTGACCACCGGCACAAAATCAGGGGCTGGGTGCGCAAGGCGCTGCGGTTTCACCCCTTGTTGGTGGTAGACCGGCGCGTCGTCGGTCAACAAACTCACGGGCACGTCGCACACGGTTTCGCCGTGCTGCAGAAGCCGGTAGCGGCCGTCGTCGGTGACATGGCCGATGACCACGGCGTCCAGATCGTACTGCTTGAACACGGCGCTGACTTCATCCTCCCGGCCGGCCTTGACGCAAAGCATCATGCGCTCCTGCGATTCGGACAGCATGATCTCAAATGGCGTCATGTTCGGCTCGCGCTGCGGCACCAGGTCCAAGTCGAGCACCATGCCGTAGCCCGCCTTATCGGCCATTTCGACGGTCGAGGAGACCAGGCCAGCGGCTCCCATGTCCTGCATGCCCACCAACGCTTCTTGATGGTCGCGGGTCACTTCGAGGCAGGCGTCAACCAGCAGCTTTTCCATGAACGGGTCGCCGACTTGCACGGCGGAGCGGTTTGCTTCCTCCTCTGTGGAAAACTCAGCCGAGGCAAAGCTGGCGCCGTTGATGCCGTCACGCCCGGTTTTGGCGCCGACGTATAGCAGACTGTTGCCAGTGCCGGCCGCCTTACCGCGCTGAATGGCGCTTTCGTCCATCACCCCGACACACATCGCGTTGACCAGTGGGTTTTGCGCGTACGTCGAAGCAAACTTGGTCTCGCCGCCAACCGTTGGAATGCCGATTGCGTTGCCGTAATCGCCGATGCCGGCCACGACCTGATCGATCAGCTGCTTGGTATGGGCGTTGTCTGGGTAACCAAAGGCCAGCGAGTCCAGGATGGCGACAGGTTTGGCCCCGATGGAGAAAATGTCGCGGATGATGCCGCCAACGCCAGTCGCCGCGCCTTGGTAAGGTTCGACTGCACTGGGGTGGTTGTGGCTTTCGGCCTTGAACACGACCGCCTTGCCCTCGCCGATGGCGATAACCCCGGCGCCTTCGCCCGGCCCCATCAGCACCCGGTCGTTTTTGGTCCAAAAGGTTTTTAGCACGGGCTTGCTGTACTTGTAGGCGCAGTGCTCGCTCCACATGCCGGAAGCCAGCCCGATTTCGGTCAAGTTCGGCAGCCGGCCCAGTTTTTCGGCAAAGCGGTCGTACTCGGCGTCGGTCAGCCCCCACTGCCGGTATGGTTTTTCGGTTTTGATCTGCGCGGAACTCAGCTCAGTTTTCAGCATAGACGCCCTCCTTGGTTGCTTCGACCAGCGATTCAAACACGCCCAGCCCGTCGGTGCCGAAAATCAGCTGCTCGACGGCGCGCTCCGGGTGCGGCATCATGCCTAGGACGTTGCCGGCCACGTTGGTCAAGCCGGCGATATCGTTCAGACTGCCATTAGGATTGTGGGCGTAGCGAAACACGACCTGATGATTGGCTTCAATCTCAGCCAGCGTTGCCGGATCGGCGTAGTAGTTGCCTTCCCCGTGGGCAATCGGCAGCGTGATGGTCTGCCCCGCCTCATATCGCGAAGAAAAAGCGGTGTCGGCATTAGCCACCACCAGTGGCTCGGGCTCGCAAATGAACTGCAGGCTGGTGTTCCACTGGAGCGCGCCTGGAAGCAGCCCCACCTCGGTCAGAATCTGAAACCCATTGCAGATGCCCAAGACATAGCCGCCGGCCTGCGCAAACTGCTTGAGCGCCGCCATCACCGGGGCAAACTTGGCGATGGCCCCGGAGCGCAGGTAGTCGCCGTATGAAAACCCGCCTGGCACCAGCACCAAGTCGAACCCGGCCAGCGTCGTCGCGGTCGCCGGCACTTTCACCGCGCACTCGCCCACCACGTCGCGAATGGCGTGCACCAAATCGTCATCGCAGTTGGAGCCGGGAAAACTGATCACCGCCGCCTTCATTCCGCCACCGCCATTTCTTCAACGGTGAACTTGAAGGTCTCCGTGTTCACATTGGCGAGCATCTCGTCGCAGATGCGCGCCACTTGCTTTTCGGCTGCCGCTTGGCAGGCCGCCGTCAGCGTCAGTTCGAAGTACTTGCCGACCAGCACGTGGCTGACATTGTCGTCGCCCAGGCGGGTCAGCGTGTTTTGAATCACCTGCGCCTTGGGATCCAGGACGCTGGGCTTGTAGTTGACGAAAATTTTGGCTTTATACATGAGCGACTCCTTTCAGACGGTCGAGGACCACTTGGTAAACCGGGGTCAGTGGCCCCTCGTCGTGGCGGAACACATCCTTGTCCAGCGACTTACCCGAGCCTTCATCCACCAGGCGCATGTTGTCCGGCGACAGCTCATCCGCCAGCACCAGCGTACCGTTGGGCAAGCGGCCAAACTCAAGCTTAAAGTCGACCAGCGCGATGCCGATGCCGGCGAACCGCTTTTGCAACAATGCGTTCACGCGGTCGGCCAGATCGTGGATCGCCTCTATAGTTGGCGCATCGGCGTATCCCAAAGCCTTGATCTGCTCGTCATTGATGAACGGATCATCCAGCGCATCCGACTTGTAGTAAAACTCGTGGACCGCCGGACTCAGCTTCATCAGGTGTGCCGTGTGGAACTTGCGCTCAAAACTGCCAGACGCCAGGTTGCGCACCACCGCCTCCAGCGGGATCATCGCGCACTGGCGCACCAGCATCGTGTGATCGTCCAGGTCCTTGATGAAGTGCGTCGGAATGCCCGCGGCGGTCAGCTCCTCAAACAGGAGCCCCGAGATCTGCCGGTTCAGAGCGCCCTTGCCGGCGATCTCGACCTTGCGCTTGCCATTCAGTGCCGTCGCCTGGTCCTTGTAGGTCACCCACAGGACCCCAGGGGTGTCTGTCAAAAACATGTCCTTGGCTTTTCCGGAATACAGCAGCTCAGTCTTTTCCATCTTCGTCCTCCAATTGAATTGACCCCATCAAATCTTTGGTATCGCCAGCCAGCACGGTCAGGTGCCCCATCTTGCGGCCGGGCCGCGCTTCAGCCTTGCCGTAGTCGTGCAGGTGCCACTCCGGATGCTTGGGCCAGGCTGCCTTGGCCGCAGCCAGGTCATCGCCCAGGAGATTGCGCATGACCGCACACTCTTTCATGCGCACCTTGGGGATTGAAAGCCCGCAAATGCTGAGAATGTGCGCTTGAAACTGGGAAAAATTGCAGGCCTCGATCGAGTAGTGCCCGGAGTTATGCGGCCGCGGCGCCAGCTCGTTAACCAGCACGCCGGTTTTGCCGGCGAACAGCTCGATCCCAAGGACCCCTCGCAGGTTCAGCGCTGTCGCAATTTTGGTGGCCAGCGAATCGATCTGGTACTGCTCAGGCTTACCCAGGTCAGGCGCCGGGGCGATGGTCACGTGCAGGATGTGATCCTGGTGGTGATTTTCCACGACCGGGAAGCAGCGGACAACGTCTTGGCCATCGCGCGTCACCATGAGTGACAGTTCACGGTCGAAGGCCACGCGCGCCTCCAGGATGCATGGGGTCTTGGCGACCAGCGCTTCCGCTGCGGGCAGGTCCAGGTCCGAGTTGATGTCCAGCTGGCCGTGACCGTCGTAACCGCCAGTCGTAGTTTTCAAAATGGCCGGCACCCCGACCGCATGGATCGCCGGGATCAGCGCGGCCGGCTCTGGCACGGCGGCAAAATCTGCCGTGGGCACCCCGTGATCGCGCAGGAACGTTTTTTCCTTCACGCGGTCGCGCGTGATGGCTAACAGCTGCGTGCCCTGCGGCAGCGCCGCCTGCTTGCTGGCCTCTTGAAGCGCGGCGAGGTCGACGTTTTCAAATTCATAAGTCAACACGTCGCTGCGGCGCGCGAGTTCATCAAGGGCCTGGTGATCGTCATAGTCGGCCTGAAGCTGAAAATCGGCGACCTGGCCGGCTGGCGCGTTCGGCGTTGGATCGAGCACGCCAACGGTGTACCCCATCGTCTTGGCCGCCTGGGCAAGCATCCGCCCCAGCTGACCGCCGCCGACGATGCCAATCGTCGCTGGCGGCAAGATTGGCTTAATCATCTAAATCTGCCTCACTTTCGATCGATTGCTGCGTCTGGGCAGTGCGAAACGCGGTCAGGCGAGCTTCAACCTTCGCGTCGCGGATGGCCAGCATCGCCGCGGCCATCAGCGCCGCATTCTTGGCCCCAGCCTCGCCGATCGCCATCGTGGCCACCGGCACCCCGGCCGGCATCTGCACAATGGAAAGCAGTGAGTCCATCCCGCTTAATGTTCGGGTTTTAATGGGGACCCCGATGACCGGCACCGTCGTGTTGGCCGCCAGCATGCCGGGTAAATGGGCCGCCCCACCGGCCCCAGCGATGATCACGTCGATGCCGTTGGATCGCGCCGCTGCGGCGAACTGCTGCAACTGCGTCGGCATCCGATGTGCCGAGATCACGTGCTTGACGTACGGAATCGCGAGCTGGTCGAGCAAAGCCGCCGTCTGCTTCATCGTTGGCCAATCCGAGGTGGAGCCCATCACTACTGCAACTGTCACGAATCGTCACCTGCTTTCGTATTTGCTTTGAGTTTAGCACGGCGCGGCAAATCGCTCAACAGTTTTTAGGAACAAAGTAAGCACTTTAATAAATTATTGTTCGTGTTTATTCAAAACATAAAAAAACCGCAAGTCTGGCTTGCGGTTCACTGCATCCTAGTTTAGTTATTTAGCTGCGTGCTGCTGATAGTTGACCACGGCCCCAATCAGGTTGGCCGCATCGGTGTACTGGCAAATCTTGATGACCGGCCGCTGCGTGGCTATCTCGATCGTCTTGAACACGCCGTCCATGTGGCGCTCGATGCCGGGGATCAGCGCCGGGTTGCGCGATACCCCGCCGCCCAACAGGAACAGCTCGGGATCGTAGCTGTATTGCAGATTGAAAATGACTTCGGCCAGGGCCTCAAAGAAGCCTTCGACCTCCTCGTGCGCCACGCGGTCGCCGGCATCGGCAGCCGCAAACAGCGCCTCACCATCGATCTTTTTACCCGTGCGCTTCTCGTAGTTCTCGCAGCGCTTGACGACCGTCGCTTGGGCGGACACGGACTTACCATTTTGCAGCATGAACCCGAACTCGCCGCCCAGCAGGTGGGACCCGTGTTCGACCCGACCGTTTGCGATCAGTGCCCCGCCGACGCCGGTGCCGAGCACCAGCATCGCCACGCGCTGCTTGCCCTTCGCCGCACCGCTTGCGACTTCGGCCAAGGCGGCGCAATTCGCGTCATTTTCGAATGCCATTGGCAGGCCGAAGCGCTTCTCCAGCTCAGGCTGAATCGGGAAGTTGTGGATGTACGGCAAGGCGCTGGCGCCTTCAATTACGCCGGTCGCCTGATTGACCGCTCCGGGACTGGAGATGGCCACCCCTGTGATGGGGTGCGCCGCCTTCATTTTCGTGACCGTGTTGGCCAAGAGTCCGTAAAACTCAGCCAGCGTTTTGGGCGTTGGCGCCGCCGTCCGGTCCTGCAGGGCTGCCCCGTCCCACCGCGCAAATTTAATCGAAGTGCCGCCAATATCAATCACAGCTAATTCCATTTTGCCATCTCCAAGAAATTATTTGTCTACACAAATTAGTCTAGAGGTTGATGTATCCGCTGTCAAACTTGATTCAGCAGGGCACAATAAAAGCGCCTCTGCCAAAGCAGGGACGCGTTCATTTTGCGTTCAATTAGTGTTTCTCGGTAAATTCCTTGACCAGCTTGATGTTGTCTTCGTTGGTCACGGATTCAGTGGTGGCCCGCTCTGCGAGGGTCTTCAGGTAGCTCGCCGAAAGGCCCTTCATCTGGCTGCGCACGCGCAGGACAGAGGTCGCGGACATGGAGAACTCGTCGAGCCCCATGCCGACCAAGAGTGGCACCATGATCGGGTCGCCAGCGGCTTCCCCGCACATGCCGGCCCACTTGCCTTCCTTATGTGCCGAATCGATGATGTGCTTCACTAAGCGCAAGATCGATGGGTTGTAAGGCTGGTAGAGGTAAGACACGCGGTCGTTGCCGCGGTCCGCCGCCATGGTGTACTGAATCAAATCGTTGGTGCCGATGGAGAAGAAGTCTGCGACCTTGGCGAACTGATCCGCCAACACGGCCGCGGCAGGCACTTCCATCATCATCCCGGTTTGGATGTTGTCGGAAACCTTCACGCCTTCCTTGACCAGCTTGTCCTTTTCCTCCAAGAAGACCTTCTTGGCCGCCTTGAATTCGTTGACTGTCCCGATCATCGGGAACATGATGCGCAGATTGCCGTAAGCCGAAGCCCGCAACAAGGCCCGCAACTGGGTACGGAAGATATCCTGACGGTCCAGGCTGATCCGAATCGCCCGGTAGCCCAAAAATGGGTTATCTTCGTGTGGCAATGGCAGGTATGGCAGCTTCTTATCGCCGCCGATGTCCATCGTGCGAACCACGACAGGCTTGCCGTCCATCTGCTCGAGAACGGTCTTGTACGCTTCGAACTGGTCGTCTTCGGTTGGGAGCTCCGAAGAGTCCATGTACAAGAACTCGGTGCGATACAGGCCAACGGCTTCAGCACCATTAGCGAGCACCGCGTCCATATCCTTCGGGGTCCCAATGTTGGCGCCGACTTCGAAGTGCTGACCGTCTTCCGTCACCGTCTTAGCGGTTTTCAGCTGCGCCCATTCGGCCTTTTGTGCGGCAAAATCCTTGGCTGCCTGTTCGGAAGCCTGGATCTGGTCAGCACTCGGGTCGATCGTCACAGCACCGGTCAAGCCGTTGACGGTGATGGTCTGACCGTTTTTAACGTCCGTCGTGACCGTGTCCGTCCCGACCACAGCCGGGATCTCAAGCGAGCGCGCCATGATCGCGCTGTGCGCGGTCCGGCCGCCGATGTCGGTGACAAACGCCTTGACGTACTTTTTGTTCAGCTGGGCAGTATCTGAAGGCGTCAAATCATGCGCCACGATGACCACTTCAGAATCGATCAATGCCGGGTTCGGCAGCGGCCGATTCAGGAGGTGTGACAGCACCCGGGTCGAGACGTCGCGGATATCCGCGGCGCGCTCCTGCATGTAGGTGTTATCGGTCATCGCCTCAAAAGTCTCGATGAAGCCGTCGGAAACAGACTTCAAGGCGGTTTCGGCGTTGACCTTATCGTCTGTGATTTGCTTTTCAATGGCGCCGATGTATTCCGGATCGGCCAGCATGGTCATGTGCGCGTCGAAGACTTCTGCTTCTTCCTCGCCCAGCGACTCTGCAGCTTTTTGCCGGATGATCTTCAGTTCTGCAATGCTCTGGTCGAGCGCGGTGTGCAGACGTGCGACCTCTTTGTCTGTATCTTCAATAGTTGACTTCGAAAATGACAGATCGGGTTGCACGAGCAGGTAGGCCTTCGCCGTAGCGACGCCGTC
Organism: Lacticaseibacillus hegangensis; assembly: GCF_003946465.1. GTDB lineage: Bacteria > Bacillota > Bacilli > Lactobacillales > Lactobacillaceae > Lacticaseibacillus > Lacticaseibacillus hegangensis. The sequence continues at coordinate 14,519 of NZ_RHOL01000010.1, read as the reverse complement.
ACTTGCCGCGATCCCTTTCAGGTTCTTAGTCATTAGTTAGACAAGCCTTCCTTTTTCATGGTCTCTTCGATGGCAGCAATAGCTTCCTTCTCGTCTGCGCCTTCAGCGGAGATGGTGACGTCGGCGCCTTGGCCAACGCCCAAGCTCATGACGCCCATGATGGACTTCAAGTTAACGCTCTTCCCCTTGTATTCCAGGTTGATGTCAGAGTTAAACTTGCTGGCTGCCTGAACCAAGAGAGTGGCTGGGCGAGCGTGGATACCTGTTTCTGCAACAACATTAAATTCGCGTTTTTCCATGAGTAATCTGCTCCTTTGTGTATAAACTTTTGCCGAATAGAATTTGCATTCTATTTCTTGTAAACCTTACCATTATTCCGCTTTCAGAACAAGTATCATGGCTGGTTTTATTGCCCCTTGGCGGACTGATAGTGGTACAAAATCGTGCCCCCGCGCTCCGCCTGGCCGACGATTTCCTTGCGGGCCGGATAATTGGTCCAGGCCTCACGAAAAGCGGCAAACGTCTCGGGTTCGATCTTGATCTCGGCGATTTTGCCTGCGCGGAGATCATCCATCATTTGGACATAGTCTGATGCCACATGCTTGCCCCCTTTCCGTCACTATTTTAGACTAGAGACAGGCCGTTGACCAGCGCTGAAACCGCAGTCGCACTGAATTTCACGAAAAAATTAGCACTCTCACGGTAAGAGTGCTTGCATTTAATTTTTCGCGGTGTACACTGGAGTCAAGGTCAAAGAAGGTCAAAGCCTGGTTTGACTTTTCCGCGCCCTTTGCGCGGAAGGACTTAGATAAGAAAGGTTGTGAACAACGGTGCTATGTGAAAATTGCCATCAAAATCCGGCTACCATTCATTTGTACACCAACGTGAATGGCCAACGCCAAGAGATCAACCTATGCCAAAACTGCTACCAGCAGTTGAAACAACAAGCAGGAGGCACTATGCAACCAACGAATGCAAACAATGATCCGTTCGGCTTCAGCAGTCTCGATGACATCTTCCGGGCGATGGCTTCCGGCCAAAACGGCCAGCAGCAGCCGCAGGACCAAACCCCACCCACTCAAAGCGGGCGCGGCGGCAATGGCGGCGGCAACCGGCCTGGCCAAGGCGGCAATTCCGTCTTAGGTCAGTTCGGCGTTGACTTGACCGCCAAGGCCAAGAACGGCGAAATCGACCCAGTCATCGGCCGGGACGAGGAAATCGCCCGCGTTATCGAAATTTTGAACCGCCGGACCAAGAATAACCCCGTTTTGATTGGGGAAGCCGGGGTCGGCAAGACCGCCGTGGTCGAGGGGCTCGCGCTTAAGATCGCAAACGGTGATGTCCCAACCAAGCTGCAAGACCGCCACGTCATCCAGCTGGACGTCGTGTCTCTGGTGCAAGGCACCGGAATTCGCGGCCAGTTTGAACAGCGCATGCAGCAGCTCATCGACGAGCTGAAGAAGAATCCGAACATCATTCTCTTCATCGACGAGATCCACGAAATCGTCGGTGCCGGCAATGCCGAAGGCGGCATGGACGCCGGCAACGTCCTCAAGCCGGCGCTGGCCCGCGGCGAACTGCAACTCGTCGGGGCCACGACCTCTAACGAGTACCGCCAGATCGAAAAGGATTCCGCTCTCGCCCGCCGGCTGCAGCCGGTGACCGTCGAAGAGCCGTCGCCTGAAGAGACCATCAAGATCTTAAAGGGCATTCAGCCGCGCTACGAGGCCTACCACCACGTCAAGTACACCGACGACGCCATCGAGGCCGCCGTCAACCTGTCCGACCGCTACATTCAGGACCGGTTCCTGCCTGACAAGGCCATCGACCTGCTGGATGAAGCCGGCTCGCGCAAGAATCTGACCATCACCGTAGCCGATCCGCAAACGATCAAGGACAAGATTGCCGAAGCCGAAAAGCAGAAGCAGGGCGCCTTGAAGCAGGAAGACTACGAAAAGGCCGCCTTCTACCGCGATCAGGTCACCAAGCTGCAGAAGATGCAGCAGCAAGACGAAAAGCAGGAAAAGGAAGACACCCCGACGGTCACCGAAAAGGACATGGAGCAGATCGTCGAAAAGATGACCAACATCCCCGTCGGCGAGCTCAAGCAGCAAGAGCAAGAGCAGCTCAAGAACCTTGTGCCGGACCTTGAGGCTCATGTCATCGGCCAAAACGAGGCAGTCGAAAAAGTCGGCCGCGCCATTCGCCGCAACCGCATCGGCTTCAACAAGACCGGCCGCCCAATCGGCAGCTTCCTCTTTGTTGGCCCGACCGGCGTCGGCAAGACCGAGCTGGCCAAGCAGCTGGCCAAGGAACTGTTTGGTTCCGAGCAGAACATGATCCGGTTTGACATGTCCGAGTACATGGAAAAATTCAGCGTGTCCAAGCTCATCGGTTCACCTCCGGGCTACGTCGGCTATGAAGAAGCCGGCCAGCTGACCGAACAAGTCCGCCGCAATCCGTACAGCCTGATTTTGCTCGACGAAATTGAAAAGGCGCACCCAGACGTGATGAATATGTTCCTGCAGATTCTGGACGACGGCCGCCTGACCGACAGCCAGGGCCGCACCGTTTCCTTCAAGGACACGATCATCATCATGACGTCAAACGCCGGCTCGACCGACGCCGAGGCGAACGTCGGCTTCGGCGCGTCGATCAACGGCACGACCAAGTCCGTCTTGAACCAGCTGGGCAACTACTTCAAGCCGGAATTTCTCAACCGCTTCGACGACATTGTCGAGTTCAAGCCGCTGAGTAAAGAAACCCTGTTATCGATTGTGGGCCTGATGATCAACGACACCAACGCCAACATCAAGGACCAGGGCCTGACCATCAAGGTCACCGAACCGGTCAAGGAGAAGTTAGTCGAACTCGGCTACGATCCCGCGATGGGCGCCCGGCCGCTGCGCCGCGTGATTCAGGAGCAAATTGAAGACCGCGTGGCGGACTTCTACCTTGATCACCCGCAGGCCAAGCACCTCGAGGCACGCATCGACAAGGGCGCGATTGCCATTGTCGAAAGCAAACCGGAAACCCCGACCGTTGCCAAAAAATAACGCCAAATAAGTTGAAGGGACTAAGCGAATGCCTCGCTTAGCCCCTTTTGACTACTTGCGCAAGATTTTGGAGCCATACCACGGATAAAACCAGCCAGTGTACCCGCGCATCAGCGCATCGAACTGCGCTGGCGCAAAACGGCCGTTACGGGCCATGGTGTCATAGGCCACCCCGAGGTCGACCACCTGGTAAGGCTGCAGCACAAACCCGTTGCGTTGGTAAAACGCCAGCCGGGAGCGCCGCTGCCGAACATTTGAGGCGGCGTCATCTTGCGGCTCCAGGGCCAGCACCAAGAGCCGCCCATCAAAGCGCGCCGCCAGCCGGTCCAAGATGGCCGAGCCAACGCCCTGCCCGCGCACGGTCTCCGCGGTCGCCAGAAAAATCAGGTACGTCAGGGCTTTGGTCGTCACGGTAAATGTCAGGCCAACAAACCGGGCGCCGTCGTGCCACCCTAGAAAATCAATGCCTGCCCGCCTGCTGTTGGCGAGCAGCCACACCAGGGGGACTTTTTCCTCTTTAGGAAACGCGCGCTGGTACAACTTGAGAACGGGAAAATAATACCGACTCGCCGGCCGGACCGGTTCACTTTGCAGGGTCATGACTGTCGCCTCCTGCCTCCAGTTTAGCAAACTTGGCGGCGAGCGGCGAAATTCACCGGCGGCGCAGAAACTTTTGGTTTTTCCGGCCGGTTCACTTATAATGAAGACAGGAAACTAGAGACTGGGGGCATTAATTATGCGGTTGATCGATATCACCAATAGCTACCCGCACCTGGTGGCGCAACAGCTCGCCCATACCGACACGAACTACATTAAAGTCTATTCACTTGGCAGCACCACGGTGATTTACACGCGGGCGGCCTCTCATGATGAGCTGCTGTTCACCAATGATAAGCGCAACATCAAAGATGCTGAGATCGCCTTTGCGCTGGATAAGTTGGCCCACGTCGCCTTTGCGGATGTCAACGTCATTCACGGCGATAAGCTCGCCGAAGTATCGCTGGCAACCGAGGAATTCTAAAAAAAGCCGGCAGTTGCCGGCTTTTTTTGCATGGAGGACACCATGGGCCTGTTTCAATCACTTGCGAACTGGTTTAAGCGCCGCCCGCGCAAAACTGCGAGCAAGACGCCAAACCCCACATCAACTTCAGCCCGACCGGTGCGCGCTGCGGCCCGCCAGCCGCAACAGGCAAATGCCTTGCCGCCGGCGACCGGTGCGACCAGCCGCTATGTTAGTGTCGCCATTTACTACCGCGAGCGCGGCAGTGCTGCCGAACTGCGAAAGCCCAGCATCGTGCGCGGGCCGATCGGTGCGCGGCTGAACATTGCGATCCCGCAAATTGAAGGCTACGAGCTGTTTTCCGTCACGAACTATCTGACGCGCTTTCCGGCGAGCCAGGCGGTCGTCTACCTGCTTTACGATCCACACGTCGCCGCCCCAGTCGCGGTGTATCACCGCGATGAAACCGGCCGGTTGCTGGCTGCGCCAACGATGCTGGTCGGCCGGCTCAACGCGGCATTCACGGCAGAACCTTTGCCCGCCTTCAAGGACCACGCCGTTCCACGTGGCCCGCAGCGCGGCCGCTTCACACACACCGCGCAAGTGTTGCACTTCACGTACCAGCTGGGGCCAAGTCTCACCTACGCCGACCCACAAAGCGCGTACGTTGAGCTGCGTCAGGCCAAGCCGGCCTACCCGACCCCGGTGAAGGCGCAGGTCTATGCCACCATGCTGCCAGCCGGCTCGTTTTGGCGCGTGTTTGGCCTCGCCAAGAATCAAGCGGGTGAAGTCTTCCTGGATCTCGGTGGCAGTCAGTGGATCACCACTGCGAACACGCAGCCGCAAAATAGCAATCCGTTCCTGCCTGGGCCGACTCAGCTCAAACTCACCACCGAGCGTGTCAGCTTTAACGCCCAGCCGCTTCAAGCCGTCGGTCAGGTCAACACCAGTGGGTCGCTGACGCGCTGGGCCAAGCCGTACGGCCAGCGCCTGAAGCCCCTGGCCGCCGGCGCAACGGTCGCACTTTTGGCCACCGTGTATGGCACCGACGACAGCCGCTGGTACCGCCTGAGCGACGACTCGTACGTGCTTGCCAGCCTCGTTGATTTGCTCTAACTCAGACATGCAAAAGGCCACGGTCATCCGATAATTGGGACGAGCGTGGCCTTTTAATGTGCTACGCTTTGAAAAACGGCTCAATACCTTCGACCATCGGCTGGCTGTCATCGTCCAGCGGGACAACCGACAGCTGCAGATCAATCGACGCCAGCGCTTTGTCGCCGCGTTCGCCCAGCTGCTGGGTCAACGGCCGCAGCTGCTCGTCCGACATGCCTGCCGCATCCAAGATCAAGACTAGGTGCTCGGTGCCATCGTAGCTCAGCACGCGCAGCCAGCCCTGCTTGACGCCGCTGTCCTTGAGTTCGCCTTGCAGCATGGCTTCAAAGCCGTCTGGCAAGTTATCAGGCTCGGACACAGCAACTTTGACCTCGTTGTTGTCGGCGTGGTGCTGCTTCTGCTGGTTGGCCAGGTCTGCCAGGGTCTCGCGGGAGAAGTAAATGTTGTCGGAGAACGGGTTGATCGCAATGCCGTCAACTTCCTGGTTTTGGTTGATCAGCTCAGCCAAATCGGAGAACGCGATCGGCAGGATGGACGCCTGATCGACATTTTGCTGCAGGTCGTGCTGGCTCCAGTTGTCGAACAGCGAGTTGACTTCCTGCCAGTCGGTGAACACCGGCTGGATATTTTGCCTGTCTTCGCTGGACATCAGGGGAAACTGCATCTGCACGTCCTGATCGACCTGCGCGCGGCCGTTTTCGTCCGTCTTGATCTCCTGATCGGCCAGCACGACCATCAGCAGCGTGGCGTGGTCCACCAGTTCGGACAGAAAGTCGCTCATGTTCTCATCGTTATTGTCCAGGGAAAAAGTCCGCCACTTGCCCAGCAGGTCATCATTGGTGATGCTGCGCGCGGCCTCGTTATGTTTGTTTTCTGATTCTGCCATCGTTCAGCTTCCTTTCTGCTTACAGCTTGGCTGTCAGCTTGACGTCCGGGTACTTATCGGCAAACCACCGCTCGGCGTACTGATTTTCAAACAGGAACAGCGGCAGGCCCTGCGAATCCTTGACCAGCAAATTGCGGCTGGAGGACATTTTCTCATCCAGCTGGTCGGGATCGATCCAGCGGGCGACCCGGCTGCCGATCGGCGTCATCACAACTTCTGAGTTGTACTCATTTTGCATGCGGAACTTGAACACTTCAAACTGCAGCTGGCCGACCGCACCGAGGATGTAGTCGTTGGTGGTGTAGGTGCGATAAAGCTGCACGGCGCCTTCCTGGACCAGCTGCTGCATCCCCTTGTGGAAGCTCTTCTGCTTCATCACGTTTTTTGGCGTCACGCGCATGAACAGCTCCGGGGTGAACTGCGGCAGCTTTTCGTATTCCACCGGGTCCTTGCCGGCGTAAATCGAGTCGCCGATTTGAAAATTACCGGTGTCGTACAGGCCGACGATGTCACCGGCCACGGCAGTTTGCACCTGCTCGCGGGTGTCGGCCATGAACTCGGTCGAGTTGTTCAGCCGGAGCACCTTGCCGGTCCGGGCCAGCGTGACATCCATGCCACGCTCGAACTCGCCGGCGCCGATGCGGACAAAGGCAATGCGGTCGCGGTGGTTCGGGTTCATATTGGCCTGGATCTTGAAAACAAACCCGGAGAAATTCGGATCGGTCGGACTGATCTCACGGCCGTCTTGCAGCTTGTGGGGCCCTGGCGCCGGCGCCATTTCGACGAAGTGCTTGAGGAAGGTCTCGACGCCAAAGTTGGTCAGCGCGGAGCCGAAGAACACCGGCGTCTGGTCGCCTGTCATCACTTTTTTCAGATCGAATTGGTTGCCGGCGTCATTGAGCAGCTCAATGCTGTCCAAGGTGTCAGTGTAAATCGAATCGTTGGCCAGCGGCTCGCTCGGGTCCAACTTGCCGTCCTGATCCAATGGCAGGTACTTTTCCCCTGCCTCGTTTTCGCGGTAAAGCTCGATGCGGTGGTCGACGCGGTCGTACAGACCGGCCAGGCCCTTGCCCATCCCCATCGGCCAGTTCATCGCGTAACCTTCAATGCCCAGCAGGTCTTCCAGCTCGGCAATCAGATCGAGGGGTTCGCGGCCGTCGCGGTCCAGCTTGTTCATGAAGGTGAAAATCGGAATCCCGCGCTGCTTGACGACCTTGAACAGCTTCTTGGTCTGGGCCTCGATCCCCTTGGCGGAGTCGATGACCATGACCGCCGCGTCGACGGCCATCAGGGTGCGGTAGGTGTCTTCGGAAAAGTCTTCATGCCCTGGCGTGTCCAAAATGTTGATCTGCTTGCCAGCGTACTGGAATTGCAAAACGGAGCTGGTGACCGAGATCCCGCGCTGCTTCTCGATGGCCATCCAGTCCGACTTAGCGAAGTGGCTCGACTTTCTGCCCTTGACCGTCCCAGCCTCGCGGATCACGCCGCCAAACAGCAGCAGCTGCTCGGTGATGGTGGTTTTCCCGGCATCGGGGTGAGAAATGATGGCAAAAGTGCGGCGCTTGTCTACCGCGGCTTTTAATTCTTGTGGTTTCATAAGTGGTCCTTTCAATTGCGGTAGTGACAGACAATGGCCGCTTGCTACATTGGGAAAACCGTCCTTTCACGAAAAAAGTCCCAGTCAATGGGACCTAGTCTTCCCACCATTATAAAGAAGAACGCGCGCTTCTTCAATCAAACATTACGGCTCGCTGGCTTCACTGGCCGAAGCTGCTTTGACGGGCAGGTGCAGATGTACGTTGACCAGCCGGGAATTTTCGATTTTGCCGGACGTCAGCGTGCCGCCTGGAATCGGGACGGTTTCCTGCTTGTGGGTGCTGGGAATAACGCCGAGTGCGTTGATCACGTAGCCGGCAATCGTGTCGACATCCGGCGCCTGCAGGTCCGTGCCAAAGGCCTCGTTGAAATCGCTGAGCGTCATGCGGCCGTTCACCAGGTAATCGTCCTGGTCCAGCTTGGTGTAATTGACCGTGGTGGCATCGGACTCGTCGTCGATGTCGCCGACGATTTCCTCCAGCAGATCCTCAATCGTCACCAGGCCGACCACCCCGCCATACTCGTCCAGCAGGATGCCCATTTGCTGGTGGCGAATGCGCATCTCAGTCAGCAGGTCGTCAATACTGATGGTTTCCGGCACAAACAGCGGGTCGGTCATGATGTCTTCCAGGCGGACCTGGGCGAAGCCGACCTTGCGCGCCTGACTCAGCAGATTTTTGATGTGCACGATCCCGACCACGTTGTCCTTGTCTTTTTGGTAAATGGGAATGCGCGAGTAGACATTGGACAAAATCGTGTCAATGGCGGCTTGGTCCGGCTGGTCAGCGTCGACCATGAAGGCGTCGATCCGCGGCACCATGACCTCGCGGGCCAGCTTGTTGGACAGGCCGATGATGCCTTCCAGCATCGCGTACTCATCCGGGTCGATGGCCCCTGACTGCTTGCCGCTTTCGATCATCGCGGTCATTTCCTCACGGGTCACCTGATTTTGATCGGTGCTGAACTTAATTGGGGTGAGTTTCAGCAGCAGGTTGGTCGACGCCGACAGCAGCCAGACAAACGGGTGCAGTGCCACGCCGATTACGGAAATCGGGGTGACGGCGGCCTTGGCCACCTTTTCCGTCATTTGCAGTGCGACCTGCTTGGGGTAGAGCTCGCCGAACACCAGCGAGAAGTACGACAGGATCACGGTAACCAGCAAGACTGCCAGCTCATGCGCAAAACTCACGTTGCCAAACCACGGCTCGATGCGCCCGGCCAGCGTGGTGGCCGCCGAAGCCGACGCAAAGAAGCCGGCGAAGGTGATGCCGACTTGAATCGTCGCCAAAAAATTGGTGGAGTTGTTCATGATCTTCAGGAGCTTTGCCGCCTTTTTGTCGCCGGCCTTGGCCTGGCCCTGAATTTTGCTGCGGCTCAAAGACACCACCGCGATTTCTGCGGCGGCAAAGCACGCGTTGACCACGGTTAAAATTACGATTAAAAGCAGCTGGCCCCATAAGGCCCCGCCTGAATCACCACTCATAAACTGTTCATCCTTTCGCCGCGCTGTTGATAACTATAATTTTACCGGCTTGACCGCTGACCCGGCAAGCAATTAAGGTTTGGGCTGCTGGTCAGTCGGCTTGGCCAAAAGCGGCTCTTGGGCCGCCTGGTTGCGGTGGAATCGGTAAAGCTCCAGCGCATAGGTCAGCACCGTTTTGATCACCGCGTAAACCGGTACCGCCAAAATGGTGCCTAAAATGCCCCAGATGTTGCCCGCCACCAGCAGAAGCACAATGATGGTCAGCGGATGGATATTGAGACTGCGACCGATCACGTTCGGGTAAATCAGGTTCCCATCGGTTTGCTGTACGATCAGCACCACCACGATCACCAAGGCGACCTTGCCCCAGCCGACGGTCAGGGCAATCAACAGCGCCGGGGCGATCCCGATGTACGGGCCGAGGTACGGAATGATGGTGACAACGCCGGCTACGAACCCGAGCAGAAACGCGTAAGGCATGCCGATAATCAAATAACCGATGAAGGTGAACGTGCCGACGAACAGACACTCAATAGCCTGCCCCGCAATGTAATGCGACAGTGTCTGGTTCATTCGGGTGAAAACGGTTTGAATCTCCTCGCCGTAGCGGTCCGGCAAAAGCCGCTGCACTGCCGGCACGAAGCGGTTCCCGTCCTTCAGCATGTAAAACAGCAGCACAGGGATGGTGATTGCGCCGATCACGACCGACGCGACGGAGCCAATCAGGCCGGGCACGCCCGCCGAAAAGTCGCCCAGCACGTTCTGCAAGATTTTCGCCGGTTCGACCTGCATCTTGCTGACCAGCTTAGCCACCCCAAACTTCTGGTACCAGCGGTAATGCGACAGCTGAGTCAAGTCGTCGCGCAGTTCGCGGACAAAGCCGGGCAACCCGGAGATCAGTTGCGTGACCTGGTCGATCAGGTTGGGAATGATGGTCGCCACCAGAAACCCCAGCAGCGCCAGCACTACCACAAAAATCAGCGCAATGGCGGCCGGCCGCGGCAGCTTCAGCTTGCCCAGCCAGTTGACCAGCGGATTAAACAGGTAGAACAAAAAGCCGGCCGCGATGAACGGAATCAATAATGTCGAGAAAAACGTCGCGATCGGTTTGAACAAAAAGCTCAGGTTCGTCAGCCCGATGATCAAAGCCACGATGATTAAGGCTTCAAGCGACCAGAACATGAGTTTAGATTCACGGATTTTCTGAAACACTATTCACACCTTCTTTCGGTATGGTCTATAATACACGCATTACCCTATAAACCAAAACAGGAAGTCGATACTGAAGATGGAATTCAAAGTTAGCACCGATACCAACAGCGCAATTTACCAAGACGCGCTGGCCATTCGCACCACCGTCTTCGTCAAGGAGCAGCACGTGTCCCCTGAACGCGAGGTCGACCAAGACGAGGCCAAGGCCACGTACTTTGTCGCTTACGATGACGGCCTGGCCGTGGCCACCGCGCGCCTGCTGCCGGCCGATTACGGCTACCGTGTGCAGCGCGTCGCCGTCCTGGCCCCGTACCGTCATCACGGCGTCGGCAAAGCTTTGCTCGAGCACCTCGCCGATTACGCCGAGGCCCATGGCGCCCGCGAGCTGCGGCTGGGCGCCCAGGTCCAGGCGGTCGGGTTTTACAAAACGCTGGGCTACACGCTCACCGAACGGCCCGAGTTTCTGGACGCCGGCATTCGCCACCGCGAGATGCACCGCATTTTTGCTTAAACACACGAAAAAGGTCGCCATTTTTTACTGGCGACCTTTTTCGTTGGGCAAAACGCGGGTTTGATGCACATGGTGCTCGATGCGGCGCTCGGGACGTACCCACAGGAGCAGCAGCAGCACATCAATGATAATGGTCAAACTTGGCCAGATGAACGCCGCCAAGATTGCGATCACATTACCGCCAATCGTGACGATCGGTTTGTAGTAGCCCTGCCCGAGCAAGTCTTTGAGTGCCGCATTGTGGCGGTCGGCCCGGATCAGCATCTGAATCAGCAGCCAGTACGTGACATCGGTGGCCAGCACCACGAACCCGTAAGTCATCTCCGGTGCGCGTGCCAGCACGTGAGTGGCACCCACCCAGTCAGTCGCAAACGGGAAAAACGAGGCCGCAAAAAGGAACAGGATGTTGGCCCACAGGACACGCCCGTTGATCCGCTTGACCAGCAGGAACAGGTGATGGTGATTGTTCCAATAAACCGCCAGCGTGAAGAACGACACGAAGTAAATCGCAAAAATGCCGCGCATCTGCCACAGCGCGGCCCAGCTGCCAGCGCTTGGGGCGTGCAATTCCAAGACCATGATCGTGATGATGATGGCGATCACGCCATCGGTAAACGCTTCGAGCCGATTTTTGGGCATCAGTGCACCTCCCCATACCGGACTATTCGGCCTGATCCAGCGTCTTCATGTCTGCCAGGTAAGCCTGCTGCTTGGCCTGCCAAAACTGCGCATCAGCTGCGGTGATTGGCCGCAGAACCTGGGCCGGATTGCCCACGACAACCACGGCATCAGGGACGTCCTTCGTCACCACGGCCCCGGCGCCGACGACCACGTTGCTGCCGATGGTCACGCCGGGCAGCACAATGCAGCCCCCGCCGAACCAGACATTGTCACCGATCGTGATTGGCTTGGCGTACTCAAGCCCTGAGTTACGCACGCCGGCATCAATCGGGTGCGTCGGGGTCAGCAGACTCACGCGCGGCCCCAGCATCACGTTGTCGCCGATGGTGATCGGCGCCACGTCCAGCAAAATGGGATCGTAATTCGCGTAAAAGTTTTTGCCGATGGTGATGTGGCTGCCGTAGTCGACCTGCAGGCGCGGCTCGATGTAGCCGCCTTCGCCAAAGGCTTTAAACAGCTGCCGCAGAATCGTCCGCCGGCCAATTTGGTCGGCGACACTGGTGCGGTTATATGATTCGGTCAGCAGCCGGGTGCGCATGCGTGCCTTGTGCAAGTCCTCGGCGCTGGCATCGTACAGCCGCCCAGCAACCATTCTGTCATGATCAATCGAACTCATCGTAGCCCTCCATTTGGTCCTTGCTGATATATAGCAGGTACCGAACCTTGTCCACCTTGCCGTCAACGATCGGATACGACTCCAGGTAATATGGATTGTCCGTTTGGCCAATGTGTTCGGGGATCGTGTAGCCGGCTTTTTCCAGCATCTCAAACCCTTTGGCCACCGTGGTCTGCACCGGCAGCTGATTGAGAACACCGTTGACCGGACCTTCCGCCTTACCCACGGTCCCGGCCGGCAGCGTCACTGCTTCAAGCCCTTCCGGCGCCGTCACACCCACTGGCGTCAGACTGCCGATCCAGTACTGAAAATTGCCGTACGGCGAAAACACGACTAGGTAGGTTCGGTTGGGCTGCTCACACAAAGCGTCCAACTGGTCAAAGTAGCCGGCCCCTTCAAAGTCCTGCCAGGCCGGGTAAAAGGTGCCCATCTGGTCGCTGCTTTCAGCAGTGTACACCCGGCCGATAAACTGACCAGCCGGTTGATCGATCAATTCTGTCATGTTTTTTCCTCCATCACGAGGCGCGGGCTAGGCCGCGCTTAATCGGGTTCCGACTGACAACGCGCAAGTGTCTAGCCAGGCCCACCCCGCCCCCGCTTCGCGGGAACGGGTCGGGCCAAGCTAGCCATTACGCTAAGACCGTCAGTCGTCACACCTTAATCAGGCTCGGACCAGCAACGCGCGAATGTCTAGCAAGGACTGCCCTAACGCCCGCTCCGCGGCCGCCAGGGCAGTCCAAGCTAGCCATCGTGCTAAGTGCACTGGTCCTCGCACCTTACAAAAACAGCGCGAGTGTTCCTCGCGCCGAAGCTTACACCCGGTGAGACAGTTGCAAGTACCGGTTGTACCATAAATCCACATAAGCCGCTGAAAACGGCCCTTTGCCATGGTTGATCCAATCGACAAGCACGCGCACGTTGGCCTTCAAGATGCGGTCAGTAGTTTGCGGGTATTGCCATTTGCGGCTGTGTGCCTCGTATTCATCGACGTCGAGCAGGCGCTTCTCCCCATCCGGGAAGACCTTCACATCCAAGTCGTAGTCGATATATTTCAGCGCTTCCTGATCCAACACGGAGGGACTGGCGAGGTTGCAGTAGTACGACACGCCGCCTTCTCTGATCATTGCGATCACGTTGAACCAGTAATGTTTATGAAAATACACGATCGCCGGCTCACGAGTCAGCCATCGTCTGCCATCGGATTCGGTCACCAAAGTGTGATCGTTACAACCGATAATTGCGTCTTCGCTGGTCTTAAGGACCATGGTGTCCCGCCATGTCCGGTGCAAGCTCCCATCGTGCTTGTAGCTCTGAATGGCGACATAATCGCCTTCCTTAGGGATTCGCATTGGTTATCCAGCTTTCAGCATTATCTTTTTGTCTTTTCAAGTATAACAGAAAGGACAAGCTGCAGCTAGCGCCCTAAGCCTCCGCTTCAAGTCGCGCGATCACGGCATCGATGGCATCGTAATCAAACCCCTTGCGCACCAGCGCCTGCTTGACCCGGTTGCGCCGATCATAGCCGGTATACTTGCGCTTGAGGCGCCACTGCTTTTCCGCCTCGCGCGTCAACAGGTCAGTTTCCTGCTCAGCGTCGGGTTCCAGTGCCAGGGCCGCCAGTGCTTCGCTGGCCAGGGGCCCGTCAAACCCTTTTTGCATCAACGCCTGGCGAATCTTGTTCTGCTGGTCCTTGAACGGTTTGTGCTGTGTGCGGCGGGCCGCCTTTTTGGCGACGCGATCGGCCACCGTGCGCCACTGCTCGGCGGTCACGCCGGCCACCGCCTGGGCTGCCACATCGGGATGCACGCCTTTTTCGCGCAATCGGGCTTCGACCTGACGCGGCCCGCGCTCACCCATCGAAAGGTTGTCGCGCACCAAAATATCCGCGTATTGCGCGTCGTCCAGCAGCTTGATTGCCTTGAGGTGATCGGTGACCTGCTTGATCACTTCCTCGGGGACCTCGTCTTGCCGCAGCCGGTCGCGAACCTCGTGGACTGTTCGCGGCTGGTGGCTGATGAAATTCAGCGCTGTGGCATTGGCAACAGCCGCCACCTCAGCCGCCTGCACAGCCTTGACCGCCTCCGGTTCCAGCGTCAGCCCCTTGATCAGCCGATACTTGACCAGAGTGCCTTCGCTGACGGCAAACGCATACTTGCCGTCGAGGAAAATATTGTACCTGCCACGGCGTTTCTGGGCAGAAATTTTAGTAATTGTTTGCATCTGGCGACCTCCTCAAAAGAATTATTCCATGACTTGTTATGGTACAATATAACTTAATTAAAGTGCCCCAGTTTACAATTCAAGTGCAACACCCTGACGACTAGACCAAAAAGGCCATGAAGACCTATTCTTGTTAGTACTA
>NZ_RHOL01000001.1 GCF_003946465.1 Lacticaseibacillus hegangensis | reverse complement strand
TAGTATACCTGTATTTTTTTGAGATTTCGAGTAGGTGTATTTGGTGTACTCAAAATCAAGTTCTGTTTCATATAAAAGGACCAGGACCGGCAAATTTTGCAACGCTTGTCGGTTCTGGTCCTTTACGTCTGGGGTGGCTCAGTGCGAGTAGATCACATGAAACGATTCCAGCACCACCATCGACCGCGCCGGGTCAAAGGTCAGGCCGGCTTCCTGATAGTCTTTGGTGAAAAAGGGCAAGTGCACTTTCCGCCAGTATGCTAGGCTGCGATCGCCTTCGCCTTCGCGAAAGGCGTGCGTTTCATCCACGCTGGCAAAGGAGCGGATCTCGACATGATCCGTGGCAATCAGGGCCACGGGTTCGCCGCGGCTGTTTTGGATAATGTCGAAATTGCCTGCTTGCGGCAGGGGCTCGTGTGCCTGCGCGTAAATTTCGAAGCCGCTGCTGGTCGCAGTTTTCGTCCCTGCAAGCACAAGCGCAGCCAGGTCGTCTTGTTCTTCTTGACTGCCGCCCATGGTGTAGGCGCTGGTCAGCATAGTGCCAGCCGGAATGACGCCGGCTTCAATCGCGCGCTGGAAAAATTGGTCGTTTTCATTCATTGCTGACTCCCTAAAAAAAGCGCCTGCCAACGCTGGCAGACGCTGAATCGTTGAACTTTAGAAGGTTTCCTTGTCGGCTTTTGACAGCGTCTCGGTCGGCATGGTGAGCCCCATGTGATCGGCAAGGGTGCGCTTAGCATCGTCGCGGTTCTTGATCTTGTCCATGTTCCAGATAATGTTCTCGATCTCACCGCCAGCAAAGTCAAATTCCTCGCTGTAGATGTAGCCTTCCTCGGTCTTGCCTTCGCGGGCTTTGGTCAAGGCAGCTGCGAGGGAACGCGAATAGTCGATATCCATCAACCGTGGGAGCTCCTTAGGGGTGACAAATCCCTGATCGTTCATCGCTTTTTCAGCGGTTGCGACATCCTCATCGGGGATGTCGACCACGATCTTCGTTGCCTTTTTTACTGTGTCTTCTGCCATAATGTTTCTCTCCATTTCGTTTCAGTCGCTGATCGAAGTTGGGCTGAGATTCTTATAACAATGTCATTATACCACGCTTTCATCGGCGGCTTCCATAATCTCGAGGGCAGGGGCGGCGAAAGTCTGATATACTATTGCGGTTAGAAAGGAAGACGACGATGGCACATTACCTTTGGCAGGAAGCCGCACAACCCAGTTCGGACCAGATCCAGCAGGTGGCAGAAGCACTGAGCGTCCCGCCATTTTTGGCGCGGCTGTTGATCCAGCGCGGCATCACCAATCAGGCCGCCTATGAGGCCTTCTGCACCCCGGATCTGAGCCGCTTGCACGATCCCTTTGCGCTCCATGACATGCAAAAGGCGGTCGATCGCATCAAGTTGGCGATCACCCGGCAGGAAAAAATCACCATCTACGGGGATTATGATGTGGACGGCCTGACCGCGACCTCGATCATGAAGGACACGCTGGAAAACTCGCTGGGGGCCGATAACGTCGAGACTTTCATTCCTGACCGCTTCACCGACGGTTACGGACCAAATCAGGCTGTTTACGACTATTTGCGCAAAAATGGGACCGAACTGGTGGTCACTGTGGACAATGGGGTCGGCGGCGCGGCCGTCATTGATCAGGCGATGGCCGCGGGCATGGATGTGGTCGTGACGGATCACCACGAACTGCCCAAGGTGCTGCCCAAGGCCGTGGCGGTGGTTCACCCGCGTCATCCGGATGGCCACTACCCGTTCAATGATCTTTCAGGCGCCGGGGTCGCGTTCAAAGTGGCCAGTGCTTTGCTCGGGGAGCCGGCGACCGACTGCCTTGACTTGGCGGCCTTGGGAACCGTTGCCGATATTGTCAGCATGACCGGTGAAAACCGGCTGATCGTGCAGATGGGCCTGCAGCTGATCCATCAGCAGCAGCGCCCGGGTATCAACGCCCTGATTAAAGTTGCGGACCTGGACCCGGCCAAGGTCGACGAGACCGCGATTGGCTTTGGCATCGGCCCGCGGCTCAATGCCTTGGGCCGGCTAGGCGACGCCAATCCCGGGGTCACACTGCTGACCACTTTTGATGACGATGAGGCCGAAAAACTCGCCGAAAACGTCAATACGCTTAACCAGAAGCGGCAAGCCTTGGTCGCCAAAATTGTTCAAGAGGCGATGGCCATCGCCGAAAGCCCTGAGAACCAAGCGCAAAAGACCTTGATCATCGCCCATGCCGGCTGGCACGAAGGGGTGCTGGGCATCGTCGCGTCCCACATTGTGGAGGCCACCGGGAAACCAACGTTGGTGCTCAATATCGCCAAGGACGGTCAAACCGCGAAAGGCTCGGGGCGGTCCGTGCCCGCCTATAACCTGTTTAAGGCACTGGATGCCGCGCGCGACGAGATGACTCACTTCGGTGGGCACGCGATGGCAGCTGGGCTCACGGTGCCGGTGGCCAACATTCCGGCGCTGCACGCCGCGATGGAGCAGGCCGCAGCAGTTGAACTGAAAGGGGCCGAGAAGCCGCCACTGACGATCAGCGGCCGGCTGACAGCAGCCGATATCAGCCTTGATCATTATCACCTCATGCGCAAGCTGGCACCGTTTGGCCCGGGCAACGAGGAGCCGACCTTTGCCTATGTACCGCAACAGGTGGGCGACATTCAGCAAATGGGCAAAACCAACGCGCATCTGCGGTTCACCGCGGATGGCCAGAAAGTGGTCGCGTTTAACCGCGGGGCGGACGCGCCTGCCTTGGCCGCGGCCAGTCAGGTCAAGCTGGCGCTGCGGATGGATGAGAACACCTGGCAGAACCGGACGAGCTTGCAGCTGCGGCTGGTGGACTGGGAGCTCAAGCAGCCGAATGTCATCGATATGCGGCTGCCTCAGGCCAGCGCGGAGCAATTCCGCGGCGCGTACAACTACGTGTTTTTCGACGCCAAGCGCAAACAGGCAATGACGTCTGCCTTCATGTTCGGTGGGCCGGTGGTGATGGCCGACGCGGTGACAAACCCGCTGGCCAATGCCGTGCTGGTTGATTTGCCGCCTGATGAGGCGAGCTTGCGCAAGCTGTTAGCGCATATCGCGCTGCCGGTCCGCGTGGTTTTCACTGCCCCGGCCGCGGAACTGGTGGCCGTCCCGAACCGGCAGGAATTTGGCAGTGTGCTGCATTTTCTGGCCGCTCATCCCGGCTTTGATAAGCACCAGCTGGGCTTTGCGGCCAAGCAGGTGCACCTGACGATCCGGCAAGTGATTTTAGCCGTGCAGGTGTTTTTTGAGTTGGGATTTGTTAGAATAGATGGGTCCCAAATTACCGTCACCGCGCATCCGGAGAAAAAGGCCCTGCAGGAAAGCAGCGCCTACCAGCGGCAGAGCGCTTTTCTGCAGCTGGCGCACCGGCTGCAAACAGCCGCGCGGCCCGCGCTTGAAGATTGGCTGACGGCACAGAAATGAGGAAAACGCATCAATGACGATCAACTATAAAGATTACATCGCAAGCGTGCCTGACTTCCCGGAGCCGGGCATCATCTACCGTGACATCTCACCGCTGATGGCGGATGGCAAGGCCTATGCTGCCGCGACTGACGAACTGGTCGCCTACGCCAAGGATAAGCAGGTGGAAATGGTCGTGGGTCCTGAGGCCCGGGGCTTCATCGTCGGCTGTCCAGTGGCCTACAAACTCGGGGTCGGCTTTGCCCCGGCTCGCAAAAAGGGCAAGCTGCCGCGGCCAACGGTCAGCGCCTCGTACGACCTGGAGTACGGCAGCGAGACTTTGTACCTGCATAAGGACGCAGTGAAGCCCGGCCAGCGGGTGCTGGTCGTGGACGACCTGCTTGCCACTGGCGGCACGATTTCTGCCACCATCGCCTTGGTGGAAAAGCTGGGCGGCATTGTCGTCGGCACGGCCTTCATCGTTGAGCTTGAAGACCTGCACGGCCGCGACAAGTTGAAGGGGTATGACATGATGACCCTGACGACCTACAAAGGGGCATAACTTGACGAAAGGGTGCGAGCAATCGTGCTCTTTTTTCGATGGGCGATTACTTTTATTGCCCGGCTTAAATCGTTACAATGGAACCGGAGGCAGGCCATGAGTAAGAAGAAAAAAGACGACAAGACGCTGGTCGAGAAAATGCTGGACAAGCAAAACGTCGCGTACACCCAATACGAATTTCCGACTCACGAAGCCGGGGATGTGGCGCAGCTGAGTGTCGATCACCTGGCTGTGCCTGAGCATCGCATCTACAAGACCTTGGCGCTGACCGGAAACAAAACGGGGCCGCTGGTCGCGGTGGTGCCGCTGGACATGCACGTTGACTACAAGAAGTTAGCCAAGGCGTCTGGCAACAAGAAGGTCGGCATGGTGCCACTCAAGGACCTGGTCAAAACCACCGGTTATGAGCACGGCGCCAACACCCCAATCGGCATTCACGCGCGGCACAACTATCCGATTTTCATCGGTGAAGAGGCGCTGAAGGAGCCGGAAATCATCGTCAGCTCGGGAAAAATCGGCCGGTCTGTGGGCATTGCGCCTAAGGCCTTAGCCAAAGTGGTTGACGCGACTTTTGCCGCGATCACCAGCCCTGAGGAACAGGAGGAATAACATGTTTTCAGCCAATCACAGTCGCTTTGCCACCTATGGCGTTATTGCCAAGCTGCCTGGTGAGATCATCGATTCAATTTGGATGATCATCGATCAGGACTTGACAGGCGTCGTGCCGCTGGGCAACTTGCTGCGGTTCGATTTGCTTAACACGAAAGGCAAGCTGACCGTGGCGTTTTCGGAGAAAAACAGTGACACGCAGGTCGCGATCGACCTGCCGTTTGACTACGATGCCAGCTTTCCGGAAACCGTGATGGCCTACGACGATGGCGAAAATCAGACTATCCTGCTGCCCGAGGAAGGCCATCAGCATTAATTGCCAGTGGCCAGATCTGACGAAAAAGCGCCCAGCCTTTTTGGCTGGACGCTTTTCGCGCTGACGGCGGCTTTTGGGGAACGCCGCAGCAGGGTTTTTGTACGGGTTTTTAGTCCGGGGTTTTAGTGCGGGGTTTAGAAAGCAGGCACATTAATTTCTTCAAATGCGGTGTTGATCTGTTTGCGGGCCGCTTGCTGCTGCGCCAGCGCAGTGGAGAATTGGCTGTGATCGACGTGATCCGGTTGAATTGCGTCAAGCATTTCGATCACCGCTTCACGAATTCCTTTCAGCCCGTTGACTAATAATTGGTTGAACCGTTCGTACCCTGAAGGGGCAGGCACGGCAGCGCACTGATCGACGAAGCGGTCGAAGCGGATGATATTCTTGGTGAAGTAAAGGTGCACGCGCTCAAAGCTTTCGCTGGCAAGGCAGTTGCCCTTTTCGATGTTGTGGCAAGTGTGTGCGTATTCCTTGAAAACGGTTTCAAAAACGAGTAAACGTTCAAGTTCTTGATTGACGCACTGAACATAGTCTTTGGTTTGCATGGTGATGCCCCCTTAGCTTGCGAATTAACTTACAAGTAAGATGTTATCACTCAAAAAACTAATAATCAATATAATTACGTACCTATAATAAAAAAATACCCGTTATTATTTGAATAAGTTAACTAGTTGTTCTTGATTGGCCTGCACGCGGTCGGCCGAACTGCGGCGCCGTGGCCGGACCAGGTTGGGTATAATGCTTTAAGGAGGGGATACTGATGACCGAAAAAGAATTACGTGCCTTGATTGCCGATGCCGCGGATACGGTGGTTTCAGACCAGTTTACCGAAACCCAGATTCAAACACGGCTCGCGCAGTGGCAAAAAGCCGCCCCAACCGCGAGTCTGGCTGAGGCGACGACTTATATTTTGGCGGAAAACCGCGCCTATACTGAAGAGCTGTTGGCCCAGGTGCTGGCAAAGTTGACCATCACGTCACCTCGTTGATCAGTGGCTGGGATGAATCGGGCAACAACGCGTTGACTTACCGAGTTGGTTGCATGATTTTAGTGGCAAGGCGCACATCACCGGGAAATTATTCGATTACAAAAAAATTGACAGATATAAAAAAAGCAACCAAGAAGGCTGCCAAACGTTGATATATCAATGTTTTCTCAGGAGAGTACAGGATTTGAACCTGCGCGCCGGTGTGAACCGGTTCGACGGATTTCGAGTTGTAATCTGACGGCTTGAATGACGTCGAATTGCTGATTTAACAGCATTCTTAGTGCGATTGAAACGGTTGAAATCGGTCGAATTTGGATGAAGTGGTACTGAATTGGCACGCAAATATACTTGGTTGGTCGTCACTGGTTGGCGGCCTTTTTTAGTTGGCCCGCTTCACCGGCTAGTAATTCCAGAAGCGAATATTGTCCCACTGTTCCAATATCGTTTTGCCATCCAAGAAGGGTAATTTCAAAAACTCATCCACTGTTTTGGCCGTGAAGCTCATCGGGTATTGGAAATCTTTGTGGTCCGGCCAACCACCATCTTCATAGTACGGATATGGATCAGCGATGAGCATGCCGTCGGTGTACATTTCGATAAGGTAATCGTGATTTTTGTAGGTAAAGTACAACACTTGATTCTCATCTAGAAAGTCAAGAAATAAATCCTTCGACAGATCGTCAACCCAATCACGCGGTTCATCAGCTTTATTCATCTCGATACTCCTTCCAGATTCGTCTCACCTTGTTGATATACATTTGATCTGAACGCGTCAACTTGATTTGGAATTTTTTATGGTGACTAGTGACATCACCTTCGTGTACGTGTGGTATTTGTCCCATATGTTTGTGGTCCAAATCTATCTGGCGTCGAATACCACCATCTTTTGCGTAAAATACAATCGATTTCAATTTTTCATTCGCAGCCACCGTCACATATACCCGATTTTCAAATGCTGACATGGTCTCGATTGGAATCCTAGCATTTCGAGACAGCGTCGATTTTACAAATTTGATGTTATCGACTGCCAATATTGTTGAAAATTCATTGCCATACTGAACGCCCTTAGCAGAAATTCCACTTGATGCACCGCGCCCTCCCATTAGACTGCCTCCTTTTGTTCGATAGGCAAGTCGAATAATGAAAGTTGACCTGGCAAGGAGCGGACCTTAGCGGCTCGTTTCGCCTTCACACCCTCATGCTCGACCACAATGATGCTAGCGTACTTATACATTTCAGGATATGGCGTACAATAACAAATGACGGTACTTGGCTTGATTCGTCTGCACATTTCTCGAAACCCATCAACGAAGTCGGAGTGGGAGTGAGCAGTTCCAATCGTCGAGACTGCAACAACGCTACCTTGCTCGACTCCTGAAAAACAAAATTTATAACTGTCAGACTTGCCCCATGCGATTGTGGGGATGACTCTTATGCCTTGTTCCTGCCAATATGCACCAACCGCACGATTAAGGACTACCCCGTACCATTGCTCATCCATAGTCATATCCGCATAGCAACTAACATCAGGAGAAAGAGTCTGCTTGTACTGTCTGATCCGATCGGTGTACCTCCAAGGGCGTTTGCATACGCACTCGAATTTGCTATCGTGCAAAAAGTACCCAACCGTTTTTTGCTGTGGAGACCGGACATCAAGACTGCGCAAGTTTTGAAAACCTAAATACTGAAAATTTGAAAGGTCGACTGCTTGCTTTTGAATCATTGGAACTTGCAGGTAGTCTTTCTGATAGATTATTGCCAGTTCACCGTTTATCACCTTGCAACTTGGCTGCCTACGAAAAAAATCTTCTGTTTGCATTAAATATCCTCCTGTTTGAATTTGAAAGGCAACTCAAAGCGGGAGTATGATATACTTAGCTTGCTGAGGGCTCGTTGTATATCATACGCGGGCTTTTTCTATGCACTTTCATGAAAACTGTGGTTCAATAGAAGACCCGCTTCATAAACTGCCAGAATACGCTTCTCATATTCTGTATAGTTTGGGCCGGAAAACCGAAGCCACTTGTTGTATGAATCAATGTGGTAGTATGCCATGTCAAGGCTCACATCGAACTCGTTTGCTAAATCGATATAGTCCTCAACTGTTGTCTTGTGAATGATACAAGGTGGTGCTAAAACAAAACTTGCAAGGAAGTTTGCTTCGGATTCTTCTACTTCATTGCCATCCATATGATCAGCAGAAATATGACCAATCTCATGCATAATCGTGAATCGAATTCGTTCTTCACTCATTGCGGCATTGTAATAAATTCTCCATTCTGATCTACCATCTATTGTGAACAGACCTGAGAACCCATCCTCACTCGCATCAAAGCACCGTTTAGCTGCTTTCTCGGGTAAGGACTGATACGCAATTACCTTAATGTCTAACTTATCTGCAACTGCGAATACGTCAAATGGATACTCAGAAATGTCTGCGTCTTCGATAATATCCGCGCCAATTTCTTTAAGTTCTTCATATCTTGAATTTGGAAGCCGTACTCCCATGATGATCACTCCTCCTCAGACAGCAACGCATTGATGAGCTCTCTTTTTTTTGCCATAGATAAGCTCTTGCTGTTGCGCGCAATCAATCGCTTGAGTTGAGGGTACTCATCGTCGTCATTATTTGTGTTTTGCTGTCCAATCAACTCATCAACTGTGGTTCGTAATGCCGTCGCAAGATTTGAAAGAACCTCAATCTTAGGCTCTCGAGTACCATTGATGTACCGTGACATGGTTGTGTCCGTTACGCCGATCATTGTAGCTAACTCTTTCTGGGATAAATTTAGCGCATTGGCGTAGGTAAGTATGTTCTCGCCTAGTTTTGTGCTCATTGTGAATTCCTCCTCTTCAAGTACAAACCAAATAATAACACGCCCAAACCAAAATGGCAACTTATTACCATTTTGGTTTGGGCGTGCGTTTTGTGGTGGAGTAACATTTATTTGAGTTTGCTCGAACAATTATCGTGGAACAGTTATTACTTTTTTATCGGGCTTTTATCACTACTAAATATAGTCTGGTACAACTCAACCAGCTTGGCCACTCGATCTTCTTCCGATGGGTCCGATAATCCATAAATGGAATCAACGAACTTATCATTTCTCATGTGTGCTTTTCTCAAAGTAGCAGGCATGATAACAGGATCGTAGAGAGAGGCCAAACTTGTCTCGTTTGAACTATTCTCATCACGAGCAGCTAAGATAAGCTGTGCGTATCTGTCCAGATATCCTCGTTCATGAGCATTAAGTGGCGGTATTGGAAACGTATTATAAACCAACGTGTTCGAATACCGAAAATCACTCTTTAATCTTCCTCCAACCATCCGAAGCCACGCTGTATGCATTTTGGATTCCAGCAACGCAAATATTGCTAGACTAGCATTGGGTAGTTGAAAAGTGGCATCTGCCATGATGACGTTGCCTGTAAAATAACCCATGGGAACATACTCTCTTTGTATTGAAGAAACACGGGGAATTGCCATAAGTGGCCCAAGGTCAACTCTGTCTTCATCAAATTGAGCCGGGTAGTTTGACAAAGCTATTGTGCTTTTTTTAGAGCTTTTCTTCCGAAACTCTCTAATTCGTTCCAGCCTAGATTTAATTAGTGGAGTCGCAAGAACCGAGAGAGGTGCACCTTTGAGGTACAGAATTCGCCGCGGTGTGTTGTGCAAAAAATCCTTAGCACCGTAGTAGTCAAAAATATAGCGAGAGCTATCCGCACACACTTGAGTAAGTTGTTGTTCTTCTTCCTGAGTTATAATAAAATTTCCATCATCAGTGGGTGAACTACCTTTCGTCATCTCTGGGAGACCAGATAGCTGAATCCTACTAGCCTCGATGATTGTTTGAGGAAGGTTGAGCAGATACTGATTAATGTGTGGAACTATTTTCTCGACTGGATCCGAATTGATAGATTCATAAGTGAACAGATGTGAATCATCTACTGTTGACTTCCTAAATCCGATGATAACAACATGCACCGCAGCACCATTGTTATCCCATTTGAAAGTTTGATGAGCAAAATTGATGTTAATTCCTTGTGCGAATAATGCTTTCCACAAGATTGTGGCTTGTTCGCCTTGACTAATTGAATTTGTCGCAACCAATGCTGCTTGAATATTAGGGTTAGCTTGCATTGCTGATGCGGACTTAATAAACCAGCCACTTGCAAAATCAAGCTTTTTGTACCCTTTAATAGATTTAGTTGCGACTTCGTGTGACTTTTTCTGATCAGCTGACTCAAGAGTATAGCCGAGGAACGGAGGATTACCAAAAATAAAGTCCAACTCATTAGGGTAGAGTGGCTTCATGTGAAGCTCTATACCTTTTTGTGAGAATACTTCAAACCAATCATTGGTTAAAGAATCGGCCCTAATGATGTTGGCACCGGCATGAAGCGGTATGCGGCGTACTAGTTCTCCAAAAAGTTCACTCGCTTCAACATTCATGAGATGATCCATCAACCACATTCCAACTCTGGCAATAGAAACGGCGTAAGCTTGAATTTCAATACCATAAAACTGGCTTACTTCGACTTTTATGTTCGTTGTGACAAAGTCAAATGATAGCTGCATACCACCTTGAACCTGATCCTTGATTAGTGCGTCAAGAATTTCATGTTCAAGTCGTCTTAGTTCACGGTATGCAACGATTAGAAAGTTACCTGATCCACAGGCTGGATCCAAGAACTTTAGGTCGAGAATTTTTGAGTGTAGCCGATTCAATGCCTTAGTTCGTGCGCCACCCGCGTTAGATGTGTGGCGGGCTACATCAAACTCATGTCGGAGATCGTCCATGAACAATGAGTCGATAACCTTAAGAATATTCTTCTCCGAGGTAAAGTGTGCGCCTAGGTCATGTCGTTTCTCTGGATCCAATGCACCCTCAAACATTGAGCCAAAGATAACAGGGCTAATAACTGACCAGTCTTGATGCGAGGCATCAATCAGCGATTGACGAACATCTGCGTTAAATGTAAGTCCTAAATCAGTTGTGAATTTAGCAATGTCTAACGCAAACAAACCACCATTGATGTATCCAAACTCACGCTTCTGGCCAATCCAATCGTGGTCACTAGTATTAAGCTGGCGGAATAATACCGTCAACTTCGATAGCAAATCGCTACCGTCTTCGGCTGTGTTCTCTAAAAATTCCTGAAAGACACCGTTACGTTCAAAGATGCTGGTATCGTCAGCAAAGAGGCAGAAAACAATTCGAGTCATCAGCAGACTAGCCGCGTTAGGCTGAACTCCAACATCCAAGATATGCCTGTAGATTGTTGAGATTTTACCAGCGGCTTTTGCATTGACGACAGCTTGGTCTTCTTGCAGCTTCTGTTCATAGCCAAGCAGGAATGAGAACTCATCAATGTCTTTGACAAAGTCTTGCAGTGTCGTCGTCCAAACATCCTTTGTCGCTGGATCACGTAAATAAAAGTGTTCAAAATCACACGCCAAAATGTACTTGGGCTTGTTCGCATCGTCGAGCGCGTATGCATAGTGGGCTGCTTGTTCGTATCCAGCATTAGGATTGTCGACAATCTTCACGCCTTGAGATTCCATTTCAATAATCAGCAGTTTTGGTAGTAGCGAGTCAATCCGCTTATCGTGTCCGTCAATTTTTACTCGCCATTCATATCCAGCACGACTAACGGAACGTGAGATTCCAAAAACCTCATAAAAATCGGCCATAAATTCACGATCATGCTGCCGTTCGGTCACATGTCCCTGTTCCACTAAGGGAAGCCAGTTCTTTTGAAACGTTAGTGCCCGCTGTAATAATGCATTCTTTTCCATTTTCCATACCCCAATACTCTGGTTTGATGTTGCTGATGAACTGTCTGCGCAAAAAAACCAGCGAATGCTCAAGATGGTTTTACCATCTCTCCTAATCCCTGGCCTCAAGCGTCTGCCAAACAGGGACGCCGTAATCGTAAGTTTATGACGTTGGTGCCGTCAATCAAATTAAACTAGATTTTATGCCATGCTCGCTGGGCCAATCGTCAGGTTGAGCGGACGACCCAGCGCATTGGCAAGCTTGGTTAACGTATCGATGGAAGTGTTGTTACCATTTTCAATACGAACGATTGTTGTCTTAGGAACACCGGACTTGTCCGCCAGCTTCTGTTGGGATAAACCAGCTTCCTCGCGCGCTTCGAGCAGCGCCATTGCACTTGCCATTTTGTTTTTTTCTTCATTGTAGACTTCACGGTACGAGGAATCTTTCATCATTTCCGCGAAGTAGGCGTCGAGATCACCGGTGTGTTCCATCGTGAATTCGTGCATGTCTTTACTCATTTGTCGTCTTCCTCCTTGTAGGTTTGATAAAACTCAGCTCGTAGGTCGATTGCATGATCAATTTCTCGCTGTGGCGTCTTGTTTGTCTTCTTCGAGAAGCCGTGGGTGATGACATAATCACTGCCAGATACGTGAAAATACAAACCGCGCTGATAGGTTTTTCCTTGCCGCGAACGCAACTCATATAAATTGGTTGTGAGTTTCTTGACCAGCAACCGTTGAGCTGCTTCTTGTAAGCCGAGTTCTTCCGTAGTATGGATGGCTAACTGTAATTTTGCTCGTTCCTTGAGGGGCAGCGAGTCAAGAAATTCAATGAATTCCATGTGGCCGTTCGGCCGCTTGTAAGGTCTAAACTTTGGCTTTTCCATAATTAGATTGTACCATATATTGAACCGATTAACAAATATGTGACCGTGTTATAGCAAATCAGATTATATACTGGAAATCTCAAGAGTGCTATTTTTGACTGTCGATGATCGATTCACGAGTTTCCTTTTCCATCTTGTCGAGGTACTCGGTCACATAGCGCCGATCAAGTAAGTGCGCGACTTCACGGAAATGATCATTGGTCCACATGTACATCTGGATGATTTGATCCAAAGTTGCACGTTCCAGTTTCTTATCTCCGGATTTTCGGGCAATTTCTGCTTCCGCAAACATCTTTTGAACCATTTCGACGTGATCGACCAAACCGTTAACAGAATGGTCTTGGTGTTCAAGTTTCTCTGACTGCCAGCTGCGCCAGTCGGCATCGTTGAGATACAAGTCGTTAGGCGTCACTTGCAACGCCTCACACAGCTGCATAATCGCTTTGGCAGACGGTGCCGAAATTGCCCGCTCAAACTTAGACACGCTTTGCTCAATGCTACCCATTGCATCAGCAAGGTCTTTTTGCGTCATGCCGCGTTCCATACGAATACGCTTAATATTTCTAGCGAGCTTCTTGTCGATACCTTCTTCACTTTTTCCGAACATGAGTTGATTTCTCCTTTTTGTAGCCTTACTTGAAGCTTAATGAAACCCATTGAAAGTGTCAAGGAATAATTAAACGAAACCTGTTTGTAACTTACCCAAAAAGGTTGATAAGTTTCTTCGAGGATGGTATGATACAACCATAGCAGATTATAAACCCATACCTGTTAAATTCAAACCAAAAGAGGTGATTATATGTTAGTCGATAAGAACATGCTCATGCAGCTAGGATTTTCCGGTTACAAAGCCGGACAGATTATCCATCAATGCAAGCTGAACCTGGTTGCAGACGGTCATTGCTTCTATGCAAACCGCAAGTGCGGCCAAGTCCCACTCCACGCCATCGTCAGTCTGTTAGGCTTCAATCCATTTGAAGATCTGGCAATGGTCACGTAACACCACGCCGCCGCGCGCGGCGTGCAGCGCGAAAGCCGCTAGCGCTAGCGGCGGCGGTCGGCGTTAGCCGGCCGCCCAAGCCCCCGTATTCTAACAGGGGGGCACAAAATGACAACAACAATCCGAAACGAGGCAGAAAACACAAGCGATTCACCGCTACGCACGGCAATCGGCTGTTCGCAGACGGCGAACTCAGAGCACACGAGGTGAGCAATGGACAAAACAATGATGAATGGCCGTGATCATACTGGACACGGCTGGTTGGTGGAATTTCGCCAACAGATGACTGATGCCGGTATCAGTCAAACGCAACTTGCGGCGCAATTAGGCATGACGCGCTCCTATGTCAATCGGCTGTTAAATGGGCGCGCTGCACTGACAGAAGAAATGCAACGACGCCTAGGCCACGCGCTCCTTGGCCTGACCAATCGTGATTCGATGTTTATCTTAGTCGATTACGTGCGGGTGCGGTTCAATACGCAAGACGCCGAGTATGTGTTCAAGAAGCTGTTTCCAATGAACAGGGACTTCTTCTCCTTAACTGAAAAGGCATTTTATGGGTTCGACTACACGATTCAGCGTGGCGATATTTCAATCATGAGTACCCGCGTGGGCGGCCCGAATGCCTATCTGGGAACAATGATTGAGATGCACGGCTCTGGTTGCCGTCAACTAGAGGCGGTACTTGTCCGAGATGGGCTGACTTGGTTCGACTTTTTTCAGGCCTGCGATGACCTAACTGGGATCTACAAACGGGTTGACTTCGCCATCAATGATACCGTCGGGATTATCGACATTCCCCACCTGATTCAAAAAGTCGAAAAAGAAGAACTAGTGAGCTTGTTCAAGAGTAAAGGCGCAATCGAAACCATTAAGAAAGGCCGCGTCGGAAAAACCGTTCAATTCGGTTCACCGCAAAGTTTGGTGCAAATGATTGGCTATCAAAAGGACATCGAGCAATATTTCAAAAACAAAATCGACTATCCAGAGGATTCTCCAATCCTCAACCGGTTTGAAGTCCGACTTCGCGACCAGCGTGCTCAAAAAGCCATGAAGGAACTGCTGGCCTGCAAAGACGCCGAAACGGTCGTCTTCGGGATCATCAACCATTACTTGCGGGTCGTAACGCCACAAGGCTCAAAGAAATTAGCCGATTGTCCACTAGATCCAGACTGGCAAACTTTTATCGGCGATAACCGTAATCGCTTGAAACTAGCAATGCGGCCAGAACCAATCACGATGGACAGCGTGCTGAACTGGCTAACCAAGCAAGTCGCGCCCAGTCTGAAAATGGTTCAGCAAGTCGATTCACTCAATGGTACTGACATGATCGCGGATATGATTAACGAGGCTGAATTATCGCCGCAACAGAAGACGTTACTCAAGGAGGTATTTGAACAAGAGCAACATGAAGACGAAAAAAAACAAAGCAACGAATGGACGTGATTGCACGCACCCGATACTTTGCCCTAGACAAGCCAAGTATATCATGGTCAACGACCAAAGCAAGCGTGCCTTCAATTATTTGGAGGTATGAAATGAGCATTACCCAAGCACCTAATGGCACCTATGTTGTCAGTGTCTCGTTTGGCACTGATCCCGTCACCGGCAGGCGCCGCCGCAAAAAGAAACAAGGCATTCATTCAATGGCGGCTGCCCGCGAAGTTGAAAAGGAGATGATGCGCACTAGCGTCGACCGACTGTTCAATCAAGAAACAGTCACCTTCGACGAGTTATTCGAGCGGTACGTGAACCGCGTTAAGATCCATATTAAGCCGTCCTACTTGCAGTCACAACGCGCCGTGTACAAGCGCTATATCCAGACATTCTTCGTCAATGCCGATATTAAGCGCCTGACTAGCGAGCATATACGCGACTTTCAAGAATGGCTCACCGAAGAACGCGATTTGAGCAACAACACCAACAACAAGACCTTGATTGAGTTGAAGCTGATTCTCGACGTTGCCGTTGAGGAGAAAGTGATTGTCGAAAATCCTTGTATTGGCGTAAAGAAGCTCAAAATCGAACGCAAGAAAATGGAATTCTACACGCCTGATGAATTTCACGCGTTTACCGAGCTGATTCACCTGCCAGAGGAATTCGACTGGTATGTGTTGTTCTCACTACTGTTCTTCTCTGGCCTGCGGGTCGGCGAACTTTGCGCGCTAGACTGGTCGGATCTCGACTTCAAACGCAAAGAGCTGACTGTCAGCAAATCTGTGTTCCGACGCGGCGGCGTGGATATCATTACGCCACCAAAGTCTAAGGCCAGCAACCGCCGCATCAGCCTCAACCAAGGCATGATCGCCTTGCTTCTGCAATGGCGTGAACAGCAACAGGAACTGTTTAAGCACGACTTAGCCCTTGACTGGAGCGAAGATACGCCGATGTTCCAAGCAACGCTGATACGCCGCAACAAGCACACGATCCGCATGCGCTACAAACGTATCTGCAAGCGTGATCCCACGATGAAGCAGATTCGGATTCACGATTTCCGGCACTCACACGTCGCCTTGCTGATCGATCAAGAAACAGAGTACACGATCATAAAGGAACGACTGGGGCATGCCAGCATCGTCACAACGATTGACACTTACGGGCATCTTTTCCCCAACAAGCAACGCGAAACAGCTGATGCCCTCGATAAATTCTTCTAAGAGAAAGGTTTGAGCACATGAAATTCCGAACACGTTTGCCGCCAAGAACGGCGGTCTGATTTTTCGAACTGGTACTGCACTGGTACTGGAAGGCCGATTTCGACCCAAACAAGCGTTTGAAAGCAACAAAAAACCGCAACCCCGAAAGGTCGCGGAACGCTGATATATCAACGTTTATGAAGGAGAGTACGAGATTCGAACTCGTGCGCCGGTATTAGCCGGTTCGACGGATTTCGAGTCCGTTGCATTACCACTCTGCCAACTCTCCATGTGGTAAACTTATTTCAGAACGATATTCAGTATAGCAAATGTTTAGTTTTTTGCAAATAGGCCGGCACGGAATTTGTGATTTGCCGCGTGGCCCGTATACTGAACGTATTCTACTAAGGATTGGTCAAACATGAAACCTTCTGTCATTAAGCTAATCGGGCTGTACAGTCTGCTGTATGCCGGCTTTTCAATCTTGGTGTTGTTATGGGCGGGGCTGGTCGCCATGCGCTCGGGCTTCAGTTTTCCGGCGGTGGGCCGGCTCATGATGCTCTGGGAGCCGCGCTGGTGGTGGCTGAGCGTGATCGGCGTGATCCTGCACGTGCTGGCATACTTAAAGGCTCTGCGGCGCCCGCGCTTGATGCTGGGCAATCTGCTCTGTATTTGGGCCTTTGTGGCGTACGTCTTAGTGCCGAACTACAGCTTATACCTGGTCGTTCTGCAGCTCATCGGCGTGTTCGTCATCATGACCTACCACAAGCCGGCGCCGGTGCCGACCGAGGATTAGGAGGAACCCATGACCCTGTTTAAGAAAA
This sequence comes from Lacticaseibacillus hegangensis, assembly GCF_003946465.1. Classification (GTDB taxonomy): domain Bacteria; phylum Bacillota; class Bacilli; order Lactobacillales; family Lactobacillaceae; genus Lacticaseibacillus; species Lacticaseibacillus hegangensis. Next base: position 134,815 of record NZ_RHOL01000001.1, on the reverse strand, counting down.
AGAAACCTGACACACCCGAGCTGCCCCAGTCCTATGATTTTGCCAAGATGGTGCGGGACGCCCGCGAAAAAGAACCCACCCGGTTTGCCAAGCTCCAATCCGCGTTTGACCACCTTAAAAAAACACGTCCCAAGCAGTAGGAGGCCTCATCATGAAAAAAATCATCGGTATAATTGCGGTCATCTTCATCGTGGTCGTTGGCGTTTTCGGTTACAACTACTGGCGCACCACCTATCAAACTACGCCGGCCTACGCAAAAGTGACCGCGGTCACAAAGAAAAAGGCGACCGAAAACGGCAAAGACTACAAGGTCAACGGCCAGCAGTACTACTACTATGATTACGCGCTGACATGGGTCACCGAAAATGGCGACACTCGCCAGCTCGGCTACGAAACCAAGCAGGCACCTGATGGCCCGATGCCGTTTGCGCAAGGCCAGTACATCACTGCCAAAATTTCGCAAAAACGCGTGGTCGAAGGGCCGAGTCTGATCAGTGCGGACAAGCTGCCCACGGCGGCGAAACAAAAGCTTAACTAGCCAAAATGCCGATCAACGATGATCGGCATTTTTCATGGCAATACCGGCTTTTGTGGGCTGTCCTTTTCCTGATGGAAAGAGTGGTTTAAGATAAACAAGTATGAGAAAAAATCTGGATGAATGGCTCACGCACACCGCCACGCCGGTCGCCGCTAAGGCGCTCTTGGGCGCGGTCTTGCGAGTCGGCGAGTGTGCGGGCCTAATTGTTGAAACTGAAGCGTATCTGGGGCAGACCGACCGCGCGGCGCATGCCTTTGGCGGCCGCCGCACCAAAACTAATGCGGCGCTGTATGGGCCTGCTGGGACAATCTACGTTTACCAAATGCGGCAGTACTGTCTGCTCAACGTGGTGACGCAGCCGGCTGGGGTTCCGCAGGGAATTTTGATTCGCGCGGTTCAGCCGACCAGCGGCCAAACCGTGATGGCAGCGCGGCGAGGGCGCAGCGGGCCGGCCATGACCTCCGGCCCGGGCAAGCTTTGTCAGGCCTTCGCCATCACGCTGGCCGACAACAATCGCCCAGTCAACCAAGGGCGAGTGGGTCTTGAGCTGGCAGTCCAGCGCCCGGCGCAGATCATCAGCGCACCGCGCATCGGGGTCCCGAATAAGGGTGAGGCAACGGCCGCTCGGTTAAGATTTTTCGTCGCTGGCAACGCGTGTGTTTCGGATATGAAAAAAAGTCAGATCGATCCTAATGGAGGATGGCAAAGATGAAAACTCAGAATATGCTGGATTATATCGGCGACAAAATGGACGCCGTTGATTTTGACGGTGACCTGGATCTGAACTGGGACAAAGAAGCCCGAGTCTTTGAAGTCGAACTGACCATGACGGTTGAAGCCGCCAAGGGCTACGAGGTCGAAGATCAGGACGGGCAAACCATCGACGATGGGGAGATCGACTACTCGGATGCGATCCTGTTTTACGATGCCACCAGGCTGAACGGGGATGACTACAAAGACAATTACCTCGCGGTGTTCGGCTTCCAAGGCAAGCAAGGCATCGCGAAGGCGACGGTGGACGCCGTGTTCGCCTACCTGCAGGAAGTGCTAGATGACGGCCAGTCGGACCTGATGGACTTTGTTGATGGCACTTCTGATGCAGACACTTTTGAACTGCACTTTGACGAGGCCAAGTACCAGACGGCTTACGCCAAGCAGCCAGAAGCTTCGCGCCATGAGTATCTGCCGTACCCGCAGTATTAGGAGGGGCCCATGGATCAGTGGTTTGAAATCGCAATTGAAACCAGCAGCGAGGCCGTCGACGCGGTGGCCAACTTTTTGATGGAACAAGGCGCCGGCGGCATTCAAATCGAAGACGCGGCTGACTTTCAAGGCGGCTGGACGCAAAGTGCTGACGGGGTCTGGCTTGACCCAGACAGCATTCCCCACCGTCAAAGTGGGGCGAAGGTGAGCGGCTATTTTAGCGGCCACCAAAATCCGGCTGAACTCGTCGCCACCTTGCAGGCCAAAGTGGCACAGCTGCCAAGTTTTGGCTTGGCGAAAGGACCCGGAACGGTGGCGGCCCATCCGCTGGCTCAGGCAGACTGGGCCAATGAGTGGAAGAAGTATTACCATCCGCTTCGCATTACCCGCTTTTTGACCATTGTGCCGGCGTGGCTGGCCTACCGTCCGCAGCAGGCCGGCGAGCTGGTGATGCGCTTGGACCCCGACATGGCCTTCGGGACCGGCAGCCATCCGACTACCGCGTTGATGCTGCGGCTGCTTGAGGCGCACGTGCGCGGCGGTGAAACCATGATCGATGTCGGCACTGGTTCCGGGATTTTAGCGCTCGGCGCGCGGCTGCTGGGGGTTCAGGAAGTGCTGGCGACTGATGTCGATGACACCGCCGTCGAAAACGCCAAGGCCAACCTGGCGCTGAATGACATTGATGGCATTGAGGTGATTGCCAATGATCTTTTGACAGGCATCACCCGGCCAGTCGACCTGATTGCGGCCAATATTTTGGCCAATGTGTTGACGCCGCTGATTCCGCAGGTGCCAGCAGTGCTGAAGCCGCACGGGCGGCTCTTGCTGTCCGGCATCTATTACAATAAGGCCGATGCCATCACCGCCGCCCTTGAAGACAACGGGCTGAAGGTGCTTGAACAAGTCCGGCAAGGCGACTGGGTCGCGCTGGTGGCGGGGCATGCTGCGGAGGAGAAGGAATGAATCGCTTTTTCACCAGCCAGACACTGCAAGCAAACCGCGCAGTCGCCCTTGAAGCGAGCATCCAAAAACACGCCATTTCGGTTCTGCGCCTGCGCGAAGGCGATCAGATCGAGCTGGTCGGCCCAGACGCACAGCCGTACCTCGCGACCATCTTGAGTTCGGCGCCGTTGCACGTGCAAATTGATACCCCAATCGCGCGGCCGACCGAGCTGCCGGTGCAGGTGCGCCTGATCTGCGGCGTACCCAAGGGCGACAAGGCGGACTTGATCGTGCAAAAAGCGACGGAGCTTGGCGCTGCTACCATCAGTTTTTTCAACAGCCAGTGGGCGACGGCTAAATGGGCGCCAAACCGCGTGGCCAAAAAGCTCAGCCGGCTTCAGGCCATTGCGCAAGGGGCCGCCGAGCAGTCGCATCGGTGTGTTGTCCCCGCCGTTGATGTGGTAACATTGAACGAAATGACAAAGCTTCAGGCTGACGCCAAGCTGATCGCCTACGAGGAAAGTGCCAAGGCCGGCGAAACTGCGGGTTTAGTCAAGGCCATCGCCACCCGTCCGCACACCTTGATCGCGGTGTTTGGGCCGGAAGGTGGGCTCAGCCCCGCGGAGGTTTCGACGCTTCAAGACGCAGGCTTTTTGCCAGTTGGCCTGGGTCCGCGGATTCTGCGAACCGAAACTGCGCCATTATATCTGCTCAGCGCCGTATCCGTGCTCAGCGAATTGCAGGGAGAGAAGAATGAGTAAAGTCAAAGCCTGGTTGAGGACGCCTTCAGCCATGATAATTTTGCTAAGCGTGCTGGTCACGTTGATTCTGCCATGGGGGTTCACCTTGCTTCATGTGCACGTGGCGGTCCGCATCCTGGTGTTGTGGATCCTTGTGAATATGAGCCTGGCCCTGTGGTTCGGCCGGCTGATGAGCAAAAACCACCTGCACTGGTGGCTTAGCTTGGTGCTGCCGGTCCTGTTTGCGCTGATGGTCCTGGTGCGGTTTGCCAATTACGGCTACTGGTTTGTGCCGGTGTACTGGCTGCTGACCATGCTGGCCTGGACCCGCGACTAGTTTTTTTCTGTAAAGTCGGTATAATCAATCTTAAGAAACTCTGCAAAAGCACGTTTCAGGCGTGCTTTTTTGGTCACTGCGAGCGGCTGCTGACACGCTCCGGCTGCACGCGAGAAAGGGGACTATTATGGCAGAAGAACCAGAGCTGACCCAAGATGAGGTCATGGCGCTGTGTGCCAAGTACATGAACGACGAGCACCTCGCCTTTGTGAAAAAAGCTTATGATTTTGCCGCGTATGTGCACAAGGATCAAAAGCGCAAATCGGGCGAGCCTTACATCATTCACCCGATTCAGGTTGCTGGGATCCTGGCAAACCTGAAAATGGACCCCATTACCGTGGCCTCTGGGTACTTGCATGACGTGGTTGAGGACACCAACATCACGCTGGGCGACATTCAAGAAATGTTCGGCAAGGAGACGGCGGTCATTGTCGACGGGCTGACCAAGCTTAGCAAGGTCACGTACGTTGCCCACAAGGATGAGCTGGCGGAGAATCACCGCAAAATGCTGCTGGCGATGGCCAAGGACATGCGTGTCATTTTGGTCAAGCTCGCCGATCGCCTGCACAACATGCGAACGCTCATGCACCTGCGGCCGGATAAGCAGCGCCGGATCGCCAACGAGACGCTGGAAATCTACGCGCCGCTGGCCGACCGCTTAGGGATCAGCACAATCAAATGGGAGCTCGAGGACCTGTCCCTGCGCTATCTCAACCCGCAGCAGTATTACCGCATCGCCCAGCTGATGAAGTCTAAGCGTACGGAGCGCGAGGAATACATCGAAAAGGCGATTGTTGACATTAAAAAGGCGCTGGCGGATCTCAACATTCAGTACGAGATTTACGGCCGGCCCAAGCACATCTACTCCATTTACAAGAAAATGCGGGACAAGCACAAGCAGTTCGACGAGCTTTACGACCTGCTGGCGGTGCGCGTGATCACGCAAAACATTAAGGACTGTTACGCCGTCCTTGGCGTCATTCACACCCAGTGGAAGCCGATGCCTGGGCGGTTCAAGGATTACATTGCCATGCCTAAAGCCAATGGCTACCAGAGCCTGCACACCACCGTGATCGGGCCGATGGGCAAGCCGCTGGAAGTGCAGATCCGCACGGAAGAAATGCACCATGTCGCCGAGTTCGGGGTCGCGGCCCACTGGGCATACAAGGAAGGCCAAACCTCCGAGGTTCAGTACGACAAGGCCGGCAAGCAGATCGACATGTTCCGTGAGATTCTGGAGATTCAGGACGAGACCAACGATGCTCATGACTTCATGGACAGCGTCAAAGGGGATATTTTCACCGACCGCGTCTATGTCTTCACGCCGCAAGGGGATGTCTATGAGCTGCCAAAAGGGTCCGTGCCGCTTGATTTTGCCTACATGGTGCACACGGAAGTCGGCAATCACAGCGTCGGGGCGAAAATCAACGGCAAGATTGTCCCGCTGAACTACCAGCTCAAAAACGGTGACATTGTCGAGATGCTGACCAACAGCAGCTCCAAGCCGAGCCGCGACTGGGTCAACATTGCCTTCACCTCGCGGGCGCGCAACAAGATCCGCCGCTACTTCAAACAGGCGGACAAGGGGGAAAACTCCGAAAAAGGGCGCGAGGAACTGGAGCGCACACTCACCGAAATGGGCTTTTCGCCAAAGGACTTCATGGGCCAAAAAGGCGATATGGTCGACCTGCTCAAGCGCCTGAACTTCACGACCGAAGCCGAGCTGCTGTCGGCGATTGGCTACGGTGAGTATTCCGCCAAGGTCATTGCCAACCGCCTGACCGAACGCGTGCGCCGCGAAAAGGCGGATGCTGACAAGAAGGCCAAAGAGGACGCGATCCTGGCGAATAACCAGAAGGTCACGACCATGTCCAAGGAGAAAAAGCCGACGTCGCGCACCGAGGAAGGCGTCGTCATTGAAGGGGTCGACAATCTGCTGGTGCACTTGGCGAAATGCTGCAGCCCGGTGCCTGGCGATCCCATCGTCGGCTACGTGACCAAGGGGCGCGGCGTCACGATTCACCGCGCCGACTGCCCGAATGTCGACAGCTCGCCGGCAATGGCCGGCCGGCTGATCGACGTGCGCTGGCAGAACCTGAACGACCAGAGTCAGCTGTTTGACACGGAGCTGGAGATTTATGGGTACAACCGCAATGGCCTGCTCAATGAAGTCCTGCAGACGCTGAACTCGCAGACCAAGAATCTGACGAACGTCAACGGGCGTGTCGACCACGATAAAATGGCGGACATTCACGTCACCGTTGGGATCCCGAATTTGGCCGCACTTGAGCACATGATGGATGCGATCAAGAACATTCCGGACATTTACGAAGTCAAGCGGGCTCAAGGCTGAGTCCGGTGGCAGGCGAATCAACGCCTGCTTTTTTTGAGGAGGAAGCTTATGAAAGCAGTAGTGCAGCGGGTCAGCCGCGCCAGCGTCAGCATCAACGGCCAAGTGCACGGCGAGATTGGGCAGGGCTTTTTGATCCTGCTGGGCGTCGGCCCGGCGGACAGCGAAGCCGACGTGGCCTATCTGGTCAATAAGATCAGCAAGCTACGGGTTTTCAGCGATGACCAAGGCAAAATGAACCTGGCGCTGGCCGCCGTGAATGGGGCGGCGCTGGTGGTTTCACAGTTCACGCTTTACGCCGACACGCGCAAGGGCAATCGGCCCAGCTTCACCGGCGCGGCCGACCCAGTCCTGGGCAAGCGGCTGTATGAGGCCTTTTTGTCCAAGTTCGCGCAAACCGGTTGCCCGGTTGCCCACGGCGAATTCGGTGCGGATATGCAAGTGAGCCTGACCAATGACGGTCCGGTCACAATTATTTTTGATACGGAGGAACAACATGCTGGTTAATGCGATTTGGGATCTTGATGGCACCCTGTTTGACACGTACCCGGAAATGCTCGCGGCACTGGTCAAAACCTTGCACCACTACGGCCAGGCCAACGTCGATGAGGAACAGTTGCTTAAAACGGTCAAACGGGGTTCCATCACCGAGACGTTGACACAATTGGCGCCTCAGCTGGACACGCCGCCTGAGCGCGTGCTGAGTCATTTTCATACTTTGGAGCGGCAGCAGGTGATGATCGCCCAGCCCTATCCCGAAGTGCCAGGCGTGCTTCGCGCAATTCACAACGCTGGCGGGATCAACTTGCTGATGACGCATCGGGACCATTCCGCCTGGGCGCTGCTGCGGCAGGCGGGATTGAAGGACCTATTTTTAGACGGAGTCACCTCGGATCTCGGCCTGCCGCGCAAACCCGCGCCTGATGCGGTCTTGCATCTGGTGCACGCCCACCAGCTGAACCCCGAGCGCACCGCGATGATCGGCGACCGCAAGCTGGACGTGATTGCGGGGCAAAACGCCGGGGTCCTTGGCGTTTACTTCAACGTCGATGGTCTGAACGATGCGCCAATGGCCGACGTGCAGGTGAATCACTTAACTGAGCTGCTGCCCTTGTTTAACGCCTAGGCGCGCTTTCAGACAAAAAAGTAGCGGGTGGCGAAAAATTTCGTCACCCGCTACTTTTTGTTTGAGCTGGTTGGTTACTGATGATTGCCAGCTTTGAAGTAGGCGGTCAGGCCCTTGACCACGTCGCTTGCGACCTGCTGCTGGTAGGCCGAAGAGGAGATGTGGGCGAAGTCCTTGTCGGAATTGATATAGCCCATTTCCAGCAGCACGGCCGGCTGGGTGTTGTTGCGAATGACCTCGTAGTTGCCAAACTGCACGCCGCGGTTAGTCATACTCAGATTGGTATCGAAGGCATGGTTGAGGGCCTTGGCCAGCTGCATGTCTTTTTTCGCGTTGTAATAGTAGGTGGTGAAACCGGAAGCCTCGTTCGCGTTGGCACTGGAGTCGAAGTGAACGGAGATGAACGCATCCGCGTGGTCCTTTTCCGCGACGACCGGGCGGGGCGCCAGATCGACGAAGGTGTCGGAAGAGCGGGTGAAGACGACGTTTGCGCCTTGCGCTCTTAGTGCGGCGCCAATCGCCTCAGCGGTTTGAAGCGTGTACGTCTTTTCGTACTTACCGCTGGTCGATTCGGCCCCGGAATCGCTGCCGCCGTGCCCTGGATCCAGCACGATGGTGGCCTCAGCCAGGTTGGTGGCCGCCTTGGCAGCTTTGGTGCCGGGAACGGTGACGGTCCAAGCAGCCAGGTAGCCGGTCTTGCCATCCGCAGTTTGCACTTTGTACCACTCACTGGACTGGTCCAGCACCGTGACGGTCGTGTTTTTCGGCAGCTGGGTCACCACTGGCGCGTTGAGGCCGGCGGCGGAGCGCAGGTTGACGGCCAGGTTGGTGGTCACCTTGATGGCGCTGACCGTTTGCGCGGCTTTCTGGCTCTGCGGCTGGGTTTGCTCCGGGGACGCGAGGGTCACGGTTTTGCCGGTCAGCGAAATGGTGCTGGTGCTGACCCAGGCGGCGGTATTGTGGTACGCGATTTGCGTCCAGTTGCCTTCCTGATAAATCACATCCAGGGTGTCACCAGCCGCGGCGGTGCCGAGAACCTTGGCACTGGTTGACGCGTACTGGCGAATGTTGGCACCAGAGGTAACCGTCGCCGTGCGGGCACTGGTGGTCGTCGCCTCATTTTGGTCGACGAGCCAAGAGGCAACCCAGCCGATTTTATTGCCGGCCAAGCGCACCTGATCCCATGAGTTTTCCTGTTTGATGACGGTCAGCTTGGTGCCTCGCTGCACTTGACCCATCAAGCCGTATGACATGCCTGGCCCTAGGCGCACGTTGAGCACGGTCGCCCGCACCGTGATCGAGCTGCTTTCTGCCAGCACCGTGGTGGTGGCGGCAGAGACGCCGATCAACAGCGCGACGGCAATGGCCAGCGGCCAGCGCTTTAGCTGCTTGATTTTCACATTTTCATCCCCTACATAAATCGCTACTAGGGTGATTATACCAAATCTAATCGTCTAAAACGCGAAGCACGTGGTTTTTTCCTTGCTGACCGTTGACAATTTGCTGAAAACAACGTACGCTAATTGCAAATACAAGCGCCGATGAGGAAGCAGGATAGGTCAATTTCACGCAGCGACCCGGAGATGGTGAAAGCCGGGACCGACCGAAAAGACACTTCTGAGGCTGACGAGCTCCGGTTGCCACCGTTATGGCTGAGTAAAACACAAGGTGGTACCGTGTCCGCACCCTTCGTCGATGACGAGGGGTGTTTTTTGTTGGCAAGCGTTAAAGGAGGAAATTATGAGTTATCAACGACCTAAAGGCACCGCAGATATCCTGCCAGGCCAAAGCGCGCTGTGGCAGCGCGTTGAAGGCATCGCCAAACAGGTGATGGAAAATTACCGCTATCGTGAGATCCGCACGCCGTTGTTTGAAAGCTACGATGTGTTCGCCCGCTCCAGTGGTGAGACCTCTGATGTGGTTTCAAAGGAAATGTACACGTTTGAGGATAAGGGCGGCCGCCAAATGGCGCTGCGTCCGGAAGGCACCGCAGGCGTGGTGCGCGCATACGTTGAAAACAAGCTGTACGGGCCTGATCACCAAAAGCCTTACAAGGTCTACTACATGGGCCCGATGTACCGCTACGAGCGGCCGCAAAGTGGGCGCCAGCGCGAATTCCACCAAATCGGGGTGGAGGCGTTTGGCGTTGACAGCCCGGCGTTGGACGCGGAAGTGATCGCCCTGGCCAAGGACCTGCTCGAGGCCTTGGGCGCCAAGCAGCTCAAGTTTGCCATCAACACCCTGGGCGATCCAGAGTCGCGCGCCGCTTACCACAAGGCGCTGGTGGACTTCCTGACGCCGTTCAAGGACCAGCTGTCCGAAGACTCCAAGGTGCGCCTGGAAAAGAACCCGCTGCGCATCCTCGACAGCAAGGACAAAGGCGATCAGGCCATTGTGGCCGACGCGCCAAAAATCCTCGACTACCTGACCCCTGCGGCGACTTCCCACTTTGAAGCGGTGCAAGCCGACCTCAAAGAATTGGGGATCAACTACGAGATCGACGCCGACATGGTGCGCGGGCTGGATTACTACAACCACACCATCTTTGAGGTCATGAGCAATGATGCGGTGTTCGGCGGCGGATACACCACCGTCCTTGCCGGCGGCCGCTACAACGGTCTGGTGGAAGAACTTGGCGGCCCCGAGACGCCTGGTGTCGGGTTTGCAATGGGCGTGGAACGCGCGATGTTGCTGCTGGCTGGGCAGACCGTCGAAGAAAGTCTACCGGTGTACATCGTGACTATCGGTGAGGCTGCCCAAGGGCCGGCTCTGCGCCTGGCGCACGCGCTGCGGCAGCAAGGCATCGAAGTCGACATGGACTTTCAGGACCGGAAACCGAAGGCGCAGTTCAAGTCGGCGAATAAAGCCAACGCTCAGCTGGTGATGACCCTGGGTGAAAGCGAGCTTGAAGCCGGCACGATTCAGGTCAAAAATATGCAAAGCGGTGTGCAAAAAGAATTCAAGCAGGCTGAAGTTGAAGCAGACCTCAGCAAGCTCGCCGCACAATTGGAGGCAGATCATGAGTAAACGCACAATGTATGCTGGGGACGTCACTAAGGCGAACCTGGGCGAAACTGTCACCCTCAAGGGCTGGGTGCAAAAGCGCCGCAGCCTGGGCAATCTGATTTTCATCGACCTGCGCGACCGCGCAGGCATCGTGCAGCTCGTTTTTTCGCAGGAATTCAGTGAAGACGCGCTGGCCATTGCCAATGAGGCGCGCTCTGAGTATGTGCTTGAAGTCACCGGCAAGGTGGCTGCGCGCAAGCCGGAAGCAATCAACCAAGACATGAAGACCGGGGAAATCGAAGTCGAGATCGCCAAAGCCGTGGTTTTGAACAAGGCCAAGACCCCGCCGTTTGACATTGCCGATGGCGTCAATGCAACCGAGGAAACCAAGCTGAAATATCGCTACCTTGACCTGCGCCGCCCGGAGATGCAGGAAGCCATCATCACTCGCAGCAAGGTGATGTCCGCGGTGCACCACTACTTCGACGAGAATGGGTTCCTCGACATCGAGACACCAACCTTGACGGCCTCCACACCGGAAGGGGCGCGCGACTACTTGGTGCCATCTCGGGTTTACCCAGGCAGCTTTTACGCGCTGCCGCAGTCCCCGCAGCTGTTCAAACAGCTGCTGATGGGGGCTGGCTTTGACCGCTACTACCAGATTGCCCGCTGCTACCGCGACGAGGATCTGCGCGGCGACCGTCAGCCTGAGTTCACTCAAATCGACATGGAAACGAGCTTCCTGAACCAGCAGGAGATCCAGGACCTCACCGAGGGGCTGATCGCCCGGGTGATGAAGGAAGTCAAGGGCGTTGACGTCAAGCGGCCGTTCCCACGGATTCAGTGGCAGGACGCCATGGATCTTTACGGCTCCGACCGGCCGGATCTGCGCTTTGATATGAAGATCCAGGATGTTTCTGACCTGGTCAAAGATTCCGACTTCAAAGTCTTCAGCGGCGCCGTGGCCAATGGTGGTCAGGTCCGGGCAATCGTTTTGCCAGGGGGCGCAGCCAAGTACTCCCGCAAGAAGATCGATGAGCAGCAGGACTACATCAAGCGCTTTGGGGCTAAGGGCCTGGCCTGGCTCAAGGTCACCGATGACGGCATTGCCGGCCCGATCAGCAAGTTCTTCGGCGACGGCCAAGCATTGACTCCGCCACTGAGCGCCAAAGCTGGGGACCTCGTTTTGTTTGTTGCCGATGAAGCCAGTGTGGTGGCCGCCAGCCTCGGTTATCTGCGCACGCACTTCGGCCATGACCTGGGTCTGGTCGACGAATCCCAGTACAACTTCTGCTGGGTCGTCAACTGGCCGCTGTTTGAATTCGATGAAGGCATTCAGCGCTGGGTTCCGGCGCACCATCCGTTCACCATGCCGAACGAGGAAGATGTGCCCCTGCTGGACACCGATCCGCACAGCGCCCACGCCCAGTCTTACGACATCATCATGAACGGGGACGAACTGGGCGGCGGCTCGATTCGTATCCACAGTCGCGAGATCCAGGAAAAGATGCTCAAGGCGCTGGGCTTTACGCCGGAACGCGCCCAAAAGTCATTCGGCTTCCTGCTTGACGCGTTGACCTACGGCTTCCCGCCGCATGGTGGGCTCGCCATTGGCCTCGACCGCTTTGTGATGCTGCTCTTGAACCGCGACAACATCCGCGACGTGATCGCCTTCCCGAAGAACTCGAAGGCTTCCGAACCGATGACCAACGCGCCGACCCCGGTTGCCGATGTGCAGCTTGAAGACCTTGGCATTCAGGTGCGCGCAAACGTTGATCCCAACGCGGCGCACCAAGGCGATGACGAGTTAACTGAATAGTTTGGTGGGGAAGAGGCTGTGACATAAAGCAGTTTTAGCCCACAACACAAGGGTCTCTGGGCCACGATTCGTTCTTAGAATCGCGGTGCAGAGGCCCTTGTGTGCTTGGGCGTCGCTTTATGGAACGCGACTAGGCCATCAGGTCTTGCGTGCTTTTTCTGTTCGCAATAAATTGCCGCCCTGCAACTAGATTGCTGGCAATCTATTATCAAAACAGGTATACTGAGCGCGAGGTGATGAGCATGGAAAAAGACTTGAATGAACTGCGTAAGCAATTGACTCCTGAGCAGTTTGACGTCACGCAAAAGGCTGGCACTGAGCGGCCGTTTAGCAGTGAGTACGACGATTTTTACCAGCCCGGGATCTACGTTGATGTCGTGTCCGGGGAGCCGCTGTTTTCCTCCCAGGATAAGTACGATGCCGGCTGCGGCTGGCCGTCTTTTACCAAACCAATCGCCAAGCTGACTGAAAAGCGGGACAGCCGCTTTTTCATGGAGCGCGTTGAGGTGCGCAGCAAAGAGGCTGATTCGCATCTTGGGCATGTCTTCAATGACGGCCCGCAGGACAAAGGCGGGCTGCGCTACTGCATCAATGGGGCGGCGCTGCGCTTTGTCCCCCTAGCCGACCTGGACGCACAGGGGTATGGTCAGTACAAGCAGTTGTTTGAGGAGGCAAAGTAATATGGCAGAGGAAACCGCAATCTTTGCCGGCGGATGTTTCTGGTGCATGGTCCAGCCGTTTGATACCCAGCCTGGGATCAACGCCGTGATCTCCGGGTATACCGGCGGCGACGTGCCAAATCCCACTTACGAGCAGGTCGCTAGTCACACCACCGGCCACACCGAGGCCGTGGAGATCAAGTTTGACCCGGCGATAATTTCTTACGCGCGACTGGTCGAGATTTACTGGCAGCAAACCGATCCGACTGACGCGATGGGCCAGTTTCAAGACCGCGGTGATTCTTATCGCCCCGTGATCTTCTACAACTCGCCTGAGCAAAAGGCCATTGCCGAGGCCTCAAAGGCCAAGCTGGCGGCCAGCGGCAAGTTTGCTGAGCCCATTGTGACCAGCATCGAACCTGCCAAGCCGTTCTACCCGGCTGAGGACTACCACCAGGACTTCTACAAGAAGAACCCGTTGCGCTTTGAAATGGAAGAGCGCGGCGGCCGTGAGCAGTTCAAAGCTCAGCACTGGCAGCATTAACCGCGCCGACTCCAGAGCCTTTTCTGGGGTCGGTTTTATTTTTTCTGAAAGCAAGCCAGGCGCGAAGGGTGGCGGTTGGCTGTGGTATACTTAGCCATACTAAGCCTTCAGAAAGGGATTGTTATGCAAGAAATTGACCGCTTGATCCGCCGCCACCAAAATTGGAGCCGGCTGACCGCCGCGTTTTTCTACAGTATCTGTGTCGCTTTGGCGCTGAACATGTTCTGGGAACCAGGGGGCGTCTTCGCCAGCGGGGTCACCGGGGCTGCCCAGCTGCTGGCCACCGTCGTGCGTAAGTGGTTCAATGTGTCCTTCGGCACCCCGTTTGGTCCGATGGCGACCACTGACCTGTTTTCAACCGGGACGCTGCTGTTCCTGCTGAACGTGCCGCTGTTTGTGGTTGCCTGGAAGCAGATTGGGCACCGGTTCACCTTGTTCACGTTCCTGGCGGTCATTTTCTCCACTATCATGATCCGCCTGTTGGGCGTAGTGAAACCACTGACCACCGATCCCATTGTCTGCGCGATTTTCGGGGCGGTGATCAACGGTTTGGGCACCGGCTTTGCGCTGCGCAATAACATTTCTACCGGCGGCCTCGACATTGTCGGCATTGTGTGGCGCAAGAAAACCGGCGCCACCATCGGCTCGGTCAACATCGCCATTAACATTGTGATCATTTTCCTGGCCGGCTTTGTCAACGACTGGCCGCACGCACTGTACTCGGCGCTTGCCATCTTCATCAACGGGCGTGTGATGGACGCGATGTACACCCGGCAGCAGCGCCTGCAGGTGATGATCGTGACCGACCAGCAGAAAGCCGTCGTCAACGAGATTCAAAACACCCTGCGGCGCGGGATCACCATTGTGCACGACGCGGAAGGTGCCTTTCACCACGAGGAGAAAACGATTCTCTTCACCATTATCACCCGGGCGGAGATTTACGACCTCGAAGATGCCATGCGGCGCAGCGACCCGTATGCGTTCGTGTCGATCACCCAGTCGGTGAAAATCATGGGGCATTTTTACGAACCGAAAACAGATTAAACTGGGGCTGCGGCGACGCGGCCTTTTTAAGGAGGAAGAGCCATGCTGATTGGGGCAAATGTGTCAATGAAGGGTAAGGGGATGTTCGTCGGGGCCGTGGCGGAGGCGGCCAGTTACGGCGCGACCACGCTGCAGTTTTACACCGGGGCCCCGCAAAACACCCGGCGCAAGGACGTGTCGGCAATGCGCATCCCCGAGGGCCTGGCCGACATGAAAGCCGCCGGCCTGTCGCACCTGGTGATCCACGCGCCGTACATCGTGAATCTGGGCAACACGGTCAAGCCACAAAACTACGCCTTTGCGGTGCAGTTCATGAAGGAAGAACTTGCTCGGGCCGATGCCTTGCACGCTTACGCGATGCCGTTTCACCCCGGGGCCCACGTTGGCGCCGGCGATGCTGCCGCCATCGCGCAGATCGCCAAGGGCCTAAACGAGATCATCTCACCTGATCAGCATGTGCTCATCGCGCTGGAAACCATGGCCGGCAAAGGCACGGAGGTTGGCCGCACGTTTGAGCAGCTGGCCGCCATCATCGACCAAGTCGAGCTAAAGGACAAGATCGCGGTCACAATGGATACCTGTCACATGAGCGACGCCGGCTACAACGTCAAGGAAGACTTCGATGGGGTGCTCAACGCCTTTGATCACGTGATCGGGCTGGATAAGCTGGCCGTGGTGCACGTTAACGACTCGAAAAATCCGCAAGGCGCGCACAAGGACCGGCATCAGAACATCGGGTTTGGCACACTGGGCTTTGACTGCCTGAATGCGATTGTCCATCACCCGCAGCTGACCGCTATTCCCAAGATCCTCGAAACGCCATACGTGGGTTCGGACAAGGCGCACATGGTCCCGCCGTATGGGGTCGAGATCGGCTGGCTGAAGGACGAAGCCTTTCGCCCGGAGCAGCTGGTCGCGCTGGTCGCAGCGCCGCTAAGCAAGTAGCCTGCAGGCAATCACATAACAAACGGCCATCCGACTAAACTAGTCGGGTGGCCGTTTGCGCGTCTGAAAGTTTATTGTTTGGTGGGGTCGTCAGTTTCGTCAAGGCCCATGTGCTCCAGAATCAGCATGGCGGTTTCCTCGATTGACCGGTGGGCGGTGTTGATGACCATGCAGCCGATTTTCTTGTACAGGTCGTCGGCGAAGGTCAGCTCCTCGTTGACCTGATCGCGAGCGGAGTAGGCGGTGTCAGGATTCAGCCCGTAAGCGATCATGCGCTGGCGGCGAAATTCCATCAGGACCGAGGCGTCGGTGGTCAGCCCCACGATTTTCTTGGGGTCGACCTTCCAGATTTCTTCGGGAATGTGGGCGTTCGGGACCAGCGGCAGGTTAGCGACTTTGAGGTTGCGGTTCGCCAAGAACAGCGACAGCGGTGTTTTGCTGGTGCGAGAAACGCCGAGCAGCACGATATCGGCCTCCAAAAAGCCCTTGGGGTCTTTGCCGTCATCGTACATCACGGCAAACTCCATCGCGGAGATGCGGTCGAAGTATTTCTCGTCCAAGTTGTGGACCGCCCCGGCGACGCCACTGGGTTGATCGCCAGTTTCCGCAGCGACGGCATGCAGGATCGGCGTCATGACATCGATGAAGGGCAGTGCGATCTCCTTGGCGTAAGTGCGCCCGGCCTGGGCCAATCCTGGGGTGACCAAAGTGGCGATCACCAGCGCACGTGAGTCGGCTTTAGCCGCGTCGAGGGTTTCCAACAACTTTTTCTGCTCGTGCACGAACGGAAACCGGAGGTAGTGGGCGCTTTGGCCGGCGAACTGCGCGGCCACCGCCTGTGCCAGTTTTAACCCGGTTTCCCCAATTGAATCCGAAATAATGTAGTAGTTCGTTTCTTCGCCCATTTTTCTCCCGTCCTTCGCGTATTGATACCGTTATCATATCATAATTAGGCCTCAGGCACGTTTTTGCGGCAAACGTCCCAGTTTTTTGCCAAATATCTCACATATTTCGCGATTGCCGTATTGACGCGTTTTTTGATGTTCGATATAATAGTTGAGAACTAGAGATGCAAGAATCGATGGTTACGCAAGTGTCGGAGGGAGGGATATCATATGGCAAAGACAGTCGTTAAGAAAAACGAATCTCTCGATGATGCTCTTCGGCGCTTCAAGCGCACCGTATCCAAGTCAGGTACATTAGCCGAATACCGCAAGCGGGAATTCTACGAAAAGCCAAGCGTTAAGCGGAAGTTAAAGTCCGAAGCTGCACGCAAGCGCAAGAAGTTCTAAAGATTCGCGGACGCGCGCCGACCTGGTGCGCGTTTTTTGTTGCAAATAAAGAAAGGGAGTTCATCATGGCAGTGTTGGATCAATTGAACGAACAGATGAAAACAGCAATGAAGGCCAAGGACAAGGCCACCTTGAGTACCGTCCGGATGCTGAAGGCCGCACTGCAAAACAAGCAGATTGAAGTTGGCCATGACCTGAGCGACGCTGAGGAACAGGCGGTACTTTCGACCGAGCTGAAGCAGCGCAAGGAAAGTCTGACGGAGTTCGAAAACGCCGGCCGCGAGGACTTGGTGACCCTGCTTAAGGCGGAAATCAAGATCGTTGAAGCCTATCTGCCGACGCAGATGGATGAGGCGCAGGTCGAAAAGCTCGTCGATGAGACCATCAAGGAAACTGGCGCTACCGGCAAGGCGGACTTTGGGAAGGTCATGAAGACCTTGATGCCGAAGGTCAAGGGTCAAGCTGATGGAGCCCTGGTTAACAAGCTGGTCAAGGGGAAGCTTCAGTAATCCTGATTGCCCGTTGGGAAGCCGCGTCACTTCGCTGTGACGCGGCTTTTTTATGGTAAAATGAAAGAAACTCAATGAGGAGGCGGCTTCTTGGCAGAAGAATCCGTAGAAAAGTCCCTGTCCCTAGCCAGCACCGATCAGGCGATCGCCCTTGCTGGGATCAATGATGAAAACTTCACCCTGATCGAAGAAGCGCTGGACGTGCTGATTGCCCCGTTTGGCGACACACTGAAAATTTCCGGCAGTCCCAAGGCCACTAGTCTTGCTTATCAACTGATTCAGCAACTGGTGACCCTGCTGAGCCGCGGCATCGCGATTGCGCCTCAGGACGTGGTCTCCGGTGTCAACATGGCGCAGCGCGGCACCCTGGAGTATTTTGCCGACATGTACTCCGAAACGCTGCTGCGCGATGCCAAGGGGGCGCCGATTCGCGTCAAGAACTTTGGCCAGCGCCAGTACGTTCAATCCATCAAGCACAACGACATCACCTTTGGCATCGGCCCGGCCGGGACTGGGAAAACCTACCTGGCCGTGGTCATGGCCGTTGCCGCGATGAAGGCCGGTGAGGTCGAAAAACTGATCCTCACGCGCCCGGCAGTCGAGGCGGGGGAGAACCTCGGATTTCTGCCTGGCGACCTGAAGGAAAAGGTGGACCCATACCTGCGCCCGATTTACGACGCGTTGTACGCCGTGCTGGGCACTGACCACACCAACCGGTTGATGGACCGCGGGGTGATCGAGATCGCGCCGCTTGCCTACATGCGCGGGCGCACCTTGGACAATGCGTTTGCCATTTTGGATGAGGCGCAAAACACCACCCAGGCGCAGATGAAAATGTTTCTGACCCGCCTGGGCTTTTCTTCCAAAATGATCGTCAATGGTGACATCACCCAAATTGACCTGCCGAACCATCAAAGCAGTGGGCTGATCCAGGCCCAGCGGATCTTACAGGACATCGATCACATCGGGTTTGCCAGCTTTTCGGCCAGTGATGTCGTGCGCCACCCGGTCGTGGCCAAGATCATCGAGGCGTACGGGAAGGCTGACCAACCCCAATAGTCAGGAGGGCCCATGCAAAACGCAGTGAAGTGGCGCAAAAGTGCCGTGCTGGTGGTCGGGTTGCTTTCGGCGGCATTAATTTTTGCCCTGGCGTGGATCACCTTACCCAAGCCGGTGCATGTCACCCTGAACACGCCGGCAGAAGAGACCATCATTGCCACTCAAACCGTGCAGGATCAACCTGCCACGGCCCAGGCGCGCAAAGCGGCAGCCAATGCGACTGCCCCAGTTTACAGCTATGATTCAACGGTCAGCACCAAGCAGCAAGACCAGCTGGACCGGCTGCAAAAGGCGATGACGACCACCGAAAACCAGGTGGTCAGTGCTGCCCAGAAAAAATATCAGGACGCCTCTGGCAAAGACGCGAATGCCGTGTACGTTAAACCAACGCCCAGTGCCTTAACGGCCGCGTTCCGAGACACCTATGCGAAAAGCGAGTACCCGTATTTTTATCAGTTTCCCGACCGCTTTTATAGGGCGGCCTTCGCGCTGACCACCCAGGAGCGGGACACGGTTTTCAAAACGGTTGTGCCTGCTGTTGAGCGCCAGTTGCAGGGCCGGTTGACCGACTCAAACTTGGCCAGTGCCCAGAAGGCGGCCACGGCGGAACTATCGACCAGCGACCTGACCACTGCGCAGCGGCGGATGGGCACGACGTTGATCGAACAGACGATCATCCCCAATCAGCTGATCAACGAGGCCAAGACCAAGGCCAAGCAAGCGGAAGCCCGGCTGGCGGTGGACCCGGTGGAGATCGTGCAGGGGCAGGTGATCGTGCAGCAGGGGCAAATCGTTGACCGTACCGTCAGCCATCAACTAGATGTGCTGGGGCTGACCAAGCGGCGCGCGCCTTGGGCGTTGTTTGGCCTGCTGCTGCTAGTGGCGATTCAGGCCATTGCCTTGCTGACGCTGCTGCGGCAGTACCCGGCAAACCGCCAGCGCAAGCTTGCCCTGCTGTATAGCGGCCTGATCGGGCTTTCCGTACTCGTGATGCTGGGGCTGCGCTTTGTGGCCAAAACCGGCGGGGCCAACTTAGCCATGCTGCTGCCGGCAGCCTTGGTGCCGCTGCTGCTGCGCAACTTTATCGGCCGCCGCTTTGCGCTGCTGGCCGCTTTAATGCAGACGTTCCTGGCATTTTTCGTCTTTTATTCGACGACCGGCACCCTGTTCACCGCCGCCACCGCGATCAGCTACCTGACCTCTGGCGTGCTGGCGGTCATGGTGCAGCGCAAGCGCTTGAACGATGAGGCCAAACTGGTGGCGTTTTGGGTCGTGGGGGTCAACTTGCTGCTGACTTTGAGCACGCTGCTGCTGCAAGGGGCTCGCTTTACGGCACTGGCCACCTGGCAGTCGCTGGGTTTCGTGGTGGTCGGGCAGGTGCTCGGCTACGTGCTGGCGCTTGGCGCCACGCCGTACCTGGAAATGATTTGGCAGGATGATTCGGTGTTTAAGCTGAACCAGCTGAGTGACCCCAATGATCCGCTGCTGCGAGATTTGATGGAAAAGGCGCCTGGGACGTATCATCACAGCATGATGGTCGCAAGCCTGGCGTCCAACGCCGTGGCGGCGATCGGCGGGCGCACGATGCTCACCCGCGTGGCCTGTTATTACCACGATGTCGGTAAGTTGAAAAAGCCCCTGTATTTCACCGAGAATCAGCCGGCAGGCTTCGACTCGCCGCACAATCACCTGACGGCGCCAGAATCGGCAGCCATCATTTTTGCCCATGTCACAGACGGCGTGGCAATGCTCAAGGCGCGCCACATGCCGCAGTTCATCATCGACATCTGTCAGCAGCACCATGGCACCACGCTGATGAAGTATTTTTACCATGAGGCCAAAGAAGCCGACCCGAGCACTAAGGAAAGCGACTATCGCTACGATGGCCCGAAGCCGCAAACCATTGAGGCGGCGGTGGTCAACATTGCCGACACCTGTGAGGCCGCGGTGCGGTCGATGAAGCACCCGACGCATGCGTCGATTCAGACGTTCGTTCACAACATCACCAATGAGCGTCTGTTGGATGGGCAGTTTGACGAGTCGCCCATCACGGTCGAACAGCTGCGGCAGGTCGAGGCCTCGCTGGTCGGCGGCTTGACCAGCACCTTCTACACTCGCATTGAATACCCCAAAGACGATGCACCAACTAAAGGAGAAGCATAATGGATCTGGAATTTTATGATGACGACCACCGCTTGGATGATGCCCACACAAAGCTGGCTAAGGAGCTGGTTGAGTTTGCCGGCAAAGAGCTGAACAAAGCCGAAGACACCGAGATGTCGATCACGATTGTTTCCGATGAGGAGATTCATCGCATCAACAAGCAGTATCGCAACACCGACCGGGTGACTGATGTCATTTCTTTTGCCATTGAAGACGGCGACGACGAGCAGTTGGTCGGGTTCCCTGACATGCCGGAAAATATCGGCGATTTGTTCATCGACCCCGACCAGGTGGCGCGCCAGGCCAAGGATTACGGTCACTCATTTGAACGCGAGCTGGGCTACACGGTGGTCCACGGCTTTTTACACCTGAACGGTTACGATCACATCAAGCCGGAAGACGAAGCGGTCATGATCCCGCTGCAAGAAAAGATCCTAGACGCCTATGGCCTCCCGAGATAAGCAAATCGAGAAAAATCACCACTTTGGTCAGTCCCTTAAGCATGCGCTGACCGGCTTATTTGGGGTTTACCTGCGCGAAGGGAATTTTCGGCGCGAAGGTCTGATGGCGCTGGTCGTGTTTATTTTTGCCTGGGTGTTTCAGGTCGGCCGCTTTCAGTGGTTCATCTTGCTGCTGGCGGTGATGCTGGTCTTTTTGATGGAGCTGTGGAACACCATCATCGAAAATGTCGTCGATTTAGTGGTCGGCCATCAGTTCGACGAGCGGGCCAAGCGGATTAAAGACATGAGTGCCGGCGCCGTGCTTGTTGCCAGCGGCATCGCCGTGGTTTGCGGTCTGTATGTGTTCCTGCCGCCGCTGTGGCAGCTGCTGACGAGCTGGGGTTAGGAGGATGAAACATGGATGAATTGATTGAGGCGGCCAAACAGGCGCGTGAAAAAGCCTATGTGCCGTATTCCCATTTCAAGGTCGGCGCCGCCGTGAAGGTGGGCGACACGATTTTTACCGGCTGCAACATTGAAAACGCGAGCTACGGGCTGGCAATGTGCGCCGAGCGAACCGCCATTTTCAAAGCAGTATCGGCTGGGCACCTGCGGCTGGACGCAATCGCGATTATCGGCGACACCACCGGGCCAATCTCGCCGTGTGGGGCGTGCCGGCAGGTGATGGCAGAGTTTTTTGCGCCGGACGCGCCGGTGACCTTGACCAACTTGACCGGCGAGCAGACTGACACCACCGTGGCGAATTTGCTGCCAGGGGCTTTTACCAAAGGAGATATGCAGAAATGAGTCATCATTCAGGTTTCGTTGCCATTATCGGCCGGCCAAACGTCGGTAAATCCACGTTCATGAACCGCATCCTGGGCGAGAAAATTGCGATCATGTCGCCCAAGGCGCAGACCACTCGCAACAAGATCAACGGGATCTACACCACGGATGACGTCCAAATTGTGTTTGTCGACACCCCCGGGATCCACAAGCCGAAGAACCAGCTGGACGATTACATGGATACGGCGGCGCTGTCAACCCTGAACCAGGTCGACGCCGTTTTGTTCATGGTCGCGGCCGACGAGGCCATGGGCCCTGGCGACCAATACATCATCAATCAGCTCAAGCCGGTGAAGACCCCAGTTTACCTGGTCATCAACAAAATCGACCTGGTTCACCCCGACGACTTGCTGCCGCGCATCAAGCAGTACCAGACGGCCCGCGAGTTTACCGGCGTGTTCCCGATTTCTGCCACGATGGGCAATAACGTCGACGAGCTGCTCAGTGAATTGACCAAGGCACTGCCTGAGGGCCCGCAGTATTACCCGGACGATCAGCTGACGGATCACCCTGAGTATTTTGTCGTCGGCGAGCTGATCCGGGAAAAAATCCTTGAGCTGACGCGCGACGAGGTGCCGCATTCCGTTGCTGTCGAGGTCGAGCGCATGAAGGACCGGGTCAACGGCAAGCTTCAAATCGAGGCGTACATCATCGTTGAGCGCGACTCGCAAAAGGGGATTATCATCGGTAAAGGCGGCGCGATGCTGAAACAGATCGGCATTCGCTCCCGCCGCGACATTGAGGCCTTGCTGGGTGAATCGGTCAATTTGAAGCTGTGGGTCCGGGTGCAGAAGAACTGGCGCGATAACAACCAGTACCTGCGCAGCCTTGGCTACAACATCAAGGACCTGCACTGATGGCGCGCCGCGATGTGACCTTTGCCGGCCTGGTGCTGTCGCGGCAGAACTACCGTGAGTCTGACATGCTGGTCAAACTGGCGACGGATCAGTTTGGCAAGCGGATGTTTTTGCTTCATCGGGCGCGCAAGCCGGGCTTCCCTTTGGCGGCAGGCATTCTGCCGTTTACCCAAGGCACTTATGTTGGCACCATCAACGAAAAAGGCCTGTCGTACCTCAGCGCCGTTAAGCACGTCGAACAGTTTCAGCAAATCGCCGGTGATATTTCACTTAATGCCTACGCGACTTATGTGCTGGGGCTGATCGACCTGGCGTTTCCGGATGGCGAGAATTTAGGCGGCTGGTACGACTTTGCGGCCACCAGTCTCCACCTGATCGATGCCGGCTTTGATGCGGGCATCGTGGCAAACATCGCGGAAGTGCAGCTGCTCGGCGCGTTTGGGGTGGCCCCGGACTGGCGCGCCTGCGTGCTGGATGGGCGCACAGATCTGCCGCTTGATTTCTCGGAAAAATACGGCGGTTTGCTGTGTCAGGACCACTGGGCGCTTGACGACTACCGCTTCCACGTGCAGCCCAAGGCGCTTTACCTGCTGCGGCGGTTTTCCGTGACTGACTTGCACCAGCTGCACTCGATCACCGTCAGCGCCGCCACCAAGCGTGAGCTGCGGCGAGTCCTTGATCGCATTTATCAGGACATGGTGGGCACCGTGCCCAAGGCCAAACGCTTTTTAGACCAAATGCAAAGCTGGCAGGACAAGCTGCCGCCACTTCACCCTTCAGACCCAGCGAATTAAGCCGGGTCTTTTTTGCGCGTGCGGGCAGAGGCAAATTATATTATGATTGAACAAGCGTTTACTTGACGGGAAAGTGGGTTTGGTGATTGAAGACTCTCAGCATGATTGTGCCTTGTTACAACGCGGCCGATTACATGGCGCGTTGTGTTGACTCGCTGCTCGTGGGCGGCACTGCGGTGGAAATTATTTTGGTCGACGACGGGTCAACGGATGGCACGCCGGCACTGGTTGACGACTATGCGCGCCGCTATCCGACGCAAGTGCGGGCAGTGCACCAGGCAAACGCCGGCCACGGCGGGGCCATCAATGCCGGTCTGAAGGTGGCAACTGGGACTTACCTCAAGGTCGTGGACTCGGACGACTGGCTTGATGAGGCCGCTTTTCACCAGGTGCTGAGGACGCTTGAAAGTTTACCCGCGCCGGTGGATTTGTTCATCAGCAATTACATTTACGACAAGGTGGGCGCGCGCCACAAAAAAGTGACGCGCTACCGCCACGGCCTGCCGCAGCACCGCGTTTTTGGCTGGCCTGAGGTTCGCCTGCCAGTCGGGCAGTACCTGCTGATGCACGCGCTGATCTACCGGACTGCGCTGCTGCGCGACTTGCCGCTTCAACTGCCCACACACACGTTTTACGTCGACAATTTGTTTGCGCTGGAGCCGCTGCCGCAGACCAAGCGGTTGTATTACTTGGATGTCGACCTTTATCACTACTTTATCGGGCGGCCGGACCAGTCCGTTCACGAATCCGTCATGATCAAGCGCATTGACCAGCAGCTGGCGGTGAACCGGCGCATGATCAAGGTAATTGCCGCAGCGGGCGAGCTCGAGCCGCATCTTTACCGGTACATGGCCCGGTACACGGAAATCGTCACCGGCATCTCCTCAATCCTGCTGCTGCGGCAAGGAACGCCTGAGGCCCGGCAGAAAAAAACCAATCTTTGGCGCTACATGCGCATGACGGCGCCGCGCTTTTATCGTCAGGCGCGCACCAGCGTGGTGGGCGTTGGGGTCAATCTGCCAGGCTGGCTGGTCCGCCACACCAGCGTCGATTTTTATCGGCTGTTGCAGCAGATTTACCACTTCAACTGATGGCGCAGATCAAACTGGTCGCCAGCGACCTCGACCACACGCTGCTGCGGCCAACCGGCGTTCTCGCCGAGGCCACCGTCGGCCTGCTTCAACAGCTGGCTGCGAGCGGCATTGACTTTGTGCCGGTCAGCGGCCGGGATCTGCCCACCTTGTTGGCGCTGCTGCCAGGGGCTGAATGGGTGATCGCACACAACGGTGCGGTGGTGGCCCGCCGCGGTCGGGTCATTCAGGCGCGGCTGCTGGCGAAGGACACAGTGAAAGCCCTGATCAACCAAGCCGACGCGCTGGGGGCATTGCCGGTGTTGTGCCGACTGAATGGGGCCGAGCTGCTCACCGGGCACGCAGAAGCGTCTGCCCAGCTGCGGCAGTTCTTCTTGCGCGTTACTGAGGTCTCGGCCTTCACGCGGCTTGATGATGTGGCCAAGGTCACGTTGCTGGTTTCGCCCTCGCGCCTGGCTGCCGTGCAGACGGCAATCACCGCGCAATTCGGCGCGGTTCTGCAGGTGACTGCAGGTGAGGCCGACGCACTGGGCATCACTGACGCTAGGGTCAATAAAGGGTCAGCGCTGACTGCGCTGTGCCAGCGGCTGCACGTGCCACTGGCGCAAGTCCTGGCGTTCGGCGACGCCCAAAACGATGCGCCGATGCTGCAGGCAGCGGGCTTCGGGATGCGCATGGCAGACGGCGATCCGGCGCTGGCAGGCGTGACGGGGCTGGTCGCCCCGCCCAATGCCGAAAAGGGGGTCGACCGGGTGCTGAAGCAGCTGATCGACGATCATGGCACATTGTCTCAATCCAAAGGAGTGTAAACATGACACCAGTGAAACTGATTGCCAGTGACTTAGATCGAACGTTGCTGCTGGATGACAGCAGTCTGCCGGTGGGCATTTTTGACCGGGTCAAGGCGCTGCACGCGGCCGGCATCGAGTTTGTCGCCGCCAGTGGCCGGGGCGTTTACACACTTGAAGACCTTTTCGCCCCGGTGCGCGAGCAGATGAGTTTTCTGGCCGAAAATGGTGGGGTCCTCAAGCACGCCGGCCAGGTGGTCGGGGCGACGTATCTCACGCCGACTCAGGTGGCGGAGATCGTGAACTTTGTTCGCACTCAGGATGACGCGATCGCGATTGGCAACGGGCTTGATGCCACCTACCTTGACGCGCACGAGCGGCAGTACCAACCGGCCCTCAGCAGCTTTATCACGCGCTTCAAGATCGCCCCTGATTTAGCCAAGCTGGATGCGCCGCTCGCGAAGCTCTCGCTGTATTTCCCGCACGGCGGCGCTTACGATGCCATCGAGCCGATTTACCAGCCGCGGTTTGGCCAAGAATTAGCGCTGACCGTCGGCGGGCCGACCTTTATCGATGTCATGCCGAAAACGACCAATAAGGGCAACGGCCTGACTCAGCTCGGCGCCGTGTTGGGGATCGCGCCGGAAGCCATGATGGCCTTCGGCGACACCAACAACGACATTGAAATGATGCAAACGGTTGGGTATCCGGTGCTCGTCGACAACGCCACTGAGAACATGTGGCAGTATGGTAAGTATCACACCAAAACCAACCAGCAGCACGGTGTTCTGGCCGCAATCGACCGCGTCCTGGTAGGTGAGCTGCCGGCGCTGATCGGCAAATAAAAAGGCTGAGACATAAAGCGGGTTTAGCCCAAAGCACAAGCGCCCCTGCACCGTGATTTGTTTTTCAAAATCGCGGTGCAGGGGCGTTTGTGTGCTTGGGCGTTGCTTTATGAAACGCGACTAGGCAATTTTGGCTTACTTTATTTTTAGGCTAAGGCCTTGAGCATGGTTGGTGCGAGCAGCTCCTGCGCGTAAGCCTCGGCTGTTTTCAGTGAGACGTGATGGCCGGCCAGGAAGATCCATTCGAGGATCAACAGAACGGTGGTGCTGTAATGCTGCGCCACCAGCTCCATCGGCGTTTCGAGGCGCTTGGGCTGATCGCTGGCGGCCATGAGGTTTGAGAACACCCCAGTGAAGTAGTTAGTGAAGTTAAAGACGAGCGGCGAATCCAGCGGATTGTGGGCGACGACTTTGACCAGCAACTCTCTGTGCGTGTCGAACACGTTGTAGATCTGCGCGAACGCCTCCAGAAAGGTCTCGCTGCTTTTGGCGGCGGACAGGGAATCCAGCTTCACTTCTTGGCGCAGCCGATACCAGCAGTAGGTGAGCAAGTCGTACTTGTCATCAAAGTAGTTGTAAAACGTCGCGCGCGGATAGTCAGCCTCCTGGCAGAGCTCATTGACGCTGATCTTGTCAAACGGCTTTTCACCAAGCAAATTAAACATGGTTTCTGAAAACGCATACAGGGTTCGTTTAGCACCGCGCGTGAGTTTCTGGCTGGGATCGTATTTCATTTTCATGTGCTCCTTCAGTCTGTTTTCTGGACTATTTTCAGCTATTGTCTAAATTCAGACGATAGGCCATTCATTGTCCCTTGTCTGACTTTCGACTGTACTTTATCATAGCCTTGAACGTTTGACAAGTGTCTAAAAGTATACAAGTGATTGAGGGGTTCTCACATGAAGAAATTTTTCGAACATCATGGTTTAGCAGCCATTACCTGGCTGATCGTCGTTGTGTTGGCGGTCGTGTTTATGCCCGATGTCAACGCCTTAGTGCGCGACAACGGCGCGGTGAAATTGCCAAACAATGTCGAAAGCGAAGTTGCCACGCGCATCCAGAAAAAGGCGAATGGCAAACCAGTGCGCACCTACACGGCGGTTTTCTCAAACGGCAATCAGGCACTCACTGCGGCTCAGACCAAGCGTATTGATCGCACGCTGCACGACCTGAAAAGCGAGTCCGGGCTGCGCGTCAAGTCGGTGATGCGGCCCAACGATAACGCGGAAACGCGCAAGCAGCTGATTGCTAAGGACAAGACCACCCAGCTGGCGCAGATCACCGTTAAAGACGGCCCGCTGGTCAAGACACAGGTGGCCAAGCTGCGCGCTCAGCTGAAGGTCAAAGGGTTGAAGACGTATGTGACCGGTGCCGATGCCTTAAATGACGACTTCACCAACGTCACGGAAAAAGGCATTCAAAAAACCGAGATCATCGCGATCATCTTTATCTTTATCGTCCTGATCATCGTGTTCCGCTCGCCCATTGTCCCAGTGTTATCACTGGTCAACGTTGGGGTCGCCTTTATCACCAGCTTGAGTGTGGTGATGAACCTAGCGAAATACGTGAACTTCCCAATTTCCAACTTCACTCAGGTCTTCATGGTCATCGTGCTGTTTGGGATCGGCACGGATTACAACATCCTGCTTTACGATTACTTCAAGGGTCAGCTGGCCAAAGGCAAGTCTGCGCTTGAGGCGACCCGGGCGACTCGGCGCCACGGCGGCCGCACCGTGTTGTACTCCGGGGTCTCAGTGCTGATTGGCTTTTCTGTTTTGTGGCTGGCGAAGTTCTCCTTCTACCAAAGTGCTTCAGCAGTTGCAATCGGGGTGCTGGTGCTGCTGCCAGTGCTATTGACCTTGAACATGTTCTTCATGGCCACTTTGGGGGCCAGGATGTTCTGGCCGAGCAAGATCGATGGCGCTGAAACCTCCAGCAAGCTGTGGTACGGCCTGTCTCGCGCCTCGATGAGCAAGCCCGCGCTGTGGCTGGCAGCCATCGCGGTCCTGGCGGTCCCGTTTACCCTGGCCATGATGAATGCCAAGGAGAGTTTCAATAACGCAGAAGAAGTGCCAAGCACCTACCAGTCCAAACAGGGCTACCTGGTGATTGAAGACCACTTCTCCAAGGGAATGACCGAGCCGGCGACGGTGTACATTCAAAGCAAGACGCCGATGGACACGCCGGCCAAACTGGCTGCCGTCGACGAACTCACCCAGTACCTGCAAAAAGAACCTGGGGTCAAAACGGTGGCGTCGGTCACCGAACCGGGTGGCAGCAAGCTTGATCAAATGTACTTGCGCTCGCAGTTGAACACGATCACGAAGGGCCTCAAGACCTCCGAAAAGGGCCTGGCCACAATCAAGTCCGGGCTCAGCGGCGCCAGCACCCAAATGAAGGCCGCCAATGTGTCCGGCAGCATGGGCCAAGTCCAGCAGCTCGCCAACGGGACTGATCAGCTGCAAAGCAAGATGCAGGAGATGCAGGCTGGCCTGAGTACGTACACAGCCGGCGTCAATGCGGCGAACACCGGCGCCCAGAGCCTGAGCAAAGGGGTTTCGGCTGTGAATACCGGGACGCAAACCTTGAATCGCAGTGCCGGCCAGCTGGCGAGCGGCGCAAGTCAGCTCAGTCAAGGCGCGCAGGCGGTCAGTGCCGGCGTTGATCAAACAAACGCCGGTGCGGCCAGCTTGAGTCAGTACGCCGGTCAAGTCGCCGGTGGCACCAGCCAGCTAAACGCCAGCGTGCAAAGCCTCACGCAAGGCGCCGCCGGGATGAGTACGCAGCTGACCGCCCTTCAAAGCAGTTTGAAGGCGTATCAGGCCCAGGCCCAGCAGCTGGTGGCTTATCTGAACAGTCAACCCGGCCAAGGGCAGGCCATGGGCAGTCAAACTGCCGCGGCGCTCAACCAGCTGAATGCCGGCTTAACGCAAATTAACGGCGGCACTGCGGCCCTGCAAAATGGTATGACCGAAGCCAGCCGCGATGTGCCAACGTTAAATAATGGTGCTGCGCAGTTGGCCAGTGGCGCAGCGGCGCTCAGCCGCGGGACGGGGACCTTGAGTCAAGGCACCCAGAAGTTGGCCGCCAACCTGGCCGCGTTGAGCCTTGGCACCAACCAAGCCGTCAGCGGCATTGGCACGTTAGCCAGTGGCACCGGCCAGGCGGCGGCAGGCGCTTCGACTTTAGCCGCCGGAACCGGCAAGTTAGCGGCTAATAGCGCCACCTTGAATAGTGGCGCCGGCCAGCTGACCGCAGGCAGTCAGCAGGTCAACGCTGGCGTGCAGGAGTTGAACACCAAGCTCCAGCAGATGAGCAGTCAGCTGACCAAGCTGGAAGATGGGTTAGGGTCTGCGACCGATGGGTTATCTGCCTTGGAAAAAGGGTCAAACTCCATGGATCAGTACCTGACTGAGCTTCAAGGGTCGTACATGGGCAACCAGTTCTACCTGCCTAAAGCTTCGGTCCATTCCAAGGCCTTTAAGCCGGCACTTGATGCGTACATGTATGACAACAACAAAATCACCACGATGACCATCGTGCTGAAAGGCGATCCGAACTCCGATCAGACAGACAAGCGCTTTGGCGTCTTGCAGCGTGATTTGGCGGCCAAGGTCAAGCACAGCAGCCTGGCTGGCACCACCGTCGCGATTGGCGGCCAAACCGCTCAGAATCACGACCTGCGCAGCCTTGCGAACGGCGACTTCCTGCGCACCGCCTCGATCATGGTGATTGGGATCTTCATTGCGCTGATTTTCGTTACCGAGTCCGTGCTGCAACCGATCACGATCCTCGGGACTTTGATCACTGCTTATGTCGCCTCAATGGGCATGACGCGGCTGCTGTCCAATGTTGTGTTGGGTCGGCCGCTGCTCAGCTGGAACACGCCGTTCTTCACGTTCATCATGCTGATGGCCCTTGGCGTCGACTACAGTATCTTCCTGATGGTTCGCTTCCGCGATGGGCGTCAGGAACCTGACATTCGCATCCGGATGCTGAAGGCAGCCACGATCATCGGGGCAGTCGTCCTGTCCGCGGCGGTGATCCTGGGCGGCACGTTTGCGGCCCTGATGCCTAGTGGCGTCACCACGCTGATTCAAGTCGCGCTGGGCGTCATCATCGGCCTGATCTTACTGGTCATCTTGTTGCCGATCACGACGTCGGCACTGGTCAGCTTGAACGAGTGGCACAACGAGCGTGAGCACAAGGCGCCAGATCAAGACGAAGACTAATGTTTGACAGGACCCGCAGGCTTAATGACTGCGGGTTTTGTGGTATTCTGGCAGCGGAGGTGGCGCAATGAGAAAAATGGCGGTGTATTGTGGGGCCTATTCAGGCGGCCCAGTCTATGAGCAGGCGGCCCGTGAACTGGGCGAGTGGCTGGTCGCAAACCAGTTTGAGTTAGTGTACGGCGGCGGTGGCGTCGGCCTGATGAAGACGCTGGCCGAGGCCGTGCTCTCGGCCGGCGGCACGGTGCACGGGGTGATGCCGGAGAATCTGTATGCGCGCGGCGCGGCCCTGGCCGGATTACAGAACCTTGAGGTCGTTTCGGACATGGCGGCGCGCAAGAAGCGAATGCTGGCTTTGGCGGACGCCTGCGTGGCGCTGCCTGGCGGGGCCGGCACGCTGGAGGAGATCAGCGAGGCCTTCTCCTGGGCGCGGGTGGGCGATAACGCCAGTCCCTGTGCGTTTTACAACGTGGCGCATTATTACGATTCCCTGGCGACCTTTTACGATCAGATGGTCGAAAAAGGGTTTCTGTCCGCGGCGGATCGCAGTAAACTGTTGTTCACGGCGGACTTGTCCGCCCTTGGGCAGTTCATCGACCACTACACGCCGCCGGTTCTTCGCACCTATCCTAAACAGGGCTGAACTTGACCAGCAGGTGGGGCGTGCTATACTTAATGCAATTGAATCGGTGATGAGAAAAAGCGTCGCAGGCCATGGGCCATGCAGCGAGCAGGGGACAGTGAAAGCCCTGCCGGCCGAGCTGCGACGGGCGTTTTCGAGCCATGTTTAAGTAAGGGCAAGTCTCTGACTTGAAGTAGGGTGGAACCGCGCGCAAGCGTCCCTATGCTGATTTTGGCATAGAGGCGCTTTTTTCATGACCAGAAAAGAGGAAGCAATGAGCAAGAAAATGAGTGTCCAGAAAATGATTCAGACCCTGCAAAACTTCTGGGCTGACAAGGGCTGCATGCTGATGCAGGCCTATGACACAGAAAAAGGGGCCGGCACCATGAGTCCCTACACGTTCCTGCGCGCCATCGGCCCGGAGCCGTGGGCCGCGGCGTATGTTGAGCCGTCCCGGCGGCCTGCCGATGGCCGCTACGGGGAAAACCCGAACCGCTTGTACCAACACCACCAGTTCCAGGTCGTGATGAAGCCGTCGCCGGAGAATATTCAGGACTATTACCTGGATTCGCTGCGCGCTTTGAACATCGACCCGCTCGAACACGACATTCGCTTTGTTGAAGATAACTGGGAGAACCCGTCAATGGGCTGCGCCGGGGTTGGCTGGGAAGTTTGGCTTGACGGCATGGAAGTCAGCCAGTTTACCTACTTCCAAGTCGTTGGCGGCCTTGAAGTCTCACCGGTGACCAGCGAGATCACCTATGGGGTGGAGCGCCTGGCGTCCTACATTCAGGACGTGAATTCGGTGTTCGACCTCGAATGGGGCGACGGTGTGCTGTACGGCGACATTTTCAAGGAACCAGAATACGAGCACTCCAAGTACTCCTTTGAAGAGTCCGACCAGGACATGCTGCTGAAGTTCTTTGATGCGTACGAAAAAGAGGCTTGGCGCCTGATGGATCTCGGGCTCGTGCACCCGGCTTATGACTACATCTTGAAATGCAGCCACACCTTCAACCTGTTGGATGCGCGCGGCGTGGTTTCGGTCACCGAACGAGCCGGCTATCTCAGCCGGATTCGCAAGATGGCGCACAAGGTCGCGCGGGCGTTTGTTGAAGAGCGCAAGAAGCTGGGCTTCCCGCTTTTGAAGCACCAAGTAGAGGAGGCAGACTAATGGCAACATACTTACTAGAAATCGGTTTGGAAGATATGCCCGCCCATGTGGTCACGCCAAGCGTTAAGCAATTCGCGCAAAAAGCCGGCCAGTTTCTCAAGGACAACCACCTGGATTATGAAACAATCAACACCTATTCCACTCCGCGCAGGTTGACGATCGAAGTGTTGGGTCTGGCGGCCAAGCAGGCAGATACCGAAGAAGACGTCAAAGGCCCGGCCAAGAAAATCGCGCAGGACGCGGCCGGCAATTGGAGCAAGGCCGCCATCGGGTTCACGCGCGGTCAGGGGATGACCGTTGATGACATCGAGTTCCGCGAACTGAAAGGCATCGAGTACGTTTACCTGCACAAGCAGACAGCCGGCAAGCCCGCGTCAGCGATTTTGCCTGGGCTGGTCGACGTGATCAAGAGCTTGACTTTCCCCACCCGCATGAAGTGGGGCAGCTACGATTTCGAGTATATCCGGCCCATTCACTGGCTGGTTTCGCTGCTTGATGACCAGGTGGTGCCGATGCAGCTGCTGGATATCAAGGCCGGCCGCCGCACCGAAGGTCACCGCTTCCTTGGCCATCCTGTCGACTTGAAGCAGGCCAGTGATTATGTTGAAGCCCTGCGCGGCGAGAAGGTACTGGTCGATGCCGACGAGCGCAAGGCCTTGATCAAAGCCCAAATTGAGAAAATCGCCACGGATAACCAGTGGCAGATCGACCTGGATCAAGATTTACTGGAAGAGGTCAACAACCTGGTTGAATGGCCAACCGCCTTTGCGGGCCGCTTTGACGAGAAATACCTCGAAATTCCAGAAGCCGTGTTGATCACCTCAATGAAGGACAACCAGCGCTACTTTTACGCCCGCGACCAAGCAGGCAAAATGGTCAACGCCTTCATCGGGGTCCGCAACGGCAACGCCGATCACCTCGACAATGTGATCCGGGGGAACGTCAAGGTCCTAACGGCACGCCTGGAAGACGCCGCGTTCTTCTACGCGGAGGACCGCAAGAAGACAATCGCCCAGTTTGTGGATCGCCTGAAGACCGTCAGCTTCCACGACAAGATCGGGTCGATGACGGAGAAGATGGCACGCGTGAAGACCATCGCCGGGTTGCTGGCGGATCACGTGGGCCTTGCAGACGCCGACAAGCAGAAGCTGCTGCGGGCGGCTTCAATCTATAAATTTGACCTAGTCTCCGCGATGGTTGGCGAATTTGCCGAGCTGCAAGGGGTGATGGGCGAGGTCTACGCCACCTTGGCCGGGGAGGATCCGGCCGTCGCGCAGGCGATTCGCGAACACTACGAACCGATTTCTGCGGACGGGGCACTGCCGCAATCGACAATCGGCACGCTATTGGCAATCGCCGACAAGTTCGACTCCGTGATGAGCTTCTTTGCTGTTGACCTGATCCCGACTGGCTCAAACGACCCTTACGCGCTGCGCCGGCAGGCATACGGCATCGTCCGGATGGTGGCCGCACAGCACTGGCAGTTCGATGTGTCCGCACTGCAGAAACAGGTCGTCGCGCAGCTGACCCAAAATGATCAGCTGGCCGGCCTCGACTGGGGGAAGAATCAGGCCGCCGTCGCTGACTTTTTCCGCGACCGCGTGGGGCAGTTCCTAGGCACCGGCAAAATCCGTCACGACATCTTGGACGCCGTGCAAAACGCCCCAACAGTCGACGTCACGGGGATGATCGACGCCGCCAAGATCCTCACTGCACATCAGGACGATCCTGACTTTAAGGCGACCATGGAAGCCCTCGGCCGCGTGCTGCGGATTGCCGACAAGGATCCACAAAATGTGGCGGTCAACGTGGCGTTGTTTGAAAACAGCACCGAAAAGGCGCTCCACGACGCCGTCAGCACGGTCAAGGCTGACTTTGATGCCCAGCCGAGTGAGGCGAATTACCAGGCGCTGCGCGGGCTGACCGCGGTCATCACCGATTACTTTACTGAAACGATGATCATGGCTGATGATAAACAGGTCCGCACCAACCGCTTAGCCGAGCTGACCGGGCTGGCCAGCCTCATTCAACAGTTTGGCGACATCACCGCCGTCATCGTTAAATAGCTTGCTTTTCCGCGGCACACCGGCTATACTATAGCTTGTATTAGTCTGTCGTAAATGGCAAAAACGAAGTCGCATTTCAACCTTGAAGTGCGACTTTTTACCGCTATGGGAGGGAGGATCACGGATGGCTCGAATCCCGAAAGAAGTGATCGATCAGGTCCGCACGACCGTGAATATTGCCGATTACATCGGCCAAGTCGTGCAGCTGCGCAAGCAAGGCCAAAATCTGTTCGGTTTGTGCCCGTTTCAGGCTGAGCACACCCCCTCGTTTTCGGTGTCGGAAAGCAAGCAGCTGTTTAAATGTTTCTCCTGCGGGCGCGGCGGCAATGTGTTTGATTTCGTCATGCAGTATGACCATGTCACCTTTCCTGAAGCCGTGGCCAAGGTCGCGGCGTTTGCCAACATCCCGCTGGGCGTGACGGTGACCCCAACGCGCCAGCCGGAAGACCCGGCGAAGACGCGGCAAAAGCAACTGCTGCGCGAAGTGACCGACATGATGCACCACCTGCTGGTCAACACTAAGGGTGGCGAGCCCGCGCTGGCGTATCTCACAAACCGGGGACTGAGCCAGGCCACCATCGATCACTTCGAAGTCGGGTACGTGCCCGCCGACCGGAGCTTGATGAAGAAATTTTTGGACAGTCGCGATGTCAGTTACGACGAAGAGCGCGCCTCTGGGCTGTTCGTCGAGGATGATCAAGGGCACCTGTTTGATCGCTTCAACGATCGCGTCATGTTCCCGCTGAAAGATGCGTACGGCGACGTGATCGGATTTTCCGGGCGCATCCTCACCAAAGAGGCCAGTCAGGCCAAGTACCTGAACAGCCCCGAAACCGCCTTGTTCAACAAACGTGACGTGCTGTTCAATCTCGATCAGGCCAAAAATGCGTTCAAGGAAAGCGGCGCGCTGCTGTTTGAAGGGTTCATGGATGTGATTGCGGCCTACCAGGCGGGGGTGCCAAACGGCATAGCCTCAATGGGCACGAGTTTGACGCAGGAGCAGGTCGGCATCATTAGCCGCCAGACTAAGCGACTCACGATTTGTTACGACGGTGATGCTCCTGGCCAAAGCGCCGCAGACCGCGCCCTGGCACTGGTAAAAGACCACCCGCAGCTGCAAGTGGGCGTGGTGGTGCTGCCTGATGGTCAAGACCCGGATGACTTCATCCAGGCCAAGGGCGCTGAGGCGTTTGCCAAGCAGGTCCAACACACGCTGACGCCAATTGGCTTTCGCCTGAACTACCTGGTGCAAGACCGTGATTTGACCGCCGACCAGGATAAGCTGGCGTACATCGATGCGGCTCTCAAGGAAATTGCCCAGGAAAGGGAGCCGGTCGCGCAGAGCCTGTACCTCAAACAGGTGAGCGATTTGACCGGGGTCCCGGCCGAAACCTTGCGCCAGCAGCTGCCATCAATCAACCCAAAGCCGGCCACTAGCGAAGACTGGGGTACCCCGCCACCGCCGCCGGAGGACTTTGGCCAGCAGGCGGCCGCGCCGCCGGTTGCCGCGCCACATTACGACCGGTTTGAAAAGGCCGAACGCCAGCTGCTTCAGCTGAGTTTCCACCAGTCAGCTGTGGCCACGCGGCTTCATCAAACTGACTTCCAGTTTCCTGATGCCGTGTACCAGCAGTTGTTTGATGCTTGGGTCGCGTACGCCAAAAGCGACCCGTCACCCACGGTCGCCGGATTTATCGATACTTTGGATCCAGCAACCAGTCCCACGGTCGCGACCCTCGAGTTTGAGGATCACCCTGAAACGGATGATGACGGCGTCACTGCGCTGATTCAAGCGATCGCGCAGGGCGGCGTCAAACGATCGCTTCAGGCCGTGAAGCAGCAATTGGCCCAGGCGCAGCAGCTTGGCGATAACGCCACTGTTGACGCGTTGTTAGATAAGTATATTCAGCTGCAGCGTCAGCTTAAGACTGCAGCTGAAGAATGAAGTTATAGGAGGCACTTTTATGGCTGAAAAAGAAACTGCAAAGAAACAAACCATCAAGAAGACGACTGAGGCCAAACCAGCCGCCAAGCGCACGGCCAAGAAGGCGCCTGCTTCCAGCACCAAAGCTACCACCGCGGCGGCGAAAAAAACCGTCACCAAGGCAGCGACTAAGTCCACTGCCAAAAAGCCGGCGGCAAAAAAGGCATCAGCCAAGGAAACTAGTGCTAAGCCTACTGACGCAGAGACCAAGAAATACGATGCCGCAGTCAAGAAGGTGATCAAGGACTACAAGAAAGATAAAGAAATCACCAACGAAGAGCTGGTCAAGCAAATCGTCAAGCCATTCGCGCTGAAGAGCGAAGCCGTCGATGACCTGATGCAGCAGCTTGAAGACAACGGGATTTCGATCGTGGATGAAAACGGCGATCCGGCCGAAGCCAGCTTGAAGAAGGAAAAGCCGGTTTCCAAGAAGGCCTTATCCGACATGTCCGCGCCAACCGGCGTCAAGATCAACGACCCTGTGCGCATGTACCTGAAGGAAATCGGCCGCGTGCCGCTTTTGACGGCGGACCAGGAAGTCGATTTGGCCCTAAAGATCGAGCAAGGTGATCAGGAAGCCAAGCAGCGGCTGGCCGAAGCAAACCTGCGGCTGGTCGTGTCCATCGCCAAGCGCTATGTTGGGCGGGGGATGCAGTTCCTGGATCTGATTCAGGAAGGGAATATGGGTTTGATGAAGGCCGTCGAGAAGTTTGACTACCGCAAGGGCTTCAAGTTCTCGACTTACGCGACTTGGTGGATCCGTCAGGCCATTACCCGTGCCATCGCCGATCAGGCCCGCACGATTCGCATCCCGGTCCACATGGTCGAAACCATCAACAAGCTGATTCGCATCCAGCGTCAGCTGCTCCAAGACCTCGGGCGTGAACCAACGCCGGAAGAAATCGGGGCTGAGATGGATATGCCGACCGAGAAGGTGCGCGAAATCCTGAAAATCGCGCAAGAGCCAGTTTCCCTTGAAACCCCAATTGGGGAAGAGGATGACTCCCACCTGGGCGACTTCATCGAGGATGACAACGCGACCTCGCCAGAGGATCACGCCAGCTACGAACTGCTGAAGGAGCAGCTAGAAAACGTGCTTGACACGCTGACTGACCGTGAAGAAAACGTGCTGCGTCTACGCTTCGGCCTCGACGATGGCCGCACCCGGACACTGGAAGAGGTTGGTAAGGTCTTCGGCGTCACGCGTGAGCGGATCCGGCAGATCGAGGCCAAGGCCCTGCGCAAGCTGCGCCACCCGAGCCGCTCCAAGCAGCTCAAGGACTTTTTGGAATAGCAATCAAGGCGCTGGCTGCGGCCGGCGCTTTTTGCTTGCCAGCGACAGCAGTGCTGGTTCGTGTATACTAGACTCATATAATACTCAAAGGAGTTTGATCATGTCACCGATTCATCTATCAAAACGGCTTGCGCATTTAGCGGCGTTGAACAACGACGGCCGCCGCATCGCCGACATCGGCACCGACCACGCCTATCTCCCCATCTATCTCGCCCAAACCGGCCAGATCGACTTTGCTGTTGCCAGCGACATTGGGGCGGGCCCGGTTGCGATTGCCAAGGCTAACATTCATGACGCCGGAATGGTTGACCGCATCGTGGTCCGGCAAGCAGACGGCTTGGCGGGCCTGACGGCGGCAGACGCCTTAGACACAATTTACATCGCCGGGATGGGCGGGCAACTGATCGAGTCGATCATTGACGCCGGGATGGGGCACCTGGATGGCACCGAGACGTTGATTCTCGGGCCCAACCGTGACGCCGAAGCACTGCGCCGCTTTTTGGCTGCGCACGAGTTTGGCATTTTGGATGAGGATCTGGTGGCAGACGCCGGCCACGTCTATCCGCTGATGAGTGTCGGCCAGACCCGGCCGCAGGTGCCTTACACCGAAGCGGACCTAATTATGGGGCCGGTGCTGCGACGCAAGCGCAGCGCGTTATTTGTGCAACAGTTGGCACTGGACATCGAAAAGACGGAAGCCGTCCTGCAGGGGCTGGCCAATGCCAGCGCTGTGCCGGAAGCCAAAATTGCGGCGGAGCAGGCGCGCCTGGCGCTGTTGAAGGAGGAAAGTCATGCTGACCGGAAATGATATCATTACCCAATTTGAACAATTTGCCCCGCAGACCCTGGCGGTGCCTGGGGATCCGGTCGGCATCCAAATCGGGGATGGCACCCGCGCCGTTCATACGGTGTTGGTCACGCTGGATGTGCGGCCGGAGGTAGTTGACGAGGCCATCGCGCTGAACGCGGACATGATTTTTGCCCATCATCCGGCGGTGTTTCACGCCCCGCGGAATCTGAATTACGCCGATCCGCAAAATGCCATGTACGGTGAACTCGCCAAGCATGATATTTTAGTTTACGCGGCGCACACCAACCTAGATCGGGCCAACGGTGGGATGAACGACTGGCTGGCGGAAGCCATGCATCTGACCGATGTGAAGCCGTTTATTGAGGCCGGCGATGAGGCGAACATGGGCCGAGTCGGCGAGTTGAAGACGGCAACCACGGTCGAGGCGTTTGCCCGGGAACTGAAAAGCATCTTTAACGTTGACGGCTTGCGCGTGATTGCCGATGATCTGACGCTGCCGGTGCAAACGGTGGCAGTTGTCGGTGGCGACGGCGGCCAGTTTTATCCGGATGCCCTGAAGGCCGGCGCCGATGTGTTCGTCACCGGTGATGTCTATTACCACACCGGCCACGACATGCTGGCGCATCACTTGCCGGTGATCGACCCTGGCCATCATATCGAATCCATTATGAAAAATAAGGTACGCGAGCTGCTGATCGGCTGGGCTGAGCAGAACAACTGGCCGCTGCACGTGGTGGCGTCGACGCTGAACACCGATCCGTTTACCTTTATCTGACCATGCAAACAAGGCGCCTTCTGCAATTGCAGGAGGCGCCTTTGAATTGCGTTAAAGCTGGTCGTCGGTGTTGAAGTTCAATGGGCTGAGGTCGGCCGACTCTTGAAGCAGCCGCGCAGTGAAGGCTTGCCAAGCCTGTTTAGCAATTGCTGCATTGGCCGCGCTCGCGCTGGTGGCCAGCACTGCCAAATCAGGGGCAGTATTCGCTTGGGCATCGGTTTGGGCGATATTGGCAAGCAGCTTTGCGTGCGTGGCCGACTGGGTTTGCTGCAGCGCCTGCTGGAAGTGCCAGTAGTGGGCGTCGATCAAGACGCTGGCAAGCTTGTACTGCCAGTACGCGGAATCCGGACTGGGCGGCAGCGCGCCGACTTGGTAGTCCAAAGGCGTGGTGGTGGTGCCGGCAAAAAACGGGACGAACTGGCTTTCTGCGGCCACGCCCATGGCCTGCCAGTGGATGCCCGCCAGCTCCTCGGGCAGATTCGGCCGCAGCTGGAGCACGTGACTCTCCTGGGTGCGGGCTAGGCTGATTGGGCGGAAGCGATGCGGGGCAGCAGCGCTGGGATCGACCGGATCGTACGGCGTCTCCTCAAAGTGCCCGCCAAGCACGCGAAAGGCATCATCCACATGCAGCAACTGGTCAGGCTTGAGGGTGAACGGCAGGTCATCCATCGGGCCACTGACGCGGCTCGGCGTCAGACGGCGCTGGCCGTCCCACACCCGCGCCGTGTTGTAGGTGCGATCAAACGGCGTATCTGTGCCAAAAAGGCGGCGAAAATTAAACGGCGTGCCCGGTTGCCACAGGTGATGGGCCTCGGCGAAGGCGGCAAGCCCGGGGCGGGTGAGGTAGTCGGCACTGTTAAAATCGATCACTTCGATGCTCAGCTGGTTGGCCACGACGGCATAGCTGTCATCCGGGATACGCTCGGCAACCCAGTGGTGGCCCGAGCCGATCTCCATGTACCACGCTTCGTCGTGATCGGCAAACAGCACGCCATTGGCTTCACCGGTGCCTTGGGCGGAGATAATCTCGCCCAGCCGCTTGACGCCTTCTCGCGCCGAGTGGCAATAGGGCAGGATTACTGTCACCATGGCTTCTTCCAAGATGCCATCGGGCACGAACGGGTCGCCAGCCAGCACCCGGGCGTTCGCGTAGGCACTTTCGGTGGCGCTCATCGCGACGCCGACTTGGTTGATGCCGGCTTCTTCAAACAGGCCGTACTGATCGGTCCATTCCGGGGTGGCGGTGTACTTCAACGCATGCGCGGGCAAGGAAAGCGTGAACCCGTTGGCTTTGGATGCAAACGGCACCGGATCTGTGCCGTTTGTTTCCGGATGAACGACGAGGCGCTTGGGCCAGGCGGCTTTTGAGTCCTCATTGCGGCCAATCATGACGCTGCCGTCAGCGGTCGCTTTTTTGCCAATCAAAATACTGGTGCAAGATGAACGTGCCATAGTTTGTTTCCTTTCTTTGTTCACAAATCGAGAACAGTTGGGTACGAGTTGCGGGTTTGTGCTTATTATACCCGAAAACGCGCAGTAGGGGCTGTATTTTCGTCAGTTCTCCGTGTATTCTAGGAGGGATGAAACGCCGCGGGCAGGCCATTTCTTGCACGGGTGTTGATAAATTGTGAACAGGTAGGCAGAAGCATGGCAAAACTCACGAAGTTTGTTCAGCACGACACCTTGACGAAAATCGGCGTGGCCCTGGTCAGCGGCCTGCTAACGGCGATCGCCTTAAACTTTTTTCTCACCCCGGCACAGGTGTTTCAGGCCGGCGCGACCGGACTGGCCCAGCTGATTTCGATTTTTCTTCATCGCCTGGGTTTGTCAAGCGGTGATTTGACCGGCTGGTTCAACCTCCTGATCAACATGCCGATTGCTTATCTTGGCTGGCGCAAGTTGGGACGCAGTTTCACCTTGTTCAGTATTCTCAATATTTTGATTATTTCTGGCTTCACCATTGTGCTGCCGGTGCAGTCGTTAACCAACGACCCGCTGATGAATTCCATTTTCGGCGGTGTTTTGACCGGCGCGGCGGTCGGCATTGCGCTGCGCTACGGGTTTTCGACCGGCGGGTTCGACATCCTGTCGATGTACCTGTCGAAAACCACCAGGAAATCGGTGGGCTGGCTGATGTTCGGCATCAACTTGATCATTGTCCTGATTGCCGGGTTTGGTCTGCAGTGGGAAAGCGCGCTGTACACGATTATTTCGATTTACTGCATGACGCGTGTGGTCGACATGATCCACACGTCGAACCAGAAAATCACGGCGATGATCGTCACCGAACACCCGGATGCGGTGGTCGCGGCGGTTTCAGCCCGGCTGATTCGCGGTATCACGGTGATCCCAAGCCGCGGCGGCTTTTTGCACCGGCCCAACACGACGCTAATGATCGTGATCACGCGCTACGAACTGTACGACCTCACTCAGGCGACGTTGGGCGCTGATCACCAGGCCTTCATCGATATCTTGAACACAGTCGATGTAGTGGGCGAATTTCTCACTTCGGATGAGCAAGACGCCAAGCGGCGGGCACCTGTTCAAGCGCCGCAATCTCGGGTATAATTTGGGCAAGAAGCAAAACTAAGGAGTGATCACATGCCACTAGTCCACATTGATCTGTTAGCAGGCCGGACCCCGGAGCAGTTGGCCAAAATGTGCCAGGACGTGACAGCTGCCATTGCCAAGAACACTGGCGCCCCCGCCGAGCACATCCACATCGTGCTTAACGAGATGACGCCGGATCATTATGCGGTTGCCGGGACCTTGAAGGCCAACGAGTAGGAGGCCATGACCATGGCTGATGAGAAAACCACGACGCCTGAGGAAGACGCGTACTTTGCCAAAATGAAAAAGGCAATCGTCAAGGCCCTCGAAGGGGTGATCGACCCAGAGCTCGGCGTCGACATTGTCAACTTAGGGCTGATTTACGGCGTTGACCTCGATGATGTCGGGCACTGCGACGTGGAAATGACCCTGACGACCATGGGGTGCCCGCTGACCACGATGTTGGATGACAGCATCCATGAGGCCCTGCTTGCCGTCCCGGGCATCACTTCTGTCGACATTCACTTGGTCTGGTATCCGCAGTGGGGGCCGGAACGCATGAGTCGTTACGCGAAGATGGCGCTGGGAATCCACTAAGCAATTGTGAAGCCGCTGGTGATTCAGCGGCTTTTTCATTGGCAGGGAGGCTGCTTTGGACTACTGGGTGAAACTTAATCAATTGGCCAAGCGTATGCCGACCCCTGACATTCAGGCGCAGATGGCGGCCATCACAGCCTTTCGTGAGGCGGTCGCCAAACGCCAGCTGCCCGCCCGGCCATTGCCTCGGCTCGGACTGAGCGGCGAGGCGATGGCCGAGGCACAATACCGCTTCGACGTTCCGCTGGCGGCGGTCAGCGCCATGGACCATTTGCTGCGCAACTTTCGTCAGTACATTGCTTATCATTATGGCATGTGGGCCTTCGTCCAGCAGACCTTGTTTGCCGAGTGGACGGCGCTGTTTGGCCCCAGACGTTATCTGGAGGTGGCCGCGGGCAACGGCTATGTCAGCTGCGGTTTGCGGCAGGCTGGTAACCAAGTAATCGCGTCTGACAGTTTGAGCTGGCAAGGGGAAAACGTGACCGGGCGCACCCCGCTGCTTCCGGTCCACCGCGCCGGTGCCAGTGCGGCTTTGTGGCAGTGGGGCGATCAGGTCGATGCGGTGGTCATGGCGTGGTCCCCGGATCACGAATGGAGCGACGCGGCCTTCTTAAAGCTGCTGCGCGCGCGGTTTGCCAGACTCGATTTGTTTGTGATCGGTGAGCGCTTTGGTGCGACCAACAGCCAGCTTTTTTGGCAGCTTGCTGAATTCGTACCTGACCGCCGGCTGCTGCCGCTCAACCGGGCATTTCCCCGGTTTGACGCCATCAACGACCGTATTTACTTGATTCGATAGAAAGGAGGCTGCACCTTGAAGCGACTGTTCATTTTAGCGGCGGCTTGGATCCTGCTGATCCTCGGGGCCGGCTGGGTCTGGTCAACGCATGACCAAACCGAATACGCGGAACTGCTGGATCACTACAACCTCAGCGAGCAGGCGGTTAAAATTACGACGAAATCGCCGTTAACGCTGCCGCAAGCCGCCGCCAAACTGGCCCAAAGCGACCTGACAAATGTTCAGGTGCAGTTTCGCGCCAGTGGCGCCCGGGTCTTCCTTTACGCGAAAGGCAGCTACGGCGAGCTGCCGCTTGCCTCTGGTCAGTGGTTTTCCGACGCCGATCTGCAGTCGCCGCTACCCGTCGCCGTGGTCGGCAATGATTTAAGTGCGCGCCTCGCCACCGGCAGCCACCAGCAGTATTTGAAGCAAAACGGCCAATACATTCCGGTTCTAGGGGTCGTGTCCTCGCCGCGCAGCCAGCGGCTTAACCAGGCTATTTTTCTGAATGCTAGTGGCGCCGGCCAAGCGGCACCACGCCTGGCCAACGTTAAAATTTATGCGGACGGCGCCAATATTCAAAAGCAAAAGAGTCAGCTGGCCAAGCTGCTCGGTGGCAAGGCCTCAAAGTATCAGTACCGCCAGCACCTTGGCGTTTCCGACTGGTGGCAAACCAGCGGCGTAACTGCCTTATGGTGCGTTCTTCTGGTGCTGGGTGCCTTGCTGATTGCCTGGCTTGCGCAGTGGTTTATCAAAAACACGCTGCCAGCCGAGCTCAAAGCGCCGCAGCGCACGCGGGCCCTGCGCACGCAGTGGGTCCGGCTGGCCGGTTATGGGGCGCTGCTGACCGCCGCCGGAACGCTCACCGCCAACTGGTGGTTTTACCTGAGTGACCGGCCGCGTCTAGTGGTCTTCGCCACCAGTTTATGGGGGCTGGCGGCGGTTGCACTATATGGTTTAATCATGCACAATTCAAAAAAAAGGGAGCGCAAGCATGAATCTGCCTGAGGGGTTTGAGGAAAAATATCGCCGCCTGCTGGGGGCTGAAGCCGACGCGTTTCTGGCCAGTTTCGACCGACCAGCCGCTTCTGGCTTTCGTGTCAATCCGCTGCACCATGCTGAAAGTGACGCGCCCTCGGTTCCTTGGAGCCAGTGGGGGCACTACGGTAAGGTGGCGGGGACCTCGCTGGCTCACATTGCTGGTGATGTCTACAGTCAAGAAC
Organism: Lacticaseibacillus hegangensis; assembly: GCF_003946465.1. Classification (GTDB taxonomy): domain Bacteria; phylum Bacillota; class Bacilli; order Lactobacillales; family Lactobacillaceae; genus Lacticaseibacillus; species Lacticaseibacillus hegangensis. The sequence goes on along the minus strand of NZ_RHOL01000001.1, from coordinate 90,775 downwards.
CCAGCGCACAGTTCGTGGGGACTGTCGCCGCCCCTGTCCCTGGCGAGCGGGTGCTCGACTTGTGTGCTGCGCCCGGGGGCAAAACCACCCACTTGGGCAGTTTCATGCAGCAACAGGGGCTGCTGGTCGCCAACGAGATCAACGCCGGTCGCGCCCGCGTGCTTTCCAGTAACGTGGAGCGCTTTGGCCTGACCAACACGCTGGTGACCAACAGTGATCCGGCTCATTTGGCAGCGCGGCTGCCGGAAGCATTTGATCGGATCTTGGTTGACGCACCGTGCTCCGGTGAAGGGATGTTTCGCAAGGATCCAGATGCCATGGCCTACTGGACCCCGGATTACCCGGTCAGCTGCGCCGAGCGCCAGCGGGAGATCCTGACTGAAACCGTGAAAATGTTGCGGCCGGGTGGCGTTTTGATCTACTCGACCTGCACATTTGCCCCTGAAGAAGACGAGCAGATGATTGCCTGGGCGACGGTCAATCTGGGGCTAACCGTGGTGCCGATCACTAAGCCTGACGGCATCGCCAACGGGCGCCCGGAGTGGGCCAATGGTGATCCGGCACTGCTGGGTACCGCCCGGCTGTGGCCGCACCAGTTGGCTGGTGAAGGGCACTTTGTCGCCAAGCTGCAAAAAGCCGGTGACGGCGTGGTTCAGGTCGGCGCGGTCGTTGCCCCCGCCAAGCTCAACCGCACGCAGCAGCATGATTTTGACGAATTCGCGAAGACGACGTTCAAGCAGCCGTTTACTGCCCCGTTAACCTTGAATCGGGACACGCTAGCCACGCTGCCGCCGCAAACACCGGCGCTGGTTGGCATACACATTCTGCGTACCGGTTTGACGCTGGGCACCTTCAAGAAGGGCCGGTTTGAGCCGGCGCATGCGCTGGCGACAGCACTAGCTCCTGAGGCGTTTCAGTCGGTCGTCGAGGTGTCTGAGGAAGAATTTGCCAAGTATCGCCACGGCGAAACCCTTAGTCGCCCGGCGCTGACCAAAAAGCAAACGGTGTTATTGACCTACCAAGGCCACGGCTTTGCCCTTGGCAAGGCGGTCAATGGCACGATTAAAAACGCGTATCCTAAGGGACTGCGCATCTAAGGCTGAGACATCAAGCGATTTTAGCCCAAAGCATAAGCGCCCCTGCGCCACGATTGGTTTAAAATCGCGGTGCAGGGGCGTTTGGGCGTTGCTTTATGGAACGCGACTAGGCAAGCTGGTCTGATTTTCTTTTAGATGGGCAGACTTCACTTTGGCAGCGGCAAATGGCGCTGCTGGGCGTAGCTGACCAGGGCCGGGGAAAGGACCACCGGCACCTGCTGCAGGGCGGTGAGGTCCGCCGCCCCCAGCAGGGCCAGCAAGGCGGGCAGTTGCTGCTGCCAGGCCTTGATATGCGCCTCTGCGGCTGCCGGGCCTTCCTGGATCAGCCAGTGGAGCACCTGGCCGCTGATCCCCACGGCACTGGCGCCCAGCCGCAGGGCCTTGATCACGTCGAGGGGACTGCGCACGCCGCCCGTCGCGAGGATCGTCAATCCGCTGCCTTGGGCTTCCAGCAGCGACTCAACGGTGGATTGGCCAAAACCAATCAAGTCCTGGTAATCGTCGCTTTGCCGCCGCACGCCTTCGATTTGGGCGAAATTGGTGCCGCCACGGCCGCCAACGTCGACGTATTTTACGTTGACGGCGGCCAACTTGGCGAGAGCTTCCTTAGTCATCCCAAACCCGACCTCTTTGACGATCACCGGCACGGGGCTGGTTTCGACCAGCGTCTGGAGATTAGCGAGCCAGTGAAAGTCCCGGTCGCCTTCGGGCATGATCAGTTCTTGAACCGCGTTCAGATGAATCTCCAGCGCGTCGGCGTGAAGCATGGCAATTGCTGCCTGCGCCTGCGCCGGCGTTTTATTTGCGCCAATGTTACCGATCAAAAACCCGTCTGGGTCAGCGGTGCGCGCCACGTGAAAAGTCTCGGCCAGCGCCGGCTCTTTCAGCGCGACCGCCTGCGACCCTGTCGCCATGGCCAGCCCAGTGTGGGCGGCAATGGTGGCGAGCTGCTGATTGTACTGGCCGGTTTGCTTAGAGCCGCCGGTCATTGCGTTAATAAAAAACGGCCACTGCCAGTCGAACAGGGCGGGTTTGACGGCAACTTCGCCAACTGCGGTTTCTGGCAGCGGATCGTGAAGCAGGCGCACCTCATCAAAGCCGGCTGTCGCGTGCGCGGCAAAAAACTTTTCGGCTAGGAAGACGTGTTCATCTTTGCGGTGTGACTGAATCGATTGGCTCATCGTGCTTCCTCCAATACTTTGGTCGCGGGACCGGGGCCGGCCACCAGCAGCCGGTCTTGAAACTCGGGGAGCGCCGCTTTGACCGCTTCAACGGCTGGCGCCAGCGTCAAAATTTTGACGTTCGGGCCGGCATCCATCGTCGCGTAGGCGGGAATGCCTTGGGCGCGCATGGTCTGAACCGCGTGCCACACCTGCAGCGTCGCGGGCTGAAAATAGGTGAAGGCCGGGGCGCTGGCGAAAATCGCCGCGTGCATGCGGGCGCTGCTTTGCTCGGTCAGCTCACCGACGCGAGTGAAGTCGGCTGTGGCCAGGGCGTTCACCATCTCACCGGCCGCCTGCTCGTTGTTTTCGACCCAGGCCGAAAAATAGGGGCTCGTGGCAACGGTGTTGGCCATCAGCTGCCTAGACGACACGGGTTTGGGTCCGGCATCGACCATCACCACCACCATGCGTAGCGGCAAGCGGGTCTCTGGCAGCGCCTCGGCAAACGAGGTGAGGTCGTCTTCGCCGCGATGCCAAATCGCCAGCCCACCAAAAATCGACCGCGATGCTGACCCGGAACCGCGCCGCGCTAGTCGGGAAAGCTCAAGTGAAGACAGCGACAACCCGGCGTCACGACTGGCGGCCAGCGCCAAGGCAGCGTACGCCGACGCGGAACTGGCGAGCCCGGCCGCGGTGGGCACATGGTTCACTGAGGTGACACGGGCAAATTGGTTCAGCTTGGCCTGCGCCCGCACCAGATCCAAAAAGGCACTGACCTTGGGCGCCGGCTGCGGATTGCCGTCAAGGACAAAAGTGTCCGCGGTCAAATCTGAGTCAAACGCGACCGTGGTATCCGTGTAGAAATCATCCAGCGTCAACGAGACACTGCTGGTGTACGGCAAGATCAAGTTCGCATTGCGTTTGCCCCAGTATTTGATCAAAGCGATATTGGTGTGTGCGCGTGCGGTGGTTGTCATGAAATCGCCTCACTTTCGGAAAAGTCATACTGCCAGGTGGCTGCGGCGCCAGCTCGGTGCAGCGCCTGCGCGATAGTCGCCGCGCTGGTGCTGTCTTGCGCCAAGGCAATCATGCAGCCCCCCTGGCCGCTGCCGGTCAGCTTGGCCCCCAGTGCCCCGGCGGCGGCCGCCGCCTGAATCAACCGGTCAAGGGAGGGAGCGCTGACGCCCAGTTGGCTCAGCGCGGCTTGGGCCGTATTAAGTTGCTTGCCCAGCGCGGGCAGATCATCTTGCGCCAACGCAACGGCCGCCTTGCGAGAAGCGAGCCCAATGCTTTCAATCAGCGGCTGAAACTGCGCATGGTCGCGGCGCAAAAGGTCGGCAACGTGGCCCACTGCGGCCCCGGTTTGCCCCATTTCGCCCGTGTCGGCGATCACCAGCACACCGCGGGAAGGAAAGTGGATGGCTTTAGGCGCCGCGCCGCGGATAAACCACTGCGGCCGGTCCGCTGACGTCGTGGCGGCATCAAGGCCGCTGGGGTTGCCGTGAATTGCTTTTTCAGAGACCGCGGCCCAGTTCAGAAGGGTGGCCCGGTCCAGCGGGGTATCAAACGCCGCGTAAAATGCGCGGATGATGGCAATTGCACAGGCTGCCGACGACCCCATGCCGCGCTCGGCCGGCAAGGCACTTTCAATCGTCAGCGTGAAGCCCTGCGATTCGGCGCTGAAGAACACCAGCAGGCGAGAGATCAACTTGGTCAGCCCGGTGAACGGGGGCTGGGCGTCAGCCAGCAATCCGCGATAGAAAGTTGAGCGGATCTTCTGCTGGTGATCCTGCGTAGGGGTCACGGTCACTTGCAGTTTGATCGACTTGATCGGCAGTGCGATGGCAGGCTGGCCATAGACGACCGCGTGCTCCCCAATCAGGATGATTTTGGCGCAGCTTTCACCTTTTGCTTGATGCATAGAATCGCTCCTTTTATTCCTATAAATGATACCCCATCGCCGCTGCCGGGACTAGTCGCTTATGCTAAACTTAGAGCAGTTGAAAAACGGACAGGAGGCCCGCACATGACGTTGCAATTTTATCTAGGCACAGCGGCGGCTGATCATCGCCAGAAAATGGTTGCGGCCGTTGACCAGGCGTTGAAAGCCGGCAAGGAGGTCTTCTACCTCGTGCCGAACCACGTGAAGTTTGAAGCGGAAGTCAGTTTGCTGCAAGGGCTCCGAGCGCTCGATGGCGGGGTACAGGGGCAGTTTGCGGTCAGTCGGCTGCAAGTCCTGTCGTTTAGCCGGCTTGGTTGGTACTTCCTGAAAAATACGGAGGCTTACCAGAAGCCAGCGCTGGATCGCGCCAGCAACACGATGCTGGTCAGCAAGGTGTTCAATGACCTGCTGAATGATGATGCCACCAAGCACCAGCTGAATTTGTTTGCCGGGTCGGCCCAAAATCCCGGCTTTTTTGCCGAACTTGCCGATCAGCTGGCGGAGCTGCAAACTGGCCGGGTCACTGCTGACATGCTCGCGGATGCTGTCACCCGAGGAGAGGCCCACCTTCAGGACGCCGAAAAGCTGAAGGAACTTCAAATTGTCGCCGCAGCCTACGAAAAGCAGGTGCAGGCCTTCGCCACGCCCGCAGCACTGCTCGATCAGTTGACGCGCTGGGTCGTTGACCACGCCGACCGGCTCCATCACGCCGCCTTTTTCCTCGACCACTTCAATAACCTGTCGGCCAGTGAATTTCACCTGGTCCACACGATGCTGCACACCGGTGCCGACTTAACGGTCGCCTTAACGCTAGATCAAGAACCGCAGGCGCAGCCGCAGGGCCCGGCGTTATTTCTGCCTGCCGCCAAGCTGTATTATCAGCTGAGTCAGTCGGTGAATGATATTCCAGGGCGGACGTGGGAACCTGTCACCCATTACTGCAGCGTCTTTGACAATGCCAATGATCTGCGACTTGGGGTCGATGCGTTCTGGCGCAGCCAATACGGCGGTGATGAAGGCGCGGCAGCCGCCCCTGACGCTGACGCCGTGATCGCCACAATGACAAACAAGCCTGAAATCAGAAAGGCGAGCGAGCCCTACGTCGAGCTGCGCGGCGTGGCCAAGGAAATCGTGATGGCACTACACCAGGATCCTAATCTGCGCTATCGGGATTTTCTGATTGTCGCGCGGCATTTGGCGCCCTATGAGCCGTACCTGCAACCGGTATTTAGCGAGCAGGGACTGCCAGTTTTCATTGACCGAGAGCGGCCAATGGAAAATCATCCCCTCATTGCACTGATTCAAAGCCTGTTTGCGGTTCAGCGGTATCACTACCAGTACGAGGACGTGATGAAACTCCTCAAAACCGAGCTGCTGATTCCCTCTGGCATGAGCGCGGCTGATTTTCGTGAGGCCCTGGATGTTACAGATAACTTCTTGCTCAAAACCGGCAAGCATGGTGATGCCTGGCTGCGCGAGGAGCAGTGGCAGTACATCGACCATATCGATCACTCCATGAATGAGAAACATGAGGAAGTCGACGAGTTTGTGGCCGATCCCGAAAAAACCACTCAGATCAATCTGATTCGGGATTTTGTGGCGACTAACCTGCCGCCTTTGTTTAGTGCCTGGGAAAACGCGCAAACCGGAGCCGAAGGGGCCACAGTGCTTTACCAGTGGCTGGAACAGGTTGGCGTCACCAGTGTCCTTGGAAAGTGGCGGCAAGACGCCATTGACGAAGGAGACCTCACCGCGTCAACGGCTGGTGAGCAGGCCTGGCAGAAACTGGTCACTCTGCTGGACGACTACGCCAACATTCTTGGTGGTGGCGCGCCAGAGGCCGCAGCCGCGGCTGAAAATAAGTTTAACTTGCAATCGTTTGCCGACCTGCTTAACGCTGGCTTTGCGGGCGCCAGTTACACTCAAATCCCGTCAACGTTGGATGAGGTGACCGTGTCCGAAACCGGCCTGAGTCGGCTGGCCAAGTTTAAGCGTGTCTTCGTGATCGGGGCGACCAGCACCGTGATGCCGGACACCCCGACTGACCATCCCATCATCACCGACGCCGACCGCGAGGCACTTCAGCCGCTGCTCGACGAAGGCGCCTATCTGCCTGAATCGGGGGCGGAAAGTGCCCTCGGGGATGCTTTTCTCAACTACCTGGCCATGATGGCTGGCAGTGAGAAGCTCACGCTGAGCTACCCCGAGTACGGCGACGAGGAGAATCACGCTTCCAGCTATTTGACCCAAATGGCCAAGTACTTTGGCGTCTCTGTTGAGCCTTGGCCAGAGTTAAGCCTTGATTTCAATGCGAATAGCGACTTTAGCAGCCCGCGGGGGATGTTGGCGGATTACATGCGCATCTTTGAACTGGCGCAGTCGAGTCATAGTGCGCGGCCAGAAGCCTGGGAGACGATCATGACAGCCTTGCGGCGGACTCCTGGGGCTTTGGGCGCATTGGCAACCCGCTTGGCGCAAAATGCCGGCACGCAAAACCCAATCGGCGAACTGCAGCCGGCGCTGGCTGAACAACTTTACTCACCGCACATGAGTATTTCGATTTCACAACTGGAGCGGTTCTACGCCAATCCGTTCGAGTATTTTTTGGTTTACGGGTTGAAGCTGCGCAAGCGGCCTGAATTTGAGCTGTCACCATTGGATTCAGGGACGCTTTACCACAAGGTGATGGAGGTGCTGCTCAGTGATTCCCAGTATGATCTGAACGCGCTCATCAAGCAGAAGACCCTTTGGCAAACAGTGAATGAACTGGTGCAAGGCACGGCGCAAAAATTTGGCATCGATATCCTGCAGGCCGACAGCTACTGGCAATTTGTCGCGGGCCAAATCAGCACAATGCTGACCAATAGTGCGCTGGCAATAGTCCATCAGCAAGCAAATACCGCGTTTCGGCCGAGTGGTTTTGAACTGAATATTGGCCGCGGCCATGGCGACAAGGCCATCAAAGGACTGGAATTTCCACTTGAAGGCGGTCGCAGTGTCACCGTTGCCGGGCGGATTGATCGGCTAGATGAGGCCGTGATTGATCAGCGCCGCTACTTCGTGGTGCTTGATTACAAGTCAAGCAGCCACAGCTTTGATATGCTGAATGCTTACTACGGGCAGACGATGCAACTGCTGACGTACATCGATGCGGTGCGGCAGACTGACGGAAAATTTGCGGGGATGACCCCGGCTGGGGCGCAGTATTTTGTGCTTGACCTGCCGAGCCTGAGATATGCGAAGCTGATTGATTCAAAAGCACCAGATCAGCCCTTGGCCGAGAAGCAAATCAATGAAGCGCGATTGAACTATTATCGGCTTGACGGACTGATCTTGCTTCCGGATGACGCTGACTTTGATCAGCACCAGCATCTCATCTCCGCGTTTGATCAGACGCTTGAGCCAGGCGATAAAATGGCGACTGGTCGGCAGTCTCCTGTTTTCGGCATCGCCGTGAAGCAGGGCGGCGGCCTAACCGCAAAGGCCGAGAAGAAAATGTACAAGCTGTCGGACATGCAACTGCTGTTGCAGCACAATGAAAAGCTGATCAAGCAGGCGGCAAATGACATTCTGCACGGCGTGATCAAACTAGCGCCGCTTCAGTTCAAGCATGAGTCCACGATCATCACGCGCAGTGATTATCAGGCCATTATGCGGTTTGATCCGGCAACCGGTGGCGACGAATACAATCATGTCCCATCATTTTCACAGGATGAGATCTTGGCCCGACTCAAGGCTGAACAGGAGGACAACCAGAATGAGTGACGCAAATACCCTCACCGAAGATCAAAAAAAGGCTGTCACATTAACGGGCAGTAATCTGTTGGTGTCCGCCAGTGCTGGTTCCGGGAAAACCAAGGTCCTCGTCGATCGCATCATCAATCGTCTCAGGAATGATCCGGACGCTTCGTTGAGCAAAATGCTGGTGGTGACGTTCACCAAGGCCGCCACCGCCGAGATGAAGCTCAAAATCGAAACCAAGCTGCGTGAACAACTGACTGACGGTGATTTAACCCAAGCGCAGCGGCAACATCTGGCCAAGGAGGTCGCTCAGGTTAGTGCCGCCAACATCATGACCCTCGACTCATTTTCTAAGCAGGTGGTGGATCACTACTATTACGTGATCGACATGGACCCCGGTTATCGCATGATGACAGATGAATCCGAGGTCTTGCTGTTCAAGACGCGCGTTTGGGAAGATCTGCGAGCGAATATCATGACCACCGATTGGCGGGATGACTTTGCGGCGCTTGAGGCCAACTTTTCGACCAAGGCGACCAAGGACGGCTTGCAGGACATTGTGTTTGACCTGTACGAGTACGCGATGACAACCAAAGATCCGCAGGCGTATCTGAGCCAAATCGCGGCGGCCTACGCCGAGCGGAATGAGTCCTGGATGGCCGACGTCTGGGCGGCAGTCACCCCCGAACTGACTCGCAGTTTGCCACTGCTGGAAGAAGCGGGGCAGTTGGTTAACGGCAGTCCTGTTCTTTCGCTTTGGCAGGAAAAAATCAACCCCACTTTGACCGCAGTCAGGAAGATGTCAACGCTGACGAAGCCCAGTTACCAGACCGCCTATGCGGCATTTCGGGCCATCACCTATCCCAAATGGCGGACGCCGACCGCAAAAGAGCATCAGTACGATGAATTCAGGGCGGCAATCAAGTCCGCCCAAACCCTGCGCGACACCGCTAAAGAGACGCTAAGCGCACTGAGTGATTGGTTTGTCATTGCGCCTTCAGATCTTGAGGCCGCGATGAAAGGGGCTTATTCTGTCGCCGAAACGCTGCAGCGGACAATGCTGGAATACTTGACGGCCATGGCGGCGGAGAAGAAAGCGCGCCGCGTCCAGACCTTCGGCGACATCGCCCAGAACGCCTTAGCGATTCTTAACCATCAGCCGCAAGCAGGCGCTTCAGGCCAGGCTGACGCCGAAAATCAGGCCTCCTTGACGGTCGGCGACCACTACCGGGCCCTGTTTGATGAGGTCTTGGTCGACGAATATCAAGACATTAATCCACTGCAAGATGCCCTGCTGGATGCAGTTAGCCAAAAGGCGCCAGATCACGGCAATCGGTTCATGGTCGGTGATATGAAGCAGAGCATTTACGGGTTTCGGTTAGCCGATCCGCAGAAGTTTCTTAAGCGTTACCACGACTACTCAAGGGCCAACACAGACGGCCAGCTTGTCACGTTGAATCAAAATTTTCGGTCGACCAAGAACGTGTTGGCGTTCACCAACTTAGTGTTCACTCAGATCATGGACCAGGCGCTTGGTGACATTGCCTACACTGATGACGAAAAGCTGCATGAAAATACCGGCTATCAGTATCAAGAAGCCGGTCAAGCAAGAGACTTCCACCTGCCGACTGAACTGTTGATCGAGGTGAAAGACGCAGATACACCAGAGGTCAAAGCTGCGGCCACGCCGAGCAACTTGGCGGATGATGCAGAAGCCGAAGAAGAGGACAATAATGACCTCAGCGTTAGCCAGGCGATCATGGTCGCGGCCAAAATCAAGGCCCTCACCGCACCTAATAGTCCGGCCCGACTATTCGATAGAGACGCGGCACCAGATGCCGCAAATCGGCTCAGACCAGTGACTTATCACGACATCACTTTACTCACCCGGAGTCGCACCAATAATTTGACCCTGCAACAGGTCTTTACCAAGGCCGGCATCCCGCTGGTGGTGTCCAAGACGCAGAATTTCTTCAAAACCACCGAAATGATGGTGATGCTCAGTCTGCTGCGGATCATCGATAATCCCAAGCAGGAAATTCCGCTGACCGCCGTGCTGCGTTCGCCAATCGTGGGCCTGGACGCCAATGATTTAGCGCGCATTCGCATTGCGGCAGAAAGCGGTCCTTACGATGAGGCAGTCTTCAACTACGCCCAGCGGACAGATGTGACTGACCCAGCGGAAACCGCCCTGCGCGACAAACTATGCGATTTTTCTGAGCTGCTGGAGGAGCTGCGGGTCTTTGCGCGCACTCATGACCTTTCTGCCTTGATCTGGCATATTTACGAAGAGACGGGCTTTTTGGATCTCGTCGGCAGCCAAGCCGGCGGGCGGCAGCGCCAGGCCAACCTGCGAGCCTTGGCGAAACGGGCGGCTGAATACGAAAAAGGGGGCTTCAAAGGCCTGTTTGCATTCGTTCAGTTCATTGAAACCATGCAAAAGCAGGACAAAGACCTCAGCCAGCCAATTTCGCTGGCTTCAGATGTCAACGCTGTTTCGCTAATGACGATTCACAACAGCAAGGGGCTGCAGTTTCCAATTGTCTTCCTGCTTGATAGTCAAAAAAAGTTCAATGACAGCGACCTGAAAGCCGCTGCGATTCTCAGCCAAGCCCCGGCGGCCCGGCCAGGAGAGCCTAAGCGTGAACTAGTTGGGCTCAAGTGGCGGGATCCCCAGACCTTCGTCGAGTATCTGCTGCCGCAGTACCAAATCGCCAAGAACCAGAAGAAAAAGCAGCTTTGGGCAGAGGAAATGCGGCTGCTTTATGTCGCATTGACCCGCGCTGAACAGCAATTGATCATTGTTGGCACCCCTAAATCATCAGGCAACCTATACACGCAGGAGAGGCTGGAAAAACGCTGGCTGGCTAACGCAGACGGCGGTGAGGATGTGCTGCCACTTGCGCCGCGCCTTGCCGCGGGGTCATTTCTTGACTGGATCGGCATGGCGTTAGCGCGCACGGGGAAACTTGAAGCCGGTGGGGCGGTCAAGGATTCCTTGGCGGCGGATCTGGCTAAGGCAGACATTAAGCTAAATTACCAAATCAACCCTCATCTTGACAGCGAGGACAATGAGGCCACCCAGGCGCCGGCCCAGCCGCAGCCGGCGGGCTTTGACCGGCGCCTTGCGCAGTGGCTGGCTTTCGCCTACGCCAATGAGCGGGCAACCACCACGACCGGGTTTCAAAGCGTCACCGAGTTGAAGCGGATGTTTGAAGACCCTGACGTCACCGACGCCCAGGACAGCTCGCCGCGCAAAACGGGCCACCGCCTTACCAGTGATTTTGCTAAGCCGGCCTTTCTGCGGGAGGCAAAAGCCACCTCTGGCGCCGCAGTCGGGACCGCGACGCACTTGCTGCTGCAGCAGGTGCCACTGACTGGTCCACATGACGAAGCGACACTGGCAGAGCTGGCCGATCAGCTCTTGAGTCAGAAGCTGATCACGCCGGCAGTCCGCAGCGCGATGCGGCTGGAACACGTTGCGGCCTTTTTCCAGACGCCGCTTGGCCAAAAGCTCGGCGCTGAGGCCACCAAGGTGCACCGGGAGCAGGCCTTCTCGCTGCTGTGGCCGGCCGCAGATTTTCCGCAGGCGGAAGATGAGCAGCCGAGCACCAGCAACCTGGAAGGTGACGTCCTGGTCCACGGGGTGATCGACGGGTTCATTGAGGAGCCAGACGGGATCATCTTGTTCGATTACAAGACGGACCACATCGGCAACAAGCTTCATGAGGTCATTGAACGGTATCAGGGCCAGCTTGAGGTCTACGCCGAGGCACTGACGCTGATGACCAAAAAGCCCGTGCTGCACCGCTACCTGGTGCTGCTGGAAACCGGGGATGTGCATGAGGTGCAGCCCGTTAAGCGCACGCGTTAAAAATAGTTAGTAACGGAAGGAAGAATGCAGATGTCGGGCGACACAGTGTACGCGGTAATTGATCTTGAGACCACGGGGACTGAGCGTGACTCAGACCGCATCATTCAATTTGGGTGTGCGGTCATGCAAGACGGGCACATCCTCTCCACGATGTCGCAGATGATCAACCCTGACCGCCCCGTGCCGCAAGCCATTCAGCGACTAACAGGCATTCACCCTGCTGACCTGACCGCGGCCCCGTATTTCGCCGACGTTGCGGGAACAATCCGCGATTTGATCGGGGATGCCGTGATTGTCGCGCATAACGTCAACTTCGACTATCCCTTTTTGTCGAACGCACTGACTTTGGCGGGACAGCCGCCGTTGACCAACGCCGCAGTCGATACGGTGGAGCTTTCGCAGGTGCTGCTGCCCACGCAGGCCAGCTACCGCTTGAGTGACCTGACCGCCGCTTTGGGCATCACCCACGACCACCCCCACCGGGCGGATAGTGATGCCATCAGCACGGCCAAACTCCTTTGGCGGCTGCGGGCGGTCTTTCAAGCGCTGCCGACCCCGACCCAAAAGCTGCTCAGCCGCCATGGCACGTTCCTACTGCGCGACACTGGCGACTTCTTAAAGGCCGCAGTCAAACCCGACCAGCCTTTGACCGCCGACATGCAGCAGGTGGGCGACTTAGTGATCAGGCAGCCGCAGGGGCTGGAACCCGAGGTGGGCCAGGCGGTTTATCCTGCCGATGACGCGGCCAAAAAGGCCATGCTGCGGCCGCAGTTTCGGTTCCGGCAGGTGCAGGCGCACATGATGGACATGATCCACACCAATGCGCTGGGCGAACGGCGTCCGCTGATGATCGAGGCGGGGACTGGGGCCGGGAAAAGTTTGGGGTACCTGCTGCCTTACGCCTATCTGGCCAGCCCCGCGCATCAGCTAGTGGTCACCACGCACACAACGCTGCTTCAAACCCAGTTGGTTAACAAGGAGCTGAAGAGTGTTCGGGAACTCACTGGGTTGACGCTGCCCGCAGTCCTTTTGAAAAGTCCGCGGCACTACTTGGACCTGGCCAAATTTGCCGCCAGTCTGCAGCTGCCGCGGGCCAACCGGCTGACGCGGCTGCTCCAAATGAAGATCATTGTGTGGCTGACGCAAACCGCGACCGGCGATTTAGATGAACTGCAGCTGACCAATTATCACGCGCCTTTATTCGCGCGCATTCAGGCGACCGGCGATAACCGACTGGCGATGCCAGGACCATACGCCGACGCCGATTTTCTGGTACGCCTGAAAAACGAAGTTCAGCGGGCCGCCATTATCGTCACCAATCACGCCTATCTGGCGCGGCATTTTCAGGAGCTGCCGGGAACCTCGGACTATCTTGTGGTGGATGAAGCACAGCACTTCGCGGATACGACGGCAGAGGCGTTTTCGCGGACGCTGGATCTCGGCAAACTCAGGCGAAGGCTTGGGCAACTGCTCACCTTTATCGAAGGGCAGCATGGCGAAGGCCTTTCCCAACTTGTTCAGTCCTCGGCGGCGCTGAGTTATCAACTGAGCCAGGCCAGGGCCCAAATTGAGACCCTTGAGAATCAAATCGAGCAGCTGCAGGATAAACTCTACCGCCGCAACTTCACGCCAATTAGCCATCCCAGCGGCCGGGTGGCCCAAACCCTTGACGAGGCAGGGGTCAGCTGGCTGAACGGTGAGTTAGACGCGCCACTGGCCGGGCTGAAGCGGCAGCTGCCCCCGCTTTTGGCAAGTGTTACCAGCGTTGCCGAGACGGTGCAACAGCAGCAAAGTCACTTTGGCGCGGCGCCGCTGCTGGAAGGGCTGGCCGGGCTGCTCAGCGCGCTGCAGCGCCAAACCGATCGTCTGAGCCACCTGGATCTTCAGGGCTTAGCAAAGGCGCAGGTGGTCGTCGGCCTAACGCTGGCCAATCAAAATGACCGGCTGAGTTTAGCCGTGACTTGGACGCGCTTTGCCGCGGGTGCTATCATTCAAGAAGAACTCTCGCACTTCACCGCGCCTGTCTTTGTCGGCGCGACCCTCACAGTCGGCCGCAAGTTTGACTATCTAGCGGGTCAGCTGGGTTATCAGGATTTCCCAGAGGCGCAAACCCTGCGCCTGCGCAGTCCGTTTCATTACAAGCAGCAGGCCCAGGTGTTTCTGGCGACTGATGCCCCGAACGCTCACGACCTGCCTGCCAGCGCCTATGCGGATAACTTGGCTGGGGCGATTGCGCAGCTGGCTGACAATCAGCACCAAACGCTGGTCCTGTTCACCTCGCTGGCAATGATCGACGAGGTGTACCGCCGCCTCGCCCGCATGCCGATTGCCGGGCACAAGGAACTACTTGCGCAAGGCGTGACCGGCACGGCGTCACGGATCGCCAAGCGCTTTGCGGTGGGAGAGCAAACGCTGCTCCTCGGCGCAGCAAGCTTTTTCGAAGGGGTCGACTATCCGGACAAGCAGCTGGAGCAGGTCATCTTGACGCGGCTGCCCTTCGACAACCCGGATCGCCCCGACGTGAGAGCGCGGGAGCAGGCGCTTGCCGCGCGCGGCGAGGATCCGTTTGCGGCGGACATGCTGCCGCGGGCCATCTTGCGGTTTCGGCAAAGCTTCGGCCGGCTGATTCGCACCGAGCGCGACCGCGGGGTGTTCGTGGTCTTGGATCCGCGCTTGGGGACCACCGCTTACGGCCGGCAAATGGCCAAAAGTCTGCCGAACCTGAAGCCGATGAGTTTGCCGCTGGCGGACTTGATTCCGCTGGCCAATGCGTGGCTTGATCACACCATCATCAAAAAGGAGGCGCACCATGCGCAGTAATCGAATGCAGTGGCGGAACCTGGTGGGGCCTGCCGTTGGCCTGGTCATTTTAGCCATCATTATCGGCGCGTATGTACGCGCGTTAAGCCCGCTTTACTCCGTGCGCCGGCAGGCCATTGCCATTGCCCGCAAAACGGCAAACGTCAAGCAGGTCAGCAACTTTTACTGGGATAAAGAGGACGATTCTTATCTCACGGTGCAGGGTACGACCAGACAGAACCAGCCGGTTTACGTGCTGATTCGCCAGAAAACTGGTAAGGTCCGGGTCGCCGCTCAGGGCAGTGGCATTAGTCGCAGTGCGGCAATCGGGCAGGCTCAGACCAAATTTAGCCCGCGTAAGATCTTGAACGCTGGCCTGCGGTGGCGCGCAAAGAAATTCGTCTGGGATGTTGGCTATATCACGAAGTCTGGTAAACTGGGTTACGTGACATACGATTTCAAGACGGGCACGCAGGTGAAGTCCATTCGGAACCTGTAAGGCTCCTCGAGGAGGAATTGGATGCATTTAGCAAAGCGTATTAACAGCGTGGCCCCTTCGGCGACACTGGCAATCAGTAGTCTCACGAAGCAAATGAAGGCCAACGGGCAGGACGTGATCGACTTGTCGATCGGCCAGCCGGACTTTACGACGCCGGCCTTTATCGACGCCGCGGCCACGACCGCGATCAATTCCGGCCAGGCGAGTTTCTACACGCCGGCCACCGGGATTCCCGAGCTTAAGGACGCAATTGCCGCGCACGTGGCGGCGCAAACCGGTGTGACGTACGAGCCGGCGCAAATTGCCGTGACTACCGGGGCTAAAATGGCCCTTTACGGCTTATTCCAAGTACTGCTGGACCCAGGCGATGAAGTCTTGGTCCCAACGCCCGGCTGGGTCTCGTACGTGGAACAGATCCGGTTGGCCGGTGGAGTGCCGCGTGCCGTTGCCGCGGCCGCGCACTTTAAGGTGACAGTCGACGAGCTGGAAGCGCAGCGGACAGCCAAAACCCGCGCCGTGATCATCAACTCACCGCAAAATCCCAGTGGGGTGGTGTACTCCCGCCAGGAGCTGACACTGATCGGCAACTGGGCGCTGCAGCACGGCATCCTGGTCGTCGCGGATGATATCTACCGCGACCTGATATACAACGGTGCCAGTTACACCTCGATGATCGAAATCGATCCGGCCATCACCGCCAACACGGTTCTGATCTCTGGCGTCTCCAAGTCTTACGCAATGACCGGCTGGCGCATTGGTTTTGCCGCCGGGCCGGAGAAACTGATTGGGGCCCTCGGTAAGCTGTTGGGCCACGCCACTGGTAATCCCACGGCGGCGAGCCAGTATGCGGCCGTGGCGGCTTTCACCAGTGACGGCACCGCGGTGGCAAGTATGCGCCAGGCGTTTGAAGACCGGTTAAACACGATTTTTCCGCTGGTGCAAAAGCTGCCGGGCTTCGATCTGCCTGAAAAGCCGCAAGGGGCGTTTTACCTGTTTCCGCAGGTCAAGCGTGCCGCCGCGCTCACGCACTACACCAGTGTCGACGAGTTCGTGGCGGCGCTGCTGCAGGAAACCGGGGTGGCGCTGGTGCCCGGCCGGGCGTTCGGCATGCCGGACTATGCGCGGCTGAGCTACGCAACGGATAAGGCCTCACTGCTTGACGCGGTTGGCCGTATCGAAAATTTTGTTGGAAATAACTAGTGAGGGGAAATAACCAATGACGCAAGAGATCCGCATCAAAGACGCAAAGGATCACGTAAACGAAGAAGTCCGCATCGGAGCCTGGCTGACGGACAAACGCTCCAGCGGGAAAATTGCTTTCCTGCAGCTGCGCGATGGGTCGGCCTTTTTCCAAGGGGTCGTGCTGAAAAATAAGGTCAGCGAAGAGGTGTTCCAAACCGCCAAAGAAATGCGGCAGGAAACCAGCATGTGGCTGACTGGCGAGATCCACGAGGATGCCCGCAGCCATTTTGGCTACGAGATCGAAGTCCACGACATTGAAATGGTGGGGGAAAGTGAAGACTACCCGATCACCCCGAAGGAGCACGGGATCGAATTTCTGCTTGATCACCGCCACCTCTGGCTGCGCAGTAAGCGCCAGTTCGCGATTCAGCAGATCCGCAACGAAATGGTCCGAGCCACTTACGAATTCTTCAACCAGGAAGGCTTCATCAAGATGGATCCGCCAATTCTGACCGGCAGCGCGCCGGAAGGCACAACCGAGTTGTTTGAGACGGATTACTTTGATCAGGAAGCCTACTTGAGCCAGTCCGGCCAGCTGTACGCCGAAGCCGGTGCGATGGCATACGGCAAGGTCTTCACGTTTGGCCCGGTCTTCCGCGCGGAAAAAAGTAAGACCCGCCGCCATCTGACCGAATTTTGGATGATCGAGCCTGAAATGGCCTTCACGCACCAAGCTGAAAGTCTGAAGGTGCAAGAAAACTACATCGCGTACTTGGTCCAGTCGGTTCTTGACAACTGCGCCTATGAGCTGAGGCTGATCGACCGCGATCCGGAAATTCTCAAGCGTTACACCAAGACCCCTTATCCAAAAATTCGCTACGACAAGGCCATCGAAATGCTGCAGGAAGGCGGCTTTGACACCAAATGGGGCGACGATCTGGGCTCTCCTGAGGAAACTTACCTGTCTGAGCAATTCGAGCAGCCGGTGTTTGTCCTGAACTACCCGAAGGCCATCAAGCCGTTTTACATGCTGCCAGAAGAAGGGCGTGACGACACCTATGTCTGCGCCGATTTGCTCGCACCGGAAGGTTACGGTGAGATTATCGGCGGCTCCGAGCGTGAAACCGACTATGACAAGCTGAAGGCGGCGATCGAAGCCAAGGGGCTGGACCTGGCCGAGTACGAATGGTACTTGGATCTGCGCAAGTACGGCAGCGTGCCGCACTCCGGGTTTGGACTCGGCTTCGAGCGGGCCATCACGTGGATCTGCCACTTGGATCACTTGCGCGAATCAATTCCGTTCCCACGGATGATCAACCGCTTAAAGCCGTGATGCTTGGGCTGGGCTTAGGCCCGGCCTTTTTGTTCAGAAAGGGGGATCTTCATGGCAGATTTAAGCAGTTATCTGGCGGCCGGGCAGACCAGTCTGTCGCAGGCGCTGTTCGCCCACTTTAGCGAGACCACACTGACGCACCGGGAGTTCGTGGTGTACCTGTTTCTGGCTGACTGGGGGCAGCACCACGAGGAAGCACCTGAGCTTGGCGCGCTGGCCTCGGCGACGAAGCTTAAAAAGCAAGACCTGTACACCGTGATTGAAACACTGATTCAAAAAAACGCCATTCAGTTGGTGCAGCGTACTGGCCAAGGGGGCCGCACGCTGGATCAATACGATGTGACGCCGCTTTTGGATACGGTACTAAAGCCCACCTCCGGGCACCCGGTCTCGCCAGCAGCGGCGCCGGACCAGCAGGTGTTCAGTCAAATCGAGGCTGAATTCGGCCGGCCGCTGTCGCCAATTGAGCAGCAGACCATCACTGATTGGCTGACGATTGACCACTACGCGCCAGACATGATCAACCTCGCACTGCGCGAGGCCGTGCTCAATCAGGCGTATTCGTTGCGGTACATGGATCGGATCTTGATCAACTGGGAGAAAAAGCATTTGACCACGCCGGCTCAGGTACAAGCTGAACAGGAAAGGCACTTAGGACTATGAGCAGGATGACCAACGCCCGGGCTCAGGAACTGCTGAGCCTGGTGCTCAAACTATACCCAGATCCGCAGCCGACGTTGAACGCGCAAACCCCTTACCAGATTTTGGTGGCAGTGATGCTGTCTGCACAAACCACGGACGTTGCGGTCAATGCCTGCACGCCGGCGCTGTTTGCGGCGTACCCGACGCCAAGCGCGATGGCAGCAGCCTCCATTCCCGCCATCGAAGCGAAAATCGACCGGCTGGGCCTTTACCACAACAAGGCAAAATACCTCAAGGCGCTGTCGGCTGAGTTAGTCGCGCGGTTTGACAGCACCGTACCTCAGACTTATGCCGAACTGACGAGTTTGCCAGGGGTCGGGCGCAAAACCGCCACCGTGGTCCGCACCGACGCGTTTGGCATTCCCGGCATTGCCGTTGACACGCACGTCAGTCGGATCATCAAGGGCTTTGGCATTGCCCCGCAAAAAGCGACCCCTGACCAGATCCAGGCCCGCCTTGAACACCTGATGCCGCCGAGCACCTGGATTCGTCTGCACCGCGGGCTGATCCGGCTGGGCCGGGAATGGCTCACGGCGCGCCACCCACAGCTGCCTGCCGACCCTGCCTGGCAGGCATTTAAGGACGACTATTCCCCGCTGAAAGAAGGTAAGTAACATGACCGATCAAATTGTTGCCTCAACGCGGCAAGCCCGCCGCGAATCTTGGGACCAATACTTCATGCAACTGGCCACCGTTGTGGCGCAGCGCTCAACTTGCGAGCGGGCGACAGTGGGGGCGCTGCTGGTGGTTGACCATCGCATTATTGCCACCGGCTACAACGGCAGCATCTCCGGCGACCCGCACTGCGATGATGCCGGCCACCTGATGCGCGATGGTCACTGCATTCGCACCCTTCACGCCGAGATGAACGCCATCCTGCAGTGCGCCGAAAACGGGGTCTCCACGCGAGGGGCGGCCGTGTATGTGACCTATTACCCGTGCCTCAACTGCACCAAGGCGCTGATCCAAGCCGGTGTCACGCGCGTCTATTATGCGCATGATTACCGCAACGACCCGTACGCCGTGCAGCTGTTTGAAGAGCACCACATCAAAACAACGCTCGTCACCGTTCCCGCTTAGACCATACGAAAGGCCTTGCCCGTTTGGGCAAGGCCTTTCGCGTTGCATATGCACTTACTGGGGTCACTGCGACGTGGTACCGTCTGGTCCGGGCGAGCCGCCGCTGGCAGACGAAGAGCTGACACTAGGCTCGCTGCCGCTTTCAGCGCTGCTTGAACTGCTTGATGGCAGCTCGCTCGTTGAACTGACCGAACTGGACTCACTGCTAGAAGTCGTGCTCGAAGTTGAACTGGTGCTGGACGAGCTGACTGGCGTATCGGCCACAGCGGTCTTAGTTGACGGGCCATGACCGCGCACGTACAATTCGCGCGTCGTGTTTGCCGTGTTGCCGGTGACCGCTGTGCCAGGGTTGGAACCTTTCAAAATGTGCTCGACCAATACTGAACTTGGCCTTGTCCAATCCTTGTTCGGCAGATTCTCACTGTCGACCATGTAACTCATCATCGCCTTGTAAATCTGTTGCGCAATCAGGTCGGAGCTGCTGCCCAGGCCATTTTGAAGCGGCTTGTCGTAACCGGTCCAAATCGACATGGTGCGCTGCGTGGTGTAGCCGGTGAACCAGATGTCCTTAGCCAACCCGGACAAGGCGGGGTTGGTTTTCAGTTCCGCAGCGCCGTAGTCCGACGTGCCTGTTTTACCGGCTTCATGCAAGCCAGAAATCCGGGCGTAAACGCCGGTCCCGCCGGTGAGAACGCCCTTGAGCATGTCCGTGATCATATAGGCGGTGCTGGCTTTCATCGCGCGCGTCCCGTTGCTGGCGAAATTGGTGGTGCGGCCTTCCATGTCAACCACTTTCCGGACATAAGTCGGCTTGTAGTACGTGCCGCCGTTGGCAAAGGCGGAATAGGCGGCAGCTTCCTCCTCGGTGGTCACCGAAGCCCCAATGGCACTCGGGTAGACACGCTGATTTTCTGGCAGGGTGATGCCCAGACCTTTCAGGAAGTTTAGGCCTCTGGAAAGCCCAACAGCTTCGAGCGTACGCCCAGCCACCGGGTTGCGCGATTTGACCAGGGCCTCCCGAATCGAGATCCGCCCCAAGTACTGGTGATCGATGTTGTTAACGGTTGCCGTGCTGTTCGGCCAGGTGTATGGTTCGTCTTCCATTTGCTGGTAGGTGGAGTAGTTCAGATACTCGATTGCTGGACCGTAATCCAGCAGCGGCTTCATGGTCGAGCCGTTGCTGCGGTCGTTTTGGGTGGCGCGGTTGTAGGCCAGGCGCACATCGCCAGTCTTACGACCGCCAATTTGGGCGATCACGCGGCCGTTGTTCGGGTTGGTGATGGTCACAGCGGTTTGCAGCGAGTCATTCGGAAACTGGACATACTTATCGGTGTTGACGATATCGTACAGCCGCTGCTGGGCCTTCATGTCGATGTTGGTGTAGATTTTGAGGTTTTCGCTGTACGGATCGACGCCGGTTTTCGCCTTGACTTCCTTAATGACGGAGGTGAGGTAAGAGTCGATGACCTTGTCGGTGCCGGTGTTGGTGGTTTGCGTTTTCTGCGGCACCAGACCGTCGGTGACAGGCTTGGCTTTGGCGGCATCGGCCTGGGCCTGGCTGATTTTCTTGTTCGTCACCATCGCGGAAAGCACTTCATTGCGGCGCGTGGTGGCGGCTTCTGGGTGCTGGTAAGGGTCGTAGCCCGCGGGGGACTGCGGCATACCGGCAAGCAGCGCCATCTGGGCGAGGTCGAGCTGCTTCAAATCCTTATTGAAGTAGTACTTCGCCGCGGTACCCATGCCGCGTTGCGCGTTATCCATGTATACCTTGTTGATGTAAAACT
Organism: Lacticaseibacillus hegangensis; assembly: GCF_003946465.1. Lineage (GTDB taxonomy): Bacteria > Bacillota > Bacilli > Lactobacillales > Lactobacillaceae > Lacticaseibacillus > Lacticaseibacillus hegangensis. Next base: position 69,579 of record NZ_RHOL01000001.1, on the reverse strand, counting down.
CGAGGATTTGTTCCTTGCTGTAGGACTGCTCCAGTTTGATGGCCAGCCAGGCTTCCTGCGCCTTGCGCTTCAGTGTTTGGTCAGAGGCCTTGGTGGAAAAAACCGACAGCTTGATCAGCTGCTGGGTCAAGGTTGACCCGCCTTGCAGACCTGAGCCGCGGCCGGTGACCCGGCCGACGACGTTGTTCATCGCGGCGCTGGCGATGCGAATCGGGTCGATGCCCCAGCGCTCTTGATAAAAGCGCCGGTCTTCAATTGAGACCACGGCGTCTTTCAGCGTCTGGGGAATCTCATCGGCGTTCACATAAGTGCGACTTTCGACGCCGAGGGTGGTGATTGCATTGCCTGATTTATCATAAAGAGTGGAGCTGCCGCCAGATTTCAAGGCGGATTCCGTCACTTTGGGTGCGCTGGACGCGTAATAGGCGAACAGGCCGATGCCGGCGACCACGCCAACCACAAAAATGATCAGCAGGGTTTTCAGCACCGTGAGCCAGCGCCGTTTTTTCTTCGGCTTGCGTGCTTGTTTGCGCGCCATGCGCGATGGTGTATTAGCCATTTTGAGTGCCTCTCTTCGTTTTGATCAACCAATCCACGCCGTCCAGGTAAGGAATCAGCGGCTGGAGCTTGGGGTGCAGCTCAAAGCCGGCCGCCTCGATGGCCTTGAGTGGAATCGACTTGCGCCCGTTGTTCAGGCTCTCGGTCCACCAGCGGTTCAAATCGCTGACCGGGTAGACAAACAGCCGGTTCAGCGACACGAAGCGGATCAACGCAAAGCAGATTCCGCCTTGTTCCAGGCAGGCATTGAGATGCTTGATCTGGTGCGGATGGAAATTCTTGAGCGGGAAACTCTGCTTGTTTTTGGTCTCCTTGGCGTCAAAGTCGATGTAGTAACCCTGGTAAACGCCATTGTAGTCGGTGGTCGAAGGAGTTTTGAAATAGGCCTCCTTGATTACCGCCTGACTGCGCTGGGGGTAGTCGACTTTGACAATCTGGATCGGGGTTGGTTTCTTATAAATGACCGCACGTTTGGCCGCGCGGTAGTATTGATTGCTGGCATTGAGTTCGGCTTCTAGCGTCATGCCGCGACCGCCGTAATTGACGGCGTCCTCGGCGGTTTGCTTGCCGCTCTCGTATGCTTTACCATTGGGGTAATGAATAGCCATATGTTCACGCTCCTAGCGCCATTATATCAATCTTGGCCGGTCGTGACCTAATGAGAAGGGAACCGTTATGCTGACACGCCTTTGGCTGACGGGGTATCGCTCGTGGGAACTAAGCACTCACGGGGAAGATGACCCCAAGATCACGGTGATTAAGTATAGTTTAAAAAATGCACTGATCCCACTTTTGGACGACGGCCTGAAGTGGGTCATTACCGGCGGCGAGCTTGGCATCGAGCAGTGGGGTGCCCAAGTGGCGCTCAGCCTGAAGCCGGATTACCCGGACTTGAAGGTGGCGGTCATGCTGCCGTTTGCCGATTTCGGGCACCAGTGGAACGAGGATAATCAGAATCGCCTCCAGACGCTGCTGGCCCAGGTCGACTTCACTCAGCCGACCTCGAGTGCCCCGTATCAAAACCCAAGGCAGCTCTCAGGTTACACGCAGTTTATGTTGCATCACACGGACGGCGCACTGTTGGTTTACGACCCGGATTTTGAAGGCAAGCCGCGGTTTGCGTACCAAGGCGCGCAGTCGGAAAGTAGCCGGCGCGCTTATCCGCTGACGTTGATCGGGATGGAAGACTTGGAAGAGGCTGCGCGCGACTGGGCCGAAAGCCAGGCAAATGAGCAGTTTTAATGCGATTAGTGGTATGATACAATAGTTTCAGTAAGTCTTCGAATGAGGTGCTGGATATGGATAGCAAGGAAAATACATTCAGTGTTCAACTTGACCCTAAGGCCATTTTGGACAAGAATTTCAAAAAAGTCATGCGCGGTGACGATCCTGACGAGGTCGATGAATTTCTCGACCAAGTCATCAAGGATTACGAAAGCTACAACGCCGAGCTGGATCGTCTCAGCGAGGAGAATGCGCGATTGCGCAGTCGCGTTGACGAGCTGACCAAGCAGTTATCCGTTTCGAAGAACGTGGCCGCGGCCACACCGCAGCAGCCCAGTGCGACTGCAACCAACTACGACATTTTGAAGCGGCTTTCCAATCTGGAGCGTCACGTCTTTGGCAGCAAGCTGTCTGATGGCGGTCAAAGTACGCACGACGACCAGTCTGGAATCGATCAGTACTAAATTTGTGAATTCATTTGCAGTTCTCGAGTAATCGCGCCAGGCTGATGTCTGGTGAGGAAAGTCCATGCCCGCCCAAGCTGCGATGCTTGGAGTGTTCGCGTCAGGCCCAATAAGCCTGAGTACCGTTTACGGTAACGGCGACCCAAAGCGCTAAGGCTTCGGCTATGCGTGAGTCGGTCTGAAAAGTGCCACAGAGACGATGCTGACGGGAAACCGCCAGTCTGGAACGGGTAAACCCCGCGAGCGAGTAACCCAAACTTTGGTAGGGGCGCAAGGCCTAGGAAATTGAACCGATGGCCCTAACAGCGAAAGCTGAGATAGATGATTACTGAAGGCACCTTGGCCTGACTTGGTGCTGGAACAAAACATGGCTTATAGAGAACTGCAAACAGGCGCGGCTCGGGGTATCCCCGGGCTGTTTTTTTGTAAGGTGCGAAAGGCAAGGTGCGAAGGGGTCGCGCACTTAGGGGAATGGGTAGCCTAGCTCGAGGCATTGCCGCTGCTTCTTCGCGGCGAGGCCTCGAGCGTAGCTAGCCACTTCCCCGTTGCGAACCCGTAGCCCGATTATGTAAGGTGCGAAGGGCTGGCGGTTTTAGCGGGATGGCTAGCCTAGCGCAAGGCATTGCCGGCGATTTTGGCCGGCGAGGGCTTGTGCGTTGATCAGCCTGTCTCGCAAAGCGAGCTACAGGCTGACATGCGTAGCAGCTAGCCACTCCCGCGTTGCCAGCCCGTAGCCCGATTAAAGTAAGGTGCGAAGACTTGGCGCACTTAGGGGGACAGGCAGCCTAGCCAGAGGCGTTGCCGCCGCTTTTTGGCGGTGAGGCCTCTGGCGTAGCTGGCTGCTCCCCCGTTGCCAAGTCGAAGCCCGATTAGATCAACAGGCGAAGGACTGGCGGTTTTGTCCGTTAAAACCATAAAACACGATCAGTCCCGGTCCGAAAAGCACCCACCAAAGCCGCAGTTTTACCTATTCGTTTCCGGTGACACGGCCCCTTTTCTGGGGTAACATTGAAGCGACAGAAAAGGAGACTATTATGCAATATAAATTACTGGCCACCATGGCTTCCGGTCTGGAAGCCTTGACCGCACGGGAGATCCGCGACCTGGGCTTCGACGAGCAAACCGATAACGGCAAAGTGTACTTTCAGGGCGACGAGACAGCCATTGCCAAGGCCAATGTCTGGCTGCGCACTGCTGACCGCGTGAAAATCGTAGTCGGGCAGTTTACTGCCACCACTTTTGACGAGCTGTTTGAAGGCGTCAAGGCGCTGCCATGGGATCAGTACCTGCCGCTCGATGCTGCGTTTCCAGTGGAAGGCCGCAGCGTGCGCTCGAAGCTGCACTCCGAGCCTGACGTGCAGGCCATCACTAAAAAAGCCATCGTTGATAAACTGGCGACGGTTTATCACCGACGCGGCCGCCTGGCGGAAACCGGCAAAACTTACCCGCTGGAAGTTTCGATTCTGCGTGACGTGGCGACGTTGACCATCGACACGACTGGACCGAGCTTATTCAAGCGCGGCTACCGGATCGCCAAAGGGGAAGCACCGCTGAAGGAAAACTTTGCGGCCGCGCTGGTCATGCTGACGAGCTGGCACCCGGACATGCCGTTTGTCGATCCGACCACCGGTTCCGGCACGATTCCAATCGAAGCGGCGCTGTGGGGTCTGAATATCGCGCCTGGGCTGCAGCGGCAATTTGCGTTTGAAAACTTCGGCTTCATGGATCCGCAGATTTTGCAGGACGTGAAGGATGAGGCGCTGGATGACGCGGACTTTGACCGGGAACTCGACATTCAGGGCTTCGACCTTGATCCGAAAATGATTGAAATCGCTCAGGAAAACGCCAAGCAGGCGGGCTTGGGCCAAACCGTGCACTTCAAGCAGCTGGCGGTCAAGGATAACCGCCTCGACAACGCTCAGCACGGGGTGTTAGTGGCCAACCCACCATACGGGAAACGGCTTGGCGAACTGGACGCTGCCCGCACGCTGTATCGCGAAATGGGCCAGGTCTACGGCGGGCTGACCAACTGGAGCCGCTACATTCTGACTGCCGACTTGGAGTTTGAAAAAGCCTTTGGGCAAAAGGCGACTAAGCGGCGCAAGTTGTACAACGGGACGATTCGCACGGATTACTTCCAGTTCTGGGCGCAGCGGCGCCACTAAAAGGAGCGCGTAATGAATATTTTGGCTTTGTACGGGCTGCCAAGCAGCGCGACCGATGATTTTGCTGAGCATCCGGACTGGCACGTGATTTCAAAGGCTGCCTACACTAAAGACCAAGCCGAGAACATCGACGTGATTTTGGGGTGGGACGCGGTCGGCGCCGAGCTGATTGCCGGCCCGAATCACGTTAAATTTGTTCAGGCCATGTCAGCTGGTGTCGATTACCTGCCATTGACGCAGTTCCAGCAGCAAGGCATTCAACTGGCCAACACCAGCGGCATCCATGCTGAACCCATCGCGCAGTCGACCCTGGCCATGGTGTTGGCGTTTGCCCGCGGCCTGGTGCCATTTGCACGGCAGTGGGACAACGATGCCCGGCGGCCGGAAATGTGGCTGCCAGCCGGCAAAACGGCAGTGATTTTTGGCACCGGGCACATCGGCCGTGTGATTGCCCGCCGGCTCAACCAGCAGGGCATGACGGTCTGGGGGCTCAGCCGGCACGGCAACGCCGCCGAGGGCTTTGCGAAGGTCGGCACCGATGAGCAGGCTGTCGCCTTTGCGGCAGGTGCCGACGTGCTGATCAATGTGATGCCGCTGACCGCCGCCACGCAGCACTTTTTCAATGCGAGTTTCTTCAATGGGTTGAAGCAGGCGCCGCTGTTCGTCAATGTTGGGCGCGGTCAAACCGTTGACACGGTGGCCCTGCGCAATGCGCTCCACGCCGGTCGCATCTCAGGGGCGGCGCTGGACGTCTTCGAGCAAGAACCGCTGCCCAGCACCGATCCGCTGTGGCAGGAGCCGCGCGTGCTGATCACGCCTCATATTTCGGGCACCGTGCCACACCTGCGTGAGGCGGTTTACCAAATTTTTAAACCGAACCTCGAGGCCTTGGCCGCCACGGGTCAGATTGTCAAAAATCGCGTCGACTTGACCGCCGGCTACTGATTTTTGCCGAGATAACGCGTATACTGAAAGCGTTATCAAAAGCACCCAAAAGGAGGTTCTTGCTCATGGCGCAACGCACCACTGAGATTATTGGCTTACTGGAGGACGCATTACTGACGAAGCGAAAGGTCTCGATCCACACCATCGATAAGCAAATATTGAAGGGCATCATTGCCGAGATTCACCCGGCGACGGTCAAACCATATCAGGAGCGGAGCACGGTGATCATCGAAACGCCAAAAGGCGCTAAGAGGGTCCAGGAATACGCGATCACAAAAATCGCTTGGGCTTGACAAGGCGGCGGCACACACAGTGGTGCCGCCGTTTTTGTGCAACGTGCGCAACACAGGTGAAAACAACCCGGGCTTGCGCTATAATTAGCATTACATTAAACGCTGGTGAGAGCCGGCGAAGGGAGCGACAAGAAAATGGCTGAAGCACGATACCAGGATGATTTGTACGAAGCCGTCAACGGCGAATGGGAAAAGACGGCGGAAATTGCGCCAGACAAGACCGCGACAGGCGGCTTTAACGACCTCGCAGACGACGTCGAGGCGAAGCTGATGGCGGACTTTGCCGGCGTCAGCGACGGCAGCAAGCAGGCGCCGGATGCCTACTTTGCCGAGGCCGTAAAGCTTTACGACAAGGCCAAGGACTTCAAAGCTCGCGACCAGGCCGGTATCAAGCCGGCGCTGGACCGCTTGGTGCCGCTGAACGACACTTCGGACATCGCGGCGTTCAACGCCAAAGCCGCCGACCTGTCCGCCTCGCTGTTCCCAATGCCGTTTGAAACGGATGCGGAACCAGACCTCAAGGACACCAGCGTCAACAAGATCACGCTGACCGGCCCGGCCACCATTTTGCCTGACGTGCCTTACTACGCTGAAGACAATGAACAGGGCAAGGCGCTGCTCAAAGTCTGGGCAGACATGGTCAAGGAAATTCTGGCGCAAACGGATCTCAGCGAAGCAGACCAGGCGGCCTACCTGGACGATGCGCTGGCGTTTGACCGCGAGTTGGCCAAGCACGTAAAGACGCGCGAAGAGTGGGCAGACTACCCGAAGGCTTACAACCCGCAATCCTTCCAGGAAGTTGCCGACCAGCTCGGTGATTTTGACCTGGCCAGTTTTGCTAAGGACGCCTGGCCGGCAGTGCCGGACACGATCATCGTCGCCGACCCCCGTTTCTTGAAGGAATTCACGCAGCTGTTCTCAGCGGCAACGTTTGAGCGGTACAAGCACTGGGCCTATGTCTCTGACTTGGTTTCCAACACCGGGTACCTGAGCGAAGACCTGCGCCAGCTCGGCGGGAAGTTCGGTCGTGCGCTCTCCGGCAATCCGGAAGCGCCAAAGCAGATCAAGCACGCCTACCGCCTGGCTAACCGGGTCTTCTCGGAACCGGTCGGCATCTACTACGGTCGCACCTACTTCGGCGAAGAAGCCAAGCAGGATGTGACCCAGCTGGTCGAGAACATGATTGCGACCTACAAGCGCCGACTCGCCAACTCTGATTGGCTCAGTCAGTCCACCAAAGACAAGGCCATCGTCAAGCTCGACAAAATGGTCCTGAAAATGGGCTACCCGGAGCGCCCGAATGAAGTATACGACCGCATGCATGTGCAGGACGACCAAGGCCTGCTGGAAAATGTGATCCAGCTCGCCGAGGCGCGGCATGCCTTCAACGTTGAGCAGCTGACCAAGCCGGTCGACCGCAACGTCTGGAACATGCCAGGGCACCTGGTCAACGCCAGCTATGATCCGTCGCGCAATGACATCACGTTCCCAGCAGCCATTTTGCAGGCTCCTTTCTACTCCTTGAAGCAAACCGCCAGTGAAAACTACGGCGGGATTGGGGCCGTCATCGCCCACGAAATTTCACACGGGTTTGACAACAACGGGGCCCAATTCGACGAGTACGGCAACATGACGAACTGGTGGCAGGAAGCCGACTACGCCCACTTCAAAGAACTGACCCAGCAGATGATCGACGAGTTCGACGGGCTTGAAACGCCGGCGGGTAAGGTCAACGGCAAACAGATCGTCTCCGAAAACATCGCGGATGCCGGCGGCTTGGCCGCAGCCTTGGAAACCGCACAGAATCAGCCCGATGCCGACCTCAAGGCGTTCTTCACCAACTGGGCCCGGGTCTGGCGTCAGAAGTCCCGGCCGGAATACGCCAAGTTCATTTTGTCGATCGACGTGCACGCGCCGAACAAGTTGCGAGCGAATGTGCAGCCGCAGAACCTGGATGAATTTTACTCGACCTTTGACGTGAAGCCAGGCGATGGCATGTACACCGCCCCTGAAAAGCGCGTCCACATTTGGTAAACGAGGAAATTTTGGCGCGATATTCGCACCTGGAAACGGCCCGGCTCACGCTGCGGCCGTTTTTGCTGACCGATGCCAAGTCGCTGCTCGCCAACGGTCAAGATCCGCGCGCCAATCAGTGGACGCTGCGGTTTGCCGACTTGAGCGCCGCTCGGGCCAACATTCGCCGCTACTGGCTGGGGCAGCCGGCGGGCAAATGGGTGATCGAGCAAGACGGCGTGTTTCTCGGCGCCGTGGAGTGCCACTTGCACCCAGCCATCGATGGGGTGGAAATTGGCTACCTGCTCTTGCCTGAGTACTGGGGGCAGGGGTTTGCCACCGAAGCGGCCCGCGCGGTGATGCAGCTGGCGTTCGGGCCGCTTGAGGCGCAAAGCGTGTTGATTGGCTGCGATGAGGCGAATCACCGCTCTGCCGGGGTGGCGCAGCGCTTGGGGCTGCACCTGGGCTGGCTGGTGTTGGCGGCCCATCAAGACGCGGAAACCTGGTGGGTGCGGTATCGCTGACCGCTTGTCAATCTGGCCCAGATGGCTCACAGTAAAGGGGACAGCATCGCCTGCCAAAGAATGTATTGGAGGTTTATCATGCAAGCTTTTCGGTTAAATAATCAAACGGATTTGCGGTTCGGCCCGCTCAAAGAGGCGGACCTTAAGGCCGCGGTCAGCCAGTTCGGCGACCGCGTGCTCTTTGTTTACGGCGGTCATTCAATTAAAGCCAGTGGGCTGTATGACCGCGTCATCAAGGCCCTTTCTGGTCTGCACGTCACGGAGCTGCCGGGCATCGCGCCCAATCCCAAAATCGCTTCCGTGCGCGCCGGCAAGAAGCTGGCAAAGGCCAACAACATTCAGGTGATCCTGGCCGTCGGCGGCGGCTCGGTCATTGACGCATCCAAGGTAATCGGTGAGGCTGCGAACTACGCCGGCGACCCGTGGGACCTCGTCCTCGACAGTGAGCTGGGTAAAAGCACCCCGCAGCTGCCGATCGTCGACGTGGTGACGCTGGCCGCCACCGGCACCGAAATGAACATCAACGCGGTCATCTCCAATCCTGAGACCAAGCAAAAACTGGGGGCTCGCAGCAGTCGCACGCCGGCGGTATCATTCATGGACCCGACGTTGACCTTCACCGTGCCGGCGCGGCAAACCGCGGCCGGTTCGATGGATATTTTCAGCCACCTGTGTGAGCAGTATTTTGATCGCGAACCCGATAATGACGCCACCAAGGGCATGATCGAAGGGCTGATGCGCAGCGTGATCAAATGGGCGCCAGTGGCGATCAAGCAGCCGGATTCACTGCCGGCGCGTCAGAACCTCATGTGGACCGCCACCGCGGCGCTGAACGGCGAAATGGGGGCGGGCAACCGCAACGGCTGGTCCTGTCATGCCATGGAGCACGAGCTCTCCGCGTTTTACGACATCACGCACGGTGTCGGGCTGGGGATTTTGACCCCGCGCTGGATGCATTACGTCTTGACGTCTGATCCCACGACCACGGCGCTGTTTGCCCGGTTTGGCCGCAACGTCTGGCACCTGACCGATGCCGAAGAAGCGGATCTTGCCGGCCACGCGATTGCCAAGACGCTGAGCTGGATCACCAGCCTTGGCTTTGGCATGACGCTGCCGGAAGTGGGCATTGCGGACGATAAGAACTTCGCTCCAATGGCCCAAGCCGCTGCCAAGCGTTTAGGCAATGCCTACCTGCCGCTGGATGAAGCGGCGGTCACGGCCATTTACCAGGCCAGCATGACGCCTGGGTTAGCCTAGGCACAAAAATAGCGCTGATCACTTTTGATGATCAGCGCTATTATTTTGGCCTAGAACTTGTAGTCGTCGTCGCTCATGGCTTCGACTTCGCCCAAACGGTAGCCGTTGCCGACCTGGGAGAAGAAGTCGTGGTTCGACGTGGAGGTGGAGATCCCGTTCATGACGATCGGGTTCACATCCTCGGCGGTGTCTGGGAACAGGGGATCCTGACCCAGATTCATCAGCGCCTTGTTGGCGTTGTAGCGCAGGAAGGTGAGGACTTCATCGGTCCAGTCGGTCTTGGCGTACAAGTCGTTGGTGTAGCCTTCCTCGTTGGCGTAGAGGTCGTACAGCAGATCGTACATCCAGTCCTTCATTTTGCTTTGCTCGTCTTCTGAGAGCTCGTTAAAGCCAAGTTGGAACTTGTAGCCGATGTAGGTTCCGTGAACGGACTCGTCGCGAATGATCAGCTTGATGATCTCTGCAACGTTGGTCAACTTGTTGTTGCCCAGGTAGTAAAGCGGGGTGAAGAAGCCGGAGTAGAACAGGAAGGTTTCCAGGAAGACTGATGCGACCTTTTTCTCCAGCGGCGAACCGTTGTGATAGATGTCGTTGATCTTGTTGGCCTTGTACTGCAGGTGTTTGTTGGAGTTGGTCCAGTCAAAGATCTCATCGATTTCTGCCGGGGTATTCAGCGTGGAAAAAATCGTCGAGTAGGACTTTGCGTGCACGGACTCCATGAACTGGATGTTGTTCAGCACCGCGCGCTCCTGCTGGGTGCGAATATTGTCCATCAAGCTGCGCATGCCGTCCTGGCTTTGCAGGGTATCCAGCAGCGTGAGGCCGCCAAAAACATGGCCGACGACCCACTGCTCGTCTGAGCTCAAGGTGCGCCAGTCATCCAGGTCGTTTGACACCGGGATCCGGGTATCGAGCCAAAACTGCTCGGTCAGCTTTTCCCAGGTCGCCTTGTCGATCTGGTCTTCAATGTCGTTCCAATTGATCGCAATATACTGCTTTTCAGCCATTTTGCCACTCCTTAAAATTGTTTGCCGCAAGACTCGCAAAAGGCAGGGCCAAGCCCTGCCCGCTGCGGTTTAAATCGAGCAAGATTCGCAAGCGTTCGAACCGATTTCTTCCTGGTCATCCGTGTAAGTCCGGATGTAGTAAATCGACTTGATGCCCTTGTGGTGTGCGTAGTTGCGCAGAATGTTCAAATCGCGCGTGGTCATCTTGTTGGTGCGACCCTTTTTCCATGGGTACATGCCTTCTGGAATCGTGGAGCGCATGAACAAGGTGAGGGACATGCTTTGGTCAACGTGCTGCTGGGCCTCGGCGTAAACGTCGATTTCCTTGCGCATGTCGATGTCGTAGGCACTCTTGTAATAAGGCATCGTGTCGTTGGAAAGGCCAGGAGCGGGATAGTAGATCGTCCCGATTTTCTTTTCCTGGCGGTCCTCAATGCGGTTGACGATCGGCTGCAAGGAGGCGCTGGTGTCGTTGATGTAAGAGATCGAGCCGTTCGGGGCGACAGCAAGACGGTTCTGGTGATACAAACCATCCTTCATGACCGCGGCTTTTAGATCAGCCCAATCCTGCTGCGTCGGGATTTTCACGTTTTTGAACAGCTCCTGAACCTTTGCGGTCTTCGGCGCCCAGGTCTGGTTGACGTACTTGTCGAAATACGAGCCATCGGCGTACTTGCTGGCCTTGAAGTTGTGGAAGGTCTCACCGCGCTCTGCGGCGATCTTGTTCGACGCCTTCAGGGTGTAATAGTTGAGCAGCAGGAAGTAGATGTTGGTGAAGTCGAGCGACTCCTCGTCCCCATACTGCATGTGGTTCAAGGCAAAGTAGGTGTGCAGGCCCATTGCGCCCAGGCCGATGGAGTGGGCGAGGTGGTTGCCGTGTTGAACCGACGGCACGACATCGATGTTGCTGCTGTCGGTGACATAGGTCAACGCGCGCACCATGGCCTCAACACTCTTGCCGAAGTCCTGGCTCTTCATGAGGTTCGGAATGTTAGTTGAACCCAGGTTGCAGGAAACATCGGTGCCCATCACGTCGTATTCCTGCTTGTTGTTGATCACGCTTGGCGTTTGCACCTGCATGATTTCCGAGCACAGGTTGGACATGATGATCTTGCCGGCAATCGGGCTGGCGTCGTTAGCGGTATCAATGTTAACGATGTACGGGTAGCCGGATTCCTGCTGGAGCTTAGAAATTTCGTTTTCCAGGTCGCGGGCCTTGATCTTGTACTTCTTGATCTTGGGGTTGGCGACCATGTTGTCGTATTCCTTGCTGATGTCAACGTAGGAGAATGGCTGGCCGTACTCGCGCTCCACGGAGTAAGGGGAGAACAGGTACATGTCAGCGTCTGCGGCAACCAGTTCGTAATACTTGTCTGGTACGATCACGCCGAGGCTCAGGGTCTTGACGCGGTACTTTTCGTCGGCGTTTTCCTTCTTGGCGCCCAGGAAGCTAATGATGTCTGGGTGGAAGACGTTCAGGTAAACGACCCCGGCCCCTTGGCGCTGGCCCAGCTGGTTAGAATAGGAAAAGCTGTCTTCCAGCAGCTTCATGACTGGCAGCACACCGCTGGCTGCGCCTTCGATGCCCTTGATCGGGGCCCCGGCTTCGCGCAGGTTCGACAGGGTCAAGCCGACCCCGCCGCCAATGCGGGAAAGCTCCAGCGCTGAGTTCACGGCGCGGCCGATGGAGTTCATATCATCGGCGATCTGCAGCAAGAAACAGGAAACCAATTCACCGCGGCGCAAGCGGCCGGCGTTCAGGAACGACGGGGTGGCCGGCTGGTAGCGCTGGTGGATCATTTCATCCGCCAGGGCCATCGCCAAGTCTTCGTTGCCATCCGCAAAGTACAGGGCATTCGAAAAGACGCGGTCTTTGAAGTCTTCCAAGTAGTACTGGTTGTCATCCGTCTTCAAGGCGTATTGGGCGTAAAACTTGTACGCCGCCATGAAGGACTTGAATTGGAACCCGGCGTTGGTCAGAAAATCGTTGATCTTTTCCAGGAAGGCTGGACTGTATTTATCCAGCATGGCCTTTTCGTAGTACTTGTTTTTGACCAAGTAGTCGAGCCTGTCCTGAAGGGACGCGAAATGTTTGGTGTTTGGCGTCACATTCTCTTCAAGAAAGGCAGCCAGGGCCTGCTTGTCCTTGGCCAGCGGAATCTGGCCATCAACGGGGATATTAATCTCATTATTCAATGCGTAGTATGAAACGTCTTCTGGTTTCAGCGTGCTTAATGCCATAATGTCACCACTTTCACAAAGTTAGGGAGATGAAAAAAGCTGGCCGATTAGCCAGCCAGCTGCTTCAATGCTTCTGGGCGGAACCCGTAGAAGGATTGCAATCCGTCAGCCTCAAGGACCGGCACAGCCTGGAAGCCTTTATCTTTCAAGTAGCTGATGTATTGAGGCTCTTCGTTAATGTTGTGTTCGGTGAATTGAATGTTGTGGGTCCGCAAGTAGTTCTTCGTCATGCGGCACTGCGGGCAGCCGTTCTTGGTAAACAATGTAATGTTGCTCATATCAATCACTCTTTCTTGTTATCTTATGGGACTATCATACTCAATGTTGGGGGTGCGGTCAAGCAAAAACACCACATCTTGTGGCCAGCGGATTTTCAGGCCTCAAGGTGCGGTGTTAAAGGTTTTGTACGTTTAGTATACCGCGACTGTCCAAATAAAAATAGCCTTTGGACACTATTTTTTTGTAAGTTTCTCAGGGTACGGCCATTGACCTATAATAAAGACACAAGGTATCGGAGGTGAAAACATGAGTGATGACAAAAAAGCGGACGAAGCTGCCGCTGTCGACATGGTGGATGGCCTCATCGATTACGCCAGCAAGCACGGAATCAAAAGCCGCGACCTCGCGAAAACCCTGATCGAAGCCACTAAAAATGGCTTGGAAGGGGTCGATGCCCTGTTCAAAGATGGGGGCCTGGAGCGGCGAAGCGTTGAAGACCTTGCCACGGGGTATTTGATCGATCGCTATCACCTGGAAGGCGACGAACTGAAGACCCGCCACGACGAAATGGTCAAGGCGGCTTTGGAGACGTTGCGCAAGCGTCCGGAAGCATTTGATAAATGGGTCAAATAAACCAGACTGAGAGATATACACGTTTAGTCCGAAACACAAGCGCCCCTGAGCTGCGATTCGTCTTAGAATCGCGACCCAGGGGCGCTGGCGTACTTTGGAAATTGAATAAGAGACACGTTTTTTGCGCTCTGATTGGTTACAGCACAGGGGAGAGAAGCCGTGAGAAATACTGCTTGAATCGCAGCCAGTGGCCTTGACTCTTGATCAGCGCCGGCGTCAGCAGCTGACTGTGCTTCAAGTCCTCATCAAACGCCGCCGTCAGCTGCTCAGCGATTTTGGCATCGTAGATGAACGCGTTGACTTCAAAATTCAGCTTAAACGAGCGAATATCGAAGTTGGCTGAGCCGACACTGGCGACTACATCGTCGATCACCAGCGTCTTGGCGTGCAGGAACCCGTTTTGGTAGTGGTAAATCTTAATCCCGTAGCGGCTCAGGTAATTGGCGTAGTACTGGGTCGCCCGGAAGATAAAGGGGTGATCGGGCATGTCCGGCACCATCACCTGGACGTCGATGCCGGCCAAGGCGGCGGTGATCAGCGCGTCCATGGCCGTGTCGTCGGGGATCAGGTACGGCGTCTGCAGGCGAATCGACTTGGTCGCGCTGGCGATCATCTTCACATAGCCGTACTTGATCTGCTGCGCGGAGGAATCTGGGCCGCTGGCGACGATTTGCATCGGCGCGCTCCCCAGGTGAAGGTGGCGCGTCGCCAGATTTTCCGGCGACAGCGGCGCGACATCGATGTCGTAAGGCTCGGCCTGATCATCCGGCACGGTCGCATTCCAGTCCATCAGAAACTGCACCTTCAGCGCGTACACCGTATTGCCGCGAATGCGCAGGTGCGTGTCGCGCCAGAACCCGAATTTCTTTTTGCGGGACACGTACTGGTCGCCGACGTTAAAGCCGCCGATGAAGCCGATGTCGTCGTCGATCACAACGATTTTGCGGTGCAGCCGGTAGTTCAGCCGAAAATCGGTGATGAGGTGCTGCGAGGAAAAGTAGGCTTCCGCCTTGGCCCCAGCGGCCAACAGCGGCGCCCAGAACTTTTTGTTTGCGCCAAGGGAACCCCAGGCGTCGTAAAGGACCAGGACCTTGACGCCTTGCTTGGCTTTCTTGATCAACAGGTCCCGGAACTGGTTGCCCAGCTCGTCGTTGTAAAAGGTGTAATACTCCACAAAGACGTGGTCCGTCGCCGCTTCGATGTCTTCAAAAAGCTTGGCAAACTTTTTTTTGCCGTCGAAGAACAGGTCGACTGAGTTATCCCCCAGCACCGGCGCGCTGGCCGTGTTAAGAAACAAGGTGGTCAGCTCCTTGGCGGCCGTTGAGGTCACCGCGGCCGGCAGCAGGCGGCCGTGGGTGTTGGCGTGCTTTTGCATCGCCACAAAGGCCTTGGTCCCGCGTCGGTACTCGGTTTGGATCGCGTGCACCTTTTTGGTCGAGAGGCCGCGGCCAGCAAACAGGTAAATGCCAAACCCGATCACCGGCAGAAAAATCAGCACCAAAAGCCAAGCCCAGGTCGTGGAAATATCGCGCACCGACCGGAGCACGGTGAAAATGGCTGCAATGGTGTTGAGCAGCAGCACCAGTAAAATGATGATTGTAAGAAGAGACATGCACGCACCGCCTTTAATCGATTGATCGCCCGGCAAGCCGCCGGACCTCGTCTGTGGCCAATTTTGCCACGTCCGCAGGTAAAGGACAACCTGCATCGCCCTGTGACTTCATTATATAGAAGCAGTCAGGCGTAGTGCCACGAGTGGGCCTACCGTGCGGCCGCTTCCGCCTCACGCAGCCCTTGCTGGGCCAGCATGTGGGCCCCACGGTTGGCGTGGTCAGGGACCCACTGCCACAAGACCCACGAGAATTGCTTGGTCAAGGCGGTCAATTCTGTGACATAATCACCATAGTGCTTGGCGTAATGCTTATCCAGCGCCTCGATTACGAGCTTAGAATCACTGTAAAAGGTGACCGGACCAGTCAGGCCCAAGGCCAGCAGGCGCCTGAAGCCGGCAATGGCGGCCTCAAACTCCGCCTCATGATTGCTCATTTCGGGAAGCGGTAAGTGGGTCTGATCCTGCTGTCCTTCGGCGATGATCAAAATACCGATCCCGCCGAGTCCAATATTGCCTTTTGTCGCTGCATCTGTGTATAGTTTATTCATCGTTCTCCTTAAGGAAGTGGCTGTGTGAAAAACCGATTTTACGTTCAACCGGGCTGGCTCGATTTTACCATGTTTTGGGCCTTCATCATGATCGGCGTGAGTTTTGCCGTGGTCTTGCAAATGGAACTCATCGGCTACGGGCCGGTCAGCTGGCCGGCTGCCGCGCTCCTGGTGGTCGTGCTGGCGCTCGCGGCGTTGCAGATTCAACGCTCCCGCCTGGTGGTCGGCGCTGGCCGCGTCACGCTGCGCCGACTTTTACCTGGCAACTCACTGCAGATCGCACCTGAAGACGTGACGGCGGTGGCCTGGAAGAAGCAGACTTGCACACTGGTGACGCGGTCTTACGGTAATATTACGTTTATTCATTTTGGCCATAATGACGCACTCAAGCAGGCATTGGCAGCCGTGCTGCCAGAAAGGGGTTAGTCGTGTCAGACATCGAAATTGCGCAGGCAAACGAACAAAGTGAAATGAAGCCGATCGAGGAGATCGGCGCTATGGTCGGCCTCACCCCAGACGAGCTCGAGCCTTACGGACGCAGCAAGGCCAAATTGACGCTTGCCGCGATGAAGCGGCTCAAAAGCAAGCCCTTGGGCAAGCTGGTGCTGGTCACCTCGATCAACCCGACCCCGGCCGGGGAAGGCAAGTCCACCGTGACCATCGGGTTAGGCGACGCGCTGCGCCTGCGTCAGCAAAACGCGGTGATCGCGCTGCGCGAACCCTCGCTGGGCCCGGTCATGGGCATGAAGGGCGGCGCCACCGGGGGCGGCTACTCCCAGGTGGTGCCGATGGAAGACATCAACCTGCACTTCACCGGTGACATGCACGCGCTGACCACTGCAGTCGACACGCTGGCGGCGCTGATCGACAACCACCTGCAGCAGGGCAACCAGCTGAACTTGGATCCGCGCCGCATCCAGTGGCGCCGCGTCCTTGACATCAACGACCGCGCACTGCGCCACGTCACCATCGGCCTGGGCGGCGTTACCTCAGGGGTGCCGCGTGAAACCGAGTTTGACATCACCGTTGCGAGCGAACTGATGGCGATTTTGTGCTTGGCAGATGGTCTTGGCGACTTGAAGCGCCGCATCGCCAAAATTGTCATCGGCTACACCTATGACCGCAAGCCGGTCACCGTTGATGACCTCGGGGTGACGGGCGCGATCGCGATGCTGCTGAGGGACGCGGTCAAACCAAACCTGGTGCAGACGCTGGCACACACGCCGGCCTTGATTCACGGCGGCCCGTTTGCCAACATTGCCCACGGGTGCAATTCGATCATCGCGACGCGGGCGGCGCTTGAAATGGGCGACATTGCACTGACCGAGGCCGGTTTTGGGGCCGATCTGGGCGGCGAAAAGTTTATGGACATTACCGCCCCGGCGCTGGGCAAAACGCCTGATGCGGTCGTGATTGTGGCGACCGTGCGCGCGCTCAAGTACAACGGCGGTCAGAAGCTGGCAGACCTCAAAACGGAAGATCTTGCCGCGCTGGAAAGCGGCTTTGCCAACCTCAAGCGCCACATACACAACATGAAACGCTACGGGGTTCCCGTCATCGTCGGCATCAACCAGTTTACATCGGACACGCCGGCCGAAATCAACCGGCTGGTTGAGCTTTGTGAGCAAGAAGGTACGACTGCCATTCCCGCCGACGTTTGGGGCAAAGGCGGCCAGGGTGGCCTAGCGTTGGCTGATGCGCTGCTCGCCGTGCTCAAGCAGCCGGCTGACTTCCGGCCGCTTTACGCCAATACCGATGCGGTTAAAGATAAGATCAACACGATCGTCACCCAAATTTACGGCGGCGCCAGTGTCGACTATGATCACAAGGCGGAGTTGGCGCTGCGGACCATCACCAAAAATGGTTGGTCTGACCTGCCAATCTGCATGGCCAAGACCCAGTACAGCTTTTCCGATAATGCCAAGGCGTTAGGCGCGCCATCTGGCTTCACCATTAACGTCCGCGACGTGACCCCGCGGCTCGGCGCCGGGTTCCTAGTCGTGATGACCGGCACCGTGCTCACCATGCCGGGGCTGCCCAAACAGCCCGCGGCACTGAACATGGATGTCTCGGACGACGGTGTAATCTCAGGGTTGTTCTAACAAGGAGAGAATATGGTTTTATATCTGTTACTGGCAGCGGCCTTAGTAGTCGTCGATCAAGTGGTCAAAGCGTGGGTCGTCGCCCACCTCGCAGTGGGGGAAACCGTCGCGTTTCTGCCTGGCCTTGCGCTGACCCACCTGCAAAATGACGGTGCCGCCTTTTCAATGCTGCGCGGCCAGCAGCGGTTCTTTTACCTGATCACAGTGGTTTCTTTGATCGTCGTGTACTGGCTCTGGCGCGATGCCGGTCGCAGCCGGTTCTACAAACTTGCGCTGGCGCTGATCCTTGCCGGCACCATTGGCAACTTCATCGACCGCGTGCGCTTTGGCTCGGTCACGGACATGTTCGAAACCACGTTCATGAATTTCGCTATTTTTAATGTGGCGGATGCTTGCCTGACCGTCGGCGTCGTCATGGTGGTCATTTACCTGTTGTTCATCGATGGAAAAGGGGAAAAATCACGCTAGAATTGACCATCACGACGCAACGCGGCCGGCTGGACAAGGTGATCGCCGACAATTTTTCGGACATCTCCCGCTCGCAGGCGCAAAAATGGCTGGCCGCCGGGCTGGTGACGGTAAATGGCAAGGCGGCCAAGGGTAAAGAGCAGGTGAGCACCGGCGACGTGATCCGGCTTGATCCCCCCAAACCCAAACCGCTTGAAGCTGTCCCGCAGGACATGCCACTGGACATCATTTACGAAGACGACCAAGTGATTGTGGTCAACAAACCGCAAGGCATGGTCGTGCATCCTGCCCCCGGCCACCCCGATGGGACCTTGGTCAACGGGCTGCTGTTTCACACCAGTTTTCCCGGCATTAACGACGTGCTGCGGCCTGGCATCGTGCACCGCATTGACAAGGACACCAGCGGGCTGCTCATGGTCGCCAAAACGGCGCAGGCGCAAGTCAGCCTGTCCGCCCAGCTGAAGGCCAAGACGACCAAGCGTGAGTACTGGGCGATTGTCCACGGCGCGTTTCGCGACGAACAAGGCACCATCGACGCACCGCTGGCCAGAGACCCCAAGGACCGCAAACGCCAGGCCATCGTGCCAGGTGGGCGGCGCGCAGTCACGCATTACCAGGTGCTGGAGCAGTTTCCCCACTACGCGCTGATCAAGTGCGTGCTGGAAACCGGGCGCACCCACCAGATCCGCGTGCACATGGCTTCGATTCACCACCCGCTGGCCGGCGACCCGCTGTACGGCCCGCGGGTCACGCTGCCGGGTGCAGGTCAGTTCCTGCACGCCCGCACGCTGGGGTTCGTTCATCCGACAACCGGCAAATTCATGGAATTTTCCGTTGAGCCGCCAGCGCTGTTTCAAAAAACTTTGGCGGATCTGCGCGCTGGGATTGACAAGACCAGGCGCGTTCGCTAGACTGAGAACAACTTGATAAAGCACCTTTAACTAAGTCCAGAGAGGCTTGGAAGGGCACGTGTTTGCTGCGGCAAACGAAATTTTCGGCCAAAAGCCGCCTTCTATACCCGAACTGGATATGGCAGGCGGCTTTTTCGTGCAGAAAAGGGGATCATTATGGCAAAACAAGTAGTGGATGCAGTGACCATGCAGCGTGCGTTGACGCGCATCTCGTACGAAATCATCGAGCAGAACAAGGATCTGTCCGATCTGGTCATCGTGGGAATCAAAACCCGCGGGGTGTACCTGGCCAACCGGATCGCCGCGCGCTTGAATCAGTTGGAAAACTTGGCTGTGCCGGTCGGCGACCTCGACATTCGCCTGTATCGCGACGACGTGCACACCGCCGACTACCGGATGCAGCCGGACGTGAAGGGCTCAGACCTGCCGGTATCAATCACCAACAAGCATGTCATCCTGGTTGACGACGTCATTTTCACCGGCCGCACGATTCGCGCCGCGCTGGACGCCTTGATGGATCAGGGCCGGCCGCGCCAGATCAGCCTGGCCGTCCTGGTCGATCGCGGCCACCGCGAGCTGCCGATCCGGCCAGATTTTGTCGGCAAAAACATTCCGACTTCCCGCCACGAGGAAATTAACGTGCAAGTAAAGGAAATTGACGGGCAGGACGGCATCAGCATCGCCCAGCTGGAGGCATAGCATGGCCAAATTTCATGATGATGACGCAGTTTTAGACATTCACGATAAACCTGGCTTCGGTCAGTGGGTGGGCCTGTCCATCCAGCACTTGTTCGCCATGTTCGGCTCCACGGTGCTGGTGCCGATCCTGGTTGGCCTGGATCCCAGCATTGCGCTGTTTTCCAGCGGGGTCGGCACGCTGATTTACATCCTGATCACGCGCGGCAAGATTCCAGCCTACATGGGCTCCAGTTTCTCCTTCATCGTGGTGATGCAGTCGCTGATGAAAACCACCGGCTACCCGGGCATCGCGCAGGGCACTATCGCCGTCGGGTGCGTGTACCTGATCGTCGCCTTAATCGTGAACTTCGCCGGATCCGCCTGGATCGATAAGGCGCTGCCGCCGATCGTGGTGGGGCCGATCGTCATGGTCATCGGCCTGAGTCTGGCCGGCACTGCCGCGACCGACGCCACCATGCGCGCCGTGTCCGCGACCAAGAGCGTGTACGACATCCGCTACTTTGCCGTCGCCATGCTGACGTTGGCTTTCACCATTATTTACAACATGTACCTGAAAAAGTTCATCAGCCTGCTGCCGATTCTGCTGGGTCTGATCACCGGCTATGTCATCGCCTTGCTGTTCGGCATCGTGGACTTCACGCCGGTCATGCAGGCCAAGTGGTTCTCACTGCCGGCGTTTCAAATTCCGTTTCTCACGTACCAGCCCAAGTTTTACTGGGGCGCGGTGCTCTCGATGGCGCCAATCGCCTTCGTCACGATGACGGAGCACATGGGGCACATCATGGTGCTCGATGAAATGACTCACCGCAACTTCTTCAAGGATCCTGGCCTGAACCACACGCTGGCCGGAGACGGCACAGCCTCCATCATCGCCGGGTTCGTCGGCGGCCCGCCAGTCACCTCATACGGTGAAAACATCGGGGTCATGGCGATGACCAAGGTCCACAGTGTGTACGTGCTGGCCGGCGCTGGCATGTTCGCGGTGCTCTTCGCCTTCATCGGCAAGCTCAGCGCCTTGATCCGCACCATTCCAAGTCCGGTCATCGGCGGCATCTCATTTCTGCTGTTCGGCGTCATCGCCAGCAACGGGCTCAAGGTCCTGATCGACAACAAGGTCGATTTTAATAAGAAACGCAACCTCATGATCGGCTCGACTATCCTGGTCATCGGGATCGGCAACGCCAGCCTGCAATTCGCCGGCTACACCTTCTCGGGGCTGGCCATCGCCACCGTGATCGGCATTTTGTTGAACTTCATTCTGCCGCAGCAAGCAGCCAACGAGGAGGAACCTGTCGATGCTAAAAAACTTTGAGCATTTTGTTTCGGAAACCCAAGTCACCCCTGAACTTGCCGAAAGCCTGATCGATCGAGCCGAGGCCTTCAAGCAGGGGGCCACGCCGGCAGTCGCAACGCCGTACTACGCGGCCAATCTATTCTTTGAAAACAGCACGCGCACGCACACCAGTTTTGAAATGGCCGAGCGCAAACTGGGCATGACGGTGATCCCGTTTGATCCCGGCCATAGCTCTGTCACCAAGGGCGAAAGCCTGGAGGACACACTGCGGGCGCTTGCCGCGATTGGCATTCAAGTCGCGGTGATCCGCCATTCTCAGGACAACTACTACCAGCCGCTGATCGAAGCCAATGTGCCGCTGCACATTGTCAACGCCGGCGACGGGGCCGGCCAGCACCCGAGTCAAATGATGCTGGACCTGATGACCATTCGCGAGGAGTTCGGGCACTTCAAGGGCCTGCACGTCGGCATCGTCGGTGACTTAGCCCACTCCCGGGTGGCGCGGTCGGACATGGCCATGCTGACGCAGCTGGGCGCCACTGTCAGTTTTTCCGGGCCGAAAACTTGGTACACCAAGGACTTTGAGCAGTACGGTGACTATGTGCCGCTGGATGACCTGATTCCGCAGGTCGACGTCTTGATGTTGCTGCGGGTTCAGCTGGAGCGCCTGACCCCAGCAGAAAAGGCGGAATTTTCTGCTGAGTCTTACCATGAACGCTTCGGCATTAACCAGGCGCGCTACGACCAGATGAAGCCCGGCGCCATCATCATGCATCCGGCGCCGGTCAACCGCGGCGTCGAGCTCGCCTCTGACCTGGTTTTGGCCGAACGGTCGCGGATCTTTAAGCAGATGCACAACGGCGTGTTCATGCGCATGGCCATGCTGGAACTGGTATGCGGAAAGTAGGAGGTCATCATGCATACACTGATTAAAAACGCCAAGGTGATGGGCCCACAGTCCTTCACTGGGGACATCCTGATTGCAGACGGCAAAATCAGCGCGCTCGGCCGGCACCTGTTTGCACCGGCTGACGCCACCATCATTGACGCCCAGAACAATGCGGTCCTGCCTGGACTCGTCGACGTGCACGTGCATTTTCGCGAACCGGGCTTTGAGCAAAAGGAAACCATCAAGACTGGGGCTGCCGCGGCGGCGCACGGCGGCTTCACCACCGTTGTCGCCATGCCCAACTTGGATCCGGTGCCGGACAACGTCATCGATTTGCGCCAGCTGATCAAGAAAAACCACACCGACGCGAAAATTCACGTTGAACAGTTTGCCGCCATCACGAAGGGCCTGCACTCCAATGATCTCGATGATTACCAGGCCCTGAAGGACGCCGGTGCGCTGGGCTTTTCCAACGACGGGGTCGGCATCCAAGACGCTGGCACGATGTACCAGGCCATGCAGGCCGCCGTAAAAGTTGACGCGCCGATCGTTGCCCACATTCAGGACGATGGGCTGATGGCCGGCGGGGTGATCAGCACCGGCACCAAGGCCCAGGCCTTTGGGCTGCCGGGCATCAACCACGTCAGCGAATCCGCCCAGCTGGCCCGCGACCTAACGCTGGCCGAGGCGACCGGCGTGCACTACCACGCCTGCCACATTTCAACCAAGCAAAGCGTGGAGCTGATCCGCGACGCCAAGGCGCGGGGCGTCAACGTCACCGCCGAGGTCACCCCGCACCACCTGCTGCTGGATTACGAGCACATCCCGGCCAACGACCCGAATTACAAAATGAACCCGCCGCTGCGGGCCGAAATGGACCGCATGGCGCTGATCGATGGGCTGGAAGACGGCACTATCGACATGATCGCCACCGACCACGCGCCGCACACCGACGAAGACAAGGCAGGGGACTTCAGTACTGCTGCGTTTGGCATCGTCGGCAGCGAGACAGCCTTTGCGCTGCTTTACACCAGCCTGGTCAAAAGTGGGCGCTTCACGCTCGACCAGCTGATCGAGTGGATGAGCACGAACCCGGCCAAGGCATTTGGATTGCCCGCCGGCAGCATCGGCATCGGCCAGCCCGCCGACTTGACCATCATCGATTTGAACAAGCAGTACAAGATCGATGCCAACACGTGGCTGTCGAAAGGGCGCAACAGTCCGTTTATCGGTCGCGAAGTCTCTGGCCAGGTGCTTTACACGCTGGCCGATGGGCAAATCGCATACAAGGAGGAGAACCAGTGAAACGCTATTTGATCCTTGAAGACGGCTCAGTTTTCCCTGGAGAGGGGTTTGGCGCCGAAACTGTCACCACCGGCGAAATCGTCTTTAACACCGGCATGAGCGGCTATCAGGAAACTATCACCGACCAAAGTTACAACGGCCAGATTATCACGTTCACGTATCCTTTGATCGGCAACGCCGGCATCAACCGCGACGATTACGAAAGCATCAATCCGACGGCCAAAGGGGTGGTCGTGCACGAGGCCGCCCGCGTCACTGGCAATTGGCGGGCGCAGATGACGCTCGACGAATTTTTGCGGCGCAAGCACATCCCCGGCATTGCCGGCATCGACACGCGGGCGCTGACCAAGCGCCTGCGCGAGGCTGGGACGATGAAGGCCAGTATCGTTGACGCGGCCGATGAGCATGCGTTCGATCAGCTGCGAGCGCTGGTCCTGCCGAAAAACCAGGTCGCCCAGGTCGCAACCACCCAGGCCTACCCGGCGCCGGGCACCGGCAAGGACATCGTCGTGGTGGACTTCGGACTGAAGCACAGCATCCTGCGCGAGCTTTCCAAGCGCGAGTGCAATGTGACCGTGGTACCGCCGACCATTACGGCCAGCGAGATCCTCGAGCTGAATCCGGACGGGGTGATGCTGACCAACGGCCCTGGCGATCCCAAAGATGTGCCAGGCGCTTTGGACATGATCCGCGGCGTGGAAGGCCACATTCCAATGTTTGGCATCTGCTTAGGCCACCAACTGTTTGCGCTGGCCAACGGCGCCGACACGTTTAAGATGAAGTACGGCCACCGCGGCTTCAACCACCCGGTGCGCGAGATTGCGACCGGCCGCATCGACTTCACCAGTCAGAACCACGGCTACGCGGTCGACCCGAACTCGATCGATCCTGATCAGCTGCTGGTCACTCATGAGGAGATCAATGATCACACCGTCGAAGGCCTGCGCCATCGCTTGTACCCGGCGTTTTCGGTCCAGTTTCATCCGGACGCGGCGCCCGGTCCTCACGATGCCGCGCATCTATTCGACGAATTCATGGAAATGATGGACGCCTTTTCGGCCAACAAAGGAGCGAGTCATGCCAAAACGTACTGATATTCACAAGATTCTGGTCATCGGGTCCGGCCCCATCATCATCGGTCAGGCTGCGGAATTTGATTACTCAGGCACTCAGGCCTGCTTGGCGCTGCGCGAAGAGGGCTACGAAGTCGTGCTGGTGAACTCCAACCCGGCGACGATCATGACCGACAAGGAAATTGCGGACAAGGTTTACATTGAGCCGCTGACGACCGAATTTGTCAGCCAGATCCTGCGCAAGGAACTGCCAGATGCCATCCTGCCAACCATCGGCGGCCAGATCGGCCTCAACCTGGCGATGGCCCTGGCCAACTCGGGCATTCTTGACGAACTGCACATCGAACTGCTCGGCACCAAGCTCAGCGCCATCGACCAAGCCGAGGACCGCGAGCTGTTCAAGAACCTGATGCAAAAGCTGCACCAGCCGATCCCCGAATCGGCCATCGCCCATAACTTCGACGAGGCCAAGGCGTTTGCAGAAAAAATCGGCTACCCGGTTATCATTCGGCCGGCCTTCACCATGGGCGGCACCGGCGGCGGCATTGCCAAAACCGAGGATGAGCTGCGCACCATCACTGAAAACGGGCTGAACCTGAGTCCGGTCACCCAGGTCCTGGTCGAGCGGTCGATCGCCGGTTTCAAGGAAATCGAATTTGAGGTCATGCGCGACGCCGCCGACAACGCCATCGTGGTCTGCAACATGGAGAACTTCGACCCGGTCGGCATTCACACCGGCGACTCCGTGGTGTTCGCCCCGGTGCAGACGCTGACCGACAAGGAAGTGCAGATGCTGCGCGACGCCTCGCTGAAAATCATCCGGGCGCTGAAAATCGAAGGCGGCTGCAACGTACAGCTGGCCCTGGACCCCAACTCCTTCAAGTACTACGTCATCGAAGTCAACCCGCGGGTGTCCCGCTCGTCGGCTTTGGCCTCCAAGGCGACCGGCTATCCGATCGCCAAAATGGCGGCCAAGATTGCTGTCGGCCTGCACCTGGACGAGATCAAAAATCCCATCACGGACGCGACCTACGCCGAGTTCGAACCCATGCTGGATTACGTCGTGGCGAAGATCCCGCGGTTCCCGTTTGATAAATTTGAGCACGGCGACCGCACCTTGGGGACGCAGATGAAGGCCACCGGCGAAGTGATGGCGATTGGCCGCAACATCGAGGAATCGCTGCTCAAGGCCGTACGCGGCCTCGAAGTGGGGGCGATTCACCTGGAGCTGGCGGCTGCCAAGCCGCTGTCAGATCAGGCACTAACGGATCTAATCGTCACCCCCACGGACATGCGGCTGTTTTACCTGGCTGAGGCGCTGCGGCGCGGCTTTACCCTGGGCGAGCTGGCCGAGCTGTCGCACATCAACATTTTCTTCCTCGACAAAATTAAACACATCATCGAGCTCGAAGATGACTTGAAGGCCCACCCGGGCGACTTGGAAGTGCTGCGCACTGCCAAGCGCAATGGGTTTGCCGATCAGGAAGTCGCCAAGCTTTGGGGGCAAACGATGGATGAGGTCCGCGACCTGCGCCGGGCCAATCAGCTGACGCCGGTCTATAAAATGGTTGACACCTGCGCCGGCGAATTTGCCTCAACCACGCCGTACTTTTACAGCACCTACGAAACTGAAAACGAAAGCCAAAAGAGCGGCCGCAAGAGTGTCCTAGTCCTGGGCTCCGGCCCGATTCGCATCGGGCAAGGCGTCGAGTTTGACTACGCCACGGTCCACTCCGTCAAGGCGATTCAAAAGGCCGGGTATGAGGCCATCATCATGAACTCGAACCCGGAGACGGTATCAACTGACTTCTCGATTTCCGACAAGCTGTACTTTGAGCCGCTGACGATCGAGGACGTCCTCAACGTGATCGACCTGGAGCAACCGCTGGGCGTCATCGTCCAGTTCGGCGGGCAAACGGCCATCAACCTGGCGGCGCCGCTGGCCGCGCACGGCGTGAAGATCCTCGGCACCAGTCTGGATGACCTGGACGCCGCCGAAGACCGCGACCGCTTCGATGAAATCATCACCAAGCTGAACATCCCCCAGCCAGTGGGGGACACGGCCACCGACAAAGCCGGCGCCATCGCGATCGGCGAAAAAATCGGCTACCCAGTGCTCGTGCGCCCAAGCTACGTGCTCGGCGGTCGGGCGATGGAAATCGTGCACTCCTCCGCGGAGCTTGCGGATTACATCGACCGGGCGGTGTCCGTTTCTAACGACCACCCAGTCCTGATCGATCAATACCTGGTCGGCAAGGAGTGTGAAGTCGACGCCATTTGCGACGGCGAAACCGTCGTGATTCCGGGCATCATGGAACACATTGAGCGCGCCGGCGTGCACAGCGGCGATTCCATGGCCGTTTACCCGCCGCAAGACTTCAGTCAGGCGATCCAGGGCCAAATCGAGCGCTACACCATTGACTTGGCGCACGCGCTGCACTGCATTGGCATCATGAATATTCAGTTCATCGTGCATGACGATCAAGTCTACGTGATCGAAGTCAACCCGCGGGCCAGCCGGACCGTGCCATTTTTGAGCAAAGTCACCGATATTTCCATGGCGCAGCTGGCCACCCAGGCCATTTTGGGACTCAAGCTTAAGGATCTGGGCTTTGAAAATGGACTGCAGCCGCTGCGCGATGGGGTCCATGTCAAGGCGCCGGTCTTCAGCTTTTCCAAGCTTAACGACGTCGACAGCACGCTGGGGCCGGAGATGAAGTCGACTGGTGAGGTGATGGGTTCAGACAGCACGCTGGAAAAGGCGCTGTACAAGGCCTTTGAAGCCAGTCACACGCACCTGCCGGCGCACGGCATCGCGCTGTTCACCGTCGCCGATCCCGATAAGCCCGAGGCAGTGGCACTGGCCAAGCGTTTCCGCGAGGTCGGCTACCAGATCGATGCCACCGCCGGGACCGCCGAGGCGCTGCGGGCGGCAGGCATTCGCACCAAGGTGATCGCCAAGCTCGGCGAAAGCGGCGAGGATGCCATCCTCGATGCCATCTCAGACCGCAAGCTGCAGCTGGTGATCAACACCACCAGCCAGGACAAGGCCACGACCAGCGACGGCTACCGCATTCGCCAGGCGGCAATCATGCATGGGGTGCCGCTGATGACCAGCCTTGACACCGCACGCGCCATCGTGCAGGTGCTCGAGTCGCGCGCCTTCACCACTAAGCCATTGTAGGAGGAAGTATGTCACCAATCATTGCACTGGATTTTCCCACCATTGAGGAAACGACGGCTTTTCTTGAGCGCTTCAAGGGCGTGCGGCCGCTGACCGTCAAAATTGGCATGGAGCTGTTCTACGGCGTCGGCCCCCGCGCGGTAGGCGGCGTGATGCTTCAGGGCGACGTCAATGTCTTCCTCGACTTAAAACTGCACGACATTCCGCACACCGTCGAGCGGGCAGCCTATCAAATCGGCCGCATGGGCGTGCAGCTGACCACCGCGCACGCGACCGGGGGCAGCGAGATGCTGGCGGCCGCCAAACGCGGTCTGCTCGCCGGCGCGGCCGAATCAGGCTTTCCCGCCCCTAAGCTGCTCGCCATCACACAACTGACGTCGACCTCGCCCGCCATGATGCACAACGAGCTGCAGATCCCCGGTCCCGTTGCCGATTCGGTGCAGCATTTGGCTGCAGTCGCCCAGGCGGCCGGCGCTGACGGGGTCGTCGCCAGCGCGCAAGAGGCCCCATTAATCCGCGCCATCACCCGACCTGATTTTCTGATCGTCACGCCGGGCATTCGGCCGGCCGGCAGCGAAAACGGCGATCAAGTCCGCACCACCACGCCGGCGCAGGCCGCACAGCTGGGCAGCTCAGCAATCGTGGTCGGCCGCCCGATCACGCAAGCGGCCGATCCGGTTAAGGCGTTCAAGCAAATTGGCAGACAATGGAGGCGCGCTAATGAGTGAGATTGAAACCACAATTGCCACTGACCTATTGACGATCGGCGCGGTGACCCTGCGGCCCAAAGCGCCATTTACCTGGGCGAGCGGCATTCACAGCCCGATTTACACCGATAACCGGCTCACCATCTCGTATCCCGCGGTGCGCACGCGCATTGCAGACGGGCTGGCGCAGCTGATCAAAACCCAGTACCCGGACGTGCAGGTGATCGGCGGCGTCGCCACGGCAGGCATTCCCCATGCCGCCCTGGTGGCCGAGCGTCTGAACCTGCCGCTGGTCTACGTCCGCAGCAAGCCCAAGGACCACGGGCAGGGCCGGCAGATCGAAGGCCGCCTGGACCAACAGGCCAAGCTGGTGTTGATCGATGACTTGCTGAGCACTGGCGGCTCGGTTTTGAAGGCGGCAGAGGCGGCGCGGCGCGAAGGCGCGAACGTCATCGGCGTGGCAGCCATTTTCAGTTACCAGCTGCCAGCACTCACCGCCAATTTTGAAGCGGCCAAAACCAAGTTCGTCACGTTGACCAATTACACCACGCTGATTCAAACGGCGCAGGCCCACGGTCAAATCGATGCGGATGAGTTGGCGCTGCTGCACGCCTGGCGCACGGATCCTGCGCACTGGCAGGCTTAACCGGTGCCACTGCTTTAGCCAAGGAAAGGAAGCAAATCGCATGTTGACCCTTGAAACCACAATTGCCGGCCGCCACTTTGACCGCTGCCTCATGAACGCGGCAGGCGTCCGCTGCCAGTCCAGCCGTGATTTAGACGCGCTGGTGCAATCGCGCGCCGGCGCCTATGTCACGAAAAGTGCCACCCCGGCGCCGCGTCCAGGGAATCCATCACCGCGCATGGCCACCATGCCGCACGGCAGCTTCAACTCCATGGGCCTGCCCAACAACGGCCTGGCGTATTACCTCGATTATGTGATCGCGGACGAGCAAAAACGTCCAGGAAAAACAAACTTCCTGTCGCTGGCCGGGACCAGTCTT
Organism: Lacticaseibacillus hegangensis; assembly: GCF_003946465.1. Lineage (GTDB taxonomy): Bacteria > Bacillota > Bacilli > Lactobacillales > Lactobacillaceae > Lacticaseibacillus > Lacticaseibacillus hegangensis. Next base: position 40,240 of record NZ_RHOL01000001.1, on the reverse strand, counting down.
GATGACAATCTGGCAATGCTTCACGAAATCAATGACTCGGCTTATCAAGGCTTCGTGGAACTGAATCTGTCTTGCCCCAACGTGCCGGGCCATCCGCAAACCGGGTACGATTTTGAGGCCACGCGGCAAACTCTGGAAGCCGTGTTCGACTTTTACCAGAAGCCGCTGGGGGTTAAGCTGCCGCCATACTTCGACATGGCTCACTTTGATGCGATCGCAGGCATCCTCAACCAATTTCCGCTGAGTTTTGTCACGACCATCAACAGCGTCGGCAACGGCCTGCTTGTCAATTTCGAGACTGAGACGGTGGCAATTAAGCCCAAGGGCGGCTTTGGCGGCATCGGCGGCGCCAGCATCAAGCCGACCGCCCTGGCCAACGTGCGCGCCTTAGCCCAGCGCCTGAACCCCGACATCGCCGTGATTGGCGTCGGCGGCATCATGTCTGGCCGCGACGCCTTCGAGCACATTTTGTGCGGGGCCTCGATGCTGCAGATTGGCACGCAGTTTGGGTACGAAGGGCCGGCAATCTTTGCTCGGATCGCAAAAGAGCTTGGCGACATCATGCTGCTAAAGGGCTACACCAGCATTGAAGACTTCCGCGGCAAACTCAAGACGCTCGACTAACGCACCACAACCTAAAAATGAGGCTGAGACATAAAGCGGGTTTAGCCCAAAGCACAAGCGCCCCTGCACCACGATTTGTTTTTAAAATCGCGGTGCAGGGGCGTTTGTGCGCTTGGGCGTTGCTTTATGGAACGCGACTAGCCAATTTTGTCTTACTTTCGTTTTGCGTGAATACGTCTTACATCGTGGGCTGATGGCGCAGCCGCTCGACGACTGCCTCATCCGGCGTCACGACCACTGTGCGCTGGCCTTCGTACACCACAAACCCGGGCTTGGCACCATTGGGCTTGCGAATCTTCTTCACTTCGATCCAATCGACCTGGACGTTCGCCGACGCGCGGCTCTTGGAGAAGTAGGCCGCCAGCATGGCAGCCTCCATCAGCGTCTTGTCGCTGGGTTTGGCTGAATCGATGATGACATGAGAGCCTGGGACGTCCTTGGCGTGCAGCCAGATGTCGGTTTTGGCGGCCTTGTGGAGCGTGAGCTGGTCGTTTTGCAGGTTGTTCTTGCCGACCCAGATTTTCGTGCCATCCGAGGCGTAAAACTCCTCAGGCTTGGCAATTTTGTGCTTCGGCGCCTTCTTTCCTTGCTTGTGCGCCTTCAGGTAGCCGCCGTCCTGCAGCTCGGTGCGAATGTCGTCGAGATCCTTGGGGCTGGCAATCTCGATTTGCGCCATGATGCCGGTGAGGTAATCGAGCTCGGCCTGATTCTGCTTCATCTGCTCGTTGACGTAGGCCACGGCGTTGCGGAGCTTCTGATAGCGAGAAAAATACTTCTGCGCGTTCTTCGACGGGGACAGCTGGTTGGACAGGCTGATCTTCAGCGGCTTCATGTCGTCGTAAAAATTGGGCAGGGTAACGCTGGTGTCGCCTCGCTTGACCTGCGCCAGGTAGGTGGTGAGGATCTCGCCGCGGATCCGGTAGTCATCGGCTTTTTCCGTGTCCTTGAGGGTTTGCTGCAGCTTTTTTTGCTTCTTCTCGTCGCGCTCGATTAAGGTCTTCAGCGGGCGAATCAGATTATCGCCTTGGGTGCGCACACGGTCGTGCTCGGCCTTTTGCGCGTAAAAGGCGTCCAGCATTTCGCTCAGGGACGCGAACGTCTGCTGCGTCCCTTCATGGGTCTGATAGGGCAGGGCGGAGAAATTCACCTTGGCACCCGTGGTAATGGTCGGCTGTGGGTGGTCCAGCGCAGCAAAAAAGTCGTTCCAGGCCGCGTCGGCATCCCCAGCGCTCAGCCTGGCTGCCAGCTCCTTGGCGGAGTCGCCGGCTAGACCCTGGTAGTGGCGCTGGAGGAGCTGGGCTAACGGCACGTCGGTGGTTTTCATCAGCTCGCGGTAGCCGCGGGTGTCATCGGTGAAGGGGTCGATTTTGTCCTGCGCCGGGGCCGGCACGTATGGTGCACCGGGGAGCAGCGTCCGGAAACGGTCCTGATCGGGGCCGACATGGCGAATCAAGTCAATAATCTTACCGGTCTTGAGATTGACCAGGGTAATGTTGGAGTGCCGCGCCATGATCTCAACCACCAGGCGCAGGCTCAGGTCATCGCCCAGCTCGTCGCGCGTGGAAAAGTCGAGGTGCAGCACCCGGTCATTGGCCACCTGGGTCAGGGCCTGGAGCGTCGCGCTGGCCAAGTACTTGCGCAGTGTCATGGTAAAATTCGTCGGGACCTTGGGGTTTTCGTAGGGAATCTGCGTGATCTGGACCCGTGCAAACTGCGGGTTGGCCGACAGCAGCAGGGGCCAATTTTTCCGGTTGGCCCGAATGGTCAAAATGACCTCGTTATTGTATGGTTGGGTGATTTTATTGACGCGGCCGCCCACCAGTGGCTGCAGTTCTTTCGCCATGGCATGCGTGAATAAGCCGTCAAATGACATCGCAAACCTCTTTTCTGCCCGCTCAGGGCCGGCAATTGCTGTCCTTTATTCTACCGGTTTTCCAGGCCCGACGCAAAGCGCCACCGCGCGTTATTCTTCTAAAATAAGACAGAAAATGTTATGCTGTTCTAAGCAAATTCAGAAAAGTGGGTGTAGCAAATGAAGATCGCCGTCGTGACCGACAGCACCGCATACTTATCCGATCAGCAGATCGCGGCCAATCACATCAAGATCGTGCCGATTCCCGTTATCCTGGACGGCACCGTGTACGACGAAGGCAAAGACATCACCACTGCCGAGTACTACGAAAAATTGCGAACCGCTAAGACGTTCCCCAGCACCTCTCAGCCGCCATTGGGCGAGGTCCTGAAACTTTACGAAAATCTGGCTAATGAAGGGTACGACACGATCATCTCGATTCATCTGGCCAGCACGATTTCCGGGTTTGTGGAGACGCTGCGCGCGGCCGTCGCCGACTTCAAGCCGGCGCATGTCATCGTGTACGATTCCCAAATCACGGTCATCTTGATGGGTGAGCTGGTCCTGACCGCCGCAAAAATGGCGGCAGCTGGCAAGACGCCAGACGAGATCATCCAAACGCTGGATGCACTGCGCGCCACCATGGGTGAGTACTTCATCGTCAACGACCTGCAAAACCTGGTGCGCGGCGGCCGCCTGAGAAACGCGGCAGGTTTTATCGGCGGCATGCTGAAGATCAAGCCGCTGTTGACCTTCGACGACGACTCGCACAAGATCGTCGCCTTCGATAAGGTTCGCTCGCTGAAAAAAGCGTACTCGCGGGTCGAGGAACTGCTCGCCGCGGAGCTGGCAAAAGTCGACTACCCGGTCAAGGCGTGGGTCATTCACGCCAACGACCCCGAAGCCGCGGGTGCTTGGCAAGCCGAGCTGAAGGAGAAGTTTCCGCAGGTGACGTTTGAAGTCTCATACTTCGGTCCGGTCATCGGCACCCACCTGGGGGAGAAGGCCATCGCGGTGGCCTGGATCCAAGACCTCAGCCGCACCATGAAGTAATCTCAAACCAGCCGCTTAAAGGGCTGGTTTTTTGGTATCATGGAAGAGACGGCGGCCGCTTGCCGCCAGCGCTTAAATCTTTTAATTAATCGAGGCAATTATGTTTATTCACGCATCTCAGAAAAAAGGCCGCATCCTGTCGGCCCGCACAGTTTACAGCGGGCACATTTTTGAGGTCATTCAGCAAACCATCGACACCCCGGACGGCCTGCGCGTGGAGCGCGATCTAATCAAGCACGCGCCGGCAGTGGCCATGCTGGCGCTCACGCCGGATGATCAGGTGCTGATCAACCGCGAGTACCGTGTCGGCATCAACACGGAATCTTTTGCGCTGCCCGCCGGCCTGATGGACCCGGGCGAGGATCCGCTCAAGGCCGCCAAACGCGAGCTTGAGGAGGAAACCGGTTATGTGACGGACGACATCACGGAAATGTGCGCGATCCGCTCCAGCGAAGGCATGACCGACGAGGTCGTGCACCTGATGCTGGTCCACATCGATCCGGCCAAGCGCACCCCCAAGCATTTTGACCAGGACGAATTCGTGACCAGTCAGCTGGTGCCACTAAACGAAGTCATCGCTGCGGTCAAAAGCGGCAAAATTGCTTCTGCACAAAGCGTTGGCGCCATCAGCTACTACGAGGCATTCGTCAAAGGAGACCGCGCATGACTTTAAAAGACGTGAAGTTTATCGCCACCGACATGGATCACACGCTGCTGACTGAGGCCAGTGTACTGCCGCCGCGGTTTCAGGAGCGGCTCGAGGCCCTTGACCGCCTCGGGATTCAATTCGGGATCGCCAGCGGCCGGCCGCTGTATACGCTGCAGGACATTTTCCCGCATGACCACCAAAAGCTGGCCTTGATTTGCGATAACGGTGGCGTGATCAGTTTCCGCGGTCAGCTCATCAGCAAAACTTTGATGCCAACTGCGACAGTTCAGGAAATGGTGCGCGTGATCCGCGACGAAACCGATGGGCTGCCGCTGATCTGCGGCATCACTGAAGCCGTGGGGCAAACCGCCGACCGGCAGTACGACTCAGTCTATCGCGAGTTTTACCACCGGCTCTCCTACCTGGATGACCTGACCACCTGGAGCGGCGAGGCGGACAAGGTGACGATTTACCTGCCTAATGGCGACGCCAGGGCGGTCTTTGATGACGTGATCGCGCCGCGGTTTGGCGGTCAATTTTCCGCGGCCGTTTCCGGTCCGGTCTGGATCGACATCATGATGCCTGACATCAACAAGGGCAACGGCATGCGGGCAATCGGCAAGCAGATGGACATCACGACGGACCAAATGATGGCCTTTGGCGACAACTTCAACGACGCCGAAATGCTCAAGGCGGTCAAGTACAGCTACCTGGTCAATAATTTTGCACCGGGCATGGAGCAGTTTGCGACCTACCGCACCGGGACCAACGAGGAATACGGCGTCGTGCAGGTGCTCGACCAGGTGATCGCCGCGCACCAGGCGCAGTGAGGACTTCAATGACAGTAACGCTGACACATTACGCTTGCGAGGCAAAACTATGAACTTTGAGTATTCTCCTTATGATAACCCGGCCGTTCAATGGGTCGGCACTGCGGAAGACCGCGCTTTATTCAAGGCCCACCGCGATGGGGCGACCATCTTGTCTTGCAACGACGACATCGTCGGTGCGCTAACCACTTGGCGCAATCCGTTGCATCCTTACCTGATGCGGTTTGTGACCGTGACCACCGCAAAGGCCGACGCCCTGCCGCAAGCGGAGCTCGCTGATGCGCTGCTCACGCCGGTGGTTGACCGCGCCAAAAACGCCGGGCAGCGAGGGATTTTGACCGTCAGCACGGACACCCAGTCGGCACTGCGATCTGCCACGATTTCCCGTGGGCTGCGCCGGATTCGGACCACGTTCAAACCGAAACTGGCGTTAAAAACGGCCCACACCGCCACAGTTTCTTTGACCCCAGGGACAAGGCTCTTGACGCAAAGTGACGTTCTCCAATCTGAACCATTGAGTAATGCGTTGATTCAAGCGGCCTACTTAACCTACCAAAAGCGCCATGAAGTCGATCCAGTCAAGCCGTTTGCCGACAATGACTGGGCGCCGCGCATCCTGACCGACCTCGAACCGACAGCACCGCTTGCGCTGGCGCAAGGGGACAACATCGTCGCGTATTGCCTGACGTATCTGCGCGGCAATCGGCTCGAATTCGGTGGCGCCTGGGGCCAAGATCACGGCCTGCTTGACGGCCTGCTCGCTTACACCCTACCAGCTTTGGCCAGTCGTTACCCGACCCTGGAAGGGGCTTTTGCAGACGTAGATGAGGGCGGCATGCAGGTTTACATGTCTTTTCCAGATCAAGCGACGGCCCAGGAAAGCGCCGCATTTGCCATCTTGTTCTAATTGGGAGGTCCCGCTCTGACTGGGCCTTTTTTCATGCAGAACAGCAGATTCTTTGTGCACCGCAAAGACCATTCAGGTACACTAGGTGCAACTGGGGGTGAGTGCGTGAAACGCCAACTAAAAATGGCCTTATCGATTCTTGGCGCGCTGATTGCCGCCGGTATTGTTTACGATTTATGGCGCCAGTACCGCGGCAGCGTTTCACCGCTGTTAGAATCCACCACGCAAGCGGAAAATGCGATCGCCAGTTTGCGCGATTATGGTCCCTTAGAAGTCATTTTGTTTTTTGGACTGCTGGTCTTAATGTGCTGCATCCCTGGGGCACCAAGTTCGGTGGTCGCAATTTTCACCGGGGTCTGCCTGGGCGATTGGGCCGGATTTCTGGTTAGTGCCGCTGGGCTCACGGTCGTTAATCTCGTCCAAAGCGCGGTGCTGAAACTGCTGGCGGACCGGCGTGATCAGGAGCCGACCAACTGGCTGTATCAGAGCCTGGTGAACATGAAGCATCCGCGCCTCGGGCTGCTCATCGGCTACGCGGTGCCGATGATTCCAACCATGCTGGTCAATGTGGCATCGGTGCGTCTGCGCGTCTCTGAACGCTCGCACGCGCTGGTCTGCCTGCTCGGCAGCACGCTGGTCGCCGCCTTGTATGCGTTTGGCGGTGACGCCTTGATTCGTGGCAATCGGCGTCTGCTGATCACGCTCATCATCGTGTTTGCCGCGCTGTCGGTGCTGATCGTGGTGATTCGCAAGGACCGCCAGCGCCGGCGCAGCGAGAATTAAGTAGAGCCAGGATACGCGAAGGAGGACAGTCATGCCATTTTCAACCAATGCCGCTGGCCGGCTCAAGCCGCGGTCCCTGCGCCGCGGCGATCAGGTCGCGATTGTCAGCTTGTCCAGCGGAATTCTGGGGGAGCCCGCCACAGCCCATCAGCTCGCCCTCGGCAAAAAGCGCCTGCGCGAGCTGGGACTGGTCCCGGTCGTAATGCCGCACGCGTTAGATGGGCTTGCCGCACTGGCTGCGCACCCTGAACACCGCGCCGCCGACTTGAAAGCCGCCTTCGCTGACCCAGAAATTACCGGCATTATCGCCGCGATCGGCGGGGAAGACACTTTCAGGCTGGCGCCTTATCTGATGGCAGACGCCACCTTTGCTGAAGCCGTTCGCCAGCAGCCTAAATTATTCACCGGCTTTTCTGACACGACAATCGATCACCTGATGCTGTATCGCCTGGGTCTGCAGAGCTTCTACGGGCCGAATTTGTTGAATGACCTGGCGGAGCTCGACACGGCAATGCTGCCATACACCCAAGCGACATTTGCGCATTATTTGACCAATCCTGCCACCACAGCCATAACAGCCAGTCCGGTGTGGTACGAAGAGCGGGAAGACTTTTCACCCGCCGCGTTGGGCACTGCGCGGGTCAGCCACCGCGAGACGCACGGCCTGGAAATTCTGCGGGGCCAAGGGCAGGTGAGGGGGCCGCTGCTGGGCGGCTGCCTGGAAAGTTTAGATGACTTGTTGGTCAACCACCTACCCAATGAGCGAACCCTGAGCGAACAATATGGGCTGATGCCGACACCAGAGGAGTGGCACGGCAAACTCCTGTTCATCGAAACCAGCGAGGAGCGGCCGGCGCCCGCCAGCTATCGACTGATGCTGCAGCACCTGAAGGCTTATGGGATTTTTGACCAGGTGGTTGGGATCATTGCGGGCAAGCCGCAAAATGAGCGCTACTACGCTGAGTACAAGCAGATTCTGCTCGAGGAAACTGAACCAGAACAGCTGCCAGTGCTGTTTAATGCCAACTTTGGGCACGCTTATCCGCGTGCGGCGCTGCCATACGGCGGCATGGCTTGCTTAGATTGCACCCAGAAAGCCTTCACCATCACCGAGCCATTTTTCAGTTAAAGGGCGGTCTGGCGGCGTTTTCACAATAGTACCAGTGCAATTTTATGGTACAATAAGTAACCGAAAAGAGTGTTTCGTTGAGGAGGACGCGTATGCGGCAGGTTCATTTTCACCGGTTAAAGAAGCGTTACCGGCCCTGGGTCTGGGGTCTGGTCGTGATTGTGGTGGTGGCGCTGATCGGCGTCAGGGCGGCTGAGCACCTTCAGGCGTCCGCTTTGACCACGCGTCAGAACCAGACAAGCAAGGTCACTAAGAACAGGCCTGCCAAAAAATTCGCGGCAAAGTCTGTTGACAAGCACAAGGCTAAGCCAAAGACGGCGGCACCATCCGTGATGCGCAAGCCAATTGACTGGCATCAGCCATCTGAGACCGTCGCATACCCAACTATCACGAGCGCTGAAAAAGTGGCGATGCGGGTCAACTTGAAAAAACAGCGGGTCTACATCCTGATCAATGGTAAAGTCGCGTACACCATGTATGCGTCTAGTGGCGTCAATAATCTGACGCCGAAGGGGCACTTCCAAATCGGGACTCGCGGCGATCACTTCTACACGCCATCGGAAAAAATGGGCGCCAATTACTGGACCGCATTTTCCGGCACGGGCTACCTGTTTCACTCGGTGCCGGTCGACGTCAACGGCAATTATCTGCCGAAAGAGGCCGCAAAGTTAGGCAAAGAGCCTGGTTCTCATGGCTGCGTGCGGTTGAGCATTCCTGACGCCAAGTGGGTCAATGAAAATATTCCCACCGGCACGCCAGTCGACATCAGCTGAGCATACGTCACCAACAAAATTGGGGCACATTCTGGAAGAGGGTTATCGGGGTAATGCGTTTACGTCAACCACAATCGAATCCATCAAGGGCTTCCCGGAGACTTGTTTCGTCAAGAGTTGAGCGGTTGGCCTTACTAGCCGTCGCCTTGATTGTTATTGCCTTGGGCATCGCTTTGGTGACGCGGCAGCAAGTACAAGCGGTACATCACGACCGCGACGCTCAAAGCCAGCCAAAGCACCGTTCGCATGCGGTGCGGCCGCACAAGCTGGCTAAACCAAAGCGGGCCTCCGTGATGCGCACGCCGATTGACTGGCACCAGCCATCGGAAACGGCTGCATACCCAGACCTCACACATGTTCAGAAGCTTTCAATGGAAGTCCGGCTCGACAAACAGCGGGTCTACATTCGCGGTAATGGGAAACTGCTTTACACGATGTACGCGTCAACCGGGATTGATGGCCGCACCCCAGAAGGCCACTTTAGCATTGGTCAACGCGGGCTGCACTTCTTCAATTCCAGTCCGGCGGTGCGGCTGGGGGCGAACTACTGGACGTCGATTTACCAAAACCGGATTCTTTTTCACACAGTGCCGTTTGACGCTCAAGGCCATTACGACATCAAAGAGGCCAGCGACTTGGGCAAACGCGCCGGGTCGCACGGCTGCGTGCAGCTAAGCATTCCAGACGCCAAATGGATCTATGACAAAATTCCTGAAGGTACACCGGTCACGATAGACCATCGGTAAAAAAGTCTTTCCGCAACACGCCAGAGTCCTTTGATCACTTGGCGGTTGCAGAAAGACTTTTCTGAACCTGTTGTAACAGGATTTGATTTTAGCCAAAGCCTGGTCAATGGTCAGCTGGCAGCAAGTCGCCAGCACTTGGGTTTGGTCAATTCTCAGATTTTCGCTTGCTTCACAATGGCACAGTCAGTCAATCATTTAACTGAGCGGCAAATGGACAGTGGGGTGTACGACATTTAGGGGTGAATTTAGCCCTGTTGTTTTTTGGTATATTCTAGTTCACATAATATATATTATACGAAGTAGTGCTTGAGAGCCGAAGGGACTGGCTTAGTCAATTCATGTCAGCTGCTGCTGCTATACCTTCGACTGCCGGTCAACTCTAAGTTAATTTTTGTGCGATTGCAGTTTCATCAGTCTCTTCGTCTGTTTCAACTTGCTGTGCGTCATCGCGGCTCAGAATCGTCCGCAGCAAATCATCAACCGACAGTCTTCAATAAATCTCTGCGCACAAGATTTCAATCTGCCATCACACTTGTTCAAGTCACACTCACGCGTCGGTCTTAATCTGCGCCTTGCGTGTGGCTTGCTGACATCGTGATTCTGAGGAATTAGACCATCAACTATGCGTCTACTAAGCTGAACTCGCATCAGATTCACAACTGATAATTCAGCTGTTTCGATGCGGCCAGAGTCCGCTGACGATGACCCATAGAATCTGTGATTACGGCAAAAAAAACTCAACTAGGCTCAAAATCAGTTTCGACATGCTGAAGGCTCGTTTTACTGGGCCGCGGTGATCACGATCAGCCTGAGTCAACCAGCTGGTGCAACGCAAGAGCCTAGAGACGGATTGGGCGAATTTGCTTCGGACTGCAGCAAGCTGGATACGACATTTCGTCGTATCAATAACCATGTATAACAATTATCAGGGCTAGAAAATAAGCACCCATGCAAAAGTTAGACATGTCTAAACTTATTCAACAACAAAAAATTGGCAGCCAGGTTAAATGCCCAGCTGCCGCGGTTTTTCAATTAATCGACAGAATTAAACGACGCGATGGTTTCCTTATCCAACCGGCGCAGAATCTCGGTGCCAAGCTTGCTGGAGACCTGAAAATCGCTCAGCGCGGTGAAGGTGTATGCAGTGTGCTCATAGCGCACAGGAATACCGACCACGATGGTTGGGACGCCTTTCCAGTAGCCAATCGCGGCCCCGTTCTGTCCCCCACCCGTCCGCACGGCCCGGGTGTATGGTAGGTGCAGCTCGTCGGCCAAATCAGCCGCGAACTGCTGGAAGTTCGGATTCGCGATGTAGGTCGTATCCAGATCCCGCAGCATCGGGCCTGCCTTGACGCGAGTCTGCGAGAGCCAGTCAGGCTCGAAGGTGTCATCAGCCGGCACCCCTTCGTAAACAATGGCGATGTCAGGGTCGACCTTGCGCGCAGTGACGTAAGCACCACGCAAGCCAACTTCTTCCTGCGTAGACAGTCCGGCGATGACATCCACGTTGAGGTCGTCGTCCTTGAGGTTGTCAAACGTATCGATCAAGGCTGCGGCGCCGATACGGTCATCAAACGCCTTGCCGAAGAACATGCCGTGTTTGGCATCGTATTCGCACTTCACGTCAGGAAAAATCGGGCAGCCGGTGTCGATGGCGTAATCCTCAAGAGTTTCCTCGCGCGAGGTGCTGCCGACGTCGATTGACATGCCGGCAATGGTTGGCACGGCGTTGCGTTCTGCGGCCGTCATGAAGTGTGGCGGCTTGGTCGCCACCACACCTGGAACGTACTCGCCGCGCTTGTTGCGCACGACCACGCGCATCGCCGGGACATTGGTCGGCACCCAGCCGCCAAGCGTGACGAACTTGATCAGACCGCTGGGGCGAATGGCCTGGACCATGAAGCCGACTTCATCGGCATGGGCATCCATTTGCACCACCGGTCGGTTGCCGGTGTTTTGCTTGCGGGCTGCCAGCGCGTTGAACATGCCATCGATTGTGACGTCCGCGTACGGCTTCATCTGGTCGCGATACAGCCGCACCACGTCTTGTTCAAAGCCTGGCACGCCATACGCGTCTGAGAATTGTTTGATCAGATCGATCTGAGTTTGCTCTTCCATTGCTTTTCCTCCTACCAAAAAAGGCTCCGGCAACCGCCTGAGCCTCAATCAACTTACGCCTCAAACGCCTTTTGCAGCGGTGGGACGACTTGCTTCTTGCGGGAAACCACGCCAGGCAGCGCGATGCGGTGGTCCGCATCGAACTTCTGGTTGAAGGCCGCTTCCAGCTTGTCGGCATTCTTGCCGTAGAAGAAACCGGTGGTATCGGAGTCCAGGATGTTGGTTGCCAAAAGCAGGAAGGAGTCGTAGCCGTTCTTTTCGGCTTCGCTCTTCATGGTGGCTTCAATGGCCGCCTGACGCTCGTAAACCTCATTCAGGTCAACGACATTGACCTGGCCGATGCGAACCGAGGTGCCGCCCATATCGAAGCTCTTGGCGTCGCCTTCAACGATATCCAGATCGGACTTGGCCGCCAGGTTGGTGCCTGCCTTCAGCATGGCGAGGCCGTATTCCTGCAGGTCAAAGCCGCCGATTTTTGCCAGTTCTGGCAGGACCTTGCGCTCAACGTCAGTAGTGGTCGGGCTCTTCAGCAGCAGCGTGTCTGAAATCATCCCGCTCGCCATCAGGCCGGCCAGCTGGGGGCTGATCTTGAAGCCTTTTTCCTGGAACATTTCGTAGATGACCGAGTTGCAGCTGCCGATTGGCTCCGCGCGGTAGAACAGCGGTGCGGCCGTTTCGAAGTTGGCGATTCGGTGATGATCCACAACGGCGGCAATCGTGACGTCCTTGATGTCGGACACACTCTGCTGGAACTCGTTGTGGTCGACCAGCATGACCGTGTCGGTCTCGTTAGCGGCGGTCTTGATCACACGCGGCGTGGCCTTCTTGAAGGTTTTGAGCGCAAAAGCCGTTTCGGCGTTCACTTCGCCCAAAGCGACCGCCTCAACATCAGTATTGCCGAGCTGCTTTTGGTATTCCGCGAAACTCATCGCGGAGGTTACGGCGTCGGTATCTGGATTCTGATGACCAAAAATCAATGTTGTCATGGTGTGACTCCCTTTTTCAGTATTGCGCTTTACGCGTACTAGTCCAGTTTAACACGGTTCTCAGCGACCCGCGACAGGTAATCCTTCTTGTCCAGGTACGCATCGAAGCTGTTCAGAAACTGTTCGACCCGCGGAATGGTGTCCTTGCCCTTGCGGAAAATGAACGCCAGCTCGAACGACACTGCCGGCTCAAACGAAACCGCGTACGCATCGATTTCATCCTGATGAGCTTGGTAGAACGACGTCGGCAGCGCCGTATTCACGCCGGTGAGGTTGAGAAACTGCATCAGCTGAAACGGCGTGGTGAACTGCGCCACGATGTGCGGGTAGTCGACCATCTGATTCTTGTAGGCCTCGTGCAGGAAGTACGACAGGAAATAGGAATCCGGGTACGTCACCCACGGCTGGCTCAGGGTGTCTCGGAAGTGCACACGCTTGCGCTTGGCCAGCTTCTCGTTGTGGTGCAAGAACAGCAGCTGCTCGTCAACGATTTTGCGGCTTTCGTACGGCTTCCAGTTCTTGATCGTGTCATCCGGCAGATACATGATGGCCAGGTCGATCTGGTTGTTTTCAAGCTGCTCCCAAATTTCGTGGCGGGTCATGTTCAGAAACACGATCTGCACATCGGGGTTTTGCTTGTAGTATTCAGCGGAAAAACCAATGAAGGCCGAGGACTCCACCGAGGCCAGCATGCCAATCTTGATCACGCCGGAGTTGGCGTTGCTGGCCTGCTGAATCTCATCGGTCGCCTGGTTCAGCGTCTCGTAGATCGAATGCGTGGCGTCGAGCATCGTGCGCCCAGCATCGGACAGATGCAGCTTCTTCCCCACCGAATAGAAGAGCGGGGCCCCCACGGTCCGCTCCAGTTTCTTGATCTGCTGCGTCAGCGCCGGCTGCGTGATACCCAGCAGCTGAGCGGCCTGCGTGTAATTCATGGTGTCCGCCAATTGCAAAAAATATGACAGTGTCTTCGACGAGAAAATGCTCTCCTGCTTTGTCTTCATGTGCTACTCCTTCATTCGGGTCTCCGCCCAGTTCACGACCGCAACCATTGCCAACATAACGAAATAAATCGCTTACCTAATAATAAGGTACAAAAAAAGAAAGAGCAACCAAAAGCTCTTCCTTCTTATCATAACAATTATCTGAAAGTCTAGTTTGCCGGCTTCCAAGTCTTCCAGCCGGTGTAATCGGCCGTGTGCAACAACTGCTCCGCGTTTTTGACGCGGTCGGCGGTTGGCGGCTCGATGCCTTCAAGCGGATAGGTAATGCCCAATTCGTGGTACTTTTTGACCCCCAGCGTGTGGTAAGGCAGCACCTCAACTTTTTGAACATTATTTAGAGTTTTGATGTAGTCCCCCAGCTGCTTGAGATACACGTCGTAGTCGGTGCGCTCAGGCACCAGCACGTGGCGGATCCACATGTCGCAGCCGTTCGCCGACATCCACTGGATCATATCGAGGATGTTCTCGTTCCCGATGCCGGTGAGTTTCTTGTGCTCAGCCGAGTTGATATGCTTGATGTCGACCAGTGAAATGTCGGTGACCTTCATGAGCTCCTTGAACTTCGAGAACCACGGCTCGTCGCGGGTAAACGGACCGCCTGAGGTATCCAGGCAGGTCGAGATGCCGCGTGCCTTGGCCTTGGTGAACAGGTCGAGCAAAAAGTCGATCTGCACCAGGGACTCGCCGCCGGAGCATGTCAAGCCGCCGGTCTCACCCCAAAACGCGCGGTAGCGTTCGGCGTTATCCAGCAGCTCATCCGCGGTCATTTCGGTGCCGACACCGATGTTCCAGGTGTCAGGGTTGTGGCAGTACTGGCAGCGCATCCGGCAGCCCTGCAGGAAGGCCACGAAACGGATACCGGGACCGTCAACTGAGCCGAAACTTTCCAGCGAGTGCACATACCCTTTGACTGGCCCCTCATCCTCAACGCCAATGGAGTCCAGCACGTTCAGTGGTGTTTTGGTATTATCGATCAATTTCATCAAAATGCCTCCTGTCAGTTTCAGCATACGCGGTCTTGCCCACAAGCGGCAAGCATTTTTGCCGCCTCTGGGCAAAACGGGAGTCCCGTTTACGAGGCTCCCGCTTAGTCGAATTGTTTGAATTGCACACGGCTCGGCAGCGGAACGCACCGAGTATGAAAGTGGTCTTACATTTCCTCGAAGAAGGTCCGGGCAATGACGTCGTCCTGTTGCTCCTTGGTCAGATCTGCGAAGTAGACGCAGTAACCGGAGACGCGGACCGTCAAAGTTGGGTATTCTTCTGGGTGCTTCTGGGCATCGATCAAGGTCTCCTTGTTGAAGACGTTGATGTTCAGGTGCATCCCGTTGTTCTCCATGTAACCGTCGATCATGTGAACCAGCGTGTCCTTGCGGGTTTCATCATCGTGGCCCAAGGTGTTCGGGGTGACGCCGAACGTGTTGGAGATCCCGTCTGTTGCGTAGTGATATGGGATCTTCGCGGTGGACATCAGGGAAGCCAGCGCGCCGTTCTTTTCAGCGCCATAAGCTGGGTTTGCACCAGGTGAGAATGGTTCGCCCTTCTGGCGGCCGTTAGGCGTGGTCCCAGTGTTCTTGCCGTAAACCACGTTGGACGTAATGGTCAGAACAGAAGTTGAGAGCTTAGCACCGTGGTACAGGTGGTGCGTGTTCATCTTGTTGTAGAAGTACTTGATCAGCCACTTGGCAATGTCGTCAGCGCGGTCATCGTTGTTCCCATAGCGTGGGTAGTCGTCGTTTTCGGCCTTGAAGTCGATGGCAACGCCCTTTTCGTCGCGGATCGGGTGAACCTTGCCGTACTTGATCGCGGAAATGGAGTCAACCGCGTGCGAGAAGCCGGAAATCCCTGTCGCGAAGGTGTAGTCCAGGTGGGTGTCCTTCAATGCCAACTGAGCGGATTCGTAGTAGTACTTGTCGTGCATGTACTGAATCGCGTTCAAGGCGTTGACATAGACATCAGCCAGCCAGCCGGCCTGGACGTCGAACTTCTTCATGAATTCATCATAGTCGATGACGTCAGAGGTGATTGGCTCGGTTTCAGGACCAACTTGCGTCTCGCCGATTTCGTCCATCCCACCATTGATGGCGTAAAGGATGGCCTTTGCCAGGTTTGCCCGGGCGCCGAAGAACTGGACGCCGTCTTTGATCGGCTGAGCGGAAACACAGCAGGCAATGCCGTAGTAGTCGGTGCCCCATTCGGTGCGCATCAGTGAGTCGTTTTCGTACTGAATGGTTGAACTGGAGATGGACACCTCAGTTGCGTAGCGCTTGAAGCCTTCTGGCAGCTTCTCGTCCCACAGCAGCGTGATGTTCGGCTCAGGCGCCGCACCCATGTTGTCGAGGGTCTTCAGGAAGCGGAATGCGGTCTTGGTGATGTGGTGACGGCCGTCAAAGCCGACACCGCCCAAGCTCAGGGTCGCCCAGATCGGGTCGCCTGAGAACAAGGAGTTGTACTCTTCGGTCCGAATGAAGCGCACCATGCGGAGTTTCATGACCAAGTGGTCGATCAGCTCTTGGGCCTGGCTCTCGTCAAGCAGGCCGCGCTTCATGTCGCGTTCGATAAAGGCATCAATTGTGGTGTCGATGCGGCCAACTGACATCGCAGCCCCGTTTTGGGTCTTGACTGCGGCCAGGTAGCCGAAGTAGATCCACTGAACGGCTTCTTGGGCGGTCGTTGCCGGCTTGGAAATATCGAAACCGTAGCTGGCTGCCATCTTCTTCATGTCGTTCAGGGCCCGATACTGGTCGGAAACCTGTTCGCGCAGGCGAATCACATCGTCGGTCATTTCGCCGTCGCCGATGTTGTCAAAGTCCGCCTTCTTGGCGGCCATCAACGCGTCGATCCCGTAAATCGCGATCCGTGGGAAGTCAGCCACGATGCGGCCACGTGCGTAAGCATCTGGCAAGCCGGTCACGATCTTGTAGTGGCGCGCCTTGCGCATGTCTGGCGTGTAGACATCGAACACGCCTTGGTTGTGGGTCTTGTGGTATTCAGTAAAGATCTTATGCATTTCTGGATCTGGGGTGTACCCGTAGGACTTAAGCGCATCCTCGGCCATCCGGATCCCGCCGAAAGGCATGAACGCACGCTTGAATGGCTTGTCAGTTTGCAGACCAACGATCTTTTCCAGATCCTTGTTCAAGTAGCCCGGGCCGTGGCTAGTGACCGTTGCGACCACTTTGGTGTCCGCATCGAGCACGCCGCCTGCAGCACGTTCTTGCTTCTTCAGGTTCAGCACCTGATTGTTCAAGATCGTGGTTGCTTCAGTTGGGCCGGCAAGGAATGATTCATCGCCGTTGTATTGTGTCAGGTTGTGCTGAATGAAATCGCGAACGTTGATCTCATCCTGCCAGTCGCCGCCGTTAAAACCTTCCCAGTAGGTCTTGACGTCAGTTTTGTCTAACTGCTTCATCTGGATAGCCTCCTAATTGTTGAACTTTTACCACAGTTCTTACGTAATTAGTATAACACGTCACAAGACCTGTGCAAGCCTTTTCTTTCCCTTTGTACAGGCATTGATAGCCCTATCAGGATTGTGTCTTAAATGTAAATTCCGATAACTATTTCACAAACTTTTTAGATTGAAATGCTGATTTACCGCGGTTTTATCTGACCCCTGTCGCACGTATCTGTATTACAGTTTTTCACCCCGTGTATTGTAACAGATACAAAAAAAGAGACCTCATCGGTCCCTTTAGAAAAAATTAATTTTCTTCCGGCGTTGCTAACACCTGACTCAAATGGATAAAACTCGGCGTCCCCACCGTATCGGTGTCGAGAACAAACGACCCATTCGAGTAGCGATCGCCATCCGGATACTCGCTGGCGGTCAGCTCGACCTGCTGGTCCTTATCCGTGACGACGGTGATCAGCGTGTTGTCGTCGACCTTGCTCATCGCGACGACGCGGTGCGGGTCACGCTTGAGCTCACGCAGCACGAGCAGGCCGCGGCGGGCCCGGGCGCCGACGCCCATTTCCTTCAGCTTCATCTTCTTGAAGGCGCCACGCTGCGTCAAGATGCCGACTTCGGTTTGCACCGGATCATCGGCCAGAATGAAGTTGACGACCCAGTCGCCCGGCTTGAGCGCCATGCTCTTGACCCCAGTCGACCGCGCGCCGATCACGCTGACTTCTGAGAGCTCAAACTGCTGAGCGTAGGCCTGATTGGTCACGGCAAAAACGGTTTGCTTGGACTCAGCCGCGGCGAAGTAGGCGTTGGTGACATAAGCGTCCTTGCCCTTCAGCTTCATGCCCACCATCGGTCGGCTCTTGTAGTTGCGCTGCGGCTGCAGGTCCGCGAGTGCGGTCTGCTTGATGTAACCGTCAGAGGAGCCAAGGACAAAGTTCCCCTTGGCATCCAGTGAATCGAACCCAAACGCGGCGATGACGTGCTCGTCGGTGCCGATGCCGACCGCCTGGGACAAGTGCTCCCCGGCGTCCTTCCAGCGCGAATCTTCAAGTTCATGGACGGGCCGGTAAATCACGTTGCCCGCACTGGTAAAAATGTACAGGTGCTGCAGGGTGCCCATTTCCCGCTCAAATACGGGGAAATCGTTGTCCTTGAGCCCGTTATCTTCAGCCGAAACCGCCTGGTACGACCGCAGCGAGCTGCGCTTCATGTACCCATCGCGGGAGACCAGGACCATCACGCGCTCGTCGGTCACGGTGACGGCGGTGTCGACTTCCAGGGTTTCAATTTCCGCCTGAATCGTCGACTTGCGGTCCTTGCCGTAGGTTTTGGCAATGCTCGACAGCTCTTGCTCGATGACCGCGTCGCGCGCCGCCGGGTGATCCAAGATGTCATGGTACTCGGCGATGCTTTTTGCCAGTGCCGCCGCCTCTTCTTCCAGCGCCGTGATGTCGGTGTTGGTCAAACGGTACAGCTGCAGGGACACGATGGCTTCGGCCTGCTCAACGGAAAAGTCGTACTGGGCGACCAGGTTGTTCTTGGCGTCGGCCTTGTTGGCGCTTTGGCGAATCGTGTGGATGACCTGGTCGAGAATCGAGATCATCTTGATCAGGCCTTGCACGATGTGCTGGCGGGCCTCGGCCTTTTTCAGGTCAAATTGGGTGCGCCGCGTGATGACCTCGCGCCGGTGCTTCAGGTAGGCCTCAAGCATCGGCTTCAGGCCCAGCTGCTTGGGCTTGAGATCCGCGATGGCGACCATGTTGAAGTTGTAATTGATCTGCAGGTCGGTGTTTTTGAACAGATACGTCAAAATGCCTTCCGCGTTAGCCTCTTTTTTCAGCTCGATGACCACGGACAGGCCGAAGCGGTCGGACTCGTCGCGAATTTCGGCGATGCCGTCAACCTTCTTGGCCAGCCGCAGCTCGTCGATTTTCTTGATCAGCAGGGCCTTGTTCACCTCGTAAGGCAGCTCCGTGATCACGATCTCCTGCTTGCCGCCGCGCATGGTTTCCATGTGGGTGCGGGAGCGCACGACCACCTTGCCGCGGCCGGTTTCGTAGGCCTGCTTAATGCCAGCGAGCCCTTGGATGATGCCACCGGTCGGAAAATCGGGGCCCAAAACGAACTTCATCAAGTCATCCAGGCTGGCGTCCGGATGCTTCATCAGATACAGCAGCGCGTTGATGACCTCGCGCAGGTTGTGCGGCGGAATGTCGGTCGCGTATCCCGCGGAGATCCCAGTCGCACCGTTGACCAGCAGATTGGGAAAAGCCGCCGGCAGCACCGTCGGCTCTTCGGTGGTGTCATCGAAGTTCAGGACCATTTCCACGGTATCCTTGTCGATGTCCTTCAGCAGCTCGCCGGAGATTTTGGACAGTCGGGCTTCGGTGTACCGCATCGCGGCCGGCGGATCGCCGTCCATCGAGCCGTTGTTCCCGTGCATTTCGATCAGCGGCTCTTCCAGCTTCCAGTCTTGGGACAAGCGCACCATCGCCTCGTAAATCGACGAGTCGCCATGCGGGTGAAAATTACCCATAACGTTCCCGACGGACTTGGCGGATTTCCGAAAACCCTTATCAAACGTGTTGCCGTCCTGGTTCATCGCAAACAGGATGCGGCGCTGAACCGGCTTTAAGCCGTCGCGCACATCTGGCAGGGCGCGCTCTTGAATGATGTACTTGGAGTAGCGGCCGAACCGCTCCCCCATGACCTCTTCGAGCGTCATTTCTTGAATGTGATTTGCCATTACTTACCCTTCTTCGAAATCTGCTTTTTGATCTGCTCGACGCCGAACTGCATGTTGCTGTGGTCGGTGGTCTTCGTTTCCATGATCGAGCCTTCCTCGTCCATGTCGAAGTCGACGTTGCGCTCGATCCACTCGCGGCGCGGCTCTACGCGGTCGCCCATGAGCGTGGTGACCCGGCGCTCGGCCAAGGCGCCATCATCGACCCGCACCCGGATCAGCGTCCGGGTTTCCGGATTCATGGTGGTTTCCCAAAGCTGGTCGGCGTTCATTTCGCCTAAGCCCTTGAACCGGGTCAAAACGTAGCCTTTGCCCATTTTTTTGGTTTCTTTTTCCAGTTCCTCATCGGTCCAGGCGTAGGCGATCTTGATGTTGGCGCCCTTCCCCTTCTGCAGCCGGTAAAGCGGCGGCAGGGCGATGTAGACCTTGCCGGCGTCCATCAGCGGCCGCATGTAGCGGTAGAAAAAGGTGAGCAGCAGCGCCTGAATGTGGGCCCCGTCGGTATCGGCATCGGTCATGATGATGACCTTATCGTAGTTGGCCTGCTTGACGTCAAACTCCGCGCCGACACCGGCGCCGATGGTGTAGATCATCGTGTTGATTTCTTCGTTCTTGACGATGTCCTGGAGCTTGGCCTTCTGCGTGTTCAACACCTTGCCTCGCAGCGGCAGGATGGCCTGGAACTTGCGGTCGCGGCCCTGCTTGGCCGAGCCGCCCGCCGAATCCCCTTCGACCAGGTACAGCTCGTTTTTCGCGGCGTTTTTGCTTTGCGCCGGGGTCAGCTTGCCTGACAGCAGGCCCTGGTCCTTCTTCTTGCGCTTGCCGGTGCGGGAGTCATCGCGGGCCTTGCGTGCGGCCTCACGGGCTTCGCGGGCCCGCAGCGCTTTGCGTACCAGCTCCTGCGCGTCGTCGCCGCCTTCCATGAGCCAAAAGCTCATTTTCTCGTAAATCACCGAATCGACGGCGGCGCGAGCCTGAGGCGTGCCCAGCTTACCCTTAGTCTGACCCTCAAACTGCAGAATCTCCTCGGGGATGCGCACGGACAGCACCGCAGCCAGGCCTTCGCGAACGTCGGAGCCTTCCAGGTTCTTATCCTTGTCCTTCAGCAGGTTGACCTTGCGCGCAAAATCGTTGAACGCACGGGTCAGCGCCGAGCGCATGCCGACTTCATGCGTGCCGCCGTCGCCGGTGCGCACGTTGTTGACGAAGCTGATCGTGTTTTCGGAGTAGCCGTCGTTGTACTGGCCGGCGAAGTCCACGATGATGCCGTCCTTATCGCCTTCGAAGTTGAAGACGGGGCTGACCGTGTCGCGGTCCTCGTTCAGGTACTTGACGAAGCTGACCAGGCCGTCGGGATAGTGGTACGTCTCGGCGCGGCCGGTGCGCTCATCCGTCAGGGTGAACACGATGTTTTTCATCAAGAAGGCCGATTCGCGCAGGCGCTCGGACAGTGTGTCGAAGTTGTAGGTCGTCGTCTGAAAAATCGTCGGGTCCGGCTTGAACGTGATGGTCGTCCCGTTCGGCTCGTTGACCTTGCCCAACTTCTGCAGGCCGCCATCGGGATGACCGCCGTTGATGAAGTGCTCCTCAAAGCCCTGCTTGTCGCGCACCACGCGCACCGTCAGCGACTCGCTCAGTGCATTGACGACGGAAGAGCCGACCCCGTGCAGGCCGCCAGACGTCTTGTAAGAGTTCTGGTCGAACTTCCCGCCGGCGTGCAGCACCGTCAAAATGACTTCGATGGTCGGCTTGCCGGACGCGTGCATCCCCGTCGGCATGCCCCGACCATGGTCCTTGACCGTGATCGAGTTGTCTTCATGAATCGTCGTGGCGATGGTGTCCCCGTACCCAGCGAGAGCCTCATCGACCGAGTTGTCGACAATTTCGTAAACCAGATGGTGCAAGCCGCGGGCATCGGTTGAGCCAATATACATCCCCGGCCGCTTTCGCACGGCTTCCAGGCCATGCAGCACCTGGATCGATGAATCGGTGTATGCTTCTCTTGCTTTTGCCATTAAATGCTCCTCTTTTCGTGCAACTTCAATTACAATACACCAGACGCGGCCTCATATGAAAGCTATTTTTCCAAGGCAGTCAAGCCGCGCGGCCTGAGCAAGCCGGCTAGCCTGCCTGGCGCAACGCCGCGGCCGGGTCCTGCCTTTCGGCCAATGATTGATTTCGCGAAAACTCGCTGCTGATCTGCAAGCAGCGAATGCTTGTTCGGATAACCTATTTTACGCAAGATTCGCCTTCACGTCAAAAAATGGTAAACTGAAAACACTGATATTGCTTCATCAAAGGTGGTTTCCATGCCAGATTTTCTGACCAAGCCGACCCTCACTCAGGAGCCGGTGACACTGCGGCCGTTTCGCGCCGCAGACATTCCGCGAATGCTTGACATCTTAACGCTGCCGCAGGTTAACCTGTACACCGGTGCGCTGACCAAAACCCTGCGTGCAGCAGACCGCTTCCCCGCGGATCAAAAGGAGACGGCCAAGATCATCAACTGGTACCAGACCCGTAATCAGCAACCAGACCGGCTGGACCTGGCGATTGAGGCCAGCGGGCAACTGGTCGGCGAAGTCGTCTTGAACGAGTATGACGCCGCGCACAACACCTGCAACCTGCGCGTACTGATCGCCGACGATGCGACCGAACGCGGCATCGGCAGCATCGCGCTGAAGCTGATGGCGGCTCACGCCTTTACCTACTTGCACTTGGCCGCGCTCACCCTCGACGTGTTCGACTTCAACCCGCGGGCCCAGCACGTTTACCGCAAAGTAGGCTTCAGGCCAACCGGTGCCATCGAAAATGACCTCATGCTCGACGGCCAGCCGCACACGACCTTCACCATGCGCCTGACTGCCAAATCATTTGCCAAGAAAGGACCTCAGTCATGATTCTCGCCTTATGCTTCATCCTGGCCTACCTGATTGGCTCCATCCCCAGCGGGGTGTGGGTCGGCCGCGCCTTTTTCCACCAGGACATCCGCACCGCCGGCTCCCACAACATCGGGACAACGAACGCTTACCGCGTCCTCGGGCCAGTCGGCGGCACCATCGTCCTGGTGATGGACATTCTCAAAGGCACGCTGGGTGCCAGCCTGCCGATGTTGTTCGGTCTGCACCCGCACTGGCTCGTGCTGCTGGTCGGTCTGGCCGCTGTGTTCGGCCACACCTGCTCGATTTTCATCGGTTTCAAGGGCGGCAAGGCGGTCGCCACGTCGGCCGGCATCGCGCTGGCCTACAACCCGCCGTTTTTCCTGTTCTGCTGCGCGGTGTTCATCAGCTTGGTCCTGCTTTCCAGCATGGTGTCAGTGGCCTCAACGCTGGGGATGTTCCTGATCACCATTGCGACGCTGTTCATGCATGACTGGATCCTGACGGCGGTGGCCGCGCTGATCTGGGTGCTGATCATGATCCGCCACCGCGCCAACTTTGCCCGCATCAAAAACGGCACCGAAAACATGGTGCCGTTCGGCCTCGGCCAGTATCTGCGCAAGCGCAGGGCAGAGACCAAAGCCAAATAGAACGCAAAACGCCAAGGCCTGATCGCCTTGGCGTTAATTTTTGGCTGCACTTGAAAAAGATCCGTGGGGACGTAAGCGCCCAACGTTCGCCAGTCATTAGGGCTGCATACGTCGTCCCTCTTTGCGGCTTCAACACCGCTCCCGCACCAAATTACTTGGTTTGCTTCAGCAGCGCTTCACCAATCTTGTAGTTGCGCGCGTGTTCGGCTTCCGGCACGAGCCTGCCGCCAGTGGCCCAAACAATGTGGGTCGCGTTCGGCATGTTGAAGTGCTGACCGAGAAACTGCTGGCTGGCCGCCAGCGCGGCAAAGCCGGCGGTGGCAGAAGGCTCCAGCTTGATGTCCTCGGTATCCATCATCTCTGCGGTGTAGGCCATCACCTGCTCATCATCAAACGTCGCGATGCCCATGAGCAGCGTCTTCATCACGCGACCGGCCAGCCGCGATGGTCGGCCAACGGCGAGCCCGTCAGCTTCAGTCAGCCCGTCAAGCCCGATGTCGTAGACGGAGATGCCTTCATTCAGACCGGTCGCCATGCCCAGCACCACCGACGGCACGTGAGTCGGCTCGGCAAAAATTGCGTGAACGTTCTTGCCCAAGATTTGCTTGAGGCCAAAGGTCGTGCCGCTTGGAGAGCCGCCGACCCCGGCTGGCAGGTAAACAAACAGCGGGTGGTTGTCATCCACCTGGATGTGTTGGTCCCGCAGCTGCTTTTGCAGGCGAATGGCCGCCACCCCGTAACCCAAGAACAGGTCCTTGCTGCCTTCATCATCGATGAAGAAAACAGAAGGATCCTTGGCCGCAAGCGCGCGGCCGGTGGTGATGGCGGTCGTGAAACTGCCATCGTATTCGACCACGTTGACGCCAACCGACCGCAGCGTGTCCTTCTTCCATTGCTTGGCGTCGCTGGACATGTGCACAGTGGTGTTGAAGCCAAGCTTTGCGGCCACGATGCCGATGGACAGGCCCAAGTTTCCAGTTGAACCAACGGCGATCCCGTAGTGGCTGAACAAGTCCTTGAATTCAGGCGCGTTCAGCTTGGCATAATTGTCGCCGTAAACCAGCATCTTGTGGTCGATGGCCACTTCTTCGGCAATCTTGAGCACTTCGTAAATGCCGCCGCGAGACTTGATGGAGCCGCTAATGGGCAGCTCGTTGTCAGCCTTGAGGTACAAGTCGCCGGGCAAAGTGTAGCCTTCACGCTTGGTCATGTCAGCTTGCATCGCCTTCAGCCGGCGCAATGGAGATTCAAGGATGCCACCGGTTTTGGCCGTTTCCGGAAACGCCACTGCCATGTAAGGGGCAAACCGGTCCAAGCGCGCCGAGGCGTCAAATAAATCGGCGCGGGTCAGGCCCAAGTCGGCGGCCTTGCCGTAATCCGGATTGATCCACAGAGTTTTCTTTTCCGCGGCTAAATCCTTAACCACCGGGTACTTTGTCTCTAATGCTGCAACATCCATGCGCTTTCCTCCGTATCGGTTCCCCACCCTGATTGCTGCTCAATGCCAGAACCAGTCAGCTGGCCGAAAAAAAACAAGCGATGGTCGCGACTGCGCGACCACCACTTGTCTGGCGGGGAACTCTATTATTGTGTGTTTGGCGTCTCTCTAAATTGATCTTCGTTTATGATAAATCAAATCATGCGTCGAGACCACAATTTTTTAGAAAATCTCGATCAGGTAGCTGTGATCAAAGGTCGTGATCGGATCCAGCTTGTTGATGCCGAGCTTTTGGGTGAAGTCGCCAGTCGCGTCAATCGTGTCGGCAATCCCCCACCATGGCTCCAGGCAGACAAAGTTGCCAGTCTTCGGGTACGGGCTCCAGACGCCCAGGTACGGCGCATCGGCGACCGTCAGGATCACGCCGTGGCGCGTCTTGTCCGACCGCAGCGAAAACGCCGAGCGGCCGTTCAGCTCATAGATCACCGCATCATTTTTGAAAAAGTCGTGACTCAGCTGCAGGTTCGCGTCGGTCGAGGCCAGCGTGCGGTGGGCGTAGTCGATGCCCTCACCCGCGACCAGCGGAATGCGGACCCGCGACTTCAGCGGCTGAAAGCCCAGGTAGTAGTCCTCGAACTTGGTGTCGTCGGTCAGCGGGATCTGGAAGCCGGGGTGCCCGCCAATGCTGACGTACAGCGGCGCGGTCTCGTCCGGGTTTTCCACGTGGTACGTCACAGTCAGGCCGTTATTTTCCAGCAGAAAAGTCAGCTTGAGGACAAACTTGAACGGGTACATTTTGTGCGTTTCCGCGTCGTCGGTCAGCGTGAAGACCGCCGCGGTCTTGGACTGCTGCTCGACTTCGAAGTCGCGGTCGCGGGCAAAGCCGTGCTGGGTCATGTGGTACGTCTGACCGTTGTATTGGTACTCATCGTTCTTCAGCGCGCCGACAATAGGAAACAGCACCGGGGCGTGGCGCTTCCAGACGCTGGGGTCGGCCTGCCAGATGTATTCCCGGTCGGTGTGGTTGTTGATGATGCTGGTCACTTCGGCGCCGTGCGGGTCGATCGTGACGGTTAGAAAATCATTGGTCAGCGTTACCATTTAACTCAGTCCTTTGATAAATATTATCAGCCATAAAAGTCAACGTGTCTTATTTAACCATGAGAACGCTTCACTTTCAAGCCGGAAGTGCCGCACCAAAAAATGACGCGCCGCCTGGCCCGTCATTTTTTGGTCGCCGGTTACAGAATGTACCGCGTCATGTTCTTATCGGCCGCAATGTCGCCGACCTTATCGTTGACGTACTTTTCGGTAATCGTGATGTCGCCCATTTGCATGTCCGGGCCTTCGTACAGGATATCCTCGAGCAGCTTTTCGAGGATCGTCGCCAGGCGCCGCGCGCCGATGTTGTCGGTGTCGCGGTTAACGTCAATGGCGATCTCGGCGATGCGCTCGATGGCCTCCTTGGTGAAGGTGACCTTGACGCCGTCGGTTTTGATCAGCGCCATGTACTGCTTGACCAGCGCGTTGTCGGGCTCGGTCAGGATGCGGACAAAGTCTTCCTTCGTGAGGTCCTTGAGCTCGACGCGAATCGGGAAGCGCCCTTGCAGCTCGGCGATGAGATCCGATGGCTTGGCGGTCGCAAACGCGCCTGAGCCGATGAACAGCACGTGCTCTGTGTTCAGCGGGCCGTACTTGGTGTTGACCACGGAGCCTTCAACGATCGGCAAAATGTCGCGCTGCACGCCTTCGCGGGAAACTTCCCCGGAGGTGTTCTTGTTGCCCGCGGCGATCTTGTCGATTTCGTCGATGAAAATGATCCCGTTGTCCTGGGCCGACTTGATCGCGTTGTGGTAAATGTCGGCGTGGTTAACCAGCTTGGCGGATTCCTCGCGGATGAAGACCTCGCGCGCCTCGCGCACGCTCATGGTGCGCTGAACTTTGCGCTTGGGCATCATCTGGCCCATCATGTCGGACAGGTCGATGCCCATCGCGCCCATGGCGTCATTGCCGCCTGCCGGCTTTTTCTCGTCCTCGACCGAAACCGTGAGCTCCTTGTCCTCAAGCAGGCCTTTTTCCAGCTGGTCGGCGACACTCAGGCGCTGGTTGCGGATCTCGTCGTTGAGCTCGCCGTCTTCTTCCTTGGGCTGCTGCGGCATGCCCTCGCCGTTTTGCATGCTTTGCATCATGGTCATCAGCTCGGCCATCGGGTTTTGGTTCTTCTTTTCCTTCTTGATGGCCGGCACCAGCAGGCGCACCAGGCGCTTGTTCGCCTCGCGAGTGGCGCGGCCGCGCACATCCCCGTAGGCCTTGTCCTCTTCCATCTTGACGGCGGTGTCCGCCAGGTCGCGAACCATGGACTCCACATCGCGGCCGACATAGCCGACTTCGGTGAACTTGGTGGCCTCAACCTTCACGAAAGGCGCGTTGACGACCTTCGCCAGCCGGCGCGCGATCTCCGTTTTGCCGACCCCAGTGGGCCCGATCATCAGCAGGTTCTTCGGCGTGATGTCCTGCTGCATTTTCTCCGGCAGCTGCATGCGCCGGTAGCGGTTGTACAAGGCGACAGCGACGGCGCGCTTGGCCTCGTCTTGGCCGATGACGTACTTGTCCAGCGCCGCGACGATCTCTTTAGGTGTTTTAACTGACATAAGCGGCCTCCTTAAAAGCTTTCGACCTTAATGTTCTGGTTGGTGAAAATGTCGATGTTTGAGGCAATTTCAATGGCCTCCTTGGCGATGTCCTCCGCACTCATGTCGGTGTGCCGAATCATCGCCATCGCGGCCGCCTGGGCGTAATTGCCGCCGGAGCCGATGGCGATCACGTCCGCGTCCGGTTCGATGACCTCGCCTTGGCCGGAAATGAGCAGCAGATCGTCCTTATCCAGCGCAATCAGCTCGGCCTGCAGCTTTTGCAGCGTCGGGTCCTTGCGCCAATCCTGAGCCAGTGCCACGGCGGAGCGCCGCAGGTTGCCGGCATGGCTTTCCAGCTTCTTTTCGAGCCAGTCTTCCAGCGTGATGGCGTCGGCCACGCCGCCCGCAAAGCCGATGACGACCTGGTCATTGTAGATGCGGCGAATCTTCTGGGCGTTGCCCTTCATGATCACTTTCTCGCCCAGGGTGACCTGGCCATCCCCGGCGATCGCGGTGTGCCCATTTTTTCTAACGGCTGCAATTGTTGTCATTGTTTAGTCTCCTATCTCAGTCAAATGACGTCCTGTCATAATGGTACTTAGTTTACCGGTCTGCCTCACCTGAAACATCAGCCCTTCGACCGATTTTAGCACTGTCTAGTCGAGAGTGCTTAATTGTGCCGCGGGTAAAACTTCATGTAGTCCTGCTTGAGGTGGTCGGTGGTCATGTGGGTGTAGATCTGCGTGGTCGACAGGCTCGCGTGGCCCAGCAGCTCCTGCACCGTGCGCAGGTCCGCGCCGTGGTTCAGCATGTGGGTGGCAAAACTGTGCCGCAGCATGTGGGGATGAATGTCCGCGGTCAGGCTGGTTTGCTTGATCAGCTGATCGAGAATGTACTCGATGCCGCGCGACGTGATGGGCTTGCCGCGCTGGTTGACGAACACCACATTGGTGGGGTCGGCTTTTTTCATCAACTGAACGCGGCCGTCTTTGAGGTAACGCTGCAGCGCCCGCTTGGCGTAATTGCCAAACGGCACGTAGCGGTCCTTGTTGCCCTTGCCATGGATCAGCATGACTTCCAAGTCAAAATCGATCTGCGGCAGCGTCAGGTTCGCGCACTCGGACACCCGAATGCCGGTGCCATACAGCACCTCCAGCAGCGCGTCGTTGCGCTGGTCTAGGGGCTTGTCGCCGGCGGTCGTGGTGAAGAGTTCTTGAATCTCCTGCTCGTAGAAAAAACTCGGCAAGTGGTTGTGCGACTTCTTGGTTTCGACCAGTTCGAACGGGTTGACCGTGGCCTTGCCGACGCGGATCAGGTAGCGGTAAAAGCTGCGCATGCTGCTCATTTTTCGCGCCACCGAACTGCGCGCCAGCTTGCGGTCGGCCAGGTCGGAGAGATAGGTCTCCACGTCCAGGCGATCGACTTTTTCAAACGTCGAAAAATGCCCGCTGGCTTTCAGGCACTGGGTGAAGTCATCCAGGTCCTCAAGGTAGGCGCGCTGCGTGTCCTCGGTGTAATGGCGCTCCACCTTGAGATATTCCATAAACTCGGCAACTTCGTCCATGCGCTCACCTCCTGTCTTCTAGTTTAACGCAAACAGGACCGCCGCTGCCGGCGATCCTGTAAACGGTTAGGCTTGCTGAAGCTGACGCTGCTCAAGCGCAGCCAGCGCCCGGTCCGCGTAAGCCTGATTACGCTCGATTTTGTTCTTGATCGGCTTGTCGAGGCTTTCCATGATCCCGAAGTTCGCGTTCATCGGCTGGAAGTGGCGCGGGCTGGTATGCGTGATGTAATGCGCCATTGCGCCCATTTCCGTATCTGTCGAAAAGGTCTCGGTGGGCTCGCCCAGCGCCAGGTGCGCGGCGTTGATGCCGGCAATCAGGCCGCTGGACGCCGACTCCACGTAGCCTTCCACGCCGGTCATCTGGCCGGCGAAAAACAAACCAGGCCGCTTGGTGCTTTCGTAAGTGTCCTTGAGCACGACCGGCGAGTTCATGTACGTGTTGCGGTGCATGACGCCATAGCGCACAAACTCGGCGTGCTCCAGCCCGGGAATCATGCGAAAGACGCGCTTTTGCTCGCCCCACTTCAGGTGCGTCTGGAAGCCGACCATGTTGTACAGGCTGGCGGCCGCGTTGTCCTGGCGCAGCTGCACCACGGCATACGGCGCCTTGCCCGTGCGCGGATCGAGCAGGCCGACCGGCTTGAGTGGGCCGAACAGCAAGGTCCGCCGGCCGCGCTCGGCCATTACTTCAACCGGCATGCAGCCCTCAAAGACGGTGAGGTTTTCAAACTCGTGCCCTTCTGCGACCTGCGCGTGCAGCAAGGCATCCTGGAACGCGTAGTACTCGTCACGGTTCATTGGGCAGTTGTAATACGCGGCTTCGCCGGTGTCATAGCGCGACTGCTTGAAGGCAATGTTCGTGTCAATGGAGCTGGCGTCGACGATCGGCGCTGCGGCATCGAAAAAGTGCAGCCCGTCCTCGCCGTTCAGCGCGACGATCCGCTTGGCCAGCCCTTCAGCAGTGAGCGGGCCGGTCGCCACCACCGTGATGCCCTCGGGGAAATCGTCGACGACCTCGTTGACCACGTGAATGTGCGGGTTGGCTTTCAGGGCTGCAGTCACCCCAGCGGAAAACGGTTCGCGGTCCACCGCAAGCGCGCCGCCGGCCGGCACCGCGTTCGCATCAGCGTTTTGCATGATCACCGAGTTCAGCCGCCGCATTTCCTCTTTGAGCAGGCCCACCGCGTTGGTGATCGCGTTGGCGCGCAGCGAGTTGGTGCAGACCAGCTCGGCAAACGCACTGGTGTGGTGCGCCGGGGTCATTTCGACCGGGCGCATTTCGTACAGGTTCACGTCGACGCCGCGTTGGGCAATCTGCCACGCGGCTTCACTACCGGCCAGGCCGGCGCCAATCACATTCACAGTGGGCATAAGCATCCTCTTTTCCTTTTCTAAAAAGCGCCGCAGGGCAGCCCCCGCGGCGTTAATGTGCCAAAGCCTAGCGCCGCGCGCTTAGGCCTTCACAGTTTCTTCTTTGTAATCATTGTTCGGGCAGACCACTTGAACCTTGCCCCGGCTGCGTTTTTCGACCAGGAAGTGGCCACACTTCGGGCAGTTGCGCCCAACCGGCTTATCCCAGGACACAAAGTCGCAGTCCGGGTAGCGCGAGCAGCCGTAGAACGTCCGATTGCGCTTGGACTTGCGCTCCACGACCTGACCCTTGCCACACTTCGGGCAAATCACGCCGATTTCCTTGGTGATGGCCTTGGTGTTGCGGCAGTTCGGGAACCGCGAGCAGGCGTAGAACTTGCCGTAGCGGCCGAGCTTGATGACCATCGGCGCGCCGCAGATATCGCAGTTGAAGCCGGCGGGCTCATCCTTGATCTGGATCTTCTCGATACCTTTTTCGGCAGTCGCAACTTCCTGCTTGAACGGCTGGTAGAAGTCGTCGATGACCTTGACCCACTGCGTCTTGCCGGTTTCAATCGAGTCAAGCTCGGCTTCGACGGTCGCCGTGAACTTGATGTCCACAATGTCCGGGAAAAATTCGACGATCAGATTGTTGACGATCTCGCCCAGCTCGGTGGGCTCAAACCGCTTCGCTGTCATTTTGACGTAGTAGCGCTTCTCGATCGTCGCGATGGTCGGCGCGTACGTCGACGGCCGGCCGACACCGTTTTCTTCCAGCGCCTTGACCAGGTTGGCTTCGGAATAGCGGGCCGGCGGCTGGGTGAAGTGCTGCGCCGGGTCGGTCTTGACCAGCATGGCGTCGTCGCCCACCTTGAGATCCGGCAAAAGGTTGTCCTTGGCGGCCTCGTCGCGGCTGGAGACATACAGCTTCGTGAACCCGGCAAACTTGGTCTGGCTACCATTGGCGCGGAAGGTGGCCGCGTTTTGCTGCAAGGTGACCTGCACCGTGTCGACCACGGATGGGGTCATTTCGCTGGCGACAAAGCGACTCCAGATCAGCCGGTACAGCTTCATCTGGTCCTTGTCCAGGACCTTGCTGAGGCTTTCCGGCGTGCGGTACGTGGACGACGGGCGTATCGCTTCATGGGCGTCCTGGGCGCCTTCCTGCATCTTGCCCTGGCGGATCTTGACGGCGGCGTACGGCTCGCCGTATTTTTCGTGAATGAACTTCGACGTCTCCGTCTTGGCGACGCTGGAGACCCGGGTCGAATCGGTACGCATGTACGTGATCAAACCGACTGTCCCTTGCTTGCCGCCGAGGTTGATGCCTTCGTACAGCTGCTGGGCCAGCATCATCGTTTTGCGGGTCGGGAAGCCGAGCTTGCGGTTGGCTTCCTGCTGCATGGAACTGGTGGTAAATGGCGGGGCCGGGAACCGCTTGCGCTCTTTCTTCACCACATTGGTGATGGCAAACGGCTTCTTCTTGTCGATGCCGCGCAGGACGTCCTGCACCTTGTCGTTGTTCGGCAGCGGCGTCTTCTTGCCGTTCAGCCCATAAAAGCTGGCGGCAAACTTGGCGCTTTTGCCCTTCTTGAACTCGGCGTCCAGGCTCCAGTACTCTTCCGGCTTGAAGTTGCGGATCTCGTTTTCGCGATCGATGATCAGCTTCAAGGCGACGGACTGCACACGGCCGGCACTCAGGCCTTTTTTGACCTTCGACCACAGCAGCGGGCTGATGGAATAGCCCACGATGCGGTCGAGAATGCGGCGGGCCTGCTGGGCGTCGACGAGGTTCATGTCGATCGACCGCGGGCTCTTGAACGCGTTTTTAACGGTGTCCTTGGTGATTTCGTTGAAAACGACCCGGTTCTTGTCCTTCGGGTTGAGGTTCAAGATGTGGCTGACGTGCCACGCAATGGCTTCCCCTTCACGGTCCGGATCGGCCGCGAGGTAGATGTGCTCCGCCTTGCTTGCGGCCTTCTTCAGGTCCTTGATGACGTCGCCTTTACCGCGGATAGAAATGTACTTGGGTGCATAATTATTGTCAAAATCGATCCCCATCTGGCTTTTCGGCAGGTCGCGAATGTGACCCAGACTGGCCACGACCTTGTAATTGCGGCCGAGGTACTTCTCGATGGTTTTTGCTTTCGCTGGCGATTCCACAATGACCAAATTCTTGGCGGTCATGTGCGCCCCCCTTTCGTTGAGCAGTTGCCCAAAATCCTTGGCTATCATATTCGAGCCGGAGCGGCTTTGTCAAATGGAACTGGCAGAGCCCGGGCCGCTGCAACCACGCAAAAGGGCTACTGGTCGCCCACTAGCCCACTGCGAGTTTCTTCTATATATATTGCTCGTTCACGGAAAAAAGTGCAACTCATCCGCAATATCCTGACCGGTCGTGACCAGTTTGGCTCCGGCCTGGATCAGCATGTTGGACCCTTCTCCGATTGGCGCGTCGATGCGGTTCGGCAGTGCGAACACCTCGCGATTGTTCTGCAAGGCATAGTTGGCGGTGATCAAGCTGCCGCTGTGTGCCGCGGCCTCAGTCACCAGCACGCCATGCGCGAGCCCGGCGATGATGCGGTTGCGCGCGACAAACTGGAACTTCTGCGGCTGGGTACTTGGCGGATACTCGCTAAGCACCAGGCCGTTCTCGGCGATGACCTGCTGCAACTGTCGGTGCGCCGGCGGGTACGCGACATCCAGGCCCGTGGCAATCACCGCCACCGTTGGCCAACCCTTGCTGAGGGCAAAGCGGTGCGCCATGCCGTCAGCGCCGGCGGCCAGCCCACTGAGGACCACCAACGGCGGCAGCGTCTCACCCAGCCGGCGCAGTGCCGTTTCCGTGTAGGTGGTCGCCCGACGCGCCCCAACCACTGCCAGCGTCATGTTGTCGAGCTGGTCAATCCGGCCGCGGTAAAACAGCACCAGCGGCGGCTGGTTGCTTTCCGCCAAACGCTCTGGATACGTCGGGTCAAAGCGCGTGACAAACAGGCCGGTGCGGTAATACTGCCGCACCGTGGTCAGCCAGGCCGCGTCTTGGGCGAACGGCCGCAGCGCTTTTAACGGTACCCAATCGCGCAGCGCAGACACTGGCGTTTCGGCATTCAGCCCGCGGCGCGTGATTTCCTCCCAGAGGCCTTGCTCCGTTTTCCAGCTTTTCGTGTACATAGCCCAGTGCCACACCAGCATCAATTCTCGCAGCTTCATTCGCACTCCCGCCTTTCAGGAGTAGATTACGAAAAAAGCCTGCGTAATCCGCAGACTAGCGAGAAGCAGCTTCGCGCACCGGACTGAAACTCGTCCGGTGGATCTCTGTCACACCGTAACGGTCGAGCCCATCCAGATGCTTTTTGGTGCCGTAACCCATGTTGTCCTTAAAATCGTAGCCGGGGTAGATGCCGTCGTACATCACCATCAGGCGGTCCCGCACGACCTTGGCCACAATGCTGGCCGCGCCGATGGAAATGCTGTTGGCATCCCCGTGGATCAGCTTGCGCTGGGGCACGGCGCTGGGCACGTGCATCGCGTCGACCAGCAGAAAGTCCGGCGCCACGCGCAAGTGCGCTACCGCGTCGCCCATCGCCAATTCCGTGGCGTGGTAAATGTTCTCACGGTCGATCATGTGGTTATCGGCGACGCCAATGCTGACGGCCAGCGCCTGGCTGACGATCAACGGGTACAGGTGCTCGCGCTCGTGGCGCGTTAGCTGCTTGGAATCGTTCACCGGCAGCTGACAGTCGTGACGCAAAATGACGGCACAGGTCACCACCGGCCCGGCCAGCGGCCCGCGCCCGACCTCGTCGATCCCAGCGATGTGCGGAAATTTCGGCCACAGCTCATGCTCGTAGCGCGAGCGGTACTGCAAATCCAGCGCCTCAGCCTCGGCCTCAGATTGACGCCGCTGATACCAGTCCAGCAGGTTCTGGGCGCCGACACGCGGGTCGGCCGCCAGCGTCTCCAGCAACTCGTCGGTTGGGTGCGCGATCAGCTGCTTTTTTAACTCACTCAGCGTGGCCATCGAGATCACCTGGCACTTCCAGCGTGAAAGGCCCGAACTTGCCTTGGCGCGCATCAAAAATTACACGCTCGGCGGCCCGGTTGTACTCCTCGCCGTAACCCCATTTCTGACTCAGCGCTATCATCAGGTCGGCAGGCTTTTGCGCCATATCATCGTCATTCAGCCCGTACGCCTTGCGCAGCGCCTGCGGGTACCCCTGCTGGAAAAAGGTCAGCCCAAACAGGCCGACCGTGTCAGCCTGATAAACTGTGTCGGCGATCGCACCCGTCAGCGCGAGCTTGTTGCCCACGGACTCGTCTTCAAACTTCGGCCAGAGAATCCCCGGCGTGTCGAGGACCTGGAATGTGTCATCAGCGGTAAGCCACTGTTGGTTCTTGGTGACGCCAGGCCGATTGCCTGTGACCGCGATGTTCTTCTTTACCAGGCGGTTCAGCACCGTCGACTTGCCGACGTTGGGGATGCCGATGCACATCGCGCGCAGCCCAGGATTGCGAATGCCGCGGGACTTCTGCTTCTCCAGCTTGGCCTTCATCATCTGCCGAGCGAGTTGCGGGATCTGTTGCAGCCGCCTGGCGTGCTGGGCATCGATGGCAATGGCCTCATAGCCCTGCTTTCGATAGTAAGCCAACCACTCGGCCGTTTTCTGCGGGTCTGCCAGGTCCTTCTTGTTTAGAACCATAATGCGCGGTTTTTGCCCGACAATTTGGTTCATCATCGGGTTTCGGCTAGCCTCTGGGACCCGCGAGTCGACGATCTCAAGCACGAGATCGACCAGTTTTAATTTTTCCTGGACCTGATTGCGGGCCTTGGCCATGTGGCCGGGGAACCATTGAATTTGTGCCATAGTTTGTAACTCCTTTGGTACCAAGGGTTCAAGGCCCTTGGGTTGTCATTTCTTCGTAAACGTGGGCAAAACGTGGGCAGCATCGTTAAATTGCCAAACACTACTGTTCAACTTCACCCGATTTTTTCAATAAATCGCGTGATGGCTTCTACCGACTTGTCTTGATTTTCATCAAGGGTGTGGGTGTAGCCATCTGTGGTTTCAGCCCGAACATGCCCGACCCGCTTTTGCACCTCTTTGAGTGAAATCGTCGGGTCATCGCGAAGCACCGAGATGTGAATGTGGCGAAAGCCATGAGGAATCGCGTTCTTCGTCCATTCAAAACCATACCATTCTTGGCAGTGCTTCGTCAGTGACTTGTTAATTCGCGTTAGGATCTCACGAAAGCTGTGCGAGGTGATTGGTGAACCGTACTCCGTCCTAAACAGCGACTTGGAAGCATGAAAGGCCTCTGCCGGAAAATCGGCCATGTGTTCATCGAATGCCTTATCACGGGCAATAACGCGCTTTAACGCATCGATGGCAAACCCTGGCAGTTCTTCCACCCGTTCACCGGCCTCGGTCTTGGTGGTGTCTTCGTAATACTCATCAACGCGCAGGTCGTGATATTGCAAGGACTTGTCGATTGTCACTAGCCGGTTCTCGAAATCAATGTCAGCTTCCGTCAACGCGGCCGCCTCACCGATCCGACAGCCCGTCCCAATCATGAATAGCGCCAAATCGTAGTACGACTGATGCCGCCGCTTTCGTAACTCTGCCAATAAGACGTGGACCTCGTGTTCGTCAAGAAACTTCGCTTCGCGGCGCAGTCGCTTTTCGCGCTTCTCCTTTGAACTGGCAGAGAGTTTGATCACACGCGTTGGCGAGAACGGAATTGCGTTGTGCAGAACGCCATAGTCGAAGATTTTGTTGAGTGAGCACTTGATATGCTGCATCGTTGAATGCGTGGAATGATACTTTTGCTTGTAGTCATTCAACAGATTCTGGATCAACAGCGGCGTGATGACTTCAAGAAGCACGTCATCTGCCATCAGCTCCTCAATGCGTTTCAGCACCATTTTTTCACGCGTAACGGTTGGCGGCTTGACCGTAGTCTGCCAGGTTTCCAACCATTTTGCTTTTAGGTCACCGAATGTTACCATCGCGGCGCCGTTGAAAGCGCCTTGTTTCTCTGCAATCAACTCCTCAATCTTTGCAGCTAAGTCGCGTTCGGCCTGCTTGCGGGCGCGCGCCGTGTTCGTATAGAACTTGACGACTTCCCGTTTGGCTTTGCCTGTCAATGGATCAACATAGCGATCCACCGCGTAATAAGTTGACTTACCGTTCTTGCGTTTTCTTTCTTCAAAATACATGTTTTATCCTTCCCGGGTAAGGAAAAGGGCAAAACTGAATCCCTATTAGCAGATTCTATTTTAACATCCTGACCCATCATTTTCTCCGCAATTTTGAATAGCCATGCGTCTTCCAGTACAAAAAGTCGTCGAATATCTCGAAATTGATGAAGACCAGCTTGTGCGTTGGATTCAAGACGCCATCACGCCATAGCTTGTTGTCGCGCATCTCACAGAGCCAGCGATTGAGCGTATATTTGTTCAAACCATCGTATCGGCTCAAAATGGCGTCCTTGTTGCCCCATTCAGCGTCACTATCCGACACTGGACTGTATTTGATTCTCATTTATTCCCTCACTTGTTGTGTCTAACATTTGTGTGAGATAATCAAAACAGATAGGACCCATATCTTATCTGTAAAGGGTGACTACTTGCTTTGGTCGGCGTGGTCATCCTTTTTTGATTGCTCACTTTCAGGTGTCATTTCTTCAAATAAACCATTTTCAAGCTGATCGGCACCAACTGTATACTGCTCAATGATTTGTCGATGTTTGTCTGTCAGGATTGCCCCGCGAATCGATTGCATCGTTTTTTGGTTA
Source organism: Lacticaseibacillus hegangensis (assembly GCF_003946465.1). Lineage (GTDB taxonomy): Bacteria > Bacillota > Bacilli > Lactobacillales > Lactobacillaceae > Lacticaseibacillus > Lacticaseibacillus hegangensis. Next base: position 3,325 of record NZ_RHOL01000001.1, on the reverse strand, counting down.
CCCCAGTACGCGTCAATCTCGTGGAGCACGCGCTCCATCGGTGCCACTTGCTTATCAATCCACGCCCGCGTCCGGTTGAGATCGAGCGGTTCTTGGGCAGTGGTCAACCGCAGCGGTTGGCGATCGTGACCGACAAAGTGTTGCCAATTTTTATTGAGTGGCCAATCCAATCGCGGCTGGCCCTTTTGCGTATCAACAAAGCGCAGGTAGCGTTTGATAATGCCAAATATTGTGCGTTCTTCATCACGGTAGCAAAGGCGATCAACAACAGCCTTTTCCGCCCGAGTGTTCTTCAAGCGAATTTCAAAACGGTTATAGATGTTCGTGGTTAAACCTTTCTTGTGCTGCTCGGCGCCTTTCTCGTAAAGGCAAAAGTACAGCTCGCTTTTGGTTGACCCAATGTATAATGTCGTGCCAGTCTCATCGTCGAACTCTGCATCGTCATCATGATAGATATGACCGGACACTGTGCCTTGATACTCACGCATTACGGTGATGCACTCGTTGGCCTGAATCTTTTGAATTAGGTTTGGAATATCCAGCATATCGACCATGTCGTTGACGGCTAAATCCAGTCGTTTCATCACGCCTTTCATGTCCAGACACTGGTTAAGAAAGTCATACCAAGTTTCACCACGCCCTAGCAGAATACTTTCCATTTGGCGACAACCTTGCCCGCGCAATTCCAGCAACGTTCCTAGTTCCTTGTGACCTAGATCAGAGCCGTAGACTTTGATCTGGCCAAGTGAGCGGGTGAATAGATAACCAAACGCCGCGCGATTTTCGGACAGAATACAATCCGTTTGCAAACGTAAGAGGTCACCGACTATTTTGTCGATGTCTTGTGTTGGAAACCGAATTCGTACATAGTCAACCAGCAATTGCAGCTCCGGCTCATCTGTCCAATTATTGAGCATCTTATCAATGTGCATCTGCAAACCGCTACTACACGCTTCACCATTTTCGATGCGACTAAGGTGGCGTTGTGTAATACCTAGACGGCGACAAAGCTTCACCTGCGTCAGGTTCAATTCTTTTCGGCGCGTTCGTACTGACTCACTCCAGTATCCCAAATTATTACCCTCCTAATCTGGTTGCCACCGGACATCAGCTTTAAATGTCCAGCCAGTAACTTCTCTGCTGTATCAACGTTTCTACCGGGAAATCAGGTAGATAGGTGTCATTTACGACCCCCCTGTTAGTACATGGGGGTCTAGGCGGCCGGCTGCGCCGACCGCCGCCGCTCACGCTTGCGGCTTTCGCGCTGCACGCCACGCGTGGCGGCGAGGTTGCGCTTTGTCCATTTCCAAAATAACAAGCCGCGTCTATCTGTAGCCCAATGGTAGCAAGGGTTTAGCCGACTGTAAATTAGCGAATCAGCCCGACAATATTAACGTGGGTAGGACTGAAACCTTGCATGGAAATCAGCCGCATAATATGATGATTGCGGAGGTGAGCAAAATGATTGAAAATGTCGGCCGCAACATGAAACGACTGCGTGAGCAATACGGCGTCACGCAAGAGGAGCTTGCTAAGATTGCCGAACTTTCCAGAGATACGATTTCAAAAATCGAGCAAAACAAGCGCAATCCCAGTTTTGATTCACTTGATCGAATTGCTCGGTTCTTCAACGTTGCCCCCGTTGACTTATTTGGCTCGCCTGATGAACAGAAAGTCCATAGCACAACTGCAATGCTAGACCGAATTAACGAAACCCTCGACCGATTGGAAGAATATCGTCCGAGGCTTGAGCAGATACACAAACTCGCTTGGGAAATGGAAGGGTATTCTCCTTATCAGCTTGAACACCTAGAAGAGCAACTACACGCGATATTTAGCTACTTCCAGCCGTATACTCCAGTGGATGAGGATGGCGTTCCTCATACTGACAGTAATGATCGCAAGATTAGCTTCGCCTCACGTTACTCGGAACTACCTGTTAATGAAATAGAGAATGTCTACAAACAACTTCAAGAAATCAAGGCATTTAACGTCCAAAATGATTAGCCACGGCGCTACTTCAAAATCGTCAAAAAAAATGAGACCTACCAACATGGTAGATCTCATTTTGATTAACTGGCGCTACGATATTTGGAGTTGATAGGCAACTTGCCTGCCAACTCCTTTTTCTATACCATTTTTATATTCGAGTACACAAACGGGACATCACACAGTCCCTTTGTCACTCGTCCGACCAAAGAAAAGAGAAATGGAGTGTGTGTGATGCCCCTTACTAGTAAGTCTATTCGATTAGCCCTCGAAATTACAGACCCAAACATCATCTTTTTAGAAGATGGTGAAATTGAAACAATTCATAATCAAGCAGCCTTAGTTTATCGCGCAAAGTTAACGGTCAAGCCCGACCACTGTCCCAACTGCGGATTTACGGATCAAATCGTCCGTTTCGGCTTCAACCAAGTAAGGATTGTAGCCCCTAGTTTTGGCTATCGGCCGACTTATCTAAAACTGAGTTGCCAACGTTTTCTCTGCCAAGCGTGTCAGACGACTTTCCAAAGCCGGACCGACTACGTCCGTCCGGGTTGCGTGATCAGTGAACCCGTTCGCCAGATGGTCCTGTTTGATGCCATCTCAAATCACTCACTTACAGACATTGGTCAACGCCACCACATCTCTGACAAGACCGTCCAGCGTGTGATTGACGAAGAGGCCAACCTACATAATTTCCAACAGATCACCTGGTTACCTGAACACTTGGCGTTTGATGAATTCAAAGCGACTGACCGGATGAGCTTTATCTGGGCCAACAGCGACTGCCAGGAAATCGGGGCAATTCTGCCTTCGCGCACTTCTTACCAGCTCACTAAGTATTTCGAACGCTTCCCGCTGACCGTTAGAAGACAGGTAAAAACGGTCTCACTGGATTTGAATGCCGGCTATGTGCATCTAGTCCCGAGGCTGTTTCCTAATGCGAAAGTCGTCGTTGATCGCTTTCACATCGTTCAAATGGTTTCAACGGCATTGAATATGGTCCGGGTTCAAGTCATGAAGACAGTACCTAAAACAAGTACTGAATATCGTTTCATGAAGCGGGAATGGAAAGTATTTCTCAAACGCTTTGAAGAACTTGATGCAGTAAACACTGTCTATCACGCTAGTGTTGGTTACTTCGACACTGTGGTCAATCTGATTAGCAAATGCCTTGATTTAGATCCCGCTTTTCGTGCCGCATATGAGACCTATCAAAGCATACTGACCGCTGTGAAAGAACGTGACGTTACAGCTTTGGACCTGGATTATTCACCTCGGTATTTGGGACATGAAATCGCATCTGGCCGGTCTGAAAGCAACGTTTGGAGCGTTGCGA